>DVNK01000048.1 GCA_018714445.1 Candidatus Fimadaptatus faecigallinarum | reverse complement strand
TACTTTTACTCTATTCGACGCTTGCTTGTTCTTTCCCTTTTGGTCGTTTGTGGCTTTTTTGTGGCTTTGGCTGCTGATTGAGGGGCTTTGTCAACGGTCTGTGCGGCGACGCTATTTTAGCGCCGCCGCGGTTGCATATAAGGAATAGGTCTCTAACTTAAATTGCATTAAACGATGCTTTGCGGCTCAGCATGGTGGGGCTCTGCGCATTAAAGTTTGGACTGATCACTGTAAATTGGGGCTTCAAGGCGCCATATCAGCTGAGCTCAACGATTGCATAGCCGTCGATGCAGGGCAGCTTGATCTGCGCGCCGGTTTCAGTGCGCACTACATTTAGCTCCACATTCTCAGGTACCAACCGCGCATGGGTAAAGTTGCGCGGTATGTTGAGCGTCAACGCTACGTCGCGCGCCTGGGTGCGCTCTTCGATTATGTCTATCGTGGCGGATTTCCGCACGGGCACGTAGGAGAGCACATGAACGCAGGTGCGCTGTTTGTCAGGCTGATCCAGCAGCGACACGCGCAGCGTGGACGGCCCGTCATGTCTTACCAGCGGCCGTGGCATCAGCATATCTATGGCGTTTGCGATCAGCAGCTTGACCCAGCGCGGCGCGTTGTCGCGATACTGGCTGAACATCGGGTGAGCGAACAACACGCCGGCATCGGTCTTTACCGCGCAGGGATAGGCCGCGCCGTGTGCTGACGGCGTGTACTGATGCGAACAGAACATGTCGCGCTGCCTGCGGAAGTAAGGTGCGCGCGCGGTCAGTGCAGTGGTCGCGCTGTGCGGCTCAATTCGCGCGCCCTGCATGTATATGGCGTATTCGGCGTCTGCGTCGAGGCCGTCAGCCAGCGTGCCTTCGGGCACTATGAAGTCGGGGTAGACCTCGTTGCGGCCCAGGTAGTGCGCGCCCAGGCAGGCGACATAATCGCCCTGATCGGTCAATCCGCCCTGGTCGCAGGCCAGAACCTTGCCGCCGCCAGCGACGAACTCGGCCAGCTTTTTGTCGAACTCGGCGTCGCACTTGAAGTCGTCGGGCAGTATTACGAGCCGGTAGCCGTCAAGTGCCATCGTGCGGTCGAGTATGTCGAACTGCACCGCCAGCTCTTCAAGCAGTTGAGTCGCGCCGAGAATGCTCTCGGGCATCTGATGCTCGAACAGCGGATTTTCAGGCGTCATAAGGGCGACCTCGCTGAGAGCCGTAGACGGCCGCGCCCACTGTTCGCGCGTGCTGAACGGGCCATATACGCTGCCTATCAGCCGGTATGTAGCCGGGTTGAGTTTGCCGCATGGTTCCAGCTGATCGCCGATTGAGCATGCAAAGCCCATGGACAGCATCCTGAACGCTTCGAATTCAAGCGCGGCCTGATTTTTCAGCGAGTGGAAGTCGCCCCAGCTGGTGTGGAACTTGCCGGTCATGCCCATGCAGTCCTTGCCGAGCTTTCGCGCGTAACGCGCGGTGACCGGGAAGTGCAGATATCCCCAACCGCCGCTGGGCAGGCTCTCGAGTTCAAAGTGAGTGTATGCATCGCGCGAGTCGAGCGTGCATGGTCCCACGTGGCCGGCATTGTAGAATATAGTGCAATTGGGATTGTGACTGCGGACCAGCGCGCTCATGCGCTGCTTGAAGCGGTCTATCGAGCGCTTGGCGAAGCGGCGCAGCTCCATCTCATCCGCCATGTCGATGCCTTCACGCTTCATTTCGACGCGGCACGCGGCGCACATGCAGGGACGTATGCCCACGATGTCGAAGAACAGGCCGTCCAGTTCGTCGCCCAACAGTTCGATTACTTCCTCGGTCTGAGCGGCAAGGAAGTCGTAGTAACCGGTGTTGACGCACAGCGACTGATAAAAGCCGGGTTCACAGAACGGGCCGCCCTCGTGTGCGCCGTCGGGCTTGCGTATCAGCCATTCAGGATGCGTCGTGGCGCTTTGGTAGTCCCACTGCACGGTTATGTACACCGGCGCCTTGATGCCATGGCTGTGCAGTGCGCGCACCTGTTCGACCATCAGATTGCGGTTTTTCAGGTGCGGGTGCACGCGCTCAGGGAAGCGCTTTGAGTCGTAGTACAGCCAGCCGTGATGGCAGCGCGCGAATACCGTAATGGACGATACGGACGCGGCCTTGGCGGTGCGGGCGAATTCGTCGGGGTCGAATTGGGCGGCTATGCCGTCGATGTATTCGGACGTATGGAAATCCAGATGTATCTGGCGCGGCGAAAGCTCGAGCATATACCCACCTCCAGCGTTTGTTTTATGGCGTCATTATACAATGCGTTGGGCGATGTGTAAATGGATTTTGTGCGCGGGCGCATGTGTTTTGCGGCAAAGGAGCGCGAATGCGGCTGAAAATGAGCGCGCAATATATATTTACAATTGCGGTCATCAGTGGTAGCATTGTACCGGTACGCCGTTAAGGCGTCAGCATTTGACATGCAGGAGGCATTAAAAATGGCATTGCTCACTGAAGAAGACAAAAAACACCGCACGCCAGAGGATATCTGTGCGCATGTGGGCGACGAGTACGCCAAATACCAGGGCGCGATCGTACCGCCGATATACCAAAATTCGCTGTTTGTACAGCCCACCGACTCAAACGGCATAGCTCCCGGCGGCTATGCTTATACGCGCGTGAGCAATCCCACGATAGACATAGCCGAACGCAAGATAGCCGCGCTTGAATGTGCCGACGGCGCGCTGTGCTTTTCATCGGGCATGGGCGCAATGAGCAGCGCTATCATGTACAGCGTGCATTCGGGCAGTCACGTCGTGATGGTCGATACCGCATATGGCAGCACGGTCGACTTTGTGCAGAACTACCTGGGCAGCAAGTTTGGCGTGGAGTGCACTCTGGTACGCGGCGACTCGGTGGATGAGATACGCGCGGCGATACGCCCCAACACGTCGCTGATATACCTGGAGAGCCCGTCGAGCCTTGTGTTCCGCATGCAGGATCTGGAAGCGGTTGCCGAGCTGGCGCGTCCGCGCGGCATATTGACCGCGATAGACAACACTTACGCCACGCCTATCTATCAGCAACCGATCAAGCATGGCATAGATATAGTCTGCCACACCGCATCCAAATACATGGGCGGGCATAGCGACATAGTTGCCGGTGCGCTGGCGGCGCGGCGCGATATAATTGAGCAGATACAGTCGCGCGAGCGCTTGATGTTGGGCAACAATATGGATCCGCATCAGGCGTGGCTGCTGATACGCGGCCTGCGCACATTGCCCGTGCGCCTCAAGCAGCATGGCGAAAATGCCCGCAAGGTGGCGCAGTTCCTCGAAGGACACGCAAAGGTCAAGAAGGTGTACTATCCCGGTTCGGCGACTTATGACCAGCCCGAACTGTTTAAAAAGTACATGACCGGCATGAACGGCCTGATGAGCTTTGAGCCGTACGGCACAGTCGAGCAGGGCCGCAAGGTTATAAATGCGCTGCACCGTTTCCAGCATGGTTGCAGCTGGGGCGGATTTGAGAGCCTGTGCACATTTGTAGGCGGCGATGGCGTCACGCGTCCGAAGGACCTTATACGCATTCATGTGGGTCTGGAGAGCGTGGATTCGCTGATTGAGGATCTGGATCAGGCGCTTAACACCGCAATAGATTGATATTTATATCGCTTCAGGCGCATTGAGCAGTTCGCAATGCGCGGTATGACTTAATCAGCCGGGCGTATGGTCGTGCAATTCGTGGCTTTTGTGCCGGATGCGCGGCCGTGCGTCCGGCTTTTGGCATGCGGACGAGGCTTCGGGGCATGTGCGGGCAATGTGTCGTCATTGTGGCGCGATGCGCTTGCGCCAGGGTTTGCCAGTCAGGGCATGGCTTCGGGCAGTTGCATGCCCGGGCAAAGCTGCACAAACTGCCGGGTACATCGCCCGACGCGCCGGAGCGCGGCAGATTAAATGCATAATGGCAAGCGGTTATCGCGCAATGGTATTTCGCGTATGCAAGACTAAATGCCGCCAGCCTTATACGTCCTTGGCGGATTATCTCGCAATGGGATTGCGCGTTTGCATGACTAAATGCGCTGTGCTCTCCAGGCCTGGATTAGCATGCGCGCAGTCGCATACTCATGGCCTGAGACGGCATGCTATTTGCGTGGATTCTGGTCAAGCATGCGAACTGCATTTGTGTGTTGCATGGCTGTTGCATAATGCAGACGCTGCCGGCATTGCCTGCGGCTTCGCATTTGCGGCGGAAAGGCAATCGCGTGGCCCTGGCTACTCAGTGCTTGCCGGCTTAAAAGCGTTGACCGGATCGCGTGTTGCATATGTTGCTCAGATTTTAAGCCACAGGTTGCCAATGATTGTACAAAATGGTAAAACGTTATGGCAGACTCTTGACAAAAGCGGGCGTGCCATATACAATGTAATCGCGTTAAACATTAGCGCTGACCACCCGAGGCCCTTAGCCGGAGGTTGAGACTACACGGACGGTCGGGTCAAATGCCGAAAACCCGTTGAAGAGACGGGGGACATTATTGTCCTATTGAACCGGGCATGGTAAATGCCATGCCGTTTTATGAGTTGGTGCCTGTGCGTATGCGCGGCTGCTTGTGAAAGAGGTCAATACGAGTACGTATTTGCTCTGACCTAATTGTGCCCGCGCGCGTCCGGAAAGCCGGAGCGCGCGTGCTCAGCAGGCGTGCCGCGATATCGTGGCACGCCTGTTTTGCATCCGGCGCGCGGTATGCGCTTGGAAATACACCTTGGGTGAGGGGTAGCACTGATGAAAAAGATATTGTCCATTGCTGTGCTGATCGCGCTGGCGCTGAGTATAGCCGGCGTGGGCGCAGCGGAATCCGGCGAAAGCACGGCTCAGGTGCCGGCGGAGCTTGAAGCCATGTACGACGCGTTCATAGCTGCGTCCGATGAGCAGTATGCCTACGACATCGCCTATGAGCTTACGACGAATCCCGAGTACATGACCAGCGAACTCGGCGGCCGCAATGCCGGCAGCGATGCCGAGCACGCTGCGGCTGAGTACCTGGAGGGCGTGATGACCGAGATCGGCCTGACCGACGTGCAGCGCGAGGCTGCCCAGTGCGATCTGTGGAGCATGGATGGCGCGAGCCTGACCGTGGGTGAGGACAGCTATCAGGTCTACTCCTACGCCAGCGCGGCCACGCCGGCCGAAGGCCTGACCGCCGAGGTCGTATACGTGGGCGACGGCACGATGTGGGACTACGAGGGCGTAGATGTTGAGGGCAAGATAGTGCTGATAGACATCGACCAGCGCGCCAACTGGTGGATAACCTACCCGATGCTGGAGGCTGAACACCAGGGCGCTGCGGCCATAATGGCGGCCAACGTCGGCGGGTTTGCCCAGATAGCCGATGATGCGCTCAACGCCCAGGACATCTGCGCGCCGATAAGCATACCCTGCGTCAGCATTGGACTGGCCGATTCTCAGGCCATACAGGCGCAGCTGGAGGAGGGCGCCGTTACCGCGACGCTCGCTGTGAACAACCGCGTCGAGATAGACGCCGGCACTACCTACAATGTGACCGGCCGCATAAAGGGCGAGAGCAGCGATTACCAGATAGTTGTGGGCGCGCACTACGACATGCACTTCTATGGTTTCCAGGATGATAACTGCGCGGTCGGCCTGGTGCTGGCGATGGCCAAGGCCATGGTCGATTCCGGCTACACTCCCAAGAACGACATAGTGTTCTGCCTGCATGGCGCCGAGGAGTGGGGTTCGTCGAATACGCAGTACGACTGGACCGTGGGCGCATGGGAGATGATAAACAACGTGCACCCCGAATGGGTCGGCAAGACGCTGGCGTTTATCAATTTTGAATTGCCGGCGTATGAGTTCGGCACGTACACCAGCACTTATTCCGCGCCTGAGCTCTACTCGATGCTGAGCTACTATGCCAATGAATATGCGCTGTCGCCCGAGCCGGAGAACTGCTTCGAGGATGGCGTGCTGACCGAAGGCTACCAGACCTACACCTATTCGGATGACTTTTCGTATTATGCGGCGGGCGTGCCCACGTTCATAAATGGCTTCCTGCTGCAGAGCGATATGGAGACCGTGTTCCCGTTCTACGTGGACATCTACCACAGCCAGTATGACACGCCCGAACTGTACGACGCAGACGTGATGGACTTTAACCTCAAGTATTACGGCGCGCTGGCGCTGTACATCGACCAGACACCGGCGCTGTATCTGGACTTCACCGAACAGTATGACCGCGTGATGGGCTGCATCGACGATGAGATAATGACCGCGGCCGGTGCGGACGCTCAGGCGCTCAAGGATGCGTGCGAGGCGTACAATGAAGTTGCGCAGGCGTTCACCGATTCTGTGGTCGCCGTCAACGATGGCTACATGGCGGCATGGCTTGAGGGCGACGAAGATGCCATGGCCGACTACTGGGCACAGGGCCGCGAGCTGACCGGCCAGGGCCTTGAGGCATTCGCGGCTGCGCAGCAGGCGCTGCTGTCGCTGATGTATGAGCGCCCGATAGTGCCGCACGAGGCTCCGCAGGAGAACATAGCGCTGTGCCAGCAGGTCATAGACTGCCTGGAGGAAGGCGATGTGGTAACCGCTGCTGACGAATACGCATGGCAGATAAACAATGTGCTCGAGTGGTACGCCATGTACTTCTCGCCCGAGACGATAGACGTTCAGGACAACATGTTCTGGGGCGAGGACAACCAGGACAACCTCTACTGGGGCACTGGCCGCACGTTTGTAAAGGCTGATGTCGAAGATGCCACGCGCAGCCTTATGGCGCGCTATGAGGAGGTCGACGGCGATTTCACCGAGGAGATCTCGATCTACACTGACGCGATCGCAGCACAGCAGCAGGTGCTGGTCGACTGCGTGGCCGCTGAGATAGAGGGCATAAACAATCTGACCGAACTGCTCAAGTGATTGGCTGATGGCGCTTTGCCGCTGTGATGCAAAAACTAAGTGGACTCCGGGCGCGTTGCGTCCGGGGTCCATTGTATATAGCGCCGCTTGCCCGTGCGTGCCGGGCAGGTCATGTAACATTTTGCCCAAAAACCGCAATAAACTGCTCAATGTGAATAAGCAACTTGCGAAGCGGTGCGCAGACGTGATACAATTGGTTATGAACGCGAATGGGAGGAGGGTTTACATGGACCTTAAGATATCAGAGATGATGGACATGCAGCGTCAACTGCAAGAGGTACATCGCGACGACTGGGGCGGGCTTGACCCCGCGCGCGGCGCGTTCCAGCTGCTCTGGGCGCTGGGCGAGATGGGCGAGCTGATAGACATAATCAAAAAGAAGGGCGAAGCTGACATAATGAACGACGCGCGCACGCGAGCCTGGTTTACCGAGGAGTTTGCGGACGTGATGATGTACATGAACGACATACTGCTGTGCTTTGAGATAAGCGCCGACGAGGTGTCGCGCGCATACGCTGGCAAGCATGATTACAACATGCGCCGCGTCTACAGCGGCGTTACGCACCACGAGAAGGAGGATGGCGGTTCACTATGAGCCAGTTGCAGCCGGAGCGCGCGGCATACATGCCAGTGACGGCGCAGGAGATGGCTGAGCGCGGCTGGGATGTGCCCGATTTTGTGTACGTATCGGGCGACGCGTATGTAGATCATCCGTCATTTGGCCCGGCGCTGATCTGCCGCGTGTTGGAACATGCGGGTTATCGCGTGGCGATGCTGAGCCAGCCTGACTGGCATGACACGGCCGACTTTGAGCGGTTTGGCGCGCCGCGGCTAGGCTTTCTGGTCAGCGCGGGCAACATCGATTCGATGGTGAACCACTACACCGTGGCCAAGAAACCCCGCGAGCGCGACAGCTATTCGCCGGGCGGTGCGCCCGGACGTCGGCCCGACAGGGCGACGATAGTGTACTGCAATCTGATACGGCGCGCGTTCCAGCATGTGCCGATAGTGATTGGCGGCGTCGAGGCGTCGCTGAGGCGGTTTGCGCATTATGACTACTGGGATGACCGCGTGCGCAATTCGATACTGGTCGACTCGGGAGCGGATATACTCAGCTACGGTATGGGCGAGCGCTGCATACTCGAGATTGCCCGGGCGCTGGAGGATGGCGCGCTTGAACGGCGCGCGATACGCGGCACATGCCGAATGATGCGAGAAATACCTCAAGGCTATATAGAGCTGCCCGACGTCGACGCGGTAAGGGCGGATAAGCGCGCATATTGTGAGATGTATAACTTGAGCGCGCGCGAACAGGATCCGGTGCGTGGCCGGGGCCTGGCGCAGCGCCATGGCGACCGCTATCTGGTTGCGCATCCGCCGCAGATGCCTTTGAGCACGCGAGAGCTGGACGAGGTGTTTGCATTGCCTTTCACGCGGCAATGGCATCCGATGTATGACGCCGAGGGCGGCGTGCCCGCGCTGGACGAGGTCAAGTTTTCGATAATGGCGACGCGCGGGTGCTTTGGCGCGTGCAGCTTTTGCGCGCTGACATTCCATCAGGGGCGCATAGTAACCGCGCGCAGTCACGAGTCGGTGATAGCCGAAGCGCGGTTGCTAACGCAGATGGACGGCTTTAAGGGATACATACATGACGTCGGCGGCCCTACGGCCAATTTCCGCAGGCCCGCGTGCGCCAAGCAGCTAAAGAGCGGGACCTGTCCCGACCGGCAGTGCATGTATCCGGATATCTGCGCCGCGGCGCAACCCGACCATAGCGAGTTTGTACAACTGTTGCGCAAACTGCGGGCGCTGCCGGGTGTGAAGAAGGTGTTCATACGTTCGGGCCTGCGATATGACTGGCTGCTGAAGGAGAAGGACCCCACGTTCTTCAACGACCTGGTGGCGCATCATGTCAGCGGTCAGCTGAAGGTCGCGCCGGAGCATGTCAGTCCGCGCGTATTGAGCATGATGGGCAAGCCGGGTCAACATGTGTTCGAGGAGTTTGCGCGGCGGTATGCAGAGCTAAACCGGCGCATGGGACTTAGGCAGTATCTGGTGTGTTACTTCATGAGCTCGCATCCGGGCAGCGAACTGACCGATGCAGTGAGGCTGGCCGAGTTCCTGCGCGACAGCGGATTGCGGCCTGAACAGGTGCAGGACTTCTATCCGACGCCGGGCACGCTCAGCACCGCGATGTACTATACCGGCCTGGATCCGCGCACTATGAAGCCGGTCTATGTCGCGCGCTCACCTCACGAAAAGGCCATGCAGCGCGCGCTTATGCAATACAGCGTGCCGCGCAATGCTCCGCTTGTGCGGCAGGCGCTCAGGCTGGCGGGGCGGGAGGATCTGATAGGTTATGGGCCGAAGTGCCTGGTGCGGCCCGGGTCGGGCAGCGATGACAGACCCGGCGCGCGCGGCCACGTGGAGCGCAGGCCGAATGGAGCAAAGAGCTCTGCCCGCGAAGCCGGGCGCGGCGCGCGGACGAATGAACGCAGCCGGCGCGCGACGCGGCAGGACGAACGCGGCCAGTATGGTTCAAAGTCTGGCGGGCGCGATCAGCGTGGTAGAAGTGCGATTAAGGCCGACTTGCGCGAATCGGGCTCGGGCGGCCGTTCAGCTCGCAATGCCAGGTCGGGCGCGGCGGTTCCGCGCGGCTCAAAGTCCGGCGATTCGCCTAAAGGCAGTAACCAAGTCAACAGGCGCAATGCCAGATCCGGCCCGGCGCGGCGCCGGTGAATGACGCAACGAACGCGCCGCATGTGCGTGCGCGGTTATATATGGAGGATTGTATGGAACACATAGTCACTGTCAGGCTGCCTGGCCAGACGTGTCAACTGCATGCGCAGCATGGCGCGCGGCTCTATGATTTGCTGGCGGAAAACGGCATACAGTTTGATGCGCCGTGTGGTAGGCGCTGTTTCTGCGGCAAGTGCCGTGCGGTGATATTGGGTGCGGATGGCGCTCCTATTCCGGGTGCGGATGCGGCCGAGGCGGCGTTTTTTTCTGCGGATGAGTTAAAAGCCGGCTGGCGGTTGATATGCGCGATAGACGTCGAGTGCGATCTGACGCTGGAACTGGGTGAGCATGGCGCGCAGATACTTGCGGGCACAGCTGATGTAGACACGGTGTCGCCGGCGGTGCGTGCGCGCGTGATTGAGCTGCCCGTGCCGACGCTTGACGACCCGCGCAGCGATAGCGCCCGGCTGCGTGCGGCGCTGGATGTAAAGTTGACCCTTGGGCAGTTGAAGCGGTTGCCGTATGCGTTGCGCGAGAGCGGCTTTAAGCCCGAGGCGGTGTGGCTGGGCGACGAGCTGTTGTATCTTGGACAGCCGGGTCAGGGCGTATATGGCGTGGCGGTCGATATAGGCACGACTACTATGGTTGCATACCTCATCGATCTGAGCAGCGGTGCGACTGTGGACGTGGCCAGCGCGCTCAATCCGCAGCGCGTATATGGCGGCGACGTCATATCGCGCAGCGACTATGCATCTCAGTCCGAAGAGAACCTGGGACAAATGCAGGCGCTGGTCGTGAACAAGCTTGAGGGCATGATATGCGACATGGCTGCGCGCGCGGGCATAGATACCGGGCGGATATTCCACATTGTGGCCGTGGGCAACACGACGATGATGCACCTGTTTTGCGGGCTTACGACGCGCAATATAGCCGTATCGCCGTTCATACCGGCAGTGACCGATGCCGTAAATGTACCTGCGCGCGAGCTGGGATTCAGCTTTGAGCACGCTCGGGTGACGACAGGCCCCTGCGTTGCGGGGTATGTGGGTGCGGACACGGTGGCGTGCGTGCTGGATTGCGACATGGACAAGGCAGAAAAGCTGTGCCTCATGGTGGACATTGGCACCAATGGCGAAATCGCGCTGGGCAACCGCGACGGAATAGTCTGCTGCTCGACGGCGGCGGGACCGGCGCTGGAGGGTGCGCATATTAAGCATGGCATGGGTGGCGTGACTGGCGCGATATCGCGGGTCAGGTTGCACGATGGCGTGGATATAAGCGTACTGGGCGGCGGCGAAGCTCAGGGCATATGCGGTTCTGGCCTGGTGGATGCGATAGCCGAGATGCTGGACATGGGGTATATAGACGAGATGGGCGGCATGGATGAGGACGAGCTGGGCGAACTGGCGGGCGAGGATGAGGGCCGGCCTGCGCTCAAGCTGACGGGCAATATTATGATAACCCAGCGCGACGTGCGCGAGGTGCAGTTGGCCAAGGCGGCAATAGCGGCCGGCATACAGACGCTTATGGCGGAGCGCGGCTGCGGTTATGATGAGATTGGCGCGCTTTATCTGGCGGGCGGATTTGGCAACTACATAGACCGCGAGCGAGCGGCGCGAATTGGGCTGCTGCCGCGCGAGCTGCTGGAGCGCATGAAGCCGGTTGGCAATGCTGCGGGCGCGGGCGCACAGAAGATGTTGTTGGATGGCGCGCGCCTTGAACGCGCCAGTGCGATAGCGCGTTCCATGCAGTATCTGGAGCTGTCGGCACGGCCGGATTTCCAGGACCTGTTTGTAGACGGTATGTGCTTTGAGTGAAGTGCTGTTTGCAGTTGCGCTGACACGGCGTTGGTTTTTTGCACACTGCACACGGCACCGGATTGCTTAAAACTTTACCTTAAACGCTGCTGAAAATTAATCTAACATGAGTCCATCCGGATTGTGGATGGACTCATGTTTATATTAAACACATATCTTATCAAAGTGCTACATACAGAATTGTAGCGAAATTTGTATGAAAAAATGCTTTGTATGCATGTGAAGACTATGTTACCTGCGTC
>DVNK01000047.1 GCA_018714445.1 Candidatus Fimadaptatus faecigallinarum | reverse complement strand
GCGTGCACAAAAAATTCCGATTTTTTTGCCCATTGTTTACTTCTTTGTCACTGCATAGCCCGTTCATTTTCACGTTATCTTAATTTCAATGTGGTATCATTTATTGATATTGTATGATGCAGACGTCTGTTTACGAGGAGTAGATTGAGTTGAAACGGCGAACTACGCTTACATCCGCAATAATCGTGATTGGATTTGCGATAGTGCTGAGCTTTGTACTGTTGAACATAGGGTATGTGGTAATGGCGCTGCGGTGGTTGGGCAGTGCGGCGGCTTCGCTGGCATGGGGCGCGATTGCGGCCTTTATAATAAATGTACCCATGAGCGCGATCGAACGATTGCTGACGCGGCTGGACCGGCGAAAACGATTGGGGCGATTCAAGCGCGCGCTGAGCCTATTCATAACTGTATGCCTGCTGGTTGGGGCGGTATATCTGGTGCTTACGCTGGTGTTGCCGGAGCTGTACCGCACGCTGCTTACGATACTGGACATGGTGCCGGCGATAGTGCGGCGCATAGACAACTTCATCAAGCAATACGACATCGACGTGCTTGACATGCTGCTTCAGTCGCTGGGCGAACCGGCCTCCAGCGCCGATATCCAGCGGCAGTTAAGTCAGACGCTGGACCTGGTAATAAGCGGCGTATCGTTCTCCACCGGCGTGGTCGCGCAGGCAGCGACCGGAGTAATGGATACTTTCTTCAGCGTGCTGTTTGCGCTGTACATACTCGCCAGCAAGGAACGACTCAACGAACAGGCGCGTGAGCTGCTATACGCGTTCGTATCCGAGCCGCGCGCTGATCGCGTGGTCAGCATATGCCGCCTGGCGCACGACACATATTCCTCGTTCATTGCCGGTCAGTGCACCGAAGCGCTGATTCTGGGAGTTATGTTCTTCGTGTTCATGACGCTGTTCCGCATGCCTTACGCGCTGCTGATAAGCGTGTTCATAACGGTCACGGCCGTAGTGCCACTGGTAGGCGCATGGCTGGGCTGCATCGTGGGCGCACTGCTGATATTGATAAATGATCCGATGACTGCGCTGTGGTTTGTACTGATGTTCCTGCTGCTCCAGCAGATCGAGGGCAACCTGATCTACCCGCATGTGGTCGGCAACTCAATCGGCCTAAAGCCCATATGGACGCTGGCCGCCGTCGTGTTAGGTCAGGGCATGTTCGGCATAGTGGGCATGCTGCTGTTTATACCGCTGGCATCGGTGCTGTACACGCTGCTGCGCCATGAGGTTCACGAACGGCTGCATCAACGGGACGTGCCGCGCGACAAACTCACATAGCCACGCTTAATTAAATCAGGCGGCTGCCGGCCACGCGCTGGGCAACCGCCTGATTTGTATTTGCAGCTCAAACTCATCGATTCAAATCGATATTTCATCGCGGCTCGCGATTGACAGCGACTGCGCACGATATTATAATAATAAAAAAACAACCGGAGGCGAGTTTATGGAAAATCCATTGGGCACCAACATCGTCTGCCAAATAGGCATACTCTGCAACGACATAGTCGCGACCGCTGAAGCGTACAAGCAAGTGCTGGGCGCAGACTATACCGTCAGCGAGACCGCGCCCTACGAACAGTCGCATACCACGTTCAACGGCGCGCCCACACCCGCGCGCATTAAGCAGGCGTTCTTCGATGTGGGCCCCAACATAAATATTGAACTGATCGAGCCCGATCACAACCCCAGCGCATGGCGCAGTTACCTGGATGAGCACGGCGAGTGCGTACATCACATCGCGTTCTGGGTCAAAGACATTAACGGCGTAATATCGCGCCTGGGCGAAATCGGCATGCCGATGGTTCAGCGCGGCGAATGGGACACCGGCTGTTACGCATACATAGATTCTCAGCCTCAGCTCAAGACCGTCATAGAACTGCTGGCCAACAAGTGAGGAGGTAAGCCTATGCGCCTGGGCGCACCGATACGCGACACGCATTCCCCCGAGGAGTGGATAGCCGAGCTGCGCGCAAAGGGTTACCGCGCCGCCTACTGTCCGCTCGACGAAAACGCCCCCGATTCACTGATATCCGAATACCGTCAGGCGGCCATAGAGCACGACATAGTAATCGCCGAGGTCGGCATTTGGAACAATATGCTCGCACCCGACCCTGAGCTGCGCGCCCGCAATATCGACCGAAGCATCCGGCGCCTGATGCTGGCCGACCGCATTGGAGCGCGCTGCTGCGTAAACGTCTCAGGCAATCCCACAAGCGACGCCCAATGGGATCGCTACTTCCCCGATTTTGACTCCGATGCGACTTACGATCTGGTCGCACGCACCGTGCAGCAGATAATCGATGAAGCCGCTCCGCAAAGCGCATGCTTTTCACTGGAATGCATGCAATGGATGATACCCGACTCGGCAACCAGCTACGCCCGACTTATCGATATGATAGACAGACCGCGCTTTGGCGTACATCTCGACCCGGTGAATCTGATAAGCAGCCCCGAGCGCTATGCGCACAACGCTCAGCTCATGACCGACTTCATCGCCAGGCTGGGCAGGCACATACTCTCCTGCCACTTAAAGGACGTCATATTGCGCCTGGAGCGCATGCTGGTACACCTCGACGAGACAATCGCCGGCACCGGTATGCTCGACTATCCCGCGCTGCTGGGTGCGCTGAACGCGCTTGAGCCCGACCTCCCGGTGATGCTAGAGCACTTGCCCGATCTGGCGAGCTATGACACCGCCGCCGCTTACGTGCGCACACAGGCCGCAAAGCTTGGCATAACGCTGTGATAAGCGCGACAGGGTTTATCCGCTAAAATGATACAACAGGCGGTGACGGCATGGCGCAAAACTCGGTTCCAGCTTATTGTGCCGGTAAAAGTTGCCCGACGCCTATGTTGCGTCGGACAGCTTTGGAATATTTGCAAAGTATGCAATACGCCAGTATATCGGCAAGTGCCGCAAGCGAGTTTACCATACCTGCAAATGAAACGGCAAGCCGGCAGTTAACCGCATGCCGTGAGTTCATTAACTAAAGCCGACAAGCGTGCGCCTTTGCAGGCAAGTACGCTGTTGCAAGCTTTAGATGCTCAAACTGCCCGGCGCTTATGTTGCGTCGGGCAGTTTGGTCTATTTCGGTATTGCCTTTCGCGTCATCGCAATTGCCTTACGCGTCAGGTTTGGCTGCCGCCATCCTGATTATCGCCGGCATGCCCGGACGCTGAACCTGGTTCAGGCGTCGCTCCCGGCGCTGTCGCTTGCTGTGATTTGGCGGTCTGAGGCGCGGCAGCACCGGCCTTGTTGGGCTCGCTGGCCTTAGGGCTGCCTGCGGCTCCCGTCGTCACCATAGCGTCATTTGCCTTATCTGCTTTAGCCTCGGCGTCGGCGCGGCGCTTGGCTTTGTTGGCCGCGCGGTCGGCGGCACGCTGTTCGCGTGCGTCGGACAGCGAACGCAGCTTGCCACGGTGCAATCTATACAGCATCAGCCCGCAATACGCATCCATCAATGCCTCGGCAGTCAGGCTGCCGCCTATGAAGCGCAGCAGTATCTCATCGGCGCGGAACGGGTCATACAGCGCGACCACGCCCAGTGCCAGCGCCAATACCGCACCCACCAGGCAATGCCACCAGTCCGCCACGTCAAATCGATACATGTCCACCGCCGTCTGCACTTTAGCAAACCCGCCGACGACGAGCGCTCCGCCCCACACCAGCGGCAACACGCCATGCGGCGCCTCGGGCATCGCAAACAGCAATGTGCCTCCAGCCAATGCAGTCAGCCCCAGCGTCAGGTCTTGACGCGTAAACGCGCCCGACTTGTCCGAGCGTATGTACACGAGTATATAGTATATCCCTACAAGCGCCAACAGCGCCGCCAGTGCAAATCCGCTTATGCTCATGAACTCGACCGGCGCTATCAGCAGGCCTACTCCGAATATCGCATATGCTATCGGCGTCACCGGATTGGTTGCGCTGTACGTGCCCAGCACGCGCACACCGTTGGGATTCCTGGTATTGTTCTGCTTCATCGTTGCACCTCCATTTCATTCGCCGCACGCAGCGAGCTCCGCCGGCGCGGCTCCGCTTATGTTCGTCACCTCTGATACCGCAATAGACGCACAGTCATGACGCCAGGCCGCGCTCACGCCTGAAACGCCAACTCGCCGGCCACGTAAGTCTCGCGCACCTCTATCGAGTCCAGCGCCTGTGCATCGACCGAAAGTGGATTGGCGCTCAGCCGCACCATGTCGGCACGCTTGCCCGGCTCCAGCGTGCCCTTTTGCGCCTCTTCAAAGTACTGATATGCACCCCACGCCGTGATCGCGCGCACCAGTGCGTCGCGGCTGGCGTCGGTTATGCCCGCGCGAGCCAGATGTACGCCCTCACGGCTTATGCGCTGTTGAGCGATGCTCAACGTTTCCAGCATGTCCGGCGGCAGCACCGGCGTATCCTGATGCAGCGTAAACGGTATGCCCAACCGCTCGGTCAGACCCAGCGGCGATATCGCAGCTGCGCGCTCCGGCCCCAGATTGCGCAGATGCGCGTCGCCCCAATACTTCACATGCGCCACAAAATAGCTGGGCATCAGCCCAACTTCGGGCAGCTGTTTGAGCTGGTCGGGCCGCATGAGCTGCGCGTGTATCGCCACATTGCGGTTGCGCGCCGCTCCGGCCTGTGCGCACGCAATGCGCTGCGCGTGCAACAGCTGATCTATCGCCGCATCGCCATTGCAATGCACGAGTATCTGCCGCTCGCGCCGCGCGGCGTACAGCATATACGCCTCGACCTGCGCGTCGTCCATCGCGGGATAGCCGCGGTAATCCTCGCCCTGATCCTGGGCGGGCAGGTAGGGCTGGCTCAAAAACGCAGTACGCCCCTGCGGGCTGCCGTCCAGCAGCAGTTTAAAGCCGCCCAGCTTGAGCCGCCCGCGATAGCGCATATCCAGTTCCGGCTGTTCGCGCATCAGATCCCGCGCGTCGTCGCGACCCGAGCGCACATAATCCACAATGCCATCCGGCGGCACAACCTCGCGCACGTCCTGATACGCTACCACGTCCAACTTGAGTCGACCCGCACGCGCCGCCGCGTCCAGCAGCGCCACGTCCGCACGCCGCGCCAGACCCTCCTGCGCAGTCGTTATTCCGTGTCTGAGATATTCGCACTGCGCCGCGTCCAGTCGTGCAAGCCGCTGAGTCTGGGACGGCGCACCCACCTGCGCCGCCGCGCGCATGAACGCGGCCTCCTCGGCATAGCCTGTAGGCTCGCCTTGAGCATCACGCGCAATATGGCCGCCCGGGATCTCGGTATCCGCGGTTATGCCGGCGCGCCGCAGCGCTTCGCTGTCCATTGCCCCTACGTGCCCCGACGCATGCGTTACCAGCACCGGCGTGTGCGCCAATGCCCGCCGCGCCTGCTCGGGCAGTTCGCTCAGCTCATCTGCCACTTCGGCGCATACCCTGTCCAGCATATATCTGTCGGGATGGCGGCGCTCGGCCAGCACATTGTCATCGTAACCAAAGCAGGCCAGCCATTCGTCCAGCATCCCATAGTCGCCAGTGCGCAGTGCTTCCCGACCGCGCTCGCGCAGCGCATTGCGCAGTCGCCGCGCCACCTCGTCCAGACTGCGCGAGCCTGTCATGTCCACGCAGCCAAATGTGCTCGCATACTGAACTATGTGACTGTGCCCGTCTATGAAGCCCGGCAGCAGCGCATCGCCACCCAGATCGTGCAAAGCCGCGCCGCTGTCCAGCGCCCGCAGTTGCTCCAACGCGCCCAACGCCTGCACGCGTCCATCAGCCACCAGCACAGCTTCAGGATTTGTCGCGCCATGGCTGTCCGACGCCATCGTGACTATATCGCCGCCATAGTATATGTCGCTCATGCACTCACTCCTTTATCCGGCACGACCCGCATATGGCGGCCGGGGATATTAGTTTTTGCGCGGCATCGCGTTATTATGCGAGTAACGCGCAGGCGCATCCACGTCCGATCACCTGTCGCAAATTCCACTCGGCGGTGCGCCGGCAGGCCGCGCTAATCAAACCGCCGGCCGCAAGTATAATTGGTAAAACCCACGCGCTCAACGCGTCATTTCAGCATCGGGATTGCGGCCCTTTATCTTATACACGGTCTTGCGCACGATTGGGCTGTCCGGATTTTTAAGCTGGCGCTCCAAAAACGCATAGTATGAACCCGGCGTTATTATGCCATGTGTCGGCAGCACCTTCAGCCCGCTCTGACCTACCAGTATCTCGGCCATCGCCACGCAGTTGGTCCTGAAAACCGAGTATATCTTAAACGGGCCCGACTCGACCTTGAAGTACTTTATCGGGAACATGCTGCTGGCATGTGCGCTCTGGCCTATCGCGGTCGAATTGCGCTCGGTCGGCCGCCACGGTTTGCAGTTGCTGAGTATCTCGTCCAGCGCATTGCGCACGCGCATCTCCTGCTCTACCGTCAGGCGCATGGTAAAGCTGACCAGAGTCTTCTTCTGCCAGCGCCGGCAATAGTCCAGATACGGCTGCAGCCTCGACACCATAAACGTGCCATCCGAATAAAAGCCCATCATGCGCGAGCTGGCGTCGTCATAACAGCCGTATGAAAACACCGTATTGCCCAGCGCTATGTCGACGTGCCCATAGCCCAACGCCACGTTGCGTCCCAGGTGAAACAGTATCTCAAGCGTAACATTGGACATCTCCTCGGGCTTTGCGGTATCGACGGCCGGCTTTTCATATATGTAATCGGTGTTGTTGCGCTCAAGCATCATGTTGAACTTGTCGAGCAGCCACACCGGCAACAGGCTGGTCAACATGACCGGCGGCAGTATGCGCACCCGCGCCAGCAGCCGGGAGTTATCCAGATCCCACTTGAACATGGCCTCCAGAAAGCTTATAAACACCGAAAACCCATATAGCAACATGTATACGCCCGCAACAAGTTTCACATCTACCAGTCGCGATATGGGGTTTATTATCATCGCCAATCCAAACAGCACCGATATAAGCGCCAATGCCAGGTAATGCGTGAACCCACGCGTACCAGTCGAGCGCAACTGCGTCGCAAACGCCAGCTGCACGCCGCCGGTCAACAGTGCCCACAATCCAAATCCTATACCAAATCCGCCCGCAATTATCTGCGGGAACAGCGCTATCAGCACGCCCAGCAGCACCGACATTGCCGCATTTATTATGCGCGGCCGGGGCTGGCGCTTGCGCATGAACGCCATGAAAGTCGCGCAGCCATGGCGCATGCGCTCAAGCAGTGTTGCGTCGGGGTCGGCCTCATCGACCTCGTTGTCGTCAAAGTGGTCGGTCACCAATGTGACGGTGGTCAGCACTGCGTTTGCCAGCAGCGCCGCTACCAGCAGCGTCTGTACAAACGCGCCAGCCCACTCAGGCTTGACCAGTATTACGATGCCCAGTGTCAACAGCCCCAGCGCCTGTATGAGCAGCATCTGGGGTTTTATGAGACTGGTCTGTCTTCGCATAAGAGTTCACGCCCTTCCGGCCATATCTATCGCTCTGCGATCAAATTCCGCGCTTAAATGTTAATTCTTTTCCGCAGCAAAGTCAACACCCTGTATGTTATATTAGACGGGATATTGTGTCCCAGGCATAGCAAAGCCGCCGCCCGGTAGTCGGACGGCCGCACAGCCTGTCGAGCAAGCCTGTTCTAGCGTCAAGCTGAAACAGGTTTGCTCGACAGGCTGGGTCATATGGTTTAATGGCTGCTGTTTTTTGCTTGATAAGCCAGCGTCTTAATAACTAAAATAGTTCCTTAATAATGATATCCGCGCATTCAGATGGACTGTACAAACTTGTATCTACTCTCAACCTATACTTTATGTTTTTTGCTAGCAATTCGTACTGTTCATCCGACTGGCTTTCATATCGGTCTCCACGGATAATATTTCTCTTTCTACATATATCCAGAGGACAATATACTTCAACCAAATCAAGCGGATTATCCCTCAGTATTTCTAATAACCGCTGATAATGAGGAGATATTTCATCTCT
>DVNK01000046.1 GCA_018714445.1 Candidatus Fimadaptatus faecigallinarum | reverse complement strand
AACCCTCGAGACGCTTTTGACGTCTACGCGATTTCCAGTCGCGCGCCCTCGACCAAGCTAGGCGACTTCTCCACAGTGTGAAGTATGAAATTGTCATACCGCGTTGCTTGACGCAGGAACTATTATACTACCGCGCGCCCGTTCTGTCAATACCCCAAATGCGCATTTTAGCGCAAAAGCGTGACTGAATCGCCGCAATTTTAGCGAAACAGGGCGCTACGCAGTACATATCGCGTTGCAGGCAGTATGCGGCCATACTGCCTGCAATGCGGAGCCAGGTCCAAATCTGTGCGTTTAAGCAAATTCCAGGCAGCGCTTGCGGAAGTACATGTAGTTTTCAAGCGATACCTCTTCGGGCACGCCGTGATCGCAGGTCGGCAGATATCCGCCGCGTGCGCGCATCACCGGGAATATGCGGTCGATCATTTCGTCTATGGCGCGCGGACCGCGTGCCAGCACGCGCTTGTCTACGCCGCCGGATATGCGCAGATCCGGGTACTTTTCGCCTACGCGTACCACGTCGCAGCCTGCGGCAACTTCAAACGGGCTCATGTGCGTCAAGCCCAGCTCTCTAAACAGGTCTATGACCGGTTCGCAGAATCCGTCGGTATCCACCTGGAAGCCCAGTCGACGGGATTTGTCGAGCTGACGCCGGCGCATGTTGTCCAACAGCTGCTGATAGTAAGGCAGCAGGAATTCGCGTATCATGTCAGGCGATATCAGCGGACCGTGATTGTAGCAGATGTCCTCGCCTATGTACAGCTCGTCTATCGACAGCTGCTGCTGATGGCGCGCTATGACCGAGTCGGCGAGCTTGAGCCACTGCTGCATGCAGGCGTGGATCAGTTCGGGCGCGTCATAGAACTTGTACAGCAGCTGTTCCGGGCCAATCAGCGAGCGCAGGTACATATAACCGCCTACCAGGCTCTGGCCGACGAACATGCCCTGGCGAGCCTTTTCGACTGCGCGGGGGAGGTATTCGTCCATTGCGGCCTGACGTTCGGGGGTGTCGGGATCCATGCGCCACAGGCAGTTTTCCTCCCAGGTGCGCATGTCCTTTACCGGGTGATCGATGTATTCGGGCATAAAACCGTTGCGCCGGCCCTTGAAATACAGCACGGAGCGGCCCGCAAAGTCCTGTACCAGTTCATAGTCGCCGCGATCTTCGAGTACTTTTTCTTCAAACGTGGGCGCGAAACCGGCCTCGCACCAGCCCAGTCCGTACAGGTCGACACGGCCCTGCGGATCAAAGCCGAACAGCTTGTCCAGGTCGGCATCCTTGTCCAGACCCTCTTCGCGCTGCCACTTCTCCAGCGAGTAATATCCGAATTCGCGCTGATAAAAACCTGCGCCCGGGACCATGTTGTAAAAGTCCCAATACTTCTTAGCGCCTTCGCACATCTGTTCCCGAGGCAGCATACCGTGTATTCCATCCTGCATTTTCCGGCACCTCCGCGCATCTATCTTTTGACTATAATATAGCGCATATTCGCTGAAAAGTACATTAAACTATCGCACTAAGTGATATACTTTCCGGCAAAATGATGGTATAATGGAACGTATGGGAGTGATTTGGGGATGAGATATCTGGTTTCAAGGCGTCAAGGTGAATATTCAATGCAACGCGCTCGACTGGATGCGATATGGTACGTCGACGCGGATAAAAGCTATATAGTCAATCGCCGACATGCCGAAGAGGCAGGATATACGTTGGTGCGCACGCTTACCGGCATGGGTGCGCTGGAACTGTTTGACGGGAACCAGTTCACGCTGCGTCCCAACAGCCTTGCGATCTATCGTACGGCGGACATATCGCACTATGAGGCCAGCGCGGATGGATGGCAGTTCTATTGGTTTGAGTATGACGCGGAGCAGGCGCCCGAGATATTGGGCGAGGTGTGCGAACTGCGGCTGAGCACTCAGGAGCGAATTGAATTGGAGCGATGCCTGGCGAGCCTGGACAGCGCGTCGGCACGTGAGGGCGCGCTGGCAAACGCGCTGTTTGAGTATCTGCTGGCGGACTGGCTGTTAAGAGCTGAGGGCGCGCGGCAGGGCGGCATGTCGCCGCGCGAGTTGACGGCGCTGCTGGAAAAAGGCCGGCGTGAGCGACTGCCGATAGCTGAGTTGGCGCGCGAGGCTGGAATGTGCGAGCGCAGCTTTAGGGACGCGGTGCATGCGGCGACGGGAATGTCGCCCAAGTCGTATATGCTGCGCGGCGAGATGACGGCGGCGATGGAGCTGCTGCGCACAAGCGGCATGTCGATATCGGAGATCGCGAGCTGCTTTAACTATTCGAGTCAGTTTTACTTCAGTCGGGTGTTTAAGAAGTACTACGGCGTATCTCCACAGCGCGTGCGCGACACGCTGGAGCTTTGAGCGAAGCGCGCGTGGTACTGAAAAACAGGTTAAGAACGAAGTGCGCATGTGACATTGCGCAAAGCTACTTTTCATTTTGGGCAAAATGGTTTATAATTGCCAGTATGGGGCAAAGCAAAGGGGATAACGATGGAAGATCTGTTTACTATGGCGGAGCGTGCGGCAGGTGGCAAGAGCGCGTCGGGTGGCAATGATGCGGCGGGCCAGGCGGGACTGGAAGATGGCGAACGCCGCGCGCGCCGCAATGCGCCGCTGGCCGAGCGCATGCGTCCGCGCACGCTTGACGAGTTTCTGGGGCAGAGCCAGATAGTTGGGCCAGGACGGCTGCTCAGGCGCGCGATAGAAGCCGACCGGTTGACCAGCTGCATATTTTATGGCCCGCCAGGTACTGGTAAGACCACGCTTGCCTCAATAATCGCGCACACTACCAATGCTGCGTTTGAAAAGATGAACGCCGTGACCAGCGGTGTGGCCGATGTACGCGAGGTGCTGAAGCGGGCGCGTGCCCGGCTGGACGCGCATGGGCAGCCGACGTACCTGCTGTTGGACGAGTGCCACCGCTGGAACAAGGCGCAGTCCGATTCGATACTGCCGGCGATGGAGAATGGCACGATACGCTTCATTGGTTCAACGACCGAGAATCCGATGATCGCGATGACGCCGGCGATAGTGAGTCGGTGCCGGGTGTTCCAGTTCGTGGCGCTGAGCGAGGCTGATCTGCTGGAGGCGATGCGGCGCGCGCTGAGCGACGAGGAGCGCGGCTTTGGTGGGCTGGATGTGGAGCTAAAGCCCGACGCGGCGCGGCACATAGCGTTTACCGCGGGCGGCGATGTGCGCACGGCGTTAAATGCATTGGAATTGGCGGTGTTGACGACGGCGCCCGACCGCAATGGCCGAATCGTTATAGATGCCGCCGTTGCTCAGGAGTCGATACAAAAGCCGATGATGCGCATGGACGAGAGCTATTTTTACGATATGCTCAGTGCGTTTTGCAAGTCATTGCGCGGCAGTGATGCCGATGCGGCGCTGGCCTGGTTTGCGCGCATGACTTATGCCGGAGTCGATCCGCGGATAATCGTCAGGCGACTTATCGCGCATGCCAGCGAGGATGTGGGCTTGGCCAATGGACAGGCGATGCTGACCTGTGCGGCAGCGGCGACCGCGCTGGAGTTCGTGGGCATGCCCGAGGCGCGGCTGCCCATCGCGCAGGCGATAATCACAGTCTGCGAGAGCCCCAAGTCGAATTCGGTCGTCATGGCGATAGACCGCGCTATGGCCGACGCCGAGAAGGGCAATTATGCCAGCGTGCCGGTGCATTTGCGCGATACTCACTATGCAGGCAGCGACCGGTTGGGCAGTGGCGAAGGTTATGTCTATCCGCACGACTATCCGGGTCATTACTATCCGCAGCGGTATGCGCCCGACGATGCGCGCGGCATGCCGTATTATGAGCCGGGCGAGCTGGGCGGCGAGGAGCGCGTGCGCGCGTATCGCAAGTATCGCGCGCAATTGGATGAAATGTATAAAACTCACAAAAAGCGGTAAAATGAGTGCGGAAGACAGCGCGCATGAGCGCCGTATCCGCGCCATTTGGCAAATAGCGATGGCCCGCAAGGGCAGGGGAGGAATATCATGCTTCTTAAATCAACGGCGGAGGCCGTGCTGGCCGAGGCGCTGTCGACCGGCGGCGATTTTGCCGAGATATTCGTCGAAGACACGCTGCGCGGCGGCATATCGATGATGGACGGCAATGTCGAGAATGCGTTGAACTCGCGCGATCACGGCGCGGGCATACGCATATACCAGGGTCTGAACGCGGTCTACGTACATACAAATGATACAACGCTTGAGGGACTCTTATCGTGCGCGCGCAAGGCAGCGGCGGCCGTGGGCGAGCAGAGCCTGAGCAGGCAGGTGCAGCTTACGCGTTCACTGGCGACCAATGTGCATGCGATACGCCAGTTGCCGGGCGATGTGTCGGGCCAGCGCAAGGTGCGCAAGCTGCTGGAGGCGAGCCGCGCGGCCAAGGCGCATGACACCGCGATATCGCAGGTCAGCGCGTCGCTGCGCGAGATCGACCAGTCGGTCGCGATAGCCAATAGCGATGGACTGCTAATTGAGGATCGGCGCGTGTATACGCGCATTGCGGTGCAGGCGGTCGCGTCGGGCGGCGGCGAGAACCAGACGGGCTTCGTAGGTCCGGGGGCGATGATGGGCTTTGAACTGTTCGACACGCGCGTGGACCCGGCCGAGCTTGGTAAGACGGCGGCTCAGACCGCGGTGACGATGCTGCGCGCGCCGGTGTGCCCAGCGGGCGTGATGCCGGTTGCGATAGACGGCGGGTTTGGCGGGGTCATATTCCACGAGGCGTGCGGGCATTCGCTGGAGGCCACGTCGGTAGCGCGCGGCAACAGCGAGTTCGCGGGCAAGCTGGGCCAGAAGATCGCCGCCGACTGCGTGACTGCGATAGACGACGGCACGCTGCCCAATGAGTGGGGCTCGACCAACATAGACGACGAAGGCATGCCCACTACGCGACTGGTGCTGATAGAGAACGGCGTGCTCAAGAACTTCATGATAGACCGGCTCAACGGCCGGCGCATGAACATGGCCCCGACCGGCTCGGCGCGTCGGCAGAGCTATGCGTTTGCGCCTACGTCGCGCATGCGCAATACGTTCATAGCGCCCGGCCATGACGACCCGGAGGAGATCATACGCACGATGGGCGACGGGCTGTATGCGGCCAAGATGGGCGGCGGCTCGGTGAATCCGTCGACCGGCGAATTCAACTTCGCGGTCATGGAGGGATATCTGGTCAAGGATGGCCACATAGATACGCCTGTGCGCGGTGCGACGCTGGTGGGCAAGGGTTCGGAGATAATAATGAAGATAGACCGCGTAGGCCGCGATATGAGCATGAGCCAGGGTATGTGTGGCTCTTTGAGCGGCTCTATACCGGTGAACGTAGGCCAGCCGATGATACGCGTGACCAGCATGACGGTCGGCGGACGTCAATAGGAGGATAAGCATGGAACTGAACGAATATATAAAGCGCGTGCTTGCCGAGGCGAAGCGTGCCGGGTTCGAGGCCGCCGAGTGCTGCTACATATCCGGCGAGGACATGGAGATATCGGCGATAGGTGGAGAGATAGACGACTATTCGATATCCACGAGCCTGGGACTGAGCCTGCGCGGACTGTATGAAGGCAAGATGGGCTATGCGTCCACCCGTGTGCTGGACGAGGAGTCGATTGGCTGGCTGATTGAGAGCGCCAAGTCATCGGCTGAGCTGGTCGACAACGACGATAAGGAGTTCCTGTTTGAGGGCAGCGACAGCTATGCTCAGGTCAATGCGTTTGCGCCCGAGATGGAGCAGATAACCGCGCGCGACAAGATAGCGGCGGCGCTGGAGCTGGAACGCGCGACGCTCAAGCTGGACGAGCGGATAAAGCGCGTACAGGGCTGTGCCGTGGTCAGCCAGCGCGCGCAGACGCGGCTGGTCAATTCGCTCGGCTTGGATTTGAGCCATACCGAGAACGCGATAGGTGCATATGTGTCGGCGGTAGCCGAGGCGGATGGCGATACGGCGACCGGCTCTGCGGTGAGATTCGGACGCAATCGCGATATGCTGGACACGGATTCGCTGGCGCGTGAGGCGGCGGATGAGGCGCTGGGCATGTTGGGAGCGCGGCCGTGTGCGTCTGGCAAGTATGCGGTGCTGTTGCGCCGGGACGTAATGGCGGGGTTGCTGGAGACGTTTGCGGGCATGTTCAGTGCGGAAGCGGCTCAGCATGGCCTGTCGCTGTTGCGCGATCGCGAAGGCGATCGGATAGCATCGCCGTGCGTCACGATAATCGATGATCCGCTGCGTCCGGATGGAAGCGCATCCACTCCCTTCGATGCTGAAGGCGTGGCTACGTATACCAAAGCAGTGGTCGAGGATGGTGTGTTGCGCACGCTGCTGCACAACCTAAAGACTGCCAATAAGCAGGGCGTCACGACCACCGGCAATGCGTCACGGCCGTCGTTGGGTGGCAGCATAACGGTGGCCCCGACCAACTTCTACATCAAGCCGGGTGAGCGGCCGTTCGAGGAGCTGCTGAGCGAGGTTGGCAACGGCCTGCTGGTAACCGACATAATGGGCATGCATTCGGGCGCCAATGGCATAAGCGGCGACTTCTCGCTGGGTGCGCGCGGATATCTGATAAAGGATGGCCGCATAGATCGTCCGGTAAAGGGCATCACGATTGCGGGCAACTTCCTTGAGCTGCTGGGCAATATCAGCGAGGTCGGCTCGGACCTCTGGTTTGGCATGCCGGGCGGGAGCTGCTGCGGTGCGCCGTCGGCGATCGTGCCCGAGCTGAGCGTGGCTGGCGAATGACGCTGAGCCATGCGCCAGAATTTACGCAATTGCCCTGCTCAAAACGCATGAATGGGTATTGCGCTTTTGAGCGCGATGTGATATAATGATTGAGCCTGTCAGGCGATGAAAATCGGCCTTGTACGGCGTCATGCCACGAACCATGTCAGGACCGGAAGGTAGCAGCATTAAGTGGAATTTGGCGCGCGTCGCAAGTCACCGGTTGGAGCCTGGCGGGTTTTTTTTGCTTTGGCGTGGCGCGGCTATACCAGTTCGGCGCGACGGGAGCAGTTCTGTGGGTTAGTATAGAAATGGTGAACTGAAGGATAATGGCGCGTTTTGAGCATTGCGCGCCTGAGCATTTGCTAACATGAGCCGCCGATAGGGTTTTGCATATATGCCGCATACAATTGTCGGTGATTTCTGTGACCGCTGGCGACATGTCTATTTCAAAAATCACATTTTTCTAATAATTAACATACTGCAAGACGCAAATTCGACACATTTTACTGCGGGTTGAAAGCAGCAATGTCGAAATATGGTG
>DVNK01000045.1 GCA_018714445.1 Candidatus Fimadaptatus faecigallinarum | reverse complement strand
GTCAATCGATGTTTCTGATGTTATAACAGAGCTTGCGCAAGAATATGATTCTCCGCATGAAGAGATAGAAGAACTAACATCACAACTTCTAAAAAAACTCCAAGAAGTTGGTGTAGTTACTATCGAAGATTAATGATAAGCAATTGATGGCTTATTAGCATGATGATTCTTGCATGGCTTTATCGATGTTGCAGAGGAATGCAGTATGAAAATGTTTTCAACGCTGGCTGCTAGGTTCTTGGCCATAGAGCGGCTGCTGGGCAGCCACAGGTGCGCGGCGGCGATGGTGGCGCTCGCGCTCGCCCGCTCGCTGGCCTCCGTGCTGGCGGTGAACGCGCTGGGCGGGCTGTTCTCCGCCATAGAGGCGGGCGCGTCCGCGGCCCGGGCTGCCGCGTGGACGCTGCTCTGGCTGGCGGCGCTGGAGCTCATGCAGACGGGCGCGCTCTGGCTGCGCATGCGGCTGGCCAACGCCGAGAGCGGCCGGCTCCAGCGCAGGCTGCTGCGCAGGTGCATCGCGTCCGGCATGGACAGCGATATGCCCGGCGGCGAGCTGGCCACGGTCGCCGCCCGGGACGTGCGCCAGGTCGCCGAGGACGGGTTCGCCGCGCTGGAGGGCAGCTGCACGTGGCTTATAAGCATCGCCGTGTACATGGTCTATGGGCTTATCGTCAATCCCGCCGCCACGGTGGTGCTCATCGCGATAGAGTTCGGCGTTATATGGAGCATCAAGAAGCTGAATGACCAGCTGGATACGCAGAATGAGGCGCGCCGGCAGGCTTACGGCAAGTGGTTCGAGCTGCTGGGAGCCGTGGCGGACAAGATGGAGGCGTGCATGGCCTGCTTCGATCCTGATAAGCTCCTGGCTGCATTGGAGAAGCGCGCGTTTCGGTGGAATGAGGAGAGCCGACGCAGCCTGGACACGCTGCTACGCGTGGACGGCAGATTTCGCGCGGGGCGGCTGCTCAGCGAGCTGTTAGTCATAGTGTCCGGGCTGGTCATGTGGCTGAGCGGCTCTATCGCCATAGGCACGGTGTACGCATCCATAGTGACGGTGCAGAAGCTCTGTGACCTGTTCGAAAAGTCGAGCGATGTTCTGGACGACCTAACGCGGTGCCAGAGCACGGTAAAGCGGCTCGCTCAGTTGCGCAGCGAGCGTCTTGTGTCGGTCGCGCACGGCGAACGCCAGCTGCAGGGTGCGCTGGAGCTAAAGGACATATCCTTTTCATACGACGGAGGATCCGCCGTGCTCGACGGTGTGGACGCGGTGTTTGAACCCGGGCATATGTACGCGATAGTGGGCACATCGGGCTGCGGCAAGAGCACGCTGCTCAAGCTCATTGGCGGATTCCTGCGCAACACCGGCGGTTTGCTGACGCTGGAGGGCCGGCCCTGCGCGGATATGAGCCGCGAGGAGCTGTGGGCCAGCGTGCAGTACACTGCACAGCCCGCGTTTATCGAAGGCTCGTTTCGTGACAATGTGTTGTTCGGGCTGGCTATGGACACGGCGCGCTTTGAGCGGGCGTGTGCGGGCTGCGAGGACTTTCTTGCGCGGGATGCGGCCGAGGATGCGTGGATACGGCCAAACGGTGATCCGCTGTCCAGTGGCGAACGGCAGCGCATAGTCATAGCGCGCCACATATATCGCAACAGCCCCGTGCTGCTGCTCGACGAGCCGTTCTCAAACGTCAGCGTGGAGGTTGAGCGGGCGTGCCTTGCGCGCCTCAAGTCGCAGCTCGCACAGGCCTGCATCATCGTGGCCACCCATCGCACGCAGACGCGGGAGGAGTTTGACAGGGTGCTGACGCTGAAGGGAGGACGGCTGTATGACTGACGTGCGCAGGACATTTGCGCTTATCAGGCGCTTTATACATCGCGGCACGTACCCGCGCATGCTGTTCATGCTGGTCTCGCGCTCACTGATACACTACGGTGTGGGCGAGGTGTCCGCGCCGGTGATACTGATGCTGCTGTACGGTGCGCTGGAGAGCGGCAGCGGCGTGCGCATCGCGGCGCTGGCCGCGCTGTGGCTGGTGTACGCATACTGGATGGTCGCGGGCGACCGGCGCAATATGGTGGAGTACAACCATGTGTACTTCCGCAATCAGGTGCACATGCAGTCGCATTACCTCCGGTGTGCGCTGGGGCTGAAACTGCCGGTCTATGACGCGAAGTACCGCCAGGGCATGCTGGTAGAGCTTATCGACGACGGCATAGACATCGTGATGATGCGCTTTCAGGACTTCTTTTCGATGCTAGTCAAGGGCACATCCGTGCTGGCGATCTGCGCGCTGATAGGCATTGCGGCCTCGCTGCGGCTCAGCGCAGCGTTTCTCCTGCTGGCAGGCGCGCAGATACTGCTATGCGCGTGTATAGACAAGCGACTGAAGGCTGTTTCCAGCAGGCTCACCGAGCTGCAGGCGGCCTACGTGGGCGGCGCACAGGCGCTGTTTGCGAACTATGAGAGCTACACCTGCGCCGGCTTGCACAAGCTGTGGTTTGACAGGCTTGCGCGCATTAGCGACGAGCGCGTGCGCGTAAAGCGACGCAGGGTGAGCTTGAGCGCGCTGCAAACATTTGTCTGCGGCATGATGAGCGTAGTTACGTACGGCGCGATATTGGCATTTGCGCTGGGCAACCCGGGCGACGTGGTCGCGCTGATGGCGCTGCCGATAGGATACCAGGCGCTCAATGATGCGCTTGCGGATTTCGTGCGCGCACTGAGCTCGATTCGGAGCGAATCGCACCTCGCGGACAGGCTGGACGAGCTGGAGGGCGCGATACCCGGCGCAGATGTGCCCGCAACTACGGCGCGCGACGGCGCAGGGCTGCAAGTGCGCCAGCTGAGCGTGACGCTTGGAGCCAAGCCAATACTTGGTGATGTGTCGCTGCAAGTGAGCTGTGGCGAGCATGTGCTGCTGTTGGGGGACAACGGTTCGGGCAAGAGCACGCTGCTGCGCGCGCTGACAGGGCTGATAGAGCCCGATGCGGGTGAGGTCAGCCTCAATGGGGTGCGCATGGGCGCCATGCCTCAGGCACAGCGCCACAGGGAATACGCCTATATGCCGGCGCAGGGCTCGCTGCTGCCCATAAGCTGCGCGGAGAACATAGAACTGGTTTGCGATGATGCACAACGAGCTCGCGCCATGGCGCGCAAACTGGGCCTGGATGTCGACATGGATGAGACGACGCCGGACAGGCTGAGCTTGGGGCAGCAGCAGCGGCTAGAGGTCTGCCGGGCGCTCTGCTCCGACGCGCCGTGGCTGATACTCGATGAGCCGACCGCGCACCTGGATCGGGAGACCGCTAGGCTGGTGTGGGACGAGGTGTTTGCGTCGACCAAGGGCGTGATCGCTACTGTGCATGAATATGAGGATGTGTTGCGGACTTATGCGCCGCGAGTGGAATGGATCTACAAACAGGCATGACATTGATGCAATAATAAAATATGTTTACAACGGATTGAGCGGAGCGAAAACGGATAGCTATTAATGAAGTACCGCTGTTACTATGAATCATATTTTGACTTTATTGATATGGTAACATATTACAGCACGGAGATGAAAATATGGTAAAATTACTCGTTTGTGAAAAAGTATGTATTGGCGTCGATACACGATTGGATTCTTTGGAAATTTCAACTACATTTTGCACAAAACCTGCGTTAAGTGAAACTAAAGTAGATATCAGTATAGTGCCTTATTATAATAGATATGCTTTATGTGTATATGCGGACGATAAAGAATTTGTTGAGCATGTTGATGGCTCTGAATTACTATTTAAACTGTGCATAGCAATTGAAGATGTCATTGTTTCAAAACTGTGCGAAAACTTTTGCTCCTATGCAATTATACACTCC
>DVNK01000044.1 GCA_018714445.1 Candidatus Fimadaptatus faecigallinarum | reverse complement strand
AATAAGCCGCGTTCAAGCATATTTAACCCATTTAACGCATTGAGGAGGATGATCGTGTGGTTTCATCGAAAAAGGTCGCGGCTAATCAGGACCTGCATCAAAAGGGCCTGTGGCTGCGCATTAAGAGCCACAGCATGTTCTATCTGTTGCTGTTGCCGGCGCTGCTGTGCATAATCATATTCAGCTATGCGCCAATGTGCGGCATAATAATGGCCTTCAAGCAGTACCGCTTCAACACGCCCAGCGCCTTTGGCGATATACCGATCATCCGCTTCTTCGGGCAGATGGCCAATATGGAATGGGTCGGGTTAAAGTGGTTCGAATCGCTGTGGAAAAAGCCCGACTTCTGGCTGGCGTTCAAAAACACGCTGATAATCAGCTTTGGGCGACTGGTGTTCGAATTCCCGGCGCCCATAATACTGGCGCTGCTTATGAACGAGATGCGTCTGCCCCGGCTCAAGCGCGTGTATCAGACCGTGTATACATTCCCGCACTTTCTGTCGTGGGTGCTGGTCGTGTCGCTGATAAGGATGCTGTTCCAGTCCGACGGCACGGTCAACAGCATAATAAACGCGCTGGGCGGCGAATCGGTGGGATTCCTGACCGACCCGGGCTTATTCCGCCCGATGCTGTTTACGACCAGCATCTGGAAGGGCGTAGGCTGGGGCTCGATAATCTATCTGGCTACGATATCGGGCATAGACCCCTCGCTGTATGAGGCCGCCACGATAGACGGCGCCAACCGCTGGCAGGCGTGTTGGTATATCACCTGGCCCTCGATAAAGCCCACGGTCGTCATAATGCTCATAATGCAGTGCGGCCAGATACTCAATGCCGGCTTTGACCAGGTATTCAACATGTACAACGACCTGACGCTGTCCACAGGCGATATATTCGATACGTTCATATACCGCTACGCGTTCCAGAAGGGCCAGAACCTGTCGCTGTCGGTGGCGGCGGGCCTGTTCAAGTCGGTGTGCAACTTCGCGCTGTTGCTGGCGGCGAACTTCATCGCCCGCCTCTGTGGCGAAGAAGGCCTGCTGTAAGGCGAAAGGAGGAGCTGATATGGCCACCAAGTCAAACGCGATTCGCCGTGGCGGCGGTTCCATCGCCGCCGATGCCGTGATATATACCGTGCTCACGCTGCTGGCGCTGCTGATGATATTCCCGTTTTACAACATGGTGCTGATTTCCGTCGCGCCATACGCCGAGGTCGCTTCGGGCCAGCTCTACCTCTGGCCGCGCGGCTGGGACTTCAATAACTACAAGATAATATTCTCCGACCCCAAACTGTTGCGCGCGTTCGGCATAAGCGGATTCAATACCGTTTTCGGCACGGCGCTGGCAATGGCGGTTACGACTTCGGCGGGTTACGCGCTCTCGCGCAAGAGCCTACCGGGGCGCGGCTGGATACTGACGCTGTTCGTTATAACGATGTACTTTGGCGGCGGACTGATACCCTGGTATCTGGTGCTACAAGACCTGGGCTTCATAGATAACATATTCGTCATGACCGTACCCTCGTGCCTGAGCGTGTACAACATGATATTGATGAAAAACTACTTTAATACGATACCTGAATCGCTGCCCGAGTCGGCCCGCATAGACGGCGCCAACGAGTTCCGCATAATGGTACAGATAGTCATACCCTGCGCAGCGCCTATAATGGCTACGATATCGCTGTTCTACGCGGTGGGCTTCTGGAACGAGTGGTGGAACGCTATGATATTCATACAGCAGAAGTCCAATCTGGTGCCGTTGCAGCTGCTGCTGCGCAAGATAGTCATAGAGTCCACGCTTGACCTGGGCAACGACATGGCCAACTCGTTCCGCAGCGCCAATATAGCGATATACAAGACCGGCCTTCAGATGGCCACGGTCACGGTCACCACGGTCCCGATACTGTGCGTGTACCCGTTCGTGCAGAAGTACTTCGCCAAGGGCATAATGCTGGGCGCGGTAAAGAGCTGATCCTAACCGGATGACCGGTTCAGTGATAAACAATTAGAGGAGGTTTTGTCATGAAAAAAATGCTGACGCTGCTCGTGGCTGTCGCGCTGCTGATGAGCCTGGCGAGCGGGCTGACCGTGGCTGCCGCCGATGAGGCGGCCACCGAGCTCGAGCCGATGACCATCTCGGTGGGCCACTGGGACATTGAAAACAATCTGCCCGAAGGCTACACCGCTGACCCGATACTCCAGACTGTAATGGACAAGTTCAACGTCACCTTCACCGCGATGAACGTGGGCTGGGGCGATTACAGGGACAAGTACAACGTCTGGGCCGCATCAAACACCATGCCTGACATCTCCGGCGGCATAGACATAGTTGGCAGCGGCACCTACATTGCCTGGGTAGACGACGGTGTCGTGCAGCCCCTGCCGGATGATCTGAGCGCGTATCCCAATGTGGCCAAGTACATGGACCTGCCTGAAGTGCAGGCCTACCGCAAGAACGACCACAACTACTTCTTCCCGCGCATGACCTACGAAGATCCGTCGTACTGGTGCATGGACCGCGGTCTGCTCATTCGCAAGGACTGGCTGGACAATCTGGGCCTTGAGATGCCCACCAACGCTGAAGAGCTGCTCGAGGTCATGCGGGCGTTCACCGAGGACGATCCCGATGGCTCCGGCCAGGCCGATACCATAGGTTTCGCCTACAACGACGTGTTCCCCACCTCCCAGCAGATCGCCTGCTTCGGCTATACCGACAACCGCTGGGTCAAGATGGAGGACGGAAACTGGAAGCAGCCCGTGTACGAGGAAGTTACTCTGCCGCTCATCGACTTCCTGCGCACCGCCTACAAGAACGGCTGGATGGATCAGGACTTCGCGTCCCGCGCCTCTGGCGACTGCCAGGAGCTGTTCGCAGCCGGCCGCATAGGCATACTCGCCAAGCAGAATTCGCCCAAGCACATCAAGACCATATACGATCTGTGGGTAGTCGCACAGCCTGATGTCAACTTCTTTGACGCTGTCGCGATAGTGCCGCTTGAGGGCGAAGATTGCTATCAGTTCCAGGAGATGTCTTACTGGAGCGAGACTTACGTTCCCTCCAGCGTCGATGCCGCCAAGCTCGAGCGCATAATGATGATAATGGACTACCTCTACTCTGACGAGGGCGTCATGCTGACCAGCTACGGCTTCGAGGGCGAGGACTATGAATTCGATGAGAACGGCAACATAGTCTCGCTGCTGCCCCTGAACGAGGAGAGCGGCAAGCAGATGCTGCTGTCCGATAAGTACACCACCGCCGGCTTCCTGGCCAGCCTGGCTGCCTGGAACGGCGACATGCTGCAGTATCAGGATCCCACCATACCGCAGGAGATCCGCGATATGTGCCAGACTGAGTACGAGCGCCGCAGCTCTACCTGGCAGTACCCCAATCTCGACTGGGAAGTCGCCGCGCTCGACCTGCAGGAGAAGCTCGATATGAGCGCTTCTGTCAGCAGCTGGAGCACGATAATCGCCGATACCAGCGATACCCCCACCGAGGAGCTGTATCAGAACCTGCTCGCCGAGTGGAACTCCCAGGGCTATGAGGCCTGCTGGCAGGCCGTCACCGCCGCCGCCACCGAGCTGGGCAAGTAATTCCAGATCACATGTAATTGCATATTCCCCCGCGACTGCTTACCGGCCGCGGGGGTTTTGTCTGTCACGCTTTGATTGTGCTATTGCATTTGCCGCACCGCGGTGTTATCATCTTACCATAAACTAATATGCTCACGCCAAAGGAGGTAGCCCTCATGATCGCCCGCACTGAAAGCATCACTATACCAACCTACCTCATCGGCCCCGACGAGCCCAATCCCATGTTCTACGAAAAGCGTTGCGTCCAGGGCGCATCGGGACGCGTATTCCCGATGGCCATGAACTCTACGCTCACCAATCGCAAGTGCGACCAAACCTACGAAGCCATAAAGCTCGAAAACGAGTACATCTCACTGACGCTGCTGCCCCAGCTCGGCGGCAAGGTCTACCGCGCACGCGCCCGATACAACGGTTACGACTTCATATACTATAACCGCGTCATCAAGCCCGCGCTGATAGGCAACTGCGGCCCCTGGACCTCGGGCGGTATAGAGTTCAACTGGCCGCAGCACCATCGCCCCACAACCTACCTGCCCGTCGAATACGAACTCAAGCACAATCCCGACGGCAGCGCTACCGCCTGGATGGGCGAAACCGAGCCCATGGGCCGCACGCGCGGCCGCGTAGGCATAACCGTTTATCCCGGCCGCTCGTACATGCGCGCCCAGATACGGCTGTACAACCGCAGCGACGTCACGCAATCGTTCATGTGGTGGGCCAACCTCGCCGTGGCCGTGAATCGCGACTACCGCGCGATATTCCCGCCCGACATACACTGGGCCAGCGACCACGCATGGGCATCGACCAGCGGTTTCCCGATCGTGTCGGGCGATTACAAGGGTGCGGATTTCGGCGCAGGGCGCGACGTGCGCGATTACAACAATCTGCCGATGAGCGCGTCGTTCTTTACGTACAATTCAAAGTATGACTTTCTGGGCGGCTACGACTTCGGCGCGCACAGCGGTACCATACACATAGCCGACCGCCACGTCGCACCCGGCAAGAAGATGTTCACATGGGGCGTATCGCCGTTTGCGCAGGCGTGGTATGACAAACTCACCGACGACGACGGACCATATATCGAACTGATGACCGGCGTGTTCTCGCGCAATCAGCCCGACTTCTCATGGATAGCTCCGCACGAATATCGCACCGCCGATCAGTACTGGTACCCAATACAGGGCATTGGCTACGTAAAGAACGCCACGCTCGACGCCGCGCTCGCACTGGATTTCGAGGGCGACGTGATAAAGCTGGGCCTGAACGTTACCGGTGTGTTCCGCAACGTGCGCGTGCGCATGAGCTGCCGCGGCCAGGAGGCATTCAGCGAAACGCTGATGTACATAAAGCCCGGCGACGTGTACCTCAAGCGCCTGCCCCGCCCCGCTGGCAGCGCCGAAAGCGACATACGCGTGGACATACTCGCGGACGACGGTCGCACGCTGGTCAGCTACCAGCCCGATCCGCCCGCAGAGTGCGAAATACCCGCGCCGTTTGAGCCCACGCCCGAACCCCAGCAGCTCAAGACCAATGAGGAGCTGTACTTCCACGCGCTGCACCTGTTCCAATACCGTCATCCCTACCTCGATCCCGCCGACTATCTGCGCGAGGCGCTCAAGCGCGATCCGCTCGACGCGCGCTGCAATCAGTTGATGGCGCTGATATCGCTGAGTGCGCTCGACCCCGAATCCGCACTGCGCTACTGCGCGGAAGCCGACAAGCGTCTGAGACTGCGCAACCCCAACCCGTATGACACCGAGTGCGATTACATTGCGGGCGTGGCGCACATGTGGCGCGGCGAGTATGACGCCGCATACGAATCGCTGGCCGCGGCAGCATGGCGGCACGCCGAACGCTCACAGAGCTGCGCACTGATGGCGCTGATCGCGCTGCGCCAAAATGACACCGCACGCGCTGTCGAACACGCCCATGAGGCGCTGCTGGCCGGCGGGGGCAATCAGCTGGCCCATTGGGAGCTGGCGCTGGCCGCCCGCATAAGCGGCGACGACGCTGCCCATGCGCGCGCGCTTTCCACATTGGCTGAACTGGACGACATGGATATGCTGTACCTGGCCGAACTGGCGCTGAGCAAGTCCGACTTTACCGCGCCTGGACTGCAGGTCTGCCTGAGCAAGCCCGAATACGCGCTGGACGCGGCGCTAAGGTACATGCAGGCCGGGCAGTATCGCGACGCGATAGCGCTGCTCGAGTGGCAGCGCGCCAATGCCGCCGCACCCTTTGCGCCGCTTACGTACGCGCTGGGCTGGGCGTATGGCCATGCCGGCAATGCCGCCGAACAGCAGCGGGTATACCTGGACGCCTCACAGCAGGATACGCATGGCGTGCTGCACAGTCGGCCCGAATCGCTGCTGATACTTGCAGACGCCGTCGATGCATCCGTCACCGACGCCGCTGCGCCGTATTACCTCGGCAATATGCTCTACGCTGCGGGTCAGTTTGAACGCGCCGCCGAGCTGTTCGAATTGTCGATATCGCGCGGCGCCAAGTTCCCGACGGTGTACCGCAATCTGGCATTCGCGTGCTTCGACAAGCGCCGCGACGCAGCCAGTCACAAGCGCGCCGGCGAGTTGATCGCGCGCGCATTCCGCATGGATCGCCACGACGCCTGCGTATTCTACGAGCTATGTCAATACCTGCGGGTGACCGGCGCTCCGATAGACGAACGCTTAGCACTGTACGAAAAGCATGCCGAACTGGCCTGTGCGCGCGATGACAACTACACAAACTACATTGAAGCCTACGTAGAGCGCGGCGACTATGCGCGCGCCGAACAGCTGCTGCACAATCGCATGTTCAACAGCTATGAGGGCGGCGAGGGCGAAATACTGCGCGTGCACGCCTGGACCTGGGCGCTGGATGGCGCGCAGCACCTGGCCGCGGGCGATATCTCCGGCGCGCTGGAGAGGCTTGAGCGCGCACTCGAGATAGATCCCAATTACCAGGAAGGCGAAGGACACCTGCCGCGCGAGCTGAGCTTTGTGCGCTACTGGAAGGGATTGGCGCTCCGGGCGCAGGGCGACGAGTCCGGCGCGCAGTCGGCACTGCGCGAAGGCACGATGGGCGCTGAGCGCGCAAGCGCCGTAGAGCTGATATTCCGCGCGCTGTGTCTGCGCGCGCTGGACGACCAGGCGGGCGCTCAAGCGCTGCTCAATCAGGCGCGGTCCAGCTGCGACGCTGCCCGGCGCGATATAGGCAAGTACCATCATTTCGCGCGCAGTCGCGTCAGCTACAAGCCATTCGAGCACGACAAGGCCATGATGGACGAGTTGGCGCTGGCTTTCCCGGAGGCGCTGCTTGCGGCACTGGATGGCGACACTGAAGCGCTTGAACGCGCAGCGCAGCGCTTCCCGACAGAGTACCGCACCGCTGCGGCGCTAAAGTATCCAAAGCTGTTTGGCATTGATTGAAATTGAATCGCTCAGGCTGATATGCCGGCGCGCACGGCTGAATAGTGTGCGCGCCGGTTGATTTGCGTCGGCGATAGCGCGATTTACAGGCTGCCGACGGTTTAATGTATGTGCTGAGCAATATTAATGCATTTAAAATGAACGGGCAGCCTTGCCCAATTGTATGGCTTAATCAAATGCTCCGGAGGTACGCTATATGAGATTTGCAATCACAGGTTCGGGCACCATCTCCCACCGCTTTGCACAGGCGATAGCACGCATACCCGGCAGCGAGGTCAGCGCCGTGCTGAGCCGCACTCAGCAGCGCGCCGATGCATTCGCCGCTGAGATCGGCGCGCGGCGCGGCTATTGCGACATCGATAATATGCTGGAAGACGCGAATGTCGACGCCGTGTACATAGGCGTGCCCAACAACCTGCACCTGGCGCAAACGCTTGCCGCACTGCGCCATCACAAGCCTGTGCTGTGCGAAAAGCCTATGTGCTGCGGCCAGAGCGACGCACTGACCGCAATCGAAGCCGCGCGGGAATGCGATACGCTGCTGATGGAAGCGCTTTGGACGCGTACGATGCCCGCGTACCGGCGCGCAAAGGACTGGATAGCTCAGGGCCGCATAGGCGCGCCGCTTGCGATAAATGCCGCGTTCTGTTTTCACACCAGCTATGACCCGGCCAGCCGGCTGTACGACCCGGCGCTGGGCGGCGGCGCGCTGTTCGACGTAGGCGTGTATGCGCTCGGGTTTGCGCTGGACATGGCCGGTCGCGCACCCGACGCGGTCAATGGCATGCTGCATCTCTGCCCGGGCGGCGTGGACGACTACGCCGCAGTGCAACTGCGTTTGGGCGACGTCATAGCCTCGCTCAATGCCGGCGTAAACGTGAGCCAGCCCGGCGATGCCTACGTCTACGGCGAACGCGGCTGCATATACATGCCCAAGTTCTGGGGAGCGCGCCGCTGTGAACTGCGCGACAACTCAGGCGCACTGCTGGACAGCTTTGACGATCCCATACGTGAGGACCTGTACTATGAAGCCCTGCACTTCATCGACTGCTGCGAGCGCGGCCTGAAGCAAAGCCCACTTATGCCGCTGGCCGACTCGCTGGAGCTGGCGCGGCTGTACGACAAGCTGCGCGCACAGGCCGGGCTTGAGCCGGTATCGTTTGGCTGAGGCTATTCGTCCGTGCCGTCCTGCTCGTCGCGCAGGCGCTGTGCGGCGTGTTCCACAGCCTGGCGCGCGAGTTCACTCGAGTAGCCCCTGCGCGCCAGCGCCCCATAGGTCAACATACGCGCACGGCGCTCGTCGTCATCCCAACGCCGGCGCATGTACTTGTACGCCGCCTCGCACGCCGCACGCCGTTCGGCATCCACATCCCAGCCTTCCAGCGAGCGGCGCGCGGTGTCGGCGTCCACGCCCTTGCTTATCAGCGCGCTCACCGCGGCGCGCTGACCCTTGCCGCGCCGGTTGCTGAGCTCGAGCTGGCGCTGAGCGTAAGCGGCGTCGTCTATGAGGCCGTTCTCCTCGAGGCGCTGCGCGACCATCTCCAGCGTAAGCGCGCAGCAGCCGCGTTCGGCGAGCTTTGTGAGCACCTGTCTGCGCGAGCGCATCGCCCCGGCGAGCAGCTCCAGCGCATACGAATACGCACCCTCAAACTGCCGCGCGGCTATCGCGCCGCCCAGCTCATCCGTATCCACATCGTCGTACTGATGCAAATCCAGCTCTTCAATCCAGCTCCGCGGCACGCAGGCAAACCTGCGCCCATCGACGGCTATCAGCACCCGGCGCTTGATCGGCCTCAGTTCGGTTATCGTCGCCATATGAACACTTCCTAATTTATGCGCTCAAAGGCGCGGCAGCACACCGCCGCCGCGCCTCCATATAGCCATGTCGCTCTGAATCATCAACGCTGTACGCGTCCAGTCGCGCCGCCATCCACGATCGCCTGAACTTCCTCGCGCGTTATCAGGTTGTAGTCGCCGTTTATGGTGTGCTTGAGCGCACCCGCTGCCGTGCCGAATTCGACCGCTTCCTGGTCGCTCATGCCCGCGCGCAGCGCGTATATCAGTCCGCCGCCAAACGCGTCGCCGCAACCCACGTTGTCGATTATGCGCACCGCGTACTCGCGCGAATGCGCCATCGTATCGCTGGCCGCGTCGTAGAGCTTCATGAACCAGTTGCAGTCGTTAGACGATATGCTCTCGCGCTCCATCATGGCTACCTTGCCCGCGCCAAAGCGCTTGGCCAGCATGCGCGCGGTCTCCAGATACTGCGCATCGGTCTGCCGACCGAGTTCGATGTCCACATCGTCGGGCTTTACGCCTACGGTCAGCGCGCTGTCCTCTACGGTGCCTATTATTACGTCGGAATACTCCACCAGCTCGGGCATGACGCTCTGCGCCTGTTCGGGCGTCCACAGGTTCTTGCGGTAATTGAGGTCACAGCTGACCTTTACGCCGTGACGGCGCGCCGCCTTGAGCGCTTCCAGCAGCACCGCAGGCGCGTCGGGCGATATCGCGGCGGTTATGCCAGTCCAATGGAACCAGTCGGCGTCCTCAAACGCCTTGTCCCAATCTATGTCGCCGGGCTTGAGCTCGGTCATCGCGGAGAACTTGCGGTCATATGTCACCCGCGTGGGCCGCAGCGACGCGCCCTTCTCGACGAAGTATATGCCCATGCGCTCGCCTCCGCGCAGTATAAAGCTGGTGTCCACGCCCAGCGCGCGCATCTGCTGCACGAACACATCGGCGATAGCGTTAGCCGGCACGCGCGTCACCATCCGCGAGCGCTCGCCAAAGCACGCCAGCGATACCGCCACGTTGTTCTCGGCGCCGCCAAACGCCATGTCAAACGACTTGGTCTGAGAATAGCGCATGTTATCCGGCGGCGTCAGGCGAAGCATGACCTCGCCAAAGCATACTACTGTGCCCATAATGAATTCCTCCCAAAGCGTATTTGGTTCGCAGTCCGTGGCTTACTATGGATATATATTACTTTATCGCAAGGGCTGCTGTCAAGCAAATTCGGACAAGCCGCGCACATCCGTCCTGCGCATGACACTCGATGTCTCCGCGTCTAATAACGCAGGCCGCCGCGTTCTATCCGCCGCAGCCATAACAATTTCGCTCAACGGCCTAAAGGCACTAATGCAAAAGCCGCCGCAGGCACGCGCCCGCAGCGGCTTAATATTTATTTACATTATACGCGCTCCTGCCGGCGCTGGAGCATCGTATGCTTCAGCATCCACAGCTCGTCGGACAAGTCGACCTTGTAGCGATGCGGATTGCGCAGGCGCTTGTACTGCGCCCAGAACGTATCCAGCTCGCGCTGGCAATACGCCTGGATGTCGATGAGCTTGGGCGATTCATAAACCTGCCGTCCTCCCTCGAACACCGGCACCAGCAGCCGGCGCGCCTTGAAGTTGGTAAGCGTCAGCTTTTTCCAGGTATCCACTGGATCGAAAATCGTAAGCGGCTTGCTCTCGTCTATGCGCTCATGATCCAGCGTTATCAGATCGGCGACCGCCATGCCCGCGCTGTCGTACAGCCGGTAGAGCATCTTCTGACCTGGATTGGTCACTTTGGCCGGATTTTCTGATATCTTTATCTTGGGCACGAACTTGCCGTCGACTTCCTCGGCCGCGAGCTTGTAGACGCCGCCCAGCGCCGGGCAGTCCTGCGAGGTAATCAGCCGCGTGCCCACGCCCCATACGTCTATCGCCGCGCCCTGGGCCTTCAAATCCCAGATCAATTCCTCGTCCAGGTCGCCCGAGGCAAACACCTTCGCATTCGGGAAGCCCGCCTCATCCATCATGCGCCGGCATTCGCGGCTCAAGTACGCCAGATCGCCCGAGTCCAGCCGTATGCCCACCGGCTCATATCCCCGCGCGCGCAGCTCGCCAAACACCTTTATGGCATTGGGCATGCCGCTGCCCAGCGTGTCATAGGTATCCACAAGCAGCATGCAGTTGGTCGGGAATATCTCCGCATATGCGCGGAACGCCTCCAGCTCGTCAGGGAACGACATCACCCAGCTGTGCGCATGCGTGCCGCCGACCGGTATGCCAAACATCTCGCCGGTCAGCACATTGCTGGTCGCCTTGCACCCCGCGATAACCGCCGCGCGCGCGCCGTATATGCCCGCATCCGGGCCCTGTGCGCGCCTCAGCCCAAACTCCAACACCGTGCCGCCGTCGGCCGCCTGCACCACGCGGCTGGCCTTGGTCGCTATCAGCGTCTGATGATTGACTATGTTCAGCAGCGCCGTCTCAAGCAGTTGCGCCTCCATTATCGGCGCGGTCACGCGCACTATCGGTTCATATGAAAACACCAGCGTGCCCTCCGGCACAGCCATTATGTCCCCGGTGAACTTAAAGCCGCGCAGGTAATTCAGGAATTCCTCGTCGAACAGGTTGAGCGAGCGCAGATACTCTATGTCGTGCTCCTCGAAGCGCAGGTTGTTAATGTAGTCGATAACCTGCTCCAGGCCGGCCGCTATCGCGTAAACCGTCGTCTCGCTGGTCGCGCGGTAGAACATGTCGAATACCGCGCGGTTACGGCCCATACCTTTTTTCCAGTAGCCGTACATCATCGTCAGCTCATACAGGTCCGTCAGCATCGTAAGGTTGCGCATGATATACCCTCCCGCATATTTGTAGCTAAGGATACTGACCGGCCGCGCATACTTTTTGCCTGCGAAGCAGATTAAGGTTCGGCAATCCTCAACTACAGATTATACGCGAGTTGGCAAACATTGTCAATAAATTATCAAAATTTCAGCGCACCCGGCGCAATACCGACACCAGCAGCGCTATGCCCGCCACGATCATCAGCCCGGGTATCAGCAATTGCATCGACACAAACGTGCCCAGCAGCAGCAATCCACCCACGCTGCCCAGTACCAGCGACGCCACGCGCGCCCCGCTGTTGGACGGATCGCGCAGATACTGCTGGCGCAGACCCAGCGCCGGGCCCAGCAAAAACCCCGGCCATATATAGGCCATAAGCGACCAGCTGGTCAGCTCGCACGCCAGAAACATGACTCCATATGTTATCAGCACCCCGCCCGTCAACAGCGAACCGCCGCGCGCATCATAGTTCCAGCCCGAGTGCTCGTACACCACGCCCCAGCATATGGGCAGCAGCGGCCACAGCGACAGTATCGAAAAGCTCAGTACTCCCGCCACGCGCAACAACAGCGTCAAGCCCACCAGCGCCAGCGCTATGCCCGCCGTAAGCGATTTGATACTCATCCGATCTACCTCCATAAAACTGCACGGCGCGGCTGCAAAGCGGCAACGTCACATAAACCAGCGCGCATATGGCGCCGGTCAGCGCGATGCGTATGCCCGTGGCGCGTCAGCCGGCGCGCGGTACAGATATACGCACAGCGCCAGCATGCCCGCAACGCATGCAAGCTCCGGCACAAGCGCATATGCGCCCAGCGCACACGTGGCCACGATCAGGCCCGTGCCCAACACGCAGCCCACTATCAGCGCAACCACATCGCCGGCCCGCTTGTCCCGCCGGCGCGCAAAGAACAGCGCCAGCACCGCCAATACCATGAGCATGCTCAGCAACTGCGACATGCGCACCTGCCCCAGATACAGACTGTCGGTGCGCATGCCCTCGACTATCGCGCGCTCGGCGCCGTACAGCGCCGCATACCACGCCAGCACATCGCCCGAATGCGTGTAGCGCCGGCGCGTCGCCATCAGCACCGCAAATACCACAAAGCACCACATCGACTCATAAAAGAACGTCGCATAGTGCCACTCGCCCAGCGCCTCTATGTATACTCCGACCGGGAAAAACTGCAGCGCAGTATTCTCGATTAGCCCGCCAAACGCCTCCTGGTTGAAGAAGTTGCCCCAGCGGCCTATCGCCTGACCCAGTATCAGCGACGGAGTCAGCATATCCATAAGCTTGCTCATGCGCAGCTTGCGCCGGCGCGAGAATATGAACGCGCCCAGTATTCCGCCCAGCACCGCGCCATATATGGCTATGCCGCCCTTGTTTATCTTGAACACGTCCAGCGGGTTATCGCGGAAGCTGTCCCAGCTGAACACGACGTAGTAAACTCGCGCGCACACTATCGCCAGCGGCACTATATAAAAGAAGATATCCAGCATCGTGCCCTCGGGCAATCCCACGCGCCGCTGTTCATGGCACGCAAGCATGTACCCTATCAGCACCGCAAATGTGATAAGCACGCCGTACCAGTACACGGTAAGCGGCCCCAGCGTAAACGCGACTCTATCCGGCATCCACATCGCCATATCCCCCTGTCGTCAATTATACTTGTCCCCACGCGCGGCGACAAGCCGGTGCGGGTGAGAATACGATTAGAACTTGCTCATAATACCACTATTCCCCAATCGCGACAATGTCAAACCGGTAAAGTATCTGAGGCAAGCCGGCTGCGCATGTGCTCCGAATGCCGGGCAGCGTGAGGCACATGACGCGTTCATGCAACGCGGCGCGCCCGGCGGCAACAGGTATCGTGCCTGACGCCTGAGCGCGTGCCGTGCCGATTGCAATCTTGTCGCGCAATGCAGCCGCGCCACGCCGCTTTTGCGCACGCAGCCGCCAATGCCCGACCCGGCTTCAAACCAGCCCGCCGCGCTTGCCAATGTACCCCTGTGCGCTGTATAATACTGTCAACAAACAAGCGTCCGGCGCCGGCGCCGCGCGCAAAAGGGAGCTGATCTAAATGAACACAACCCTGCTCATGGAGGCCGTAGACCGTCATACCGCCGAGATACTCGCCGCACTGGAATACATCTGGCAGCATCCTCAGACCGGCTTTAACGAATGGCTCGCCGACGCGTACCTGGCCGAACGCTTTGAGAGCGCAGGCTACGCGCTCACGCGCGCCGGCAACATACCCGGTTTCATAGCAGATCTGGACACCGGCCGGCCCGGCCCATGCGTGCTGGTGATGGGCGAGCTGGACTCGCTCATCTGCGCCGATCACCCCGATGCCGATACCAGTACAAAGGCCGTTCACGCATGCGGTCACTGCGCGCAGGCCGCGGCACTGCTGGGGCTGGCGCTGGCGCTGCGCGAGCCGGGCGTTATGGACGGCATGTCAGGCCGGATAAGGCTGTGCGCCGTGCCCGCCGAAGAGCTGATCGAACTGGAACAGCGCGACAAGCTCCGGCGCGATGGCATTATCTCACACCCCAGCGGCAAGATAGAGTTCCTGCGCCGGGGACTGTTTAACGGCTGCAACATAGCACTGCTGGTGCACACTTCGGCGATACGCAAGGCGTTCGAGGTGACGCGCGGCGGCAATGGCTGCGTGCTCAAGCGCATAGAGTACACCGGCCGCGCCGCACACGCCGGCGGAGCGCCGCATCGCGGCATCAACGCGCTTTACGCCGCCACGCTGGGCATACAGGCCGTCAACGCGCTGCGCGAGACATTCCGCGACGCCGACCACATACGCTATCACCCGATAATAACCTCCGGCGGCGATGCGGTCAACGCAATACCTGCGCGCGTCACGCTGGAAAGCTACGTGCGCGGCGCTTCGCTTGACGCCATACGCGCCGCCAACGCCCGCGTCAATCGCGCGCTGGCCGCCAGTGCCGCCGCGCTGGGCGCTCAGGTGCACATAAGCGATATACCCGGCTATGCGCCGTTAAACAATGACCCCGAGCTGTGTGAGATCGCCGCCCAGGCCGCGCGCGCCGTATCTGGCGACAACGACGTCGCCATAAATAACAACTGGAGCACCGGCTGCACCGACATGGGCGACCTGTCGCTGGTAATGGCCACGGTGCAACCCTACGCCGGTGGCGCCAGCGGCACCGGACATGGCGCCGACTACACGATATCCAATCCAATCGCCGCATGCATACGCCCCGCTCAGATGCAGCTGGCAATGCTCGCAATGCTGCTTGAGGACGGCGCAGCGCGCGCTCAGGCCGTAGTCGATGCAGCCAGGCCGCGCCTTATGAGCATCGACGAGTACTTCGAGTCAATGCGCCGGTTCGAACTGGAGCGCGACATGGTGCATTATGAATCCGATGGCTCTGTCACGCTGCGGCTGGAGGACTGAATCCGTGGCGCCGTCGCGGCTGGCGGGTCGAGCCGGCACTGCGGGCCCATTGCGGCTTACTGATCTGACGGCGCAGTATCATTCATGCCGACGAAGCTGACCAATAAGCACAGCCTACTTTCCGGAAATATGCCGACCGGGCAGGCGCAGTCCCGTTGCGTCCGCCCGGTCTGATTTGCGCTACGCAAGCGCGCACAATTCAAATCCGGACGCCGTCCGCGCGCCTGGACGGACATGCGCGCGCCGATGTGCGCTTAAAAGCGCTCAAATCGGCACGCATTGGCCCTACAAACTTAACGCCGCGCGCATGCGCATACACTTGACAATATGCCCCAGGAAAAATATAATTAGTTTGACTAATTAACTAACGGAGGCGCGTCGCATGGAGCGGAAATTCTGCGCGGAGCTCGACGAATTGCTCGTCAATACATTTCGCGCGATACGCACTATCGAGGAAACGATGCTCTCCGACCTGAGCAATGAGAACCTCTCGATAGGCGAGATGCACATTATCGAGGCGATAGGCGCATCCGGACGCGGCGCGAGTTCTAATTGCCAGGGCTGCACGATAACCGAGATCGCTCAGGCACAGGCCATATCGCTGCCGTCGGCCACGGTCGCCGTTAAAAAACTCGAACGCAAGGGCTATGTGTACAAGTCGCGCGGTCAGGACGACGCGCGCCGCATATACGTGCGCCTTACTCCGCTGGGCCAGCGCGCCGACATTTCACATCGCTACTTTCATAGGCAGATGGTCAACGCCGTGGCGCGCGCAATGCCCGAGGATGACCGCGAAGCGCTGCTCGATGGTCTCAAAGCCCTAAACACGTTCTTTCAGCTGAAGGCTGAGGAACTTATCCAACAGGATCGCACTGACAACCCGACAGGCAAACAGGCGCTGCGCGGGTGACGACATATTGCGCGGCGATTGAACACCGCCGCAAGGAGGCGCACTATGAGGATTATCGGAACGGGCAGTGCGCTGCCCAAGTTCACCGTGACCAATGACGACCTGGCCAAGTTCCTCGACACCAGCGACGAGTGGATATCAACCCGCACCGGCATACGCTCGCGTCAGATAATTACCACCGAAACGCTGGACGGCCTCGCATACGAGGCGTGCACGCGCGCGCTCGACGACGCCGGGTTGACCGCCGCCGACATCGACTTCATCATCTGCTCGACCGTGCAGGGCGAGTGGATCACGCCCGGTATGAGCTGCGCTATACAGGAGCGGCTGGGCATACCATGTTGCCCCTGCATCGACATAAACGTCGCCTGCGCGGGCTTCATATACGCGCTGGATATCGCCGACTGCTACATAAACGCCGGCCGCGCACACAATGTGCTCGTGTTCTGCGCCGAAGCAATGAGCCGCATGGCCAACTGGGCTGACCGTTCCAACTGCGTGCTGTTTGGCGACGGCGCCGGTGCGGCGGTAGTCACGCAGGGCGAGGGACTGATGAAGACCCGCCTCACCTCGCGCGGCAACGTGGGCGTGCTATACCAGCGCATCAGCCGCGGTTCCAGCCCCTATGCCGCCGACCGCGACATTGATACCCACTTCCACATGAAGGGCCAGGACGTGTACAAGTCCGCCGTCACCCACTCGGCCGAGGATCTGTTCGCGTTGCTCAACGAGTGCGGCCTCAAGCCTGACCAGGTCGACCACTACCTGATGCATCAGGCCAACCTGCGCATAATCGAGGCCGTGCGCAGCCGGCTGGGCGTGGAGCGTGAACGCATACCCCACAACATAGAGCGCACCGGCAATTCCTCCAGCGCATCATGCGCAATACTGCTGGACGAGCAGAACCGCTCCGGCGCGCTCAAAAACGGCGATATACTGGCGCTAAGTGCGTTTGGCGCGGGCTTTGTGACCGCCGCGGCGCTGCTGCGCTGGAACAAGTGAGCCCAAACTGCTCCAGGGCGCAAAGCGATTCCACGCGGGCACAGCAAGGCTTGCAGGTGTATCGCATTAGTGTTCTGCGCAACGCAGGCTTATTTCGCCGGCACAGATGCACTTCAGGCGCGTTGTTTTGCGATTTGCGCAACGTGGCGGTTTCTGTGCACACAGCAAAGCTTGCAGGTATGTTGCACAAATGCTTCTCTCAACTAGAGCGATTCCCGCCGGTACGACCGGCGCTCATATATTACCGGCGGCGCAGGCCGCCACTCCGGATGTATACCCGCTAAACAGGGGATGCAGTCCGATGCAACAAGCCAACCCCACGCCGAATGGTTTCGGCGATAAAGATAATATGAATATGCTAATCGGAGGTAGAAGAACATGACTTTTCAGAAGGTTGCGGAGATACTGGCGGATTACAAGGGCATAGACGTTTCGGAAGTCAAGGAAGACAGCGCGTTTGCCGACCTGGGCCTGGACTCGCTGGATATGGCCGAACTGGCCATGAAGCTGGAAGACGAGTTCGGCGTGACGATAGAGCTGGATGCCTCGCTCAAGAAGGTAAGCGACATAGTAAAGCTCATCGATGAGGCGAAGTAAGTAAATGAAGACGCGCATAACTGAGGCTATCGGCATTGAAAAGCCGATATTCCAGGGCGGCATGGCCTGGATAAGCGAGCACAAGCTCGCCGCCGCCGTGTCCAACGCGGGCGGACTGGGCATAATCAGCGCCATGAACGCACCCGGCGAATACCTGCGCAATGAGATCCGCGCGTGCCGCGAGCTGACCGACAAGCCCTTTGGCGTGAACGTCATGCTGATGAGCCCGCACGTCGACGAGGTGTCGCAGGTGCTGCTCGAGGAAAAGGTGCCCGTAATCACGACCGGCGCAGGCATGCCGGACAAGTACATGAAGCTATGGGTGCCGGCCGGCATAAAGGTCGTGCCGGTAGTGCCGTCGGTGGCGATAGCGCGGCGCGTGGAGCGCTTTGGCGCAACCGCCGTTATAGCCGAGGGCGGCGAATCCGGCGGTCACATAGGCGAAATGGCCACGATGACACTGGTCCCCCAGGTCGTCGACGCGGTCAAGATACCCGTGATAGCCGCCGGCGGCATAGCCGACGGCCGTGGATTCGCCGCGGCGCTGATGCTGGGCGCCCAGGGCGTGCAGATGGGTACGCGCTTTTTGTGCGCCGAGGAATGCGTCGCGCACGAAAATTACAAAAAGAAGGTGCTCGCCGCGCGCGATATCGACACAATAGTCACCGGCCGCCGGCTGGGCCATCCGGTGCGCGCGCTCAAGAACCCGTTCACGAACGAGTTCGCCCGGCTTGAGTACGACTCCACCAAGACCAACGCCGAGGTTGAACAGTTCGGCGTGGGCGCGCTGCGCAAGGCCGCCGTTGACGGCAATGAAAAGGAAGGCAGCTTCCTGTGCGGTCAGATAGCCGGTCTGGTGACCCGCATACAGCCCGCCGCCGAGATAATCGACGACGTGCTTGAGGGCGCGGAAAAACTTTTGCGAGGTGCCCCCGAATGGATAAAGTAGCATTCGTATTCGCCGGTCAGGGCGCGCAGTATCCCGGCATGGGCCGCGATCTGTATGACTCAAACGCGCTCGCCCGCGAGATATTCGACCGTGCCGAAGCCCTGCGCCCCGGCACGCTTGAGATGTGCTTTTCCGGCTCCAAGGAGGAGCTGTCCACCACGATAAACACTCAGCCCTGCCTGTTCGTCATGGACTACGCGTGCGCAAGGCTGGCCGAACAGGCCGGCGCCACGCCCGACATGTGCGCGGGATTCTCGCTGGGCGAGGTCGCCGCGGCGGCGTTTAGCGGCATGCTGGATTTTGATACCGCGTTTGGCCTGGTCATGCGCCGCGCCGAGTTCATGCAGCGCTGCGCCGAGGCCAATCCGGGCCTTATGTACGCCGTGCTCAAGCTCAGCGGCGACGAAGTGTCGCGAATCTGCGCCGGACTGCAGCGCGCGTATCCGGTCAACTTCAACTCGCCCGCGCAGACCGTCGTCGCCTGCGCCAGCGATCAGGAAAAGCCGCTGCTGGAAGCTGTCAAGGCTGCCGGCGGGCGCGCGATAAAGCTCAATGTGTCCGGTGCGTTCCATTCGCCGTTCATGGCCACGGCCGCGCTGGAGATGCAAACCGTGCTGGATGACGTGAAGTTCAGCACACCCCGCATACCGCTGTACGCCAACAAGACCGCACAGCCCTACGCGCCCGGCCAGGAGGCCGATACGCTCGCCAAGCAGATCGCTTCCCCGGTCAAGTGGCACGCGACCGTTTCCAACATGTGGGATGCCGGCGCGCGCACATTCGTCGAGGTCGGCGCGGGCAAGACGCTCTGCGGGCTGATCTCAAAGACAATCCCCGAGGCGCGCGTCTGTGCCGTGGGCGATGCAGCGGGCCTTGACGCGCTCAAGGCCATCTTAAAGGAGGCGCAATCATGCTGAGCGAAAGCCTGAAGGGACGCGTGGCGGTTGTGACCGGCGGTTCACGCGGCATAGGCCGTGCGATAGCACTGCGGCTGGCTGAATCCGGCGCGGACGTAGCGCTTATATATGCCGGCAATCAGGCCGCCGCCGATGAGACCGCGCAGCAGGTGCGCGAGCTGGGCGTGCGCGCCATGGCAGTGCAGTGCGACGTGTCGGACGCGCAGCAGGCGGCTGCGGCCATAAAACAGGTCCGCGCCGAGTTGGGCCCGATAGACATACTCGTGAACAACGCCGGCATAACCCGCGACGGCATATCGCTGCGCATGAAGCCCGACGACTTCCGGCGCGTGATAGACGTAAATCTCACCGGCGCGTTCCTGATGGCGCAGGCCGCGATGAGCGATTTCGTGCGGCGGCGCTCCGGACGCATAATCAACATAAGCTCGGCGTCAGGCCTGATGGGCAACGCCGGGCAGGCCAACTACTCCGCCGCCAAGGCCGGCATGATCGGCCTTACCAAGACGCTGGCGCGCGAGCTGGCCGGGCGCGGAGTGACGGTCAATGCCGTTGCGCCGGGCTTTGTCAGGACCGAGATGACCGCCGCGATGAATGAGGCTGCGCTCAGCGAGGGCCTCAAATCCGTGCCAATGGGCCGCATGGCCGAACCTGAGGAGATCGCCGAGGCCGTGGCATTTCTGGCAAGCGACCGCGCCGCATACATCACCGGCACGGTGCTCAGCGTAAACGGCGGTCTGTATATGTGAGGTGAAATAAATGCGTGTAGCTATAACCGGCATGGGCGTCATAACGCCGATAGGCAACGACATAGCCGAGTTCCGTGACAGCCTGTACGCCGGTAAGAGCGGCATAGGCCCGATAACCCGCTTCGACTCCACCACCTTCAAGTGCCACGTAGCCGCCGAGGTCAAGGACTTCGACATAACCCATTACGGCATGGAAAAGGGCGACGCCCGCCGTATGGACCTGTATACGCAGTATGCCATGGCCGCAGCCTGGCAGGCGGTAAACGAGTCCGGCATACTGGGCACGCTGCCGCCCGAGGAGCTGGGCGTATACGTGGGCAGCGGCATAGGCGGCTATCACACGTCGGTCGTGGAATTCGAAAAGATGATGAATCGCGGCCCGGCGCGCGTGTCGCCGCTGTACATCCCGATGATGATCGCCAATATCGCGACCGGCAATATTGCAATCAAGTTCAACGCTCAGGGGCCGTCGCTGCCCGTCGTGACCGCATGCGCCACGTCCACCAACGCCGTGGGCGAGGCATATCGCGCGATCAAAGACGGCTACGCCACCGCGATAATCGCCGGCGGCGCCGAGGCCGCGATAGAGCCGATGGGCGTGGCGGGCTTTTGCAACTGCAAGGCGCTGTGCGAAACCGATGACCCGAATGCCGCATCGCTGCCGTTCGACAAGCGGCGCGCCGGCTTTACGATGGGCGAAGGCGCCGGCATACTCGTGCTCGAGGAGCTCGAACACGCCCGGGCCCGCGGCGCTAACATACTCGCCGAAGTGGTGGGATACGGCAACACCTGCGACGCGCATCACATAACCGCGCCCGATCCCGAGGGCCGCGGCGCCGAACGCGCGATACGCCAGGCCGTTACCCAGATGGGCCCGCTCGACGGCGAACTCTACATTAACGCCCACGGCACGGGCACCCAACTCAACGACCGCACCGAGACGCTGGCCATCAAACACGCGCTGGGCGAGGAGGCCGCACGCGCGGCGCACATATCCTCAACCAAGTCGATGCACGGCCATATGCTGGGCGCGACCGGCGCGGTGGAACTGTGCGCATGCGTGCTGGCGCTGCGCGACGGCATCGTACCGCCGACGATCAACCTGGACGAGCCAGATCCCGACTGCGACCTCGACTACACGCCCCATACCGCGCGCAAGGCCGACCTTGACGGCGCAATATCGACATCGCTGGGCTTTGGCGGACACAACGCGGTAGTCGCGCTGAGGAGGTACAGATGAAGATAGACGACATACGCGCGCTGGCCGCGATCATGCGTGAAAACGGCCTGACCGCGCTGGAACTGGATGAGTGCGGCACGCATCTGAGACTGGAGAGCACAGTCAACGCGCCGGTCGCCACACCCGTGGTCGCTACTGCGCCTGCGGCGGCGCCCGTCGCCGAGGCCCCGCACGACGACCGCGGCGTCGACTTCAACGACGTCATTGAGATAAAGAGCCCTCTGGTCGGCGTGTTCTACGCCGCGCCTTCACCCGACGCCGAGCCATACGTCAAGGTCGGCGATCACGTCAAGAAGGGCGACGTGCTCTGCATCGTCGAAGCCATGAAGCTGATGAACGAGATAACCGCAACTCAGGACGGCGAGGTCGTCGACATCTGCGCCCAGAGCGGCAATGTCGTAGAATACGGCCAGACGCTGTTCAAGCTGTATTGACGGGGTGAGCGCATGAACAAAACCGAGATAATGGACATACTCCCCCACCGCGACGACATGCTGCTGCTGGACGAAGCGCACCTGGGCGAGGACGGCGCAGCGCATGGCAGCTACACAGTGCGCGGCGACGAGTTCTTCCTGCACGGCCACTTTCCGGGCAATCCGATAATGCCCGGCGTGATTCAGTGCGAGATAATCGCGCAGACCGCGTGCGTACTGCTGGCAAACGAGATAAAGGGCCGCACGCCGCTGTACGCCGGCATAGATAAGGTGCGGTTCCGCCGCCCGGTGCGCCCCGGCGACACGCTTGAAACCACGATACGCTTAAAGCGCCACATGGCTAACCTGTACGTATGCACCGGCGAAGCGCGCGTGGGCGGCGAGCTCTGCTCCAGCGGTGAATTCCAGTTCGCGGTGACCTGACGGGCGCGCCGGCGTCCGCGCGGCCCCTGCCGCAGTAATATATTGTTGCGCACATAGCGCCAGGAGGCGTAACTTGTTTCCAAAGATATTGATCGCCAACCGGGGCGAGATAGCCGTTAGAATAATCAGGGCCTGCAAGGAGATGGGCGTGTCGACGGTCGCGGTGTTTTCCGAGGCCGATCGCGACGCGCTGCACGTCTCGCTCGCCGACGAGAGCATCTGCATAGGCCCCGCGCCGGTCCAGCTGAGCTATCTGAACATGGACGCGATACTGTCGGCTGCGCTGCTGACCGGCGCAAAGGCAATACATCCGGGCTACGGGCTGCTCAGCGAAAACGCCGAGTTCGCCCGGCGCTGCGCCGAGGCCAAGCTCAAGTTCATTGGCCCCAGCGCCGACATAATCGCGCGCATGGGCGACAAGGACGCCGCCCGTCGCACGATGCGCGCGGCCGGGGTGCCGGTCGTGCCGGGCTGCGACCTGCTGGAAAGCCCCGAGCACGCGCTCAGTGAGGCACGGCGCATAGGTCTGCCGGTGCTCATCAAGGCGCGCAGCGGCGGCGGCGGTCGCGGCATACGCCTCATCGAATCCGAAGCGCAGGTCGAACGCGCGTTCCAGGAGGCGCGCGCCGAGGCCCGCGGCGCATTCGGCGACGACGGCGTATACATGGAAAAATACCTTACAAATGTCAAGCACATCGAAATGCAGTTGCTGTGCGATCAGCACGGCGGCATAGTCTGCCTGGGCGATCGCGACTGCTCGATGCAACGCAAACATCAAAAGCTGCTGGAAGAGTGCCCCGCGCCCACACTGCGCGACGACACGCGCACCGCAATGATGGATGCCGCAATACTCGCCGCCCGCGCTGTAAACTACGAGGGCGTCGGCACGGTCGAGTTCCTGGTCACGCCCGACCAGCAGTTCTATTTCATGGAGATGAACACGCGCCTGCAGGTCGAGCATCCCGTGACCGAAATGGTATCATCCACCGACATCGTCAAGTGGCAGATACGCGTGGCCGCAGGCGCTGAGCTGCCCTTTAAGCAGAGCGACATCAAGCTGGTGGGCCACGCCATCGAGTGCCGGATTAACGCTGAAAATCCGCAGAACAACTTCGCGCCCAGTTGCGGGCAGATAAAGCTGCTGCACATACCCGGCGGGCCCTGGGTGCGCTTCGATACGGCGCTGTATCAGGGCTATCAGATACCGCCCTACTATGACTCGATGATAGGCAAGCTCATAGTCTACGCCGCCACGCGCGCCGAGGCAATCCGCAAGATGCAGGCCGCGCTGTGCGAAATGGTCATAGAGGGCGTCGACCACACCGGCCCGATGCAGTCCGACCTGATTAACGAGAAGGCGTTCATTGACGGCACGTACACCACGTCGTTCATTGAGAGCCTCAAGCTGTAAGGAAGTGAGCCGATATGCTGCCAAAGAACCTGTTCCGCCGCCCCAAAAACGCGCTGGAGGATGCCGACCCGAGCGAGGTCGCCGAGAGCTTTGCCTGTACCGGCTGCAAGCGGCTGCTGCCCGACGACGAGCTGGTGAACGACATGTTCGTATGCCGCTACTGCGGCGCGCACATGCGCATTGGCGCGCGCAAGCGCATAGCGCTGCTGTTCGATGAGGGTTCGTTCAGCGAGCTGGATGCCGCGATGCAATCGGGCAACCCGCTGAACTTCCCCGAGTACGAGGCCAAACTCGAAAAGGCCCGCGCCGCATCCAACGAGGTGGAGAGCGTAGTTACCGGTTTTGCGCAGCTGGGCGGCCGGCCGTGCGGCGTGTTCTCGATGGATCCGTTTTTCATGATGGGCTCGATGGGCACGGTGACCGGAGAGAAGATCACTCACCTGTTTGAAGAGGCCACCAGGCGCGGCCTGCCGGTAATAGGCTTTACCGTGTCCGGCGGCGCGCGCATGCAGGAGGGCATACTCTCGCTGATGCAGATGGCCAAGACCACCGCCGCAGTGAACCGTCACAGCGACGCGGGCCTGCTCTATATAGCGGTGCTTACCGACCCCACGACCGGCGGCGTCGACGCGTCGTTTGCTATGGAGGGCGACATAATAATCGCCGAACCGCACGCGCTGATAGGCTTTGCCGGGCCGCGCGTGATCGAGCAGACAATCCGTCAAAAGCTGCCCGCCGGATTCCAGCGCGCCGAGTTCCAACTCGAGAAGGGCTTTGTGGACCTCATCTGCGACCGGCGTGAGCTCAAGGCCATGCTGAGCCGACTGCTGATGCTGCATGAGCGGAAGGAGGCGGCGCAATGAACGCATTTGACAGAGTGCAGGCCGCGCGCGCCAAGGGCCGCCAGACCGCGATGGATTACATAAAGAACCTGTTCACCGACTTCGTCGAGATGCACGGCGACCGGCGCTATGGCGATGATCGCGCGATCGTCGCCGGCATAGCGCTGCTTGACGGCGCTCCGGTCAGCGTTGTTGGCATTGAAAAGGGACATGAGACCGCCGAACGCGTAAAACGCAACTTCGGTTCGGCGCATCCCGAGGGCTACCGCAAGGCGATACGCCAGTTCAAGCAGGCCGAAAAGTTCCACAGGCCCGTGATATGCTTTGTCGACACGTCGGGGGCATATTGCGGACTGGGCGCCGAGGAGCGCGGTCAGGGGCAGGCCATAGCCGAGAGCATGGCAACGCTGGCTTCGCTCAAGACGCCGGTCATATCGATAGTAATCGGCGAGGGCGGCTCGGGCGGCGCACTGGCGCTGGCGGTCGCCGACGAGGTATGGATGCTTGAAAACTCGATATACTCGGTCATATCGCCCGAGGGCGCTGCATCCATCATATGGAAGGATGCCAAGCGCGTGCGCGAGGCCAGCGAGGTGCTCAGACTCACCGCCGACGACCTGAGCGAGCTGGGTGTGATAGAGCGCGTAATAAGCGAAGAACACGGATTCGACGCGATAAATCAAGAGCTCAAGCAGGCGCTGGTCGAAGCCATTGGCCGCTTAGGCGCGCTGTCCACCGACGAACTGCTCAGCCACAGATATGAAAAATTCAGACGGATCGGAGGCGTCCAGGCATGATTGCGATAGTAACCGACTCATCCGCACACCTATACCGCGCGGAGGCCGAACGACTGGGCGTTACGATAGTGCCGATGTCATACTCACTGCCCGGGCAACCCGCTTTCAACGAAAGCTATATGGATGACAACGGCGACTTTGAGCGCGTGATATCCCAGAACATCGGGCTGCTGCGCACGTCGCAGGCGACGTTTTCGGCCTTTATGAGCGTTTTCAACGATCTGGTCGACTCGGGCGCGCAGGTGCTGTGCCTGACGATAAGCTCGCGCCTGTCGGGCACGTATGGCAACGCGCGCATGTCCGCCAAGGAGACTGATCCCGAAAACATTGCCGTCGTAGACTCGCTGACGACCAGCGGCGGCCTGTATCTGATGATACTTGAAGCCCGGCGCATGGCCAATCAGGGCATGGGCCTGCACGAGATCGCACGCGAGCTGCGCTCACTGCGCTCGCGCGTGCGCACCACGTTCACAGTCGACGACATAACTCCGTTGCGCCGCTCGGGCCGTCTGGGCAGCGTGCGCATGTCGATATCCACTATACTCAACATACGCCCGGTGCTCATGTGCGTCGACGGCTGCATTGTGTCGCGCGGCGTGGTGCGCGGCCGCCATGAGCAGTACAAGACGCTGATAAACTCGCTGCCCGCTACCAAGTGCCGCTGCGTCGTCGAGGGCTTCATGGCCGAAACTCAGATGGCCGAACTCAAACTGCGCATCGAGGTTGCCGGACATGAAGTGCTGCTCAGGCCCATAGGTCCCGTGTTGGGTACGCATCTGGGCATGGGCAGCCTGGGCGTTTCGTGGATCGACACCCCGGATGCACAATAGCGCGCATTGGCATATGCCGCTGGTTTTCCCCGCTCCGCCCGGGACATATGTCCCGGGCGGTCGACATTTTGGCGGTAGTTGGCCATGCGGGGCGTGATTTATCTGACATTTGCTGGATATACGCTCATACAAAGCCATGGCACAACTCGCTCAAGGCCAATATAATTTGCAATACCTCATTTCACCATTTTGGCCGTGCACGACGGCTTGTGGTTTCACAACTCAATTTGCTTATATGCAGCTCAAGTCTGGCGATGCATGGCCAGGCCTTGAACTGCATGGCGGCGCTTATAGTTGCGCGACCCCGCTCAGTTCTTTGCTGTACGGCCAGGGTCAGTTAGCTGTATAGCCCGGTGCGGCATGATTACGAGTTGCGCGGCCAGACTCGTAACCGCACCGCCAACCGCCATACGCACAGTTTGACAATGCACAACTCAGCCCAAAGCCGCCATCGCCTGAATCCGCATGACTCGATATCCACATGCTTTGCATCAATATAAGCCCGACGCATAAACATATCCTCCCGCGAATTGGCGCAGCCATTTAGCAGATATTGTGGCGCAACACGGCATCGCCCACTGTGCCGCACATCTGCGTGCATTGATTGTATAGCACATATTGCTCCGGGTAATTATGCATATACATGTTGATTTATTCCGCAAATTTTATCATTCGCCGCACGCACATTCCGACTGCATTCGATGTATACACCTGTATTTTTTGCACCCATATACCGATTTTAACGGGATTTCACCTCTTTTTCACAAAAAGCTATTGACAGGGCAGCTATGCATATTTATAATATAGCTAACGCATTCTTCTGCATAAGGATTCAAGTCATGCACGGCTAAGGTCGCGCGCAGATGCCTCAATGCGAAATACGAAACGGAGGATTCACAATGAAGAAGCTATTGGCTCTTGTCATGTGCCTGCTGCTGGTGCTGCCGGTAACTGGCGCGTACGCCGAAGAGGCGACCGGCACCGAACTGACCGTGGCCGTTAACTCTCAGTTCACCACACTTGATCCGGCGCTGAACACCGAAACGGTAAACAACTACGCAATAGGCCATATGTACGCCGGGCTGTTCGCCAAGGACGAGAACAACAACGCCGTGAACTCGCTGTGCGAGAGCTACACCGTGTCCGAGGACGCGCTGACCTACACCTTCACGCTGCGCGACGCGGTGTGGAGCGACGGCGTGGAAGTGACCGCGAACGATTTCGTATACAGCTACCTGCGCGCGCTGTCCTACGGCGCTGACAACGCCTGGGCGGTCAACGACCTTATCAACTACGTGGCCGGCGCGGCCGATTACAATGCCCGCGCGCTCGAGGCCGGCGCTGAATTCGACTGCACCGTCGAGGATGCCAGCGACGTCGGCATAAAGGCCATAGACGATAAGACGCTGGAGATAACGCTCTACAAGCCCTGCCCCTTCCTGACCAAGTTGATGTGCAGCAACGTGTGGCTGCCGGTGCGCGAGGACTTCGCGCCGCAGCACGAATCGCTGTGGGCCTATGAGGGCGGCTACCCCACCACCGGCGCTTACACGCTGGTAGAGTGCAGCGAGAGCGAAAAGTGCGTCATAACCAAGTCCCCGACCTACTTTGACGCTGACTCGGTGCTGATGGACAACATAACCTACCTGGTAATGCCTGATTCGTCGGCCAAGGACGTGGCCTATCAGACCGGCGAGGTCGATATAGCCCTGGATATATCCAGCGAGACCGCCATGAGCTACCTGGGCACCGACAACCTGTGGCTGCTGCCGCAGAGCTCCAACTACTTCCTGGCGATCAACTCCGGTTCGACCGGCCCCGACTGGGCCAAGGACGCCAATGTCCGCCGCGCGCTGGCGCTGGCCATAGACAAGGACGCCATAATCGACGTGCTGGGCGGCCCTGAGCTGTACCCGCCGCTCAACGGCTACGTGCCCACGGGTCTGGCTGGCGTCGACGGCGACTTCCGCGCTGAAGCTGACGCCGACGGCTACACCCTCACCTATGATCCCGAACAGGCCAAGCAGCTGCTGGCTGACGCCGGTTACGACGAGAGCAACCCGCTCAAGATAACCTACAAGTACTCCAACAACGGCATACACGGCGACGTGGCAACGATGCTGCAGGCCATGTGGCAGGCCGTGGGCATAGAGACCACCTTCGAGGCCGTTGAGTCCGGCGTGTTCTACGATCAGCTCGACCAGGGCCAGTTCGAGATAGCCCGCTACGGCTACACCGCTACCGACGATGCGATGCAGTTCCTGGTACTGTGGACCACCGGCATACAGGTCGTCGCCGCTGTCGACGATCCCGAGTATGACAAGATGGTCGACGAGGCCGGCCACCTGACCGATACCACCGAATACTACACCAAGCTGCACGAGATAGAGGATTATCTCTGCGAGGACAACGTGTATGTGATACCGCTGTTCAACTACTCCACTCCGGTGCTGGTACAGTCCGGCGTGTCCGGCTACCGTTCGCTGGGCGGCCGCGCTGACTTCAGCCAGGTCGTAATCGCCGAATAAGCCCGGCAAAACTAAAGAGCTTCACTTTCACGTCCGGGGAGTGCAGATGCATTCCCCGGTCTTGAAGCATAGGGGGATTATGTTATGAAAAATGTCACCATGCGCGACCTGATGGACATACGCTTTCTGAGCGAACCCGCGCTCAGCCCCGACGGCGCGCATACCGCGTTCGTCTCAAGCGTACAAAGCTATGACGACAATGACTACAAATCCTGCATCCACCTGATCGACAACGCCACCGGCAAGTCGCGCCAGCTCACCCACGCTGGCAAGGAGCGCGCGTTTACCTGGCTGGACAATCGCACGCTGCTGTTCGCCGCCGAGCGCGGCGAGGCCGACAAGCCCGCTGAATTCGCTGAAAAGACCTGCTTCTACAGGCTTCAAATAGATGGCGGCGAGGCATGCAAGCTGTTTGAAATTGATAAAAATGTAAATACCATAATCCCGCTGGGCGCCGACAAGTACGCATTCACCGCGACCGTCGACTTGAACGCCCCCGCGCCCGATATGGACAAGACGCTGCGCGCCGATGAAAAGGATTACCACGTGCTTGAGGAAGTGCCGTTCTGGGCCAACGGCCGCGGCTATGTATCGCGCCTGCGCAACACGCTGTACACGTTCGATGCCGCCACGGGCAACGTTGAGCGCATATCGGATGAGTTCTTCAATGTGTCGGGCTTTGACTGCGACGGCACGCGCATACTCTATGCCGGCACCGAATACCGCGACAGGATCACGCCCTACGGCCAGGCGCGCATATACGACGTCAATACTCGCGCCACGCAGGATTTGCTGCCTCAGGATACGTTCGGCGTGGGCGACGTGATACTGACCGCCGGCGGCGCGCTGCTGGCGCTGAGCACGTTCAAGCCCTGGGGGCTGTGCCAGCTGCATGACCTGTACCGCTTTGACAGCGCAACCGGCGAACTGCACCTGGCTCATGCGCTGGACATGTGCATTGGTCCGGATGTGCTGTTCGACTGCTCGTACGGCGGCGGCCGCATAATGAAGGCCATTGGCGACGACGTGTACTTCATCGCACAGCGCGCCTACCGCGCCGAGATATACCGACTCAGCGCCGCCGATGAGCTGACAAAGTGCGTGGCGTTTGACGGCTGCGTGCTCGCGTTCGATACCGACGGCAGCTACACCACGTTTGTGGGCCACCCCGCCAACGGCCTGGGCGAGCTGTACGCGGTGAAGGCCGGCGCCGCTGAACCGTTGACCACGTTCAATTCGGCATTCCTGGCCGAACACTACGTCGCCAAGGCGCGCTATATACCGTTTACCAATTCCGACGGCGTTCAGATAGACGGCTGGGCGCTCGAGCCGCAGGACTTTGACCCCGACAAGCGCTATCCCGCAATACTGGAAATACACGGCGGTCCGCGCTGCGCATATGGCGAGATGTTCTTCCACGAGATGCAGGCATTCGTCGGCAGCGGATATCTGGTGTTCTACTGCAACCCCCGCGGCAGCGAGGGCTATGGCGAGGCGTTCGCCGACCTGCGCGGCCGCTATGGCACGGTGGATTATCAGGATCTGATGGAGTTCACCGACCATGTGCTTGAGCTGTATCCGCAGATCGACCGCTCCGCCATAGGCGCTGCCGGCGGCTCGTATGGCGGATTCATGTGCAACTGGATAGAAGGCCATACCGACCGCTTCGCCGCGATAGCGTCGCAGCGCTCGATATCCAACTGGGTAGCAGATTTCGGCAGCAGCGAGATAGGCTTCACATTCGACGCCAACGAGATGGGCGCCGACCCGTGGACCGGCATGGAAAAGATGTGGCAGCAGTCGCCGCTCAAGTACGCATGCAACGCGCGCACGCCGATACTGTTCATACACTCGCTGGGCGACTACAACTGCACGGTCGATCAGGGCATTGAGATGTTTGCGGCAATGAAGTACTTTGGCGTACCGGCGCGCATGTGCCTGTTCGAAGGCGAGAACCACTCGCTGTCGCGCAGCGGCAAGCCGCGCCACCGGCTGCGCAGGCTGTCCGAGATGATGAACTGGTTCGACAGGTACTTAAAGAAAAGTTAAAGGCAAGGTGATCCTGTGGGCAAGTACATAGTCAAGCGCGTGCTGATAGGCATTATCACGCTGTTCGCGCTGGCGACGATCACGTTTTTCCTGATGCACATAATCCCCGGCTCGCCGTTTGCCGGCGAGACCAGCAAGCTGCCCGCGGCGGTCAAGGAAAAGCTGATAGCTCAGTACGGACTTGATCAGCCGCTGTACGTGCAGTTCGGCGCATACCTGCGCAACGCGCTGACCGGCGATTTCGGCACGTCGCTGAACCGTAAGGGCCAGGAAGTAGTCGACATAATCGCCAACGGCCTGCCGGCGACGGTGTCGCTGGGCCTGGTGGCGTTTGTGATTGCGATGGTAGTGGGCATATTCCTGGGCACGGTGGCGGCGTTCTCGCGCCAGAAATGGGTCAGCGGCGTGGTCGCGTTCATAGCCACGATTGGCGTGAGCGTGCCCAGCTTCCTGCTGGCGCTTATGATGATGCTGGTTTTCGGCGTGCTGCTGAGCTGCCTGCCCACTATCGGCCTGGGCAGCTGGCAACACTACATAATGCCCAGCGTGGCGCTGGCGCTGTCGCCAATTGCGATGATATCGCGCCTGGTGCGCACGAGCCTTATGGACGTAATGCGCCAGGACTACATGGTGCTGGCGCGCAGCAAGGGCACCAGCGAACTCGGCGTGATAATAAAGCACGCGCTCAAGAACGCGCTCGTGCCGGTCATAACATATGCCGGCCCGCTGATAGCGACGCTGTTGACCGGCTCGTTTGTCATTGAAACGCTGTTTTCGGTGCCCGGCATAGGCGCGGAGTTCGTAAACAGCGTATCCAACCGCGATTATACGCTGATAATGGCGCTGACGATTTTCTATGGCGCGTTCATAATCATAGCCAACATAGTTACTGACCTGATAACGGCGGCGATGGATCCGCGCGTCCGCCTGAAGTGAGAAAGGAGATAAGCCGGTGCAAAATACAAATACCCGAACGCCTAATGCGTCAAGCGCGCCGGATATAGCGCGGCTGAGCCCCGCCCAAGTCCCCGATGAGCTGTTCAAGCCCCTCGATGAGAGCGAGAAGGACTCCGAATTCGTCGCCATGGAAAGCAAGACCTATTTCCAGGACGCCTGGAGCCGCTTCCGCAAGAACAAACTTGCGCTGGCCGGGCTGATGTTCATAGCGGTGATGATACTGGCAGCGATATTCATACCGATGCTGTCGCCCTACACATACGATGCGCAGGACTTCACCACGCGCAACGCCGGCTTCAGCTGGCAACACCCGTTCGGCACCGACAAGTTCGGCCGCGACATACTGGTGCGCGTTATGTATGGCGCGCGCATATCGCTGTCGGTCGGCTTTGCGGCGGCACTGCTGAACCTGATAATAGGCGTGGTTTACGGCGGTATATGCGGCTATATAGGCGGCAAGCTCGACCTGATACTGATGCGAATAGTCGACATACTCTATTCCGTGCCAACGCTGCTGTACGTGATACTGATAATGCTGGTGTTTGGCTCCAACATATTCTCGGTGTTGCTGGCGATAAGCATAAGCAGCTGGGTCGGCATGGCGCGGCAGGTGCGCGCGCAGGTCATGTCGCTCAAGGAGCAGGAGTTCGCTCAAGCCGCATACGTGATCGGCGCGAGCAAGCCCCACATACTGTTCAAGCACCTGGTCGTAAACTGCATGGGCCCGATAATCGTAAACACCACGCTGATGGTGCCCAGCGCGATATTCACCGAGGCGTTCCTGGCGTTCGTCGGCATTGGCATAAGCATACCGATGGCCAGCTGGGGCACGATGGCCAACGATGCGCGCGCGCTGTTGATGCAGTACCCGATGCAGATGGTATGGCCGGTGATGGCCATATGCCTGACGATGTTGAGCCTTAACTTCATCGGCGACGGACTGAGCGAAGCGCTCGACCCCAGAAAGAGGTGATCTGATTGGACAAGCTCCTGGACGTAAAGCACCTCTCAGTCGAGTTCACGACCGAACAGGGTCCAGTATATGCCGTGCGCGACGTCAGCTTTGCGCTGGAACCCGGCGAGATACTGGGCATAGTCGGCGAATCCGGCTCGGGCAAGTCGGTCACGATGTATTCGGTGATGGGGCTGCTGGCCGAAAACGGCAAGGTGACCGAGGGCGAAGTCATGTTCGACGGCCAGAACATCAGTCGCACCGCGTTTGGCTCCGACAAGGAGTACAATGCCGCTATGCGCAAGATACGCGGCAAGACGCTGGCGATGATATTCCAGGATCCGATGACGTTCCTGAACCCCGTGCTGACTATCGAAAAGCAGCTCACTGAGCCGCTGCTCAATCATACCAACATGAACCGCGCTCAGGCGCGCCAGCGCGCGCTCGAACTGATGCGCCAGGTCGGCATACCCTCGCCCGAACGCAGAATAACGCAGTACCCGCACGAGTTCTCCGGCGGCATGCGCCAACGCATAATCATCGCCATCGCACTGGCCAACAACCCCAAGCTCATAATCGCCGATGAGCCCACGACCGCACTGGATGTGACGATACAGGCGCAGATACTCGAACTAATACGCGATATGACGCGCAAGTCCGGCTCGTCCACGATAATGATAACCCACGATCTGGGCGTCGTGGCCAGCATGTGCGACAGGATAAACATAATGTACGGCGGCAAGGTCGTAGAGACCGGCACCGACAAAGAGATATTCTATCAGCCCAACCACCCCTACACCAAGGGCCTGCTCAACTGCATCAACGACCCCACTGAGGAGGATAAGGAGCTGACGCCGATACCCGGCTCGCCGCCTGACCTGCTCAAGCCCCCGGCAGGCTGCCCGTTCGTAGACAGGTGCGACAAGGCCATGCGCATATGCAAACTCCGCATGCCCGAGGAGACGCGCCTGTCCGACACTCATGTGAGCGCCTGCTGGCTCAATGAACTCGCCCGGCGCGGCGGCGGAGGTGATGCCAAGTGAACGACAAAAAGCCCTATGTGTCGATTGAACACCTAAAGACCTACTTCGACGTAACCCATGGCGCGTTCGCACCCAAGCAGATAGTCAAAGCCGTCGACGACGTGTCGCTGGACATATACCCCGGCGAGACACTGGGCCTGGTCGGCGAGTCGGGCTGCGGCAAATCGTCGCTGGGCCGCACGATAGTCAAGATAAACCGACCCACTTCCGGCACGATCAAGGTCGACGGCCTCGACATAGCCAACATGCGCGGCGACGAATTGCGTCAGTTCCGGCGCAACGTGCAGATGATATTCCAGGACCCGTACGCCTCGCTGGACCCGCGCATGACCGTAGGCGAGATAATACGCGAGCCCATGAACGTGCACCACATATACCACACCCGCGCCGAACAGGACGCGCGCGTGGTTGAGCTGCTGCGCATAGTCGGACTCAAGCCCGACCACATCCGCCGCTACCCGCACGAGTTCTCCGGCGGCCAGCGCCAGCGCATATCAATCGCGCGCACGCTGGCGCTCAACCCCAAATTCATTATCTGCGACGAGCCGATATCGGCGTTGGACGTGTCGATACAGGCCCAGATAATCAACCTGCTCAAACAGGTGCAGCGCGAGATGGGCATAGCCTACCTGTTCATAGCGCATGACATAGGCATGGTAAAGCACATATCCAATCGGATAGGCGTCATGTACCTGGGCCATCTGGTCGAGCTGGGCGACAGCAGCGAACTGTACTTCAAGCCAATGCACCCCTACACCCAGGCGCTGCTCAGCGCGATACCGATACCCGACCCGATCAAGGGCAAGGCCAGCCGGCGCATACTGCTGGAAGGCGAACTCCCCTCGCCGGTCAATCCACCGCCGGGCTGTCCGTTCCGCCAGCGCTGCCCCTACGCCGGTGAGCGCTGCGCAAGCGAAATGCCCGAGCTTAAGGAGATAAACGGCCGCAAAGTGGCGTGCTTCAAAGTGCACGCCGAGGCGGGCGTCTGACCGTAAACAGGCGGCTCGGCGATATATCGCGCCGGGCCGCTCGCGATATGCTCATTACATCAAGGAGGCACTATCAAATGAACGATTACACACAGGCGCTCAGCGAGCTGGTATACCAGGCCTGGCGCGACGCCGAACCCGGATTCCGCGAGTTCAAATGCAGCCGGGCGCAGGTGGACTATCTGAGAAAAATGGGCTTTGACGTCACCGAAAACATAGCCGATACCCAGACCGGTTACATGGCGTCCTGGGGCAGCGGCAAGCCGGTCATAGCGCTGCTGGGCGAATTTGACGCGCTCTATGGCCTGAGCCAGCAGGCCGACTGCACCACTGAGACTCCCCAGCCCGGTATGAACATGGGTCAGGGCTGCGGACATCACCTGCTGGGCGTGGGCGCAATCGCCGCCGGGCTGATGCTGCGCGACATAATGCAGCAAAAGGGCTATAAAGGCACCGTGCGCATATACGGCTGCCCCGGCGAGGAGAGCGGCTCGGGCAAGGCGTACATGGCCCGCGACGGCGCGTTTGACGACTGCGATGTCGCGATAACCTGGCATCCGTCGCTGTTCCACATGGTATCCACCGGCAGCTCGCAGAGCTGCATACAGTGCTACTTCCGCTTCAAGGGCATAGCCGCGCACGCCGCGGGCGCACCCCATCTGGGGCGCAGCGCGCTCGACGCCGTGGAGCTGATGAACGTAGGCGTCAATTACCTGCGCGAACACATGGAGGACGGCGAACGCGTACACTACGCGATAACCGATCCGGGCGGAGCCTCGCCCAACGTGGTGCAGGCACACGCCGAGTCGCGCTACCTGGTGCGCTCGACGACCAACCCCAAATGCGAAAAGCTCTATGACCGCGTAAAGCGCATCGCTCAGGGCGCGGCGCTGATGACCGATACCGAACTGGAGATAGTGTTTGACGAGGGCCTGAGCAACACCGTGCCGAATTTCGTGCTTGAAGACGTCATGGCGCAGGCGTTCCGTGAGCTGGGCGTGCCTGAATACACCCCTCAGGAGCGCGAGTATGCGCAGCGTTTCAAGGACACATTCCCGATAGAGGGTACGCTGTCCGACCTGCCCAGCTCGGCGCTCGACCGCGACGCTCTGGTACGCAATGTGCGTGAAAGCGCGCTGTGCGATTACTTCATAGAGACCGCCCACTCCGACAAGTGCGAAATGGGCAGCACTGACGTAGGCGACGTGAGCTGGGTCGTGCCGACCTGCACCGCCAACGTCAACTGCTACGGCTATGGCGCCGGCTCGCACAGCTGGCAGTGGGTCGCGCAGGGCAAGTCCTCCATCGCCGTCAAGGGCATGCTGCACGCCGGCCGCGTGATGGCGCGCACGGCTGAGCTGCTGCTCGAAAAGCCCGAACTCATAAAGCAGGCGCGCGCTGAACTCGATCGCCGCCTGGACGGCGACAAGTACAAGTCGCTGATACCCAATGATATAAAGCCCCATTACTTCGACTGACCACTTCGCCGCCCGGACGCATATCCGGGCGGCGCTGCTTTTGTGAATCGAATCGCGCGATATTGTGGCACAGCCTGACATTGCCGCTCCGTCCAGCTGGGCGCGCAGCTGCCTGCGGCCTTTTCAAATGCGTAACTGCTTAATATACACTGCCGATCTATACGACAAGCGCCCCGCAGGTTCCGCGCTGTACAGCCTGGATCCGCGACCCGGTGCGCATTTACGCATGTGCCATGAGCCCTGCGCACAATGATGAATGCCCTCACGGCCATACGGCTTACATTCCGCCCATGCCCTACCCCAATGCGCTGGCTACAACCTATCGATCAACTGCCCGTTGACACGCACACCGGCACGCGGTACAATCGATACATACGGGCGCTCGCGCCCACTTTTTACGAGGTGAACTTGCATATGGACCGCAACCAGTTAGTCGAACTCTACCGCGAGGCCGATCTGACCTGCGCGAAACTGTACTACCGCTCACGCGGTGCGCGCATGTACGAGCGCACGCCGCTGCCGCCCAGCTCTGACGCGCGCGCCCAGCTCGAAGCCGAACTCGCGGCCGCTCGCGCCGCCGTGGACGCGCTGCCCGAACCTGAACCCGTGTTTCAACTGATGCGCGGTCACATGCGCGACTTCCTGGACGGCGAGGCGCTGCGACTTAGCAACTACTTTGGTCGCGCGTCATCCGCAATTGGCGAACTGTCCTGGAAGATAGAAAACTTCGCCGGCGTCGACAGCCGCCCCGAGGCTGAAAAAGTCGACATACTGATGGCTCAGCTGGCCGCCGTGCCCGAGATAGCCGCCGCCACCAGCGCATTACTGCAAAATGCATCCTATGACGACAAAGCCGCACTGGCCGGCGAATGTGCACAGGTCTGCGACAACTACCGCCACTACGGCGCAAACGTTGGGCGCTACTTCCCGACGCTGAATACGACCGCCGCGCGCAAGTTGTCGGATGCGATAGAGCGCGCGTGCGCCGTCATAGCCGAGCTCACGCCGCAGATCCGCTCCGGCAGCGCCCCAGCCGACGACGAAAGCAGCACCGCCCGGTTTGATGAGGCATATTACCGGCGCGTACTGCACGATACGCTGGGCGTGGAGTTGGATGAATTGCTCAGCTGGTACCGCGATGAGATCTCCCACACGCGCGCCGCAGTGTTCGAATCCGCCGCGCGCCTGCCTATCGCCACGACCCCGCGCACCATGCCCGAGGTCAGCGCCGCGCTCAACCAGTACGCCGGGCCCTGCGACACGCCTGAAGCCATGCTTGAGCGCATGAGCGGTTACCTGAAGCGCGCCCAGGTCGCCGCCCGCGACTGGGTTTGGTTCCCGGAAGAGGTGTGCCGGCTGGAGCGAGTGCCGTATCCGTTGCGCGAATCGTTCCCGTGGGGCGGCTACTCCGACGGCGACGGCCGGCTGCGCCCAATAACCGGTAAGGTGTTCCTAAACGATGGCAACTTCCGAGCCGTGACCGACGGCTGGCTCAAGATGCAGTCGATACACGAATCCTATCCCGGCCATCACATACAGTACGTTCGCAACGTCACCGACACGCTGCCCGAAACGCTCAAGCTCGGCGCAAAGCATATACCGCTGATAGAAGGCGTCGCTCACCGCAGCGAGCACGTGTTTGAGTTCGTATTCGAGGAGGATCCGTTCTACCCGCTGTTTGTGGCATACCGGCGCCATCACACTGCAGTGCGCATTATGAGCGACATAATGCTGCGCTATGAAGGCCGTCCGATCGCGGACTGCGTCAAGCTGTACATGGATGAGCTGGGCTTTGACCATGCGACCGCTCGCGGTCAGGTGCGCGCTCAGGAGCAGATGGAGGGCTACTTTACCTGCTACTACTATGGCCTCAAGAAGATCACTGGCTACGAGCGCGAATTGGGTCTGGACAGCCGCGCATTCACCGAGCTGCTGTTCTCGTGCGGCAATGTAAGCATGACCACGCTGGAAGGCTTCCTGAAGCTGGACGATGTTCAGCGCGAGAGCTACCTGAACGACTTTGGCAGCAAGCTGATGGCTCCCCAGGACGTCGCCAAGTACGGTCGTGCCACGCGAAAATGAACATTTAATGCCCGCACATGACGCAGTGCGCTTGCGCCTGCCGACGATTTCAATGCATTGACGATTTGTGCCGCGCGTGCCTTTTCAGAGCACACGCGGCACTTTATAGTACTGCGCAGCGCAGCCTGCTACAGGCTTTGATTCTGTCGGGCAATATTGCGTTGTTCAGATCCGCGCAACGCTAAACAGCCTGTTGCGGCAGTTATGCATGTTTATGTCGTGTTCGCACCGCCAAAGCTATACAGCTCGTTGCAGGTTTTGCGACTTATAGGTTGCAAAGCACTTTGTCGCTTGCAACGGCTGTACAACTTGCTGCGGCTGTTGAGCATGTTAAGATAGAGCGGATTGCCCTGTCCGGCATTGCATAAAAAAGCGTGCGCATGTCGCGCTGCAGCCGCTGGTTGTTGACATGATGGTATAAATCGAGTTATTGGACGTCATTTTTACATCGCCGATCAATCGCCAGCCGCACTTGCGGCGCTGCGACTGTCAGACCATCATACTGAAGCATTCATCACCGCTTAACGCCGCGCACCACCATCGTAAGCGATACGCTCACGTCCCACTGGCGCTTGCCAGCATCATAGAGCGCCAGCCGCTCGTCGTATCTGCGGTTGACATGCGCCTCCAGCTCGCTCAATTCGGCTTTGCCAACCACATCGGGCGCTATCTGCTCCAGTGACTGCACCGCATCCAGTCGCATGCGCCGCTGGGCATCGATCATCGCATTCGCGGCTTCAGGCGAGACATCCGGATCATCCGGAGTCAGGTTGACCGCAATGTAATGCGTGGACACATTGTCAAAGCCATGTGCTTCCATCGCCTGCGGCAACTCGCGCTCGCTCATGGCATGCCTGCCCACGCCGAGGTCGCGATCCATGTTCCGACAACGCTCGCTCACCCGCGCCCATATGTCGCGCTCAAAATCGCTCTGCTGCGCCACGCAGTCCGCCTCTATGTTCACGCCCCGCCGCGCCGACAGCACCAGACATACGCCACCGCGCTTCAATACGCGATGCTGCTCGCCAAAGAAGCGCTCCGGCGCGATGTGTTCCTGTACAGTATTGGATATCGTCACGTCGAACTCGCCGTCCTCAAACGGCAACGCGGTCGCATCGGCTTCGATAAAGCGCAACCCCGGCGCCCTGTGCGCGGCAAATTCTATAAACGCAGAATCAAGATCAATCGCTGTGATATCGGCGTTAGGATACCAACGCGCCAGAGACTGCGTCAGCGCGCCCGGTCCGCAACCCAGTTCCAACATGCGCAATCGCCGTGCGCCATCCAAATCGAACGCCTGCATATATGCCTGCCTGTGCTGATTCGAAAACCTCAGCATGCGCGAAAGGTACAGCGTTCCCACGCCCTGCACATAGTCCGACCAATTGGTATTCATATTCCGCCTCCTTTAACTGATATCAGCATTATTTTACCACGCAATCCGGCGCGCTACAACCGTGGCTTGCGAGAACGGGGCTCGCGGTGGCGGCCCACATGATGGCCGCGCAGTTCTGATTTGCGATTGACAGACCGTACCAAAGAAGATATAATATGTATATATTGAATTGAAAGGAGCTTGCATCGCATGAAAAAGTTCATAAGTGTATTGCTGGCGACGGCCCTGCTGGGCAGTGGAGGCGCAGCACTGGCACATGACGACGACGCGGAACAACTTGATCCGGTCGTTCAAATAGTCTCCGAATACGACAACGCTGACGAGCAGCTGGATGCTCTGCTCGAGTTGCGCGCGCGCATCGACGAAATGATAGCGCAGATAGGCTCTGCGGACTATGCGCCGCTGGAGCGCAACGACATAAACGATGACGTCACGCGCTTGCAGGAACGCCTTATCGAGCTGGGTTACATGACCCGCGCAAACGGCAAGTACGACAACGAGACGGTCAAGGCGGTAAAGCAATTCGAGAAGGTCAACGGCCTGGAGAACGACGGCAAGGCGTCGGTGCTGGATCAGCTGATACTGTTCTCCGACAGCGCGCTCACCAAGGACGGTCAACCCGCAACAACCGTAACCGACGTCAATCAAACTGAGCCCGCGCCCGGCGATGTCAAGCCCGACCCCGACGCGGACAAGCCCGACCCCGGCGCGAACAAGCCCGACCCCGGCGCGGACAAGCCCAATCCCGACGCGGACAAGCCCGATCCCAACATAGCCAATCTCGATCTCGACAGCTACGCGCCGTTTGACTTTGCCGAGTACACAGCCGACCCGGAGGCATTCCAGGACAGCATGGTGCAGCTGGAAGGCAACGTGTTGCAGCTATTGAACGCACAGGGTGATACAGGCGCACTGATACTGGTCACCGATGACCTGCAACGCATATACGTGGAGGCCGATGCGCAGACGCTTGATGGCATAAGCGGCGGCAATCGACTGACCGTATACGCGCGCATAAGCGGCACGTATGAATACACTACGCTGACAGGCGAATCGCGCACACTGCCGCGCGCGGTGGCCGACGGCATAGATGTGCTGAGCTGACATGTTTCAGCCGGCGGGCATACCGGTTCAAAGCCGGCATGCCTGCCGGCTTTTGTTTGCTCCATATGCCCGGTCACAGCGCTGACGCGCGAACCGGCGACGCGTATGCCCGTCGCGGCTGGTCCGCATACGCAAGCTGAGGCCGGCTTGGGTCATGCCGGGCGACAGCTCATCAGGACAGGCCCCATACGCACAGCTGAGGCCGACCTGAGCCATGCCGGGCGACGGCTCATCAGGGCGGGTCACCATACGCACAGCTGAGGCCGGCTTGGGTCATGCCGGGCGACGGCTCATCAGGGCAGGCCCCATACTCAAGCTAAGGCCGGCCTGAGACATTCCGGGCGACGGCTCATCAGGGCAGGTCACCATACGCAAGCTGAGGCCGGCCTGAGACATGTCGGGCGACGGCTCATCAGGGCAGCCCATACGCAAGCTGAGGCTTCAGTTAATACTCGCGAAATAATGCTGCGCTGGACAAACGATCCGCTATATGATATAGTATTCTGATTTGAGGCGCAACTGGCGGCGCTTGCCGCACCTAATGACTGCGCCTGACGCAAACGCGCGGCGCATATCGCCGCATGAAAGGATGATATCGCAAGTGAACGCCAAGGCAAACCGTTCCGAAAAGTACGACCTGACGCGCGGCAGCATACTCAACAAGCTGTTGCTGGTCGCGCTGCCCATAATGGGCACGCAGATTATTCAGATGGCATACAACATGACCGACATGTTCTGGCTGGGCAAGATAGGCAGTCATGCCGTGGCCGCCTCAGGCACCGTAGGCATGTACATGTGGCTGTCGGTCGCTTTCCAGATGCTGGCGCGCATAGGCGCGGAGATCGGCGTATCCCAAAGTCTGGGCAAGGAGCGTGCCGACGAGGCAGGCGTGTTCGCGGCGGCCGGATTCTGGCTGTCCGTGGCGTGCGGACTGCTCTATGCCCTGGTACTGGGCATATTCCGCGTGCCGCTGGTGGGGTTCTTTGCGATACAGGAGGCCGATGTAGTCGCCGACGCAATAAACTACATGCTGATTATCTGCGCCGGGCTGCCGTTTACGTTCATAACCGCCGCGGTCACGGGTATATTCAATGGCAGTGGCAATTCGCGCGTGCCGTTCATAATAAACCTCATCGGCCTGGGCGCGAACATGGCGCTGGACCCGCTGTTCATACTGGGCCTGGGTCAGGGCGTCGCAGGCGCCGCCGTAGCCACCGCGGCAGCACAGATACTGGCGGGCGTATTGTCGATCGCAGTCATGCTGAACGCGCGCTTCAAGCCGCTGCGCACGCTCAGGTTGAACGCATTGCCCTCACTCAAGCATGCGTTGCAGATACTGCGCTGGTCCACGCCGGTGTGCATCGAGAGCTTCTTTTTCACGTTTCTGTCGATGATTGTGTCGCGCATGATAGCCGAATGGGGCGCAGGCGCGATAGCCGCGCAAAAGGTCGGCTCGCAGATAGAGAGCCTGTCCTGGTTGATAGCGGGCGGATTCTCGTCGGCGATAGGCGCGTTTGTGGGCCAGAACTTCGGCGCGGGCCATTGGCGGCGCGTGCATGAAGGCGTGCGGATTTCATCGATGGCAATGGCGCTGTGGGGCGTGGTGGTCACCGCACTGTTGTACTTTGGCGGCAGCGCGATACTTGGCGTATTCCTGCCGGGCGAGACGGAATCGATAGCGGCGGGCACATCGCTGCTGCGCATACTGGCATTGTGCCAGATAGCCGGCTGTCTTGAAGGCGTGGCATCGGGCGCGTTCCGCGGGCTGGGCCATACCGCGCCGCCATCAATAATAAGCATATCGACCAACATGTTGCGCGTGCTGTTGGCGTACCTGCTGTCGCGCGGACCACTGGGGCTGGATGGCATCTGGTGGGGCATGAGTTTAGGCGCATTGCTGCGCGGCGGCGGCATGTACATCTGGTATCTGATATACGCGCGCAGGCAGCCTAAGGACGACGCTGTCGCGGCGCGGTAAGCATGCCGCGACGCAATGCCCCGCTTTCGACCTCGATTCAAACGCACAGCGCCGACGGTGTCGCTCTTGACATGCCAACTTACGATTGTGTTCGATGCATTTGCATACCCTCGCTAGCGGCTGACCGGCCGCGACATTTATGCATGCGCGCCGAATCTGCTCTGACAATCGTCGTCAATAGCGCACAACACATTATGCGACTTCGCCATAAGGCACGCCATCTATGGCGGGCAGCGGCGTTGCAGACCGCGCTGTCACTTTGGTTACGGCAGCAGTCTTGATTGTACTGTTTCGGCTTTCGATTATGGGCAAATGCGCCTTTCTGATTGCCGGATACAATGCATTGCCCAAAGCCGTAAAGGCTCATGTGAATAAGAAGGCGCTGTGCCGCTTCGTGGGCAAGATATTGATGCCCATGGGCGCGATTATGCCCTGATCGCTGTTGCGGACATGTATGCAATCGGCTGGATCACATACATGTCCACATTGGGCATATTGGCACGTTGCGCAATTGCAGTAATATACTGCAATACCTCAAATATAAGCGCTGATTTGCCATTACACGCCGCGCATGTTCAGCCATAAGCCGCGTCACAATCCAGGTGCGCCAGTGCCACAGCTGCGCACCACGCACTAAGGAGAGACAATATGGCAAGTAAAACCACATTTTCAAATGCGGAACTGCACATGCTGACACGGCCGTTCGGGTTGGGCGCACTGCGAAAGTGCGCGCCGATAGCTGCGGGCAGCGTAGAGACCAACTATCTGCTGGAGCTGGATTCGGGCAAATACATACTGCGCTACTATGAGGGCCGAACCATGCGTCAAGTCGAATACGAACGCGCACTGCTGGACTATCTGAGCGCACATGGCTTTCCCTGCGCGCCCGGCATAGTGCCGTCCGACAACCGCGTGCCCGAGTACCGCGGCAAACCCTACATGCTGTTTGAATACGTTCAGGGCGAACACATATCCTCCCCCAGCCCGGCTCAGGCGCACGCACTGATACGATTGATAGCGCGCCTTAACACACTGACGCGCGGCCTGCATCTGCCCGGCAGCGAATCGCGGCTGACCTACCGACCGGCTCAGATGCTCGAACTGGCTACGCAGCGCGCACAACAACTGGGCACTCAAAACGCACGCGACAAGCTGAACTGGTACCGCGCCGCACTGGCGACGCTTGAACTTCCGCACGGAATGGAACAGGGCGTGTGCCACTGCGACTTTTACTACACCAACGTGTTGTACCGCGACGACGAAATCACGGCGCTGCTCGACTTCGATGATGCAAACGAGACCTGGCTCTATTTTGATATCGTATCGGCGACTGACTTCTTCCGGCGGGGCTTCGACCATGAAACCTGGTCAGATTTTGCGCCAGACGCGGACATCATCGATCTGACGCAGGCGCGGGAATATCTGGCGGTGTTTGAGCAGATCTGCCCAATACCCGCGCTGGACCGCACACACCTGTACGACATACTCAAACTGGGCATACTTGTGGACTGTATCTGGTATTTCGATCGCGGCACACTGCCCGACTTCTTCGAAAAGCGCAAACTCGACGCGCTTGATCGTCTGGGACGCGATGAATTCAATCGGCGGCTATGGGGCGCGGACTACGCGGGCTCGTCGCATTAAGCCATCAACCGACTTGACCTGCAGATCATTTGTCCAAATCGCCATCCATGTGCTTGCGTTTTTACAATCTTTGATATATAAAAGCGCTGTCTGTAAAGTACAGGCGGCGCTTTTATATTGGCATATTGCTTTTTACGGTTCTATTGCCCGCCTCGTCCAGCATCTGAAAGAAAAAATGACCTGCGACGCAGAACATCGCAGGTCATTCAGCGGAGAAGCCGGGATTTGAACCCGGGCTGCGCTTATCGCACACTACTCCCTTAGCAGGGGAGCCCCTTCGGCCTCTTGGGTACTTCTCCAAGCCGCTTGAGAACGCGCATAAAATAAATGAAAGCGGAGAGAGAGGGATTCGAACCCCCGGTGCCGTTAAGCATCACTAGTTTTCAAGACTAGCTCCATAAACCGCTCGGACATCTCTCCGGATGGCTTGCCTTACGGCCCGCATCACTCTCGTGCGCGCTTGTTTATTATAGCATGGAACCCCTCGATTTGTCAATACCCTTTTGACGATTTTACAGCTGATATGGTGTAGAGTTACAATATATTTGGGACAGCATACATCCCATATGGAAAACAAAACAGCGTGTCATTCCCGAAAGCCTCTCAGCCATCCCGATCAGCATGCTGAGGCGGAACTGACGCGCATACGCAACATGCGCCGGCGCAATCCAAACCTCGGCATCGTCGGGCTATGGGCAAGACTGCGCAATCGTGGACACGCCCGCCGCCCGGAAAGCCTGTGGGGAGCGTTGCGCCGCAAGGGACTGGCTCCACATATACTGCCGCGCTCCCGACTGACGCGCTTACAGCGCGCTGAACCCCATACTGACAAGCCGACGTGATATGGTGCATAACTGCACAGTTCACGCCGGCTGCCAGCGCGCGTATGCTTTTAGTGGGCATTAACCTTGATAGCATCTGATCATCGTGCCATCACTGCGACATTCGTACACCAAAACACCGGACCTATTGCCAGACGTCATGCCATTTTTCAACAAGACGCCCACAGATGGCGCAAGGTTGGTACTGATCCCGCGGGCGCTCAACTCGCGTACCAATGCGTCCCGTATTTGACTTATGGAGTCCATGGCAGTATACTCAACGCGGATCACATAGACTTCATGGGAAAAAGCAGAACCTCCGGATACCTGCTCTAATTCTTCATTGGTCAGTTTTACATCGGATTCACACATGACACTCGCATCCTCCCATGTTTTCCAAATCACTTGCCGCGCCAATACTCAGTGGCATATCGTCCAACGAAAACGTGCGGCCAGTCTCTTGGCCGATTTTATCATACTTAAAATATGCCTGTCAATATTAGCGGCAGCAACACGATACAACATGTGCAGAGCTACTACGACCACTGCCTGGAAAGCCCGTGGAGAGCGTTGCGCCGCAAGAGACTGGCAGAGAAGTAACTGCCCGGCAAAAAGTACAGGCCCAAGCCTTACGCCCGGCCCGCAGCCGCGCCAGACGCAAAAAGGCGCGCGACCTCATGCCGCGCGCCGATATTGCATGCTTATTCGTCCTCGTCCTCTTCCTCAGGCAGCACCGCGTTGTGGTAGACTTCCTGAACGTCGTCGTTGTCCTCCATGACGTCCAGCAGCTTGCGCACCTTCTCGACCATCTCGGGATCGGTGATCTCCACGGTATTCTTGGGCAGCATAGTGCGGTCGGCCGACAGGAACGTCAGGCCCGAATTCTCCAGCGCCTCGCGCACCTGCGAGAACTCGCCCGGATCGGTGTACACGGTGGCGATATTGCCATCCACCGTCACGTCCTCTGCGCCGGCGTCCAGCGCCATCATGATTATATCATCCTCGTCCTTGCCTTCGGGTATCTCGAGCTCAATCACGCCCTTGAAGTCGAACATCCAGCTCACGCAGCCGCTCGCGCCCAGCTGACCGCCGTGCTTGTCGAACAGGTGGCGCACTTCGGATGCGGTGCGGTTTGTATTATCGGTGACCACGTCAAGTATCACCGCCACGCCGCCCGGAGCGTAACCTTCGTACGTCATCTCCTTGTAGTTGGCGGCATTGCCTTCGCCGGCCGCCTTCTGTATCGAGCGGTTGATGTTGTCGTTGGGCATGTTGTTCGCCTTGGCCTTGGCTATTACGTCGCGCAGTTTGCCGTTGGTAGCCGGGTCGGCGCCGCCGCCCTCGCGCACAGCGATCAGTATCTCGCGCCCGATTTTAGTAAATATCTTGCCCTTCTGGGCATCGGTCTTGGCTTTCTTGTTCTTGATAGTGGACCATTTATTGTGTCCTGACATGCGTATCCCTCCGCCAAAGCAGTTTTACATTGACACTTAATGATATCATTTGTACACGTTCCTGTCAAACTCGTTTGCGTAAAATTACGGCACAGCCCATATTAACGTATACGCACGCGCCCTGTTGCGCCTCAAAGTGCATATTGCCGTGCGCATGCATGCGGCGCGATTCCATCGCCTTCACACGGCGCCGCTCAATCGCCTGCGGTACGCGCTGGGCGTCTCGCCCTGACGCTTTTTAAAGTACCGCGACATGTAGAACTGATCGCAGAAGCCCAGCTCGTCGGCTATCTCGCTGAGCGTCGAATCGCCCGCCAGCAACCGCCGCTGCAACTGCTGCATAAGCAGGCTGTCCATGTAGTCGCTGATCGCCAGCCCGGTTTCGGCATGGAACCGCTTGCCAAGCGTGCTGGGATTTATGTCCAGCGCAGCGGCTATGTCCTTGAGCGTCAAATGCGAGCTGAGTTCGCGCTTTATAACCCTAAACGCGGCATGCGTCAGCGGCGAATAGCTGCTAATGGGCCTCAGCATCGCGCCATACCCGTCCACAAACTCGGCCAGCGCCTCAAACACGCACCCCTTCAGCCGCAGCGCCGCGCGCAGATCGCCGCCCCGGTACGCGCGCAACAGTTCTTCGCCCAGCACCTCGGGCAGTTCCAGCTCCAGTCCGTCGGCAAATCCGCCCAGCAGATCAAACCCATCCGGCAGTTCCAGCGCCACATGTATGTACAGCTTGTCCATCTCGCCGTCACACCAGTAGTCGAACTTCAGCCCGCTGGGTATCAGGTACATGTACCCGGCGCGCAGCACGCGCTCCCCCGCAGGCGTGCGGATCCAGCCCTCGCCGCGATAGGCAAAGTACAACCGCGTATACGGCGAACACACGTCCCGCATTGACCAACTGCTGTCCAGATGCGCATACCCGCTGTCAAACACGCGCAGCCTCAACCCCACAAACCGCTCTTCCAGGCTGCTCATGCGCTCTATCGTCATCGGGCACAATCCCCCATTCCTCAAAGTGCATATTTTGCACGCTGTTGTACATTCACTTTGCGCTCAAATTAAAGTATAATCGATTCAGAGCTTCAATCAAGCGTCATGGATCGTTTTACCCAAATTTAATTGCGTATGCACAGGAGGAGAGCTATGTCGAGTTATGTAACGCGCAAGACGCCCGGCGATACCGCCTGGTTCACCCACGACCGCTTCGGCATGTTCATACACTGGGGCCTGTACTCCATGCCCGCACGGCATGAATGGATCAAGACCCGCGAGCGCATACCCGAGGAACATTACGACAAGTACTTCAAGTACTTCAATCCCGACCTGTTCGACGCGCGCGACTGGGCGCGCCGCGCCAAGGCCGCCGGCATGAAGTACGCGGTGCTGACCACCAAGCACCACGAGGGCTTCTGCATGTTCGACAGCCAGTACACCGATTACAAGTGCACCAACACGCCCGCCGGACGCGACCTGGTGCGCGAGTACGTGGACGCGTTCCGCGCCGAGGGGCTGCATGTCGGCTTCTACTACTCGCTGATAGACTGGCATCATCCCGACTTCCCGATAGATATGCTGCATCCGCGCCGCGATGACCCCGACGCGTTCGAGCAGAGCAAGAACCGCGACATGCACAAGTACGCCGAGTACATGCGCAATCAGGTGACCGAACTGCTGACCAATTACGGCAAGATAGACGTGCTGTGGTTCGACTTCTCGTACTCAAAGAACAACGGCGAAGGCGAGCGCGCCTGGATGAAGGGCAAGGGCAAGGACGATTGGGAGGCCGAGGAGCTGATAGCCACCGCGCGCCGCCTCCAGCCCGGCATAATCATCGACAACCGCACCGAAATCGAACAGGATCTGTGGACGCCTGAGCAGTATCAGCCCACGCAGTGGGTGCGCCACAAGGAGACCGGCGAACTGGTCACCTGGGAAGCCTGCCAGACCTTCTCGGGCTCCTGGGGCTACTACCGCGACGAGCAGACATGGAAGAGCCCTGAGATGCTGATACGCATGCTGATAAACACCGTGGCGCTGGGCGGCAATCTGCTGATGAACGTCGGCCCCACGTCGCGCGGTGAGTTCGACTACCGCGCATGCGACGCGCTGAAGGTCTATGAGGACTGGATGCACGGCAACGCCCGCTCGATCTATGGCTGCACCATGGCCGAACCCGAGTTCGTCGCGCCGGCCGACTGCCGCTATACTCAGTCCATCGACGGCAAGCGGCTGTATCTGCACCTGTTCGCATACCCGTACGGCCACATCGCGCTGCCGGGTCTGGCGGGCAAGGTCGATTACGCGCAGTTCCTGCACGATGGCAGCGAACTCAAGTACACCGAGGGCGTGATAAATCACTTCTCCGAGGGCACGAGCGCTTCCGCCGACCAGCTGATAATTGAGCTGCCGCCGGTCAAGCCCAATGTGCTCGTACCGGTAATCGAGCTGTTCCTCAAGTAAGCGAATACATGCAAAATGCGCGGCCGCGTTCCACATGGAATGCGACCGCGCTTGCGTTTATATTTGTCGGCATACGCTTTAGGAATGTTCATACAGTGCGGTTGGTCGGGCGCATGACGCCCAGCCAATCTAGAACGCGGACAGGCGCTTGCTATCCAATCACAGGCGCTTTAAGCGATGTGATATGACAATGCCTGAGTACACTTGATTGTCCAAATCCCAGTAGTGCGTGCGCTGACATATAAACCGGCTTATATGCGTCAGACAGTGCCGACCTGGCGGCGCAGCATGGCCAGACCGCGCCCCGTCTACATCTGCTCGTCGACCGCAGCGCCCGTATCGCCGAACTCAGGACGCACTATCGAGCGCTTGGCGCGGCCCAGCACATCCCACGGGGTTATCATGCCTATCAACGGCTCGTCAGCGCCGCCGTTTTGCGTAAGGAATATCGCGGCAAGCCGCTTCTCACGCTCCTGGCCCGGCGTGAATGCCGCCGCCGCGTCCACATAGCTCACGTCGGCCGGCATAAACATGAATCGCTCGCTCGAGTGGCGCTCCAGCGGCAGATAGCGCTCCATGTCGCCCACGCGCGTCGAATCGTTGACCTTGGCTCCATTTGCGCGCCCTATGTACGAAAACACGGTGCTCTGACTGAACACGCCCGTTATGCGGCCCCGCTCTACGACCGGCACATGCGAAAAGCCCCGGCTTTCCATTATGCGCATGAGCTTTAGTACCGGTTCGCTCATGCGCGTCATAAGCAGTTTGTCGGCGCTGGTGGCCCAGTTGGCCGCAAGCGGCGGTTGACGCACGTATGCGATTATGTCCTCCAGCATGTCGAGCGTGGCGCGCGCCGGCGTCACGACCGGTTCACCGTTAAGCGCGGCGTTGTGCGTCAGCAGATTGCGTATCTCGCGGCACAGGTCGAGTCTGTCGCGGAATATCTCGCCCTCCTTGCTGTCGGCAAACTCCATAATGACGCTGGCATGTCTGCGCGGCGCGCCGCCATAGCGCTCGCTCAACAGGTCCTCCAGCACGCGATATCTCTCCAGAAACTCGTCGCTTACCATTGAACCGCCTCCATAAATCAAAGCACAGACGGGCGCAAAGCCCGTCCATGCCATTTTCTAACGCATTACTTTTTAAGCGCAGTAATACCATCGGCCGTCATCAGTTCCAGCGTCTCGCTCCACGCCGCGCTCAGCCGGGCCTGATCCGCATCGGACATGCCCTCGGGCAGTGCGTCCAGCGCAGCGCCACAGGGCAACACGCGATATGCATTCTTATCGCCGTCCTCATAGCGCCACACCCATACCGGCACATAACCGACATCCTCTATCGTGATGTCGCCGGTGGCGATCTCCTGGCGTATCGTGAAGTCGAGTATTATGCCGGTGTCCTTGTACTGGTCGCGCTGCGCCGACACGAAATTGCCCAGCGAATACGCCACCAGCGTGCGTCCCGTGCTGCCGTCCGCGCGCGTGGTCTCAAGCCATTCAATCGGCTGCACCATGTGCGGGTGGCTACCTATTATGACGTCAAAACCGGCCTTGGCCATCTCCTTGGCGTAATCCACGGTCGAATCGTCGGGAGCGCGCTTGTACTCGGTGCCCCAGTGCGGCACGGCTATCAGTACCTCGGCGCCGGCTTCGCGCAGTCGCTGCGCGCTCTTTTCAAAGTTCGCGTTGGACAGGTACATTATGCCCCATTCGACGCCGTCAGGGTCCGAGTCTTCCTCCATGCCGTTTGTGCCATAGGTGTATGCCACCACGCCTATCTTGATGCCGTTTACTTCCTTTACATAGGCCGTCTGGTACTCCTGCTTGTTGCGGAACGTGCCAGTATGATCGAATCCGGCTGCATCCAGTGAATCCAGCGTCTCGACCAGTCCGTCGAAATACCTGTCCAGACAGTGATTGTTGCTGGTCGTCAGCATGTCTATGCCGGTGCCTTTGAGCGCGGTCAACAGCGACGTTGGCGTATGGAAATTGGGATAGCCCGTGTATCCCTTTGATCCGGCTTCGCCTACCGTCGTCTCCAGATTGGCCATGGTGTAATCGGCGTCGCCAAGGCTGTCAGCTATCTCCCCAAAGAACGACGTGAAGTCGTACGACCCATCGTCCTGCTTAGCCGAAAGCAGCTCGTCGTCGTGCACCATGATGTCGCCGGCAGCACGCACGCGCACTTCATTGTATATCTGGGGCGTAGGCGTAGGCGCCTGGGTCGGTACCTCGGTGGGCTCAGCGGTAGGCTGCGCCGTGGGCGTGGGCGTAGGCTGGTTGAACACCGATATCGATCCGCCCGGCATCAACATCATAAACACTACGACCACCATGCCCACCGCCAACAGCGTGAGCCCCGCCGTGGGCAACAACTTCGGGTTGAGGCGGTAGCGACGGCGGCCGTTTCTGCGCTTGTGTCTTGGCATCATTGTCTTTTGTCCCCCTCCTGCGCGCACATGGCGGCTTTGCTGTACACATACATTGTATCACATTTTTACCGCAGATGCAGCATTTTCACAACATTAGACGGAAAATACACCTACTCAGTTGGGTTTTATGCGCGCAAGCATTGTCAAATTAAGATCAATTTTGCGGCAATAATGCGTCCAGCTCGCCATACACTGCGTCCAGCCGCGCTCCCACCGCGTCAAAGTTCATCGCGGCCGAATACACGCGCTCCACATCAGCATGTAACGTGCGTGCGCGGCGCAGCTCGCTTACCGCCGCCTCAATCAGCCGCGTGAACTCGCGCTGGTCAAACGCAGCAGCCGCGCGCGCCGCCTCATCCGGTATTGCTCCGCTGACACCGCTGAGCACCGCATCGCACTTTATCGGATCCTGCAGCCCGCCGTCGGCGGTTATCAGCGCATCGCACTCGGGCAGCAGCAGATGAATCGTGCGCTCAGGGCGCATCGGATTGAGCAGCAATACCGCAGGCCGCGTGCGCCCCGGATGGCGTCGGGCGACCAATTCGAGCGCCTCGCTCGCGTCACAGCCCCAGGGCAACTCAATGCGTATGCAGTTACCCGCGCGCAGCGTCTCCAGCGTGCTTACAAAGCCATCTGGCGATATCGCTCCGGCAAACAGCCGCCGCGGCGCAAGAGCGGCCCCGTCATCCACGCCGGGCACGTCCAGCGCCCGCTCAATGTCGGCAGCCAATGCCGCAGCCGGTCGGAGCGTACCTGCGTAAAGCCGTCCCGCGTTCTCGTACAGCGGCAACGCGGCGCGCAGCCACGCATATGCCTGTTCAAAGCAACCCGCGCGCCGGCTCATGACCGCCTCAAGTTCAGCTTTGTGATCGGTAAGGCGCGCCTCGTCCAGATATTCTGCCAGGTCGAGCGTGAAGTCGCGCAGACCGGGCAGCCGCGGCTCCATCAGATGCGGCGGCGTCGCGTCCATGAGCGCCACACCAAGCGCAGGCAACGCCACGCCGTCCAGGCTCGCGGGGTCGCTAGAGCAGTTAAAGTACTCCACATCCCAGCCCTGACGCTGGTAGCGCTCGCCCACGCGCTGCATCAGCGTGCTCTTGCCCACGCCCGAGCCGCCCTTCACATAGTATACGCGGCGCGCCGCATACTGCGGAAGTATGTCGTCAAAGCAGTTAACAAAGCCGTGCGGCGTATTGCCGCCTGGAAAGAAGTATTTATCCATATAAGTGCACCTCCCTTCGGCTAGAGTATGCGCGCGAGTTCAGGATTATGTGCACAGGTATTCACGCTACGGCAATTCATTTGGCAAATGCCGCTGATGCTGGCAGCTCGTCTCGCATGCGCTCACTGGCGCGATGACATGTCCCGACAGCAGCCGTTTGTATGTCGCATCAGAATCTTTTCGGGTAGTGGAGCAAGCGGGCGATATGTCGCTGATTATATGCTCAACCTGTATGCCCACTATATTGAGCAGCGCTGATGTCGCCATAACCCACGCTGCGAATTATTAGGCGTATCTCAACCGGTGGTGCT
>DVNK01000043.1 GCA_018714445.1 Candidatus Fimadaptatus faecigallinarum | reverse complement strand
TCATTTGACCACTTTGCCGTCCCATCATACGTTACTCCTCCTTTGTCCCCATTATACCATAGGAACCATGCCTCCGGATATTTTGTCAACAGGTCCAATATATACTATATCAGTTGACAGCTGTAATTGTCAAGTATTCGCGCCAGATTGTGCGTTAATCTGCCAAACATTTCACATTATACCATATTTAAGCGCCAAAGTTTAATAAAATAAAACACGGCATTGCCGCTCAATGCGCCAACGCCGGCAAGCTCGCTCATCTGCGAGCACTATGCGCGCGTAAAACATTGCGCGCGGCAGGATTAGCCCGCCGCGCGCGGAACGTATCAGGCATTCGCGTTGGACGTAGCCTGGGCGGTCTGCTCAGGCGTACCGGTGCCGGTCGCAGCCTCGGTGGGCAGCGCGTCGGTGTTAGCGGGCATCATGGTCGAAGTAGCCGCAACGGTGGGCGCAACAGTCGCAGTGGGCGCGGCCGTAGGCGCAGTAGTGGGCGCGGCAGTGGGTTCGGGCGCGCTGCTCCAGCAGCCGGTACACGCGGCCAGCAGACCCGCAAGCGTTAGCGTAAGCAGTATGCGTTTCATGTCAATCCCTCCAAGTTGATATCGCATTGCACTCCTATTATGCGCACAACTCGGAAAAAAACACATATCCGCGTCCACAATAATAAAATTTTACCGTACAAAAAAGCGGGCCGGACGGAAACTCCCGCCCGGCTCGCCCGGCTCACAGCACGCCCTTGCGCGCTATGAAGTGCTCATACAGGTCGCTGTCTATGTCGCGCAACAGCGCCTCAAGTTCATTGTCGCCCATGACCGTATTGCGGCCCTCGGCATACATCTCATCGACTCGCTCCTTGAGCTTTACGCAGATGTCATCGCGCTTATCCACGGCATGATCGCCGCGCAGCTTGAAGAACGAATTTATCCAATGCGCTATACCCGCCAGGCCCGAATGCGAGTCAACCGCAACGGTGGCCGGCCGACCCAATATCCGTGTCGTGTCGAATATATTGTATATCTCCTCATCCTTGAGCATGCCGTCGGCATGTATGCCCGCGCGGGTCGAATTGAAGTTGCGACCTACAAACGGCGTGCGCGGCGGTATCGCATAGCCGATCTCGTTTTCAAAGTACTCGGCTATCTCGGTTATCGCGGTAAAGTCCATGCCGTCCATCGTGCCGCGCAGCGACGCATATTCCATCGCCATGGCCTCCAGCGGACAGTTGCCCGTGCGCTCGCCTATGCCCAGCAGCGCGCAGTTGACCGACGCGCAGCCATACAGCCACGCCGTCGCCGCATTGGTCACCACCTTGTAGAAGTCGTTATGGCCGTGCCACTCAAGCAGGTGCGAAGGCACATCTGCATAGTGATGCAGGCCGTACATTATGCCCTGCACACTGCGCGGCATCGCGACGCCCGGATACGTTACGCCAAAGCCCAGCGTATCGCACGCGCGGATCTTTATCGGCATGCCGCTCTCGCGCGACAGCTTCATCAGCTCGGTCGCAAACGGCACCACAAAGCCATAAAAATCGGCGCGGGTAATGTCCTCGAAGTGGCAGCGCGGGCGCACGCCATGATCCAGCGCGCTCTTTACTATGCCCAGATACTTGTCAAGCGCCTGCCGCCGGGTCATCTTCATCTTCTTAAATATGTGGTAATCCGAGCAGCTGACCAGTATTCCGGTCTCCTTGAGGCCCATCTCCTTTACCAGCTCGAAGTCCTTTTCATTGGCGCGGATCCAGCTGGTTATCTCGGGAAACTCAAGTCCCAGCTCCTGGCACTTGCGCACCGCCTGGCGGTCCTTGTCGGTGTATATGAAGAACTCGCTCTGACGAATTAGGCCCCTGGGCCCGCCCAGCCGCGCCAACAGCTTATAGAGCGTGACTATCTGCTCCACCGTAAACGGCGACTGGGACTGCTGTCCATCGCGGAACGTGGTGTCGGTTATCCATATCTCATCGGGCATCTGCATGGGCACGACGCGGTTGTTGAACGCGACCTTTGGTATGCTCTCGTAGTCATACAGCTCGCGATACAGGTTGGGTTCCTTAACGTCCTGCAACTGGTATTTATAATTGGCCTGCATCAGCAGATTGAACTTCTTATTGAATTCCAGCATTCTCAGCGCCTCCTCTCATGTCGATCACCAGTGGAGGCTTCAGACCGCCGCCGGCATATCCAGACCGGCTACGAACTGTTCGATGCGGCTCAGACCACGATCTATGTTTTCAAGGCTGGTGGCATAGCTCAGCCGCACATGCGAATCCGAGCCAAAGCCCGCGCCCGGCACGACCGCCACGTTCGCGCTCTCCAGCAGCAGCTCCGCAAAGTCCGTAGACGAGCGTATCACCTTGCCGCCCAGCGACGCGCCGATTATGCCGGAAATGTTCATCATCACGTAGAACGCGCCCTTGGGCATGCGGCACGACAGGCCGGGTATGTCGTTTATGCGGCCCACGATGTACTGACGGCGCACATTGAACTCCTCGACCATCGCCGCTATGATGTCATCCCCGCCCGACAGCGCCACCAGACCCGCATACTGCGCTATCGAGTTGGGATTGCTGGCGGAATGGCTCTGCAGCGCCGATATCGCCTTCATGACGTGCGCCGGACCCGCACAGTAGCCCAGGCGCCAACCGGTCATGGCATATGCCTTGCTAAAGCCGTTCACGACAAACGTCAGTTCCTTTATGTCCGCGCCCAGCGACGCTATCGACACGTGTTCCGCTCCGTCGTAGACCAGCTTTTCGTATATCTCGTCCGAAATTACGAACAGTCCGTTTTCGACTGCAAAGCGCGCAATGCCCTCCAGCATATCGCGCGGCCATACGCAGCCATTGGGATTATTGGGCGAATTGATTATTATCGCCTTGGTATTGGGCGTCAGGTATTTCTTGAGCTCGTTCGCGCCGACCAGGAAGTCGTTCTCCTCGTACCCGGGCACCATGACCGGCTCGCCGCCCGCCAGCCGTACAAGCTCCGGATAACTCACCCAGCACGGCGAAGGTATCAGCACCTCGTCGCCTGGATCCAATATCGCCTGGCACACGTTGTACAGCGAATGCTTGGCGCCGTTTGACACTACTATCTGATCCGGTTCATATTCCAAACCGTTGTCGCGGGAGAGCTTTTTGCATATCGCCTTGCGCAGCTCGATCGTGCCGCTGGACGGAGTATAGCGCGTCATGCCCTGATCGAGCGCGCGCTTGGCCGCGTCTCGTATGTACTCGGGCGTATCGAAATCCGGCTCGCCCGCGCCAAATCCTATAACGTCTATGCCACTCTTGCGCATCGCCTTTGCGCGCGCGTCTATCGTCAGCGTCGGGGAAGGCGCTATGTTCCTGCAGCGATTTGAAATCTGTAACCGCATAATCTTCAATTCCTCCATATCACCATTGATACAGCTCTGCGTTGTGATTCATATTATGCCACCAATCCTTCGTTCGTGCAATACCATTTTGGACATTTTACACGTTAAATTCTTCATTTTGCGCCTGTTAAGTGCCCGATATGCAATCAAAATGAATCATGCCTCCCGGTATTCCTTCACTCGACCTCACAACGCGTCAAAATGCGCCCGAATGTGTGCCGGCTGTGTTATGAATAATCGACGTTGGCCTTGGTCGTATTTGTCCCACGGCCGCGCTTCAGTCAGCATGCCTGCCGCGCGTGCCGGGCGCATATGCCGCCGCGCGGCGCAAAAAACGCCCGCAAGTCGCCGCGATCCACGGCGTCCAGCGGGCAGCACATAATATTTACATACGACTTGCTAACGGCATGCGCAACCGGGTTTGGCTAGCGCGACGGAGTCTGCATCGACTCGCGCACGTCGGTTCGCCGGGCCACGTTGCGCTCCAGCATGCGCATCAGCACGCCCATGACCGGCGTGCTCAGCAGCAGTCCCACTACCCCGAACAGCGCGCCGCCTATCACCAGCGCAAATATGACCCAGAACGGATTCAATCCCATAGAGTCGCCCAGCACCTTGGGCGAGAGCACCCACGCGTCAAATCCCTGTACCAGCGTCAGCAGCAGCGCCGCCAGCAGCGCGGTAGCCGGACTGCGGAACAGCGCCACGCACACCACCGGCACCAGGCCCACCACCGGTCCGACATAAGGTATCATGTTGGTAAACCCGTACAGCGCCGCCAACAGCGTATTGTAAGGCAGCTTCAGCGCCACCAGCACCACAAAGCACAACACCGCCACGACCACTGACTCGAACAGCCTGCCCACCAGGTACTTCGAAAACATGAAATCCAGATCGTTCAAAAACCCAAAGAAGCGCGCGCTGCGCCGGGGCCCCAGCCGCGTGCCCAGCCACTTGGTGACGCTTGCAAACATGCGCCCGTCGTCGCACACCAGGTAAAACGACAGCACTATCGCCAGCAGCACGTTAAGCGACATGGCCGATATCGCATACACCTGCCTCAGCAGCGCCGGTATCATCGACACCGCATCCTTTAGCAGCGCCGTCAACGACGAGTTGAGCATCTGCACAGCTGCATCCACAGCCTGGCGCACCTGCGGCGGTATCTCGGCGTTGTTGGTCACATTGTCGTTGACCCACTCCAGCAGCGCCGATACGTATCCCGGCATGTTCTGCACCAGTTCGATCACGTTCATGACAGTCGTGGGCACGACATACGCCAGCGTGACCACCAACAGCGCAACTACCAAGATGTACAACACGCAGGCCGCCACAAACCGCCGGCTCTTCACCAGCCTGCGCCGCACCGCGTCGAGCGCGCGCCTGCGCCCCGATGCAGGCTCCAGCCGCGCTATTAGTCCCATTAGTTTTTCGACCAGCGGCCTGAACAGGTACGCCAGCACTATCGCTATCAGGAACGGCATCATGGTCGTCAGCGCCGTCGACCAGGCCGTGCGCACCCACGCGAACAGGTCGCCCATGCTGTCCAGCAACCGGTTGAACAGCAGTAGCAGCGCACCCACGCAAAACACATACACGCTTATTTTGAAATAAGGCGATCTCTTTTTCTTCCCGTTGTCCTCCATGCTCGGCCTCCGTCCGCGCCGCACATGCGGCACATATATTCAGACGCTCATGCCGCCGCCAATGTTGCGGCAACGCCAGGGCGGCATTGTAAACTCATGCATGACTATGTCTGGCGTTTCGCGGCATGTCCGGCGCTTTGCCGTTGTTTCTCCATGAAATTCGCACGCCGGACGCTTTGCGCCCATAGCAGATTGACGTGCGCGTGCAATGCGCCTATGCACGGCTCGTCCGGCGCTCTGCCGCTGTTTCTCCACGAAATTCGCACGCGCCACGCATTGCACCCACGGCAACCCGACGCACGCATGCAAAGCGCCTATGCACGGCATGTCCGGCGCTTTGCCGTTGCTTCTCCATGGAATTCACTCGCGCCACGCTTGGCGCCCAAGGCAGTCCGACGCGCGCGTACAATGCGCCTATGCACGGCTCGCCCGGCGCTTTGCCGCTGTTTCTCCACGAAATTCGCACCGGACGCTTTGCGCCCATGGCAGTATGACGTGCGCATGCAAAGCGCCTATGCACGGCTCGTCCGGCGCTTTGCCGCTAACCCCATGCGGACCTTGCGCCGGACAGATTATTTACACTCAGCCTGCGCATGCACGGCTGATCCCCTGACCACGCCATACATGACATTGTTCACAGCCGCGCGTGTGTCGCTACCAGTTGCTCAGCCTTCCGTGCCTTCCAGTTTCTCGCTCAGCGCGCTCCAGTCGTCGTAGAGCCCTTCCAGCTCGCGCTGGGCCTGCGCGTAATCCTGATTGATCTGCGCGGCGCTTTGCGGGTTCTGATAAACCGATGGATCGCCCATGCGCGCCTCTATGTCGGCAACCTGCTGTTCCTTGGCCGCAATCTGCTTTTCAAGGTCCTGCACGCGCGCCTTGAGCTGGCGCAGTTCATTTTGGGCCATGCGCTGTTTGCGCTGTTCCTTGTATATTTCGGTGCGCGTGCGTCCCTGGGTCTGTTCTTCCTCCTCGCCCTGGGCCAGCTTGCGCTTCTTTTCCACGTAATCGTCATAGTTGCCCTGGTACTCGGTCACGCCGCCTGCGCTCAGCTCCAGCACGCGCGTCGCCAGCCGGTTTATGAAGTACCTGTCGTGCGATACGAACAGCAGCGTCCCGGTAAAATCCTTGAGCGCCTGCTCCAGCACCTCGCGGCTGTCCATGTCCAGATGGTTGGTCGGCTCATCGAATATAAGGAAGTTATCGCGCCTGAGCATCAGCTTGGTCAGCGCCAGCCGCCCGCGCTCGCCGCCCGACAGCGTGGATATCGGCTGGAACACCTCGTCGCCGGTCAGCAGGAACAGCGCCAGCGCGCCGCGCACCTGGTCCGGTTCCATGTACGGATAGTCGTCCCAGATCTCGTCAATGACCTGCTTATCCATGTGCAGGTTGGACTGGTGCTGGTCGTAGTAGCCCAGGTCGAGGTTGGCGCCGTAACGCACCCAGCCCGCATCGGGCGCCAGCTCGCGCACCAGTATCTTAAGCAGCGTCGACTTGCCCACTCCATTTGGGCCTATCAGCGCCACTCGCTCGCCTGCGCGGATATGCAGCGATACATGCTCAAACAGCGTGCGCCCGTCAAAGCTCTTTTTAAGGTCCTCGGCCATCAGCACGTCCTCGCCGGTGCGCCGCCTGGCCGTGAACCGGAAGTGCACGGTCTGCTCCTGCGTCGGGCGATCGACCAGTTCCATGCGCTCCAGCGCCTTTTCGCGGCTGGCTGCGGCGCGCAGGCTCTTTTCGCGATTGTACATGCGGTACCGGGCTATGATCGCGCGTTGACGGGCTATCTCGGCCTGTTGCAGCTCGTACTCCTTTTCCTGGCGTTCGCGGTCGGCGGCGCGCTTGCGCGCGAACTCGGTATAGTTGCCGGTATACTGCTTTAGGTGATGCCCGGTCAGCTCGGCCATGCAGTCGCACACTTCATCCAGGAAGTAGCGGTCATGCGATATCACTATCACGGTGCCGTCGTATTTTTTGAGCGCGTCCTCCAGCCACGCCGTAGCCTCCAGATCCAGGTGGTTGGTCGGCTCGTCCAGCAGCAGCAGGTCGGGCGCTATAAGCAGCATCCGCGCCAGACACAGCCGCGTGCGCTCGCCGCCCGACAGCAGGCTGGCCGGCTGCTCCTGCTGCGCCTGAGTGAACCCCAGGCCGCTGAGCACGCCCCGTATCCGAGAGCGCCATTCATATCCGCCCGCGTGCTCGTAGCGCTGCAGCACCGAGTCATACTGGCGCGACACGCGTTCGAACTCGTCCGGATCAGAATGCGCCTGGGCCATGCGCTCCTCCAGCTCATGCAGTTTCTGCTCCATGCGCAGCACCGGCTCCATCGCCCGCTCCATCTCCTGGTAGCAGGTGCTGTCGGAAAGTATGTCCGCCTGCTGGGTCAGGTAGCCCACCTGCCAGCCCTTCATTATCGATATGCTGCCGCTATCGGGCTGCATCTCGCCGCATATGATCTTCAACAGCGTCGATTTGCCCGAACCGTTCACGCCGACCAACCCCATCCGTTGGCCCTTTTGCAGCGTCAGGTTTATGTCCTCAAGTATTACGTTTACGCCAAACGCCTTTGATATATCGCTAAGTGTAAGTACAGTCATCTCAATCCCTCAATAAACCAGATTGCGCGCCGCCGCGCCTGCATGAAATCGCTCCAACTATTATTGTAACAGATTTTGGCGCACATGCATAGGGCCTATTTGCCGCGCGCCACAGCACCGCGATCCTCCGGCGGGCAGCCGCGCGCAGCGCCGCCCAAATTGCGCCGCGCGCCACCTGCGAGCGTATATGTTCCATACTTGCACGGCAAAACGCTGCACCTAGACCGCGCCGCCGCAAACTTCCGCACCGCTCGCAACCGACAGCGCACCGCTTAGTTGCACAAGGCTAACGGTAACGCAATGGTTATTTTGCGCAGCTTCCTCTATATCATCCCGACACGCAAAGCGGAGGAGCGCAAGCGCTCCTCCGCAGTTTGACTGTATTCGACTTTGCGTCGCTGCCGGCATTTGAGCTTACAGCTCTATCTCCCTGTGCTCGGCCGCGGACTTGTACAGCAGTTCCATCAGTTCGCTGGTCTTTATCGCATGATCGATCGACGCGCGGGTCTTTATCTTGCGCGGCGCATTGGTCAGGAAGTCGCGCACCTCGCGCGAATACATGTTCTCGGTCGAGTACTCATAGCTGGTCTCGGTCAGCATGCCGTTGCACGTGGAGTACAGCTTGAAGCCGCCGCCGTACTGCAAACGTACGCCCGCCTTGTCGCCTATGAAGTCGATGTAGGTGTCGCCTTCTCCGATGTTCTGCGCCCATGCGCCCTCCAGCGTTATCGTCGACACGCCCGAGTCATCCTTGAGGCGCACCATGCCGGTTATGTACTCCTCGACATCATACGTGCCGCCGCTGATGCGCGGGCCGGCCCACATGCTCTTGCACACATACTTGTCTATGTCGCGACCCAGCACCGAGTACGTCTCAGCCGACACGCTCTTGAGCTGACGCTCGCCCATGCAGTAGAATATCAGGTCCAGATAGTGCACGCCCCAGTCGATCAGCACGCCGCCGCCCGCCTGTTCCTTTATCGTGAACGGCCCGCCCAGACCCGGTATCGAGCGGTGCGCACGGAACGAGCAGAACACATGATAGATATTGCCCAGCGCGCCCTGCGCTATCAGCTCCTGTATCTTCATGACCGAATCGTTGAACCGGTTGCATACGCCTATCGACAGCATGTTGCCGGTCTCGTCGGCGGCCTGCTTCATCTCGGTGGCCTTGGCCATGTTGATCGCGGCCGGCTTCTCGCACAGAACCTGCGCGCCCGACTTCAGGAAGTCTATCGCTATCGGCGCATGGCAGTAGTTCGGCGTGCACACCGACACGCAGTCCACCTTGCCCAGCAGCTCGTGATAATCCTCGACCGTCTCGGGCATGACGTCGTCGCCATAGCGCTTGGCTATCTCAGCCGAGTATTCGCCCGCCAGCTTCTTGGCGCGCTCGGGGATTATGTCGCAGTAGTACTTGACCTCGGCCAGATCGTACGCGTCCAGATATGCCGGAGTGTGCGCCGAAGTGGCTATGCGGCCGCAACCGATTATCGCAACTTTGAGCTTGCCCAAATTAATCACCCTCCTGGTATTAATCATATACGTAAACACATTCGACATAAAGCCGCTTATTCCTGCATCTCGCGTTACATTATTTGCGCGCTGCCCGGCGGCCTGGGCGTCAGCTCCGACGCGCGACCTCGCGCAGTATGCTCTGGGACTCGGCGTTTATCCGGCCCAGCGGATCCGGGCCGACGTTCAGCAGATAGTTTACGCCCAGCGAATGCAGCTTGCGCTTGATCGCAAATATCTGGTCGGGCGTCTTCCAGTTGTGGTCAAAATACGAAAAACCCCAGGTGTCGTTGAGCGTGGCGGCGGTCTCGTAAAGCCCATAAGGCGACGGTTTGAGTCCACCTATCGCATTCATGTCGACCTGCGCGCTCTGGGTCGCGTCCAGGCTGTCGGGTATCTCGTTGTCGCCCAGCGACACGTAATCGTACGCGCCGTTGCCCAGCCGTGAGTTGATGAGGCAGTTGGGCTGATGGCGCTTGACGGCGTCGTATATCGCGCGGCTCTGCGCCTCGTTGAGCGTCATAGGCACGTCGAACCATACCAGGCACAGCTCGCCGTACCCGGTCAGTATCTCCTCTATCTGCGGCATTATCTTCTTTTCAAAGCAGATTGAAAAGTCCTTTTTGTCCTCGTCGGGGAAGTCCCAGCTGTTGTCCCAGGTCGTGCCGGCGTTGTCCATGTGGTTGGACAGATATCCGCCGCCGTGCTCCTCATGCCAGTCCAGATCCTGCGAGTAATATATGCCCAGCTTCATGCCCCGCCGCGCGCAGGCATCGGCCAGTTCCGCCATTACGTCGCGCCCAAACGGCGTGGCGTCGGCCACGTTATACCTGTCCGCGCGCGAGGCAAACATCGCAAACCCATCATGATGCTTGCTGGTCACCACCAGGTACTTCATGCCACAGTCCTGCGCAAACGCGACCCATTCGTCCGCGTTGAAGTACACCGGGTCAAATGCCTGCGCGAGCCTGCCGTACTCGGCGTTGGGTATCCTGAAGCACGACTGCGCCCATTCGGCATAGGTCTTCACCTTCTGGCCCCTGTACTCGCCGCCCAGCAGCGTGTACAGCCCCCAGTGCACCATCATGCCATAGCCTGCCTGTTTGAACCACTCGTGGCTATCCATATGCGTTCCTCCTCCCGTCGCGCTGTGCGCGCGTATGGCGCTACTATTCGACATGCGCCCGGCATTGTCCTGCCATATGTTGACAACCGCCGCGCGCCTCGCATACAATAGAGGCACCGGGCGCTCCCGCCCGCTCACATACAACACAGAAGGGATGGTACATATGACCCAGGCACTCATCCGCGCGCTGGCTCTGCCGCCGCTGTATGCGCGCACCGCCCGCGCGTTCTGGGACGATGAGCACATATCCGCGCAAATGCTAAAGGCCCACCTCGCTCCGGACGTGGAGGCCGCCAGCCGCCGGCACGAGTTCATAGAGCGCTCGGCCCGCTGGATAGCCCAGCTGCTGCCGCCGGAGCGCTATCCGGCGCTGACCGACTTCGGCTGCGAGCCGGGCTTGTACGCGGAGCGGTTTGCGCGTGCGGGCTACCGCGTGACCGGCATCGACTGCTCGCGCCGCTCGATAGACTACGCGCGGCGCTCGGCGGCGGCGCAGGGGCTTGACATCGCCTATATCCGCGCCGACTACCTGCATCTTGACGCGCCCGTGGCCTGCGACGCCGCCACGCTGATATACTGCGACTACGGCGCGCTGACGCCGGAGGAGCGTATGACGCTGCTGCATGTTATGCGCCGCTGCCTCAGGCCCGGCGGCCGACTGCTGGTGGACGCGTTCACGCCCGCGGCGTGCGCGCGCTTTCAGCCGCGCCAAAGCTGGCAGTGCTGCCCCGACGGCGGGTTCTGGAGCGCACAGGGCTATGTGGCGCTGGAGCGCTTCGCCCGGTACGGCGACAACGCGACGCTCGACCAGTACGCTATACTCACCGGCGACAGCGTGGCCGAGTACTACATATGGAATACGTACTTCACGCCCGACGCGCTGCGCGATGAGGCGGCCCAGGCCGGCTTCGAACTGGTGGGCGCATGGGGCGACGTCGTGGGCGCGCCGCTTGATGCGCAGTCGGATACCGTGGCCGTGCTGCTGGAGCGGCGCTGACTGCGCGCCTGGACCGCAGCGCGGCGCGACTGTGCCGCCGCCGATACGTGTTCACGTACACGGCGGCTGCACAGCACATACGTCGGCCATACCATGCACCAGGCGAATGCAGTCGCAGATTGCCTATTGCATATGTATTGCGTCCTCGGCCAGGCGTGGCGGTGAGCCGCGCCCATGCGCCCGCGCTCGGAAGCCGCGCTAGAATGTGATTCGGTCAGGCCGTGCCTCAGGCCGGTGGCGGCACGAAGCGGTCGCATATGCGCCGCGTCCTCGGTCGGGCGCGGCGTTGAGTTTCGCCCATGCGCCCACGCTCTGGAGCCGTGCCGGAATGTGATTCGGTCAGGCCGTGCCTCAGGCCGGTGGCGGCACGAAGCGGTCGCATATGCGCCGCATCTTCGGTCGGGCGCGGCGTTGAGTTGCGCTTATGCGCCCGCGCTCTGGAGCCGTGCCGGAATGTGATTCGGTCAGACCGTGCCTCAGGCCGGTGGCGGCACGAGGCGGTCGCATATGCGCCGCATCCCCGGTCGGGCGCATCGGTTTTTTTTGCGGTGGATGGGTGTTTTTTCGCCGTATATATGCTATACTAAAAGGCGAGGTGCGCGGCGTAAAGCGTTAGCCGCGCTTTGATGTTTGGAAACGTAAAACCCCAGACGAAAGGATTGATGGGACTGTGGGAAGTTTGGCAAAGACATTCCCGGGCGGCATACATCCGCATGAGTTCGGTCAGGGCAAGTCGGCCACCAACGGTCAGCCCTCCCGGTCGGCACAGCCGCCTCAGCGCGTGGCCATATCGATGGCCCAGCACATAGGCGCGCCGTGCAACCCGCTGGTAAAACCTGGCCAGAGGGTGCTGATGGGTCAGAAGATAGGCGAACCGCGCGGCTTCATGGGCGCGTCCGTGCATTCCAGCGTGTCCGGCACAGTAAAGGCGCTGGAGACCCGCTTCATGGCCGGCGGCGGCAGCGCGCAGGTCGTGGTAATCGAAAATGACTTTCAGGACGAGTGGGACCCCGACATCGTGCCCTGTCAGGACCCCGACTCGATGAGCCGCGAGGAACTCACCGCGTATGTGCGCGAAAAGGGCATAGTCGGCCTGGGCGGCGCGGCGTTCCCCACGTCGATAAAGCTCGCTACACCTCCAGACAAGCCCATCGACTACGTCATCGTAAACGGCGCGGAATGCGAACCGTTCCTGACCAGCGATCATCGAATGATGCTCGAAAACCCCGAGGGCGTCGTCGACGGCCTCAACTGGGCGATGAAGATATCCGGCGCGCGCACCGGCATAATAGCCGTCGAACAGAACAAGCCCGACGCGATAGCCGCGCTCGAGCAGGCCGTGACCGGTACGCCCTATACCGTACAGCCGCTGATGGTCAAGTACCCGCAGGGCGGTGAAAAGCAGCTGATACAGGCCGTGACCGGCCGCCAGGTGCCCTCGGGCAAGTTGCCGATGGACGCGGGCTGCATAGTCATGAACGTGTCGACCGCGGCGGCGCTGTCCAATGCCTTCAAGACCGGCCGGCCGATAACCGAACGCATAGTCACGATTACCGGCGACATACCCCAGCCCGCCAACCTCACCGCCCGCATAGGCACCGCGATAGGCGAGCTGATCGACCAGTGCGGCGGACTGCCCGCCGACACGCTCAAGGTCATAGCCGGCGGCCCGATGATGGGCCTGGCACTGAGCAGCATGGCCACGCCCGTAGTCAAGGCGACCGGCGGCGTGCTGATAATCAACCGCGCTCACGGCAAGGTCGCCCCTGAGAGCAATTGCATACGCTGCGGCCGCTGCGTCGAGGCCTGTCCGATACACCTGATGCCGCTCAGGCTCAACGAGCTGATACTGCACGACCGCTTCGATCAGGCCGAGGCCGCCAACGCGCTGGACTGCATCGAGTGCGGCTCGTGTTCGTACGTATGTCCCGCCAAGCGCGAGCTGGCGCTGTCCATACGCATGGGCAAGCGCGAGATTCTCAAGCGCCGCAAGGCCCGCTAGTCAAAGGAGGAGCGCGTATATTATGGAAAACACGATTGTGACCTCATCCCCTCACCTGCGCGCGGCCAGCTCCACGCGGCGCATAATGTTGGACGTGTGTATCGCGCTGGCGCCGGCGGCGGTGGCCGCAGTGATTATATTCGGCTGGAAGGCGCTGGCGCTGATCGCGGTGTCGGTCGCGGCCGCGGTGCTGGCCGAGGCCATAACGCAAAAGCTCATGCATCGGCCGATTACGATATCCGACTGTTCGGCGATCGTCACCGGCATACTGGTGGCCTACAACGTGCCGGTCAGCGCGCCGCTGTGGCTGCCGGCGCTGGGCTCGGTGTTCGCGATAGTTATAGTCAAGCAGTTTTTCGGCGGTCTGGGCAAGAACTTCATGAATCCGGCGCTGGCCGCGCGCGCGGTCATGCTGGCCAGCTGGATGAGCCTTATGACCAGCGCCGCATTCACCGCGCCGGTCAACTACGCAGTGGACGCATACTCGGGCGCGACCGCGCTGGCCAGCGCCGATACCTCGACCTACTCGCTGGGCCAGCTGTTCATAGGCAACATACCCGGCTGCCTGGGCGAGGTCAGCAAGCTGGCGCTGCTGCTGGGCGGCGCGTACCTGCTGGTGCGCAAGGTGATATCCTGGCGCATACCGGCCACGATGATAGGCGTGGCGTTCATATGCTTCTGGATAAACAGCGGCTCGCTTTACTCATCGGACGTGGGCTCGGCGCTGTATCAGACGCTGTCGGGCGGACTGATACTGGGCGCGTTCTTCATGGCGACCGACTACTCGTCCTCGCCGGTGACGCCGCTGGGCCAGCTTATATACGGTGCGGGTTGCGGATTGATGCTGTTTGTGATTCGCACATTCAACCCGACCTATCCCGAGGGCTGCTCCTACGCGATACTGTTCATGAACCTGCTGGCGCCGCTGATAGACCGCTACACCGCGCCTAAGGTATACGGGAGGGGTAAACTCAATGCGTGAATTTTTGCAACTATCGCTGCGCCTTATGGTGTTCACGCTGGTGGCCGGGCTGCTGCTGGCGCTGACCAACGCCGTGACCGAGGGCCCGATCAAGGCCCAGCAGCAGATGCAGGAGGATGCCTCGCGCTACGCGGTGTTCCCGGATGCGGATGGCTTTGAGCTCATAGACGATGCGTCGCTCATCGAAAAGTACCCCTCGCTGACCGCCGTGTATAAGGCGCTCAAGGGGGACAGCGTCATAGGTTACACGCTCAACTATGCCCCCGCCGGCTACAAGAGCACCATCGGCCTTACGATAGGCGTGTCGGCCGACGGCGCGATAACCGGCGTCATAGTCGATAGCCAGAGCGAGACCCAGGGCGTCGGCTCCAAGATAACCGAGGAATCGTTCCTGGGCCAGTTCACCGGCAAGGCCGCCTCCAGCACCGGACTCGAATCCGAAATAGACACGATAACCGGCGCGACGGTCTCCTCCAGCACTGTCAAAAAGGCCGTGCAGTCGGCCGCGACCGTGACCGAGACCGAACTGGGCGTGACCCCCAACGCCGCAATGCCCATGGACCCCGAGGACGAGTTCCGCCTGAACACTATGCCCGGCGCGAGCGGCTTTGAGTCGGTCGACCTGCTGAGCTTCCTGGGCGAGTACGACACGATACGCGCCATAAAGACCGCCTACTCCGGCTCCGAAAAGGTCGGCTATTCGTTCGACCTGGTCGTGGCGGGCTTTGGCGGCGACATAAACCTGACCCTGGGCATAGCCACCGACGGCACGATAACCGGTCTGCAGGTCGGTGAAAACAGCGAATCCGAAGGCTACGGCAAGGCCATAGAACAACCCGAGTACACCGCGCAATACGCCGGCATATCCGCCGATGCCGCCTCGCTGGACGCGATAGACGGCATATCGGGCGCAACGGTCACCTCGACCGCAGTCATGCGCGCAGTGCGCCAGGCGGTCGCGTTCTATGATGAGTATCTGAGCACGCCCGAGCTGCCCACGCTGGACGGCGCGGACGAGTTCGTAGACATCACCAGCCGCATGGCCGGCAGCGAGGCCGATTACCCGCTGATAGTCAAGGTAGAACAGGCGCTGACCGGCGGCGAGGTCGCGGGATATCGCTTCACCACGGCGTCATACGACGGCTACAACTCCCAGGCCCCGATAGAGCTGAGCGTGGACGTAGTCGAGGGCCGCATAGCCGCGATAAACGTGCTCAGCCAGCAGGAAAGCGACGGCATTGGCACGCGCGCATTTGAAAGCGATTACCTCAACAAGTTCCTGGGCGAACTCATAGCGCCCACCGACGGCGTGGATACGCTCGCCGGCGCGACGTTTACTTCCAGCGCCGTCAAGGCCAGCATCGACCAGTGCGCGGCGTTCTACAGCGCATACATTTCCGGCGAGGAGGCGGCGGCATGAAAGACATAGGTAAACTCAAGGGCATCGTCGCAAACGGCATACTCAATGAAAACCCCACCTTCCGGCTGGTGCTGGGCATGTGCCCGACGCTTGCGATAACCACGTCGGTGACCAACGGTCTGGGCATGGGCCTGGCCGCGACGTTCGTGCTGATCTGCTCAAACGTCGTCATATCGCTGCTCAGAAACGCGATACCCGACAAGATACGCATACCCTCGTTCATAGTGGTAATAGCCACGTTCGTTACGATAGTGCAGCTGCTCATGCAGGCGTTCGTGCAGTCGCTGTACGAGTCGCTGGGCGTGTTCATACCGCTGATAGTCGTCAACTGCATAATCTTCGCGCGCGCCGAGTCGTTCGCCAGCAAGAACCCGCCGCTGGAGAGCGCCTGCGACGGACTGGGCATGGGCCTGGGCTTTACGCTGGCGATAACGCTGCTGTCGGCGATACGCGAGCTGCTGGGCGTGGGCACGCTGGCCGGCGTGCAGGTAATGCCTGAAAGCTATCAGCCGATGGCGATTATCACTCAGGCGCCCGGCGGATTTATAATGCTGGGCCTGCTGATGGTCGTGGTCAACGCACTGTTCAAGGTCTACGAGCGCCGCAAGGCCGGCAAAGGAGGGGTAGCATGAACGTACTGCTGTTGCTGGTAAGTTCGATACTGGTTAACAACTTCGTGCTGTCCAAGTTCCTGGGCTGCTGCCCGTTCCTGGGCGTGAGCAAGAAGGTCGATACCGCGGTGGGCATGGGCATGGCGGTCACGTTCGTAATGGCCGTGGCATCGCTGGCGACATATCTGGTGCAAAAGTACCTGCTCGATCCGTTCGGGCTGGGCTACATGCAGACCATAGCGTTCATACTGGTCATTGCGGTGCTGGTGCAGATAATCGAAATGGTCATAAAGAAGATATCGATGCCGCTATACCAGGCGCTGGGCGTGTACCTGCCGCTGATCACCACCAACTGCGCGGTGCTGGGCGTCACGGTGCTCAACATTCAATCGAATTACACGCTGCTGGAGGCCGTCATAAGCGGCGCCGGCGGCGGCCTGGGCTTCATGCTGGCGATAGTGCTGTTCGCCGGCATACGCGAGCGCCTCGAAACCGCCGATATGCCCGAGTGGCTCAGCGGCTTCCCGGGCGCGCTGATAACCGCCGGCCTGATGGCTATCGCCTTCCTGGGCTTCAGCGGCATGATACAATAGGAGGTATGAGCTTATGCAGATATTGATAGCGGCGGGCATACTCGGCGCACTGGGGCTGGTGTTCGGCGGCATAATCTTTATCGCCTCCAAGTATCTGAGCGTGCCCACCGATCCCAAGCGCGATGAAGTGCGCGCCTGCCTGCCCGGCGCCAACTGCGGCGGCTGCGGCTTTGCGGGCTGCGACAACTACGCCGATGCCGTGGCCTCGGGCAAGGCCGCGCCCAACCTGTGCCCGGTGGGCGGCGAGCCGGTCGCAAAGCAGATCGCCGAGATCATGGGCGTGGACGCCGGAGACAGCGAGCGCCTGGTCGCCACGGTGATATGCCGCGGCTCCACCGAGCGCTGCCGCATAAAGTTCGACTATGACGGCATAAAGGACTGCCGCGCCGCCGCGCTGGTCAGCGAGGGCGACAAGGCGTGCAAGTACGCCTGTCTGGGCCTGGGCGCCTGCGAGCAGGCCTGCCCGTTTGGCGCAATTCACATAAACGATCAGCGACTGGCCGTGGTCGACCCCGACAAGTGCCGCGGCTGCCGCAAGTGCGTCAGCGTCTGCCCGCGCGGCGTACTGCAGATGCTGCCGGTCAACTACCCGGTCATGCGCGTGTGTTCGGCCATGGAAAAGGGCAAGGCCGTGCGCGACGCGTGCAGCGCGGGCTGCATAAGCTGCGGCAAGTGCGCGCGCGGCTGCAAGTTCGGCGCGATAGAGATGAAGGACAACCTGCCGCAGATAGATCACGAAAAGTGCGTGGGCTGCATGAACTGCGCCGACGAGTGCCCCACCGGCGCGATACGCGCCAACGAGTCGCTGCGGCGCATGGCGCTGCTGCACGTCAACAAGTGCGACGGCTGCGACGAGTGCCGCAAGGCCTGCCCGTTCGAAGCCATACAGGGCGAGCCCGGTCAGATGCACAACGTCATCACCTGGAACTGCAAGGGCTGCGGCAAGTGCGTGCCCGCCTGTCCCAACGGCGCCTTAGAGCTTATACCCACAGTCAAGCACTCCAAGAACTGACCCATTCGCATTCAGTATCAGGCAACAAAATGTGCCGGCGACCACCGCCGGCACAATTTTTCTCACTGGAGGATAGCTATGAGCAGCAATTTCTTTGCATACATAAACCGTATGAAACTGATAAGGCGCTGGGGGCTTATGCGCAATACCCAGCCCGAAAATGACCTCGAACACACCATGCAGGTAGTCATGCTGGCTCATGGCATGGGTGTGATTGCCAACCGCCGCTGCGGCGCGCATGTCGATCTGGGTCGTATCGCGCTGCTGGCCGCATATCACGACGCCCCGGAGGTCATTACCGGCGATCTGGCCACGCCCATAAAGTACTTCAACCCTGCAATAAAGCGCGCATTTGGCGAAATAGAACAGGTGGCCGCGCAAAAACTTGCAGCAATGTTGCCCGCAGACCTGCGCTATGACTTTGAGCCGCTGCTCTCGCCCGACGAGTCCTCGCGCGAATGGCGCATTGTAAAAGCCGCCGACAAGCTCAGCGCATATATAAAATGCGTAGAGGAGCTCAAAGACGGCAATTCGGAATTTGCGCGCGCCCGCGACAGCATCGCCCGCCAGCTCGAGGAGATCGAGCTGCCCGAGCTGCGCGAGTTTATGGCCGAGTTCGGTCATGGGTTTGAGCTCACTTTGGATGAGCTGGATTAGGCTGACATGTTCACGGGCCGCTGCGCATGCTGACTGCGCAGCGGCCCGCGTCGCTTATTCCTGCAATTGCACTCTTCACTGTATCGGCACTGCACTCATTGTCATGGCGTCAAATGCCACAACGTCAAGCGCATCAACGCCGCGCTTGATCGGCAGCTCAGCGCGCTGCTCTTTATCAGTTTCATCTGTTCCGCGCATATACGCATAGCGCTCGATCTGGCAGCGCCGCGCATATCAGCTCTGCATCCAATCTGGCAGCACCGCACGCATCAGCTCCACATCCAATCTGGCGGCGCCGCGCATATCAGCTCTGCATCCAATCTGGCAGCGCCGCGCACGTCAGCTCTGCATCCAACCTGGCAACGCCGCACATGTCAGCTCCACATCCAATCTGGCAGCGCCGCGCACATCAGCTCTGCATCCAATCTGGCAGCGCCGCGCACGTCAGCCCTGCATCCAATCCAACAGCGCCGCACGCACACGCTCGGCATCGGTCACGCGCTCAGCCATGTAATAGCCGTCCAGTTCCTCGCTGAAGCGCAGTTCGGCCGCCGCAGTCACCTCCAGGCCATGCTTGCTGAACTCAATCTCCAGCGTCAGCGGCGGCTCGGCATTGTACAGGTCAAGCGCCCAATGGCGCTCTCCCAGCGACTCGGCGTCAGCCGACTGAGCCAGCCGCGCCTCCAGTCCGTCTATCATTTTAATTTTCATTTTCTGCCATCTCCCCTGCGCCGCGTTTTCCGCATTGCGCACCCGATCGCCGGGCAAACTCTGATATAAGACAATGCGGAGGCGATTTATATTGAAGTTCCTTGACTGGTTCAGCGCGCGCAGCCGTCTGACGCTGGCGCTGCTCACGCTTGGCGCGCTGCTCGCCATTGCAATAGTCACCTGCACGCTGGCACTGCGCGCGCCCGAAGGCTCCGAACAGGCCGCAGCTCAGCGCGACATGATGCCCCGCGGCACGCTGCTGACGCTGACCACACGATATACCGGCTGCGAGCATGCCGAAGCGCGCACCGAGGCGCTCGTTTGCGATGGCGAAGGCGTGGATCGCGCCGGTCTGGAAGCGCTCTATCCCGACTGGCAGGTGCTTTCGTTCTCGTCCGACGGCGCAGCGCTGAGCCGCACCCTCGACGCCCCGTGCAGTCGCCACTGCGTGCTGCGCCTTGACGGCTCGCGCCTTACGATCTGCCGCCTGCAGGACGGCCAGCTCCACGAGCTGGGCAGCGCAACTATCTCGCGTGAAACCCTTGATCCCGAACTGATCGCACAGCTTGAAGCCGGCTATCTCACCGACACGCTCGCCCAAGCCGAAGCTTTCATTGAAGGCATAGAAAGCTGAACACCGCCTGCAAACCGCGCAAACTACATTTGAGCATCGGCCGCAGTGCGCGCGGCTTGCGATGCGGCAGTGCCCTGGGGCGTCGCCGCACATGGCGTCTCCGCACACGGCGCCGGCACTTCGGCTGCCAGTGCAACATCGCTGGCGGGCGGCGTTGCGGCCGCTTCAACCGCAGCGGACGCATCCGCCGCGTGCCGCTGCGCAAGCTCGCTGCGCCGTTGACGCGCCGTCGCCAACATGCTGCGCGCATGGTTCAATGAGGCCGCGTCATCGCCGCCCATTATCCGCGCCAGCTCGGCCACGCGCTGTTCATCGTCCAACCTGCGCACGCGCGTAAACACGCGCCCGCCTTGCTCATGCTTTTCGACGAGATACTGCGCGTCCGCCAGCGCCGCGATAGGCGCCTGATGCGTAATCGCCAACACCTGCCGCGCACACGCGATGCGGGCCATCTTCTCGCCCACTGCCTGCGTGATTCGCCCTGAAATGCCGGTGTCTATCTCGTCAAAGATCATCGTTCCTATCGAGTCGGCGTCGGCGGCAATCGCCTTGAGCGCCAGCATCGTGCGCGACAGCTCGCCACCTGACGCAATCCGGCTCAGTGGCCGCAACGCCTCTCCGGCATTGGCCGACATCAGGAACTCAACCGTATCCCAGCCCAGCGGCGACAGCGCGCTGGCCTGTCGATGCTCGGTCACGTTGACCGTAAACTCCACGCGCGCCATGCCCAGATCGCTCAGGTGCTCGCGCAGTCTCTGCGCAAATCGAAGCGCCGCATCGCGCCGCGCCTGCGTAAGCGCCTCGCACAGCCGTATCAGCGCCGACTGTTCGCGCTTGAGCTGCTCGGCATACACCTTGAACTGACGTTTGGCGTCGGCTATCTGCTCCAGCTCCTCGGCGATGCCTTCGTGGCGCGCGATAACGTCGCCAAGCGTCGGGCCATAGCGCGCCTTGGCTGAATTCAATGCGCTGAGCCGGCTCTCAAGCCGCTCCATGAGCTGCGGGTCGAACTCCTGCGCACTGCGCAGCGCATGCACCTCAAACGCCACATCCTCCAGCTGATAGAGCATATCGTTGACTCGCGCGCTGAGCCGGGCATAGTTCTCGCCCGAATCGCTCAACCGCTCCAGCGCAGCCGCCGCGCGCCTGAGCTGATCCAGTGCGCTGGCATTGTCGCCATCCAGCGCCGCATTGGCCTCGCTCAAGCCCTCGCTGGTCTTTTCGCAGTCGCGCATCTCGTCGAGTCGCGCCTGTATGCGCTCGTCCTCGCCGGGCTTGAGCTTGAGCGCATCCAGTTCCTTTTGCTCAAAGCGCAACAGCTCCACTCGGCGCGCGCTCTCGCGCTCGTCGACGTTCAACGCGCGCATCCGACTGCGCAGCTCCCGCCATACGGCATACTGCCGCGCCACATCGGCCTTCAACTGGCTCAACTCGCGCCGCGCAAACGCGTCCAGATACCTGAGCTGCTGATGCGGGTCCGTCAACGCCTGATGCTCGTGCTGGCCATGCATCTCGACCAGGCAAGCGGCTATCTGCCTGAGCTGCGCAAGCGACACCATGCGCTCGCCCACGCGGCACACGTTCCGCCCCGACGCCGACAACTGGCGCGTTATCAACAGCTGGCCATCCTCGGCGCTCACGCCCAGTTCCGCCAGCTGCGCGTAAATCCCCTCGCCTTCCAGTGCAAACAGCGCCTGCACCTCGGCCTGCTCGGCGCCAGTGCGTATCAACTCCCGGTCGGCCCGACCGCCCAGCGCCAGATCCAGCGAATCGATTATAATCGTCTTGCCCGCGCCGGTCTCGCCAGTCAGCACATTCAGCCCTGGCGCCAGCTCCAGCGTGAGTCTATCAATCAGCGCTATATTGCGTATATCAAGCGTTATAAGCACGTCCGGGCCTCCGCGTCACTTTTTCATCATCGCGTTGAACTTGTCCATGACCGACTGCACGTGTTCCTTGTCCTTTACGATGACCAGCAGCGTGTTGTCGCCGGCCAGCGAGCCCACTATCTCGCTCCAGCGCAGCGAGTCGACCGCCTCGCCCGCGGCATTGGCGCTGCCCGACAGCGTCTTTATGACTATCAGGTTTTCGGCGCTCTGCATCGACAGCGTGGACTCCGAGAAAATCCGTATGAAGCGTTCGCTCAGGCCCTTTTCGGCCTTGTCGACAGTGGCGTACTTGTAGCCGCCGTTATCCGAAAGCACCTTGAGCAGCCGGAGCTCCTTTATATCGCGCGAAACCGTGGCCTGGGTAACCACTATGCCGCGCGCGCGCAGCTCGTCGGCCAGCTCCTCCTGCGTCTCTATGTCCATTGACTCTATTACGTCCAGTATCATCGCATGGCGTACTGATTTCATTCCCCTGCTTCCCCCCTGTTTTATTAATTGCTCCATTCGCTTATTTTAAGTCTGAACGCGTCATAGAAACTGCGGCGCTTTAACCGCACGAATCCTGCGCGCAATTCGCTCTTGGATATGAATACGCTCGCGCCCGGCGCAATGCGCACCGGTGGCCGGCTGTCCGCCGACAGCAGCAATTCCATGCCGTCAGCGGGCGTGTTTATGCGCACCCGCTCCCACTCGGGCAACACGGCCGGCCGGGATAGCGGCGAGTGCGGACAGATCGGCGTGACCAGTATGCAGTCCAGCAGCGGATCGACAACCGGCCCGCCCGCCGACAGCGAATACGCCGTCGATCCCGTGGGCGTAGCCACGATCAGCCCGTCCGACATTATGCGCCCCAGGCACGCGCCGCCCACGCTCACGCGCGTTTCCACTATGTGCAGTTCGCTGGTGGAGCGGTATATCACTATGTCGTTGAGCGCGACCTGCGCCGGCCAGGCGTCGCATTCGGCCGATATCATCATGCGCCGCTCTATCTCAAATCGCCCGTCGCGCAGCCGCGCCACCGCCTCGGGCAATTCATCCGGCGTGGTCTCGGTCATGAAACCCATATGCCCTATATTCACGCCCAGCAGCGGCACGTCGCAACGCGCCGCTGGCACCGCCGCTGACAGCAGCGTGCCATCGCCGCCCAACACGACTATCAAGTCCGTGATCTCTGCCATGCGCTCCAGTTCGACGCCGTCCCCCGTGCCCAGCGCAAGCGCAAGCGCCCGCTCCGGCACCAGCTCGAGTCCCGAGTGCTCCAGCAGCGCGATAAGTTCCCGCGCGCAGCTCAGGCCATGCGCCTTGCCCGAGTTCCAATACACGCCCACGCGCGTCACTTTCACTGTATACCACCCCCATAATATACAGTATATATGACAATGCATAAACATACAAGTGTTTTTGCGAATCTGCCCGAGTTTTTCCCTAAAATAAACAAAACCTGCCCATTTCAGCGCTTCATGCCGGATACAGACGCAAAAATCCGCGCCATGCTGTTATTCGTATTCGCAGTTTATGCAGCCTTCTGAGCGATATGACTAACGGGTTTATGCGTTTTTGAAGGCGTGTTGGCGGACTTATCCACAGCCGCGCGGGCTTTTTCCGCCGTAACGCAACTCGATCCAGCGCGCTGCTCCCGGCCTCATGCCCGGCTCAGGCCGTGACCTCACCATAAAAACAATGGCCCGGGCAGTCACCCAGGCCACAATTGCACTGACCACTCAATCATCTGCGGCTATACCGGATAAGTTATCCACAGCTCCCAGCCACGCAAGCCGCCATTCAAGCCTCGGCGACTTATCCGCGCTTATCCAGCGCCTCGTGTGCGCGCGCTACCAGCTCGGGTATGACGCCCACATCCAGCGAGCCTTCCGCACCCGGCACGATGTCGCACAGGAACTCTATATTGCCTTCCGGCCCTGTTATCGGCGAATAGTCCAGGCCCTGCACATGCCAGCCCAATTCCGGTACGAACTCCACAATCGAACGCACCACATCCTGGTGCACCTGCGGATCGCGCACGACGCCTTTTTTGCCCACGCGCTCGCGCCCCGCCTCAAACTGCGGCTTTATGAGCGCCACAAACCTGTCGCGCACTATCTTAAGCGCCGGAGGCAGTATCAGCTTCAGCGATATAAAGCTCACATCGGTCACGCCCAGCTCGGGCACGTCCGCAAACATGGCCGGTTCAATGTAGCGCGCATTGGTGCGCTCCATGACCACCACGCGCTCATCTGAACGCAGTTTATAGGCCAGCTGTCCATAACCCACATCGATGGCATAGACCTTGCGCGCGCCCGCTCGAAGCAGCACGTCCGTAAACCCGCCAGTCGAAGCCCCTATGTCCAGCGCCGCCACGCCTCGCGCGTCCACGCCGAACGCCTCCATTGCCCGCGCCAGCTTATGCCCGCCCCGGCTCACGTATGGGTTGAGTTCGCCGCGTATAGTCAGCTCGTCCTGCTCGCTAACCTTCTGCGAGGGCTTGAGCGCCTTGTTCTCGAATATGTAGACGCGCCCTTCCATAATCAGCGCCTGTGCGCGCTCGCGCGATTCCGCCATGCCGCGCTTCACCAGCGCCTGATCCAGTCTCTCTGTCACTTTCGCACTTCCCTCTTTGCAGCTGATTGTAACGCCAAACGTCAAACGGCCTGCCGCCGCGATATCCACCCGAGGCTAATCCCGGCGCACCCATTCAAGCGCGCTGCGCGCTATGCCCGGCGCATCAAGGCCGTATTGCCGGAGCAACGCGCCGCGGCTCGCATGCTCTATGAACTCGTCCGGATATCCCAGACACAGCACCCGCGCGCCCGGTCCGCCGCGCTCATCCCGCCGCGCCAGCGCCAGCTTGACCGACTCGCCAAACCCGCCGCTGACAATGCCGTCCTCCACCGTCACCACGGCGCCACGCACCTCGTTCAACATCACCGCGTCCAGCGGCCGCACAAAGCGCGCGTTTATGACCTGCGCGCACACGCCATCCCTGCGCAACAACTCGCCCGCGCGCAACGCCGCATTGACCATGCACCCCACCGCAATGAACGTAACGCATGGCGCAGCTCCCGCATGGCTCCCATCCGCCGGGCCGCCCTGGGCCGAACCATCAGATTCAACTGCCAGCCTGTCATGAGAATGTGCGCTGCTTGCCGCTGTCGGTGTGCTGTGCTCAGGTACGTTGCTTGTCGCTGTCGGTTCGCTGTGCTCAGGCGCGTTACTCGCCACTGTCGGCGAGCTGTGCTCAGGCGCGTTGCTCGCCGCTGCCTGCGCGCTGTGCTCAAGCGCGTTGCCCGCCGTTGCCGGTGCGCTGTGCTCAGGCACGTTGCTCGCCGCTGTTGGTTCGCTGTGCTCAGGCGCGTTGCTCGCCACTGTCGATGTGCTTTGCCCAGGCACGTTGCCCGCCGTTGCCGGCGCGCTGTGCTCAGGCGCGTTGCTCGCCACTGCCAGGCCGGCATGCGCTGAATCGCCGCCGGTTCCTGCAAGCGCGACGCGCTCCCAATGTCCATCCTCTATCGGCGCAACGCCCCCGCACAGATCCGCATCGGCATCGCGCGCATAGCGTATCGCGCACGGCGCATTGAGTTCCAACGCAAACTTCAGCATCAGCCTGAGTTCCTCGCCGCACCTTGGCGACATTACTCGCAGCCCCGGCGCAATGCTCAAAAACGCCAGGTCGAACACGCCCTGATGCGTAGCGCCATCCGCGCCCGACACGCCTGCCCGATCCAGCAGCAGGCATACCGGCAATGCATCCAGCGCCACATCGTGCAGCAACTGGTCGAACGCGCGCTGCATGAACGTCGAATACAGACACACATACGGCCGCGCACCCGCCGCCGCCATGCCCGCCGCCAGCGTCACCGCATGCTCCTCGGCGATGCCCACGTCGAATACGCGCCCAGGGCATTGCTTTGCCACCAGGTTCATGCCCGTGCCCGCCGGCATCGCAGCCGTTATGCCCACCACGCGCCGGTCGCTGCGCATCAGTTCCGTCAATCCCCGCGCCATCTCGTCGCTGTTGAGCGTGACCGGCGCCGACTGGGCCTCGCCCGTCTCAATGAAGAACGGCGCCGTGCCATGGAATCGCTCGGGGCTGTGCTCAGCCGGCGCATAACCATGGCCCTTCTGCGTGATGACGTGCAGCAGTACCGGGCGAACCGCATGCGACGCATACGCCAGCGCCTCGCCCAGCGCGCGCAGGTCGTGGCCATCTACCGGCCCTACGTACTCGAGCCCGAATATCTCAAAAAACGAGCCGCGCACCAGCATTAGCTTGAGCGCATCCTTGACCCGCTCGATGACGCGTATCAGCCTCGGCCCCAATACCGGCAACCGCCCCAGCCTCATGCGCACTCGCGCCTTGGTCGCTCGGTATGCCGGTGAATTGCGCAGCCGCGTCAGATACCGCGACAGCGCACCTACATTGCGCGCTATCGACATCTCGTTGTCGTTGAGCACTATCGTCATATGCGTCGGCGAGGCGCCCAGGTCATTGAGCGCCTCGTAACACATCCCGCCGGTCAGCGCGCCGTCGCCCACGACCGCCACTACCTGGTAATCCTCGCCCAGCGCGTCTCGCGCCCGCGCCATGCCCAGCGCAGCCGATATCGCCGTGGACGCGTGCCCCACTGAAAACGCGTCGTACTCGCTCTCGCCGCGCCGCGGGAACCCGCTTATGCCGCCCTGCTGGCGCAGCGTGCCAAACCGCGCATATCGCCCTGTCAGCAGTTTATGCACATACGCCTGATGGCCCACGTCGAACACCAGTTTGTCGCGCGGACAGTCAAGCGCGCGGTGCAGCGCAATCGTCAGCTCCACCGCGCCCAGGTTGCTGGCCAGATGTCCGCCAGTGCGCGACACCTGGCCGATTATGACTTCGCGCAATTCGCGCGCCAGCTCGACAAGCTGCGACTCGTCCAGCGCCTTGAGATCCGCCGGGCCGCTTATTTTGCTCAGCATAGCCATAATTACCTCCGCGTTGGCTCACTCGAGCGTCGGTCCCTGCCAGTACTCAAGGCCATTGTATGTGTTGAGCTCGCTCAGACCTTCCAGCCCGCTCATGTCCATGTGACTTACCAGCGAACCGCCCCTGAAGTACAGCGACAGCACCGGCAGATCCTGCGCTACAATCGTCTGCACGCGGTTGATCGCGCTCTGGAAATCGCCCTCGGCTACCGAGGTCATGGCCTCGCTGAGCGCGTCGTCCATCGCCTCGGACGAATAGCCGTTCAGATTCGAATCGCCGTCGCTGCCCAGCATGAATGTGTAATCCGGCACCATGCTCAGATAATACCCCACCAGCGCCAGGTCATAATCGCCTTTATCGATGGCGTCGAGCAGTTCCTGCTGCTCCATGACTTCTATGCTGACGTTAAAGCCCACTGCGCTGAGCTGCTCTGCTATCAGAGTGGCGGCATCCTGACGCGCCGGGAAATCGGGCTCCTCATAAGTTATCAGCTTTATGTCCAGCTGCGCATAGGACTCATTGGCGCGCTGCTTTTCGAGTATGTCGTCTTCATCGACATCCGTCCAGCCCGCCGCCGCCAGATAGGCGCGCGCGCCTTCCTCGTCGGTGTCATACACCTCGGCCAGCGGCTCGTACAGCCAATTGCCCGGCGCCACGCATGCGTCCGCCTGCGTCGCCATCGCCAGGTACACATTGTCTATCAGCGCCTGCTTGTCCAGCGCCTGCATGATCGCCTTGCGCACGTTCAGGTCGCTGACCGGGCTATCGCTGTCCAGATTGGGCACCAAGCACTCAAGCTGCCGCGTCACATAGTCGGTCACGCTGTACGCGTTCACGCCACGGAATCGCGCCGCCGCCGTCGAACGCGTCGCCACGGCGTCCACCGCCTTTATGTCCAGCTGGCCCAGCGCCGAATCAAAATTGGCAAAATTGCGTATCTCGATCGTGTCCAGCGTGGGCGCGCGCTTCCACCAGTTGTCATTGCGCTCCAGCCGCATCAGCGACCCCGCCGACGCCTGCACGACCCGATACGGCCCCGTTCCCGACGGCAACGCCAGGCTCAGCTCGCTCGCCGGCACCACCGGGAACGTCATCGCATACAACAGCCCGTAGCTGGGAGTGCGTGCGGTGACCTTGAGCGTGTATTCATCGGTAGCCTCGCACGACTCCACCATTGCGCTCAGCGGTTGCGCCCACACGCCGCAGTTATTGGTCAGTATGTAGTTGAGCGTCGCCACCACGTCCGCGGCGGTCAGCTCGGCGCCATTGTGAAACAGTACGCCCTCGCGTATCGAGAAATACCAGGTCCAGCCCCCATCCTCGGCAGTCCAGCTCGTGGACAGACAGGTCGTCGGCTTGCCGGTATCGTCCAGCTCTATCAGGCTCTCGTACACCAGCATGTCGGCCGATATCACGTCGCGATTGGTAGCCGACAGGGGGTTGAACAGCGTCGATGTGTCCGTGACCATCGCCGCTATGAACGACGCCGTCCACTCCTCCGCCCCGGCCCCCGCGCACACCAGCGTGCACACCATAAGCGCGCACAACGCCATAAGCATTATCCTTTTCATTTGCGCCTCTCCGCCGCCCGTGCGGCTCATGTGTCAAGAATGCATCCGGCATCTAGCCGGTAATACGCAGCTTCACGCGGCGTGCGCGCCTTCAAACTGTAAAGCGCGCAGCCGCCGTCGACATACATGCAATACCCGTCGGCCCAGCGTCCGGTCACGCCGCAGCCGGCGCCGTCTGATCGGCCATGCGGTCGGAATAGTAAAGCTCCAGGTATACGTCGTGCGCCGCTTTGACCTTCTTTACGTAGTTGCGCGTCTCGCGCACCGGTATGTACTCCAGCGTCACGCCGTCCGGCGAGCACTCGGGACGCGCAAGCCAGCTGTCTACATTGCCCTGTCCGGCGTTGTACGCCGCCAGTGCCTTCTGTGAGTCGCCTGAGAACCGGTAGAACAGATAATTCAAAAACCAACAGCCATACCGTATATTCAGTTCCGGTTCGAACAGGCGCTCCACCGTGAAGTCGGATTCGCCCAGCTTGGATGCGATCCACTCGCCGGTCTCGGGCATTATCTGCATTACGCCCCGCGCGCCGTCCACCGACACCGCGTCGGACCTGAAGCCGCTCTCGGCATATATGACCGCGCATACCAGCGCCGGATCAAGCTGATATTCGGCGGAGTATTCGTCGATTATGTCCTCGTATTCCAGCGGGTAATTGCGCACCTTGGCCCAGTCCAGAAAGTCCGTCATGTAGTACAGCCCGATTATGCCTATCAGCACGATGCACAGTCCACATACCATCAACATGTTGCGGCGCTGTCTGCGCTGACGCCTGCGTTCGCGCTCGCGCGCCAACGAACTGCTGCGCCGCGTCGACTGCGTCCGCGCGCGTCCCGCGGTTCTACTTGGCCTGTCACCTTGCATCCGACTTGTATACCTTTCCACTTTTTTCCACCTTTTTGCTCCACAGCTGCCAGAGCGCTTCCAGCTCGCGCTGCGTCGCCTGTATACTGTGGTTAGTCCATATGACCCGGTCGCAGAGCGCCTGCTTCTGCTCCAGCGGCATCTGCGAATTGATGCGGCTGAGCGCCTGAGCCTCGCTCAGGCCGTCGCGCTCCATCACGCGGCGCAGCTGCTCCTCGGGCGGCACCGCCATGAGCCACACCTCGTCGCACAGCACGTCCATGCCGGTCTCGTACAGCAGCGGCACATCCAGCACCGCGCATGCCGCGCCGGACGCCTCCAGTTCGCGTATGTCATTGAGCGTCTGCTGCTGCACCAGCGGATGGATGATCGCCTCCAAACGGCGGCGCAGCGCGTCGTTGGCAAACACGCGCTGGCCCAGCTCTCGCCGGTTGAGCACGCCGTCTGAAAACACCGCCGGCCCAAATTCGCGCTCAATCGCGGGCAACGCCGCGCCGCCAGGCGCAGTCACCGCACGGCTTATGCGATCCGCATCTATTATATGCGCGCCCAGCCCCGCCAGAAACGTCGACGCCGAGCTCTTGCCGCACGCTATGCCGCCTGTCAGCCCCAGTACCCATATAGAACCATTTTTAGCTCCCGCCATAACCGATCCTCCGCCATTCTCGATGCGCTATTTGCAGTCCATCCAGCTGCGCCCGCTGGATATGTCTACCTCCAGCGGCACATCCAGTTGGGCCGCGCCGGCCATCTGTTCGCGCATTATGGCCATAACGCGCTCAGCCTCGCACTCAGGCGCCTCTATGATGATCTCGTCATGCACCTGCAATATCAGCCTTGCGCGCAATCCGCCGTCCCGCAGCGCCGCCGCAAGTTTTACCATGGCCAGCTTTATTATGTCCGCCGCCGTGCCCTGTATCGGCGAATTCATGGCCGCGCGCTCGCCAAACGAACGCAGGTTGTAGTTGGACGACTTCAGCTGCGGCAAATACCTGCGCCGGCCCATCAGCGTCGTAACATACCCCTTCTCGTAGCCCTGGCGCACCTGCGCGTCCATGAACTCGCGTATGCCCGGATAGCGCTCCTTGTATCTGTCTATGTACTCCTTGGCGCGCGCGCGGCTTATGCCCAGATTGCGCGCCAGCCCAAAGTCGCTTATGCCATAGACTATGCCAAAGTTGACCGCCTTGGCGGCCGAACGCTGTTCGCGCGTCACCTCGTCGTACGCCGCGCCAAACACCTCGCCCGCCGTCGCCGTATGTATGTCCAGCCCGCTCAGAAACGCGCGCTGCATCGCACGCTCGCCCTCGGGCCGGCCATGCTCGGCCATGTGCGCCAGCACCCGCAGCTCTATCTGCGAGTAGTCCCCGTCCAGCAGCACCCACTTTTCGCCGTCCACGCCATCCTGGCGCGCTATGAACGCGCCGCGTATCTCACGGCCCAGCTCGGTGCGCACCGGTATGTTCTGAAGGTTCGGCTCAAGCGACGATATGCGCCCGGTCGCCGTGGCCACCTGGTCGAACGAGGTGTATATGCGGCCGGTATCGCCCTGCGCGTCGGGCACGACCTGCCTGAGCAACCCCTGTATGTATGTGCTCTGGAGCTTTGTGTACTTGCGGTAGTCCAGTATCGCGCGGGCCAGCTCATGTTCCTCGGCCAGCGCCTCCAGCGTCTCGGCGTCGGTCGAGTAGCCGCGCTGGGTCTTGCGCGGCCGCGCGCCGCCTATGCGCAGCTCCAGCTTGTCAAACAGCATCTCGCCCAGCTGCTTGGGCGACATCAGATTCACGCCGTCAAACTCGCCCGGCGGAAATCTCCCCGCCGCTTCGACGTCGGCCAGGTGGTAAATGTTGCGCTCCAGCTCGGCAATGTGCGCAGAAAATATGTCGCCCAGCCGCCTGAGCTCGGCGCAGTCTATCTCAAAGCCCTGCTTTTCCATCTCCATCAGCACGCGCGCAAACGGCAGTTCGGTGCTCAGGTAGAGCGACAGCGAGCCTTCGCGCTCCATGCGCGCGCGCTGACTGGCCGCCAGATCGTACACCGCCGCCGCCGCGCTCAGCTCCGCAGGCACATGCGCCGCCTCGCGCAGCGACTGCAACGTGAACTTGCCCGACGCGCCCGAGTCCAGCAGATACGCGCCCAGCATCGTGTCATACTCAAAGTCGACGGCAAAACCAGCGTGCCACATGCGCTTTATGTCATGGGATATGTACCGCCCCGCCGGCAGCACGCAGTCGGGCGGCTCAACCGGCTGGCCGCTGGCGATATGCGCGCGCTGCTCGTCGGTCATCTCGGCCAGACCCACCAGGTCGAATTCCGGCACCTCGCTGACCGGCGAGTCAAACACAATCTCGCTTTGCCCATCGGCCGCGCTGAGTCGCCAGCCGCCGTTCACATCCTCCAGGCAAACCGCCGCAGGCATATTAAGCCCCGCTACCGCCGCGCGCCACGCGTCGGCATCCTTTACCTGCATCCGCGTGCGCTGCCTCGCCTGCGCCGGCTTCACCGCCTGTCCATCCGCGCGCAGCCGGCGCAGTGCCGCATGCAGCCCATAGCGCTCCAGCTGTTCCCGCCCCGCCGCACTCACATCCAGCGGCAACACGTCGCCGTCGCGCGGCTCGGTCCATTTGTCCGCGCCGCCCTCAAACAGCGCGCACTCGTCCAGATCCAGCTCGAGCGGCGCATCGCGGTCTATCGTAGCCAACTGCTTTGAAAAATCAGCCTGCTCGCGGTACTGGCGCAGCTTTTCGCCCAGCTTGCCCTTTATCGCGTCGGCATGTTCAAGCACGTCCTCAAGCGCGCCGTACTCCTTGATCAGCTTGAGCGCGGTCTTTTCACCCACGCCCGGCACGCCGGGTATGTTGTCGCTGGCATCGCCCATCAGGCCCTTCATATCGGCTATGCGCGGCGCAGGTATGCCATAGCGCCGCTCTATCTCGGCCGGATCATACAGCACCGTGTCGCGTATGCCCTGCTTTATATAGAGCACATTTACCGTCTCGTCGGTGAGTTGCAGTATGTCGCGGTCGCCCGACACTATCAGCGTGCGCACGCCGCGGTCGCGCGCCTTCAGGCTCAGCGTGCCCATTACGTCGTCGGCCTCATAGCCTTGCTTGTGCGCTACGCTCACGCCCAGCTCGGGCAGCAGCGCGCGTACCGCCTGCATCTGCGGGCGCAGCTCGTCGGGCGTGGGCTTGCGTCCGGCTTTATAGTCGGTATACTGCTCGTGTCTGAACGTCGGGCCGTGGTCGTCGAACGCAGCGCAGATCCAGCGCGGCTGGTAATCCTCCAGCACCTTGAACAGCATCAGCAAAAATCCGTGCAGCGCGTTTGTGTATATATACTTTTCGCCATCCACCGGCGCATCGCGCATGTCCTCGGGGCGGCTGTCCATCAGCGGCAGCGCGTGAAAGGCCCGGTACATGAGGTTATTGCCGTCCAGCAGCATAAACAGGTCGCTCATATCCTACCTCCATGCCGTCCGGCCCGCGCGCCGGAGTGCCGCACGCGCCTGGGCACATATAATTATCTATATTATGCCACCGGTCTTGGGCATTTCCAACTGTCTGGCGGTTAAGGTTGGATTACGCGCGCCGGGCAATACTCGGGCGCAAATCCGTCAAAAGCGCGGCGCAACACGACAGGCGCCGGCAGCGGGTCTTTGCGATCTGCTGCCGGCGCCTGCGCCGTGCGGCGGTCTTGTGCCGCGCCGCTCAATTGAGTCGCTTCTGCATGGCGTCCATGTTGCCGCGCTCTATGTCGATAAGGTGTTGAGCCATGCCGGTCACCTGGGCGTCGGCTGCCGAGCAGCGGTTCTTGGCGCGCGTGGCGTCGATTATGCCCATCGTCGCGCCCTCCATCATCATCTCGGCGATGTGCGAGGGCGAGTCGTCTATCAGCGTGTTCATGAACACGCCCAGCTTCAGTCCGGTCTCGCCCAGCGCTACGCTGGGCATCTGCTGGCCGCGCGCGTTCAACTCGGCGCGCGCCTGGGCGCACAGCGCGTTGTACTGCTCGAGCTGCGAGCTCAGGCAGCCCAGCATCTCGGCGTCGCGCGTCTTGCCCATCAGCGCCTGGCAGGCACTTGCGCCCATGCTCGCGCCGTATATCACGTCCATCAACAGCTCGCAGTTTACATCCAGCGGCTTGGTAGAGGTCTTTTCCATGTCGACATCCTCCCTGCGGTTAATTTGGCACAATATAATTCTGCCCATTGTGGCGGCGCTTATGCAATTTTGAAACTTATATGACATTACCAAAAAACCAATTGATTTGGCACTGGAAAAATGTATAATATATTGTAGAAGCTGTCGCGCGGGAAGGCGCGCAATGGCACAGTTTGGACATCGAAAGCGAGGCATTACAACATGAACAAGCTGCCACATATACTTATCTGCGATGACGACCCGGTGGTACATGAGTCGCTGGGCCTTTACCTGAGCTACGAGGGCTATCCCTATACCTCCGCATACGACGGCGAGGACGCCCTCAAACACGTCGAAACCGATCACCCGGATCTCATGGTGCTCGACCTTATGATGCCCAAAAAGTCCGGCATAGACGTCTGCCGCGAGATCCGCAAGGACTCCTCGCTGCCGATAATAATGCTGACCGCCAAGGGCGAGGAGATCGACCGCATACTGGGCCTGGAGCTGGGCGCCGATGACTACATAGTCAAGCCCTTCTCGCCGCGCGAAGTCATAGCCCGCATCAAGGCCGTGCTGCGCCGCATGAACGAGCAGACCAACGAAAACAAGTCCACACTGCGCTTCCCGGGGCTTGAAATTAACCTGGACAACTACGAAATCCGCTCCTATGACAAGATACTGCCCTGCACCCCCAAGGAAGTCGAGATACTGCACCTGCTGGCGTCGCATCCCGGCCAGGTGTTCGACCGCGAACAGATACTCTCACGCGTATGGGGCTACGACTTCTTCGGCGACACCCGCACCGTGGACACCCACATAAAGCGCATTCGCCAGAAGCTCCCGCAGGAAAACGTGCCGTGGTCGCTGCGCACCGTGTACGGCGTGGGCTACAAGTTTGAGGTCAACCAATGATACGCCCGCGTCCCGGTCGCACGTTCACACGGCGCGTGCTCGGCCTGATCGCGATGACGATCGCGCTGTACGCGCTGCTGACCACGCTGGTATACGGCCTGGTCAGCCGCTCGACGTTCGCCGCTCTAAAGGCAAGCGAACTGGATCCCAAGCTCGGCCGCATCGTCGAACTTATCGAAAGCACGCTGCCCGAAGACGACGAGCTCGGCGAAAGCGGCATTATGAACGGCGACATAACCAACATGCCCTTCATACGCCAGCTCGATCCTGAACTGCTGGACGCGTTCGTGCTGGTCGTAAACGCCGCCGGCGAATCGCTATATAACAACGTCATGCCCGACGACGCAACCCCCGGCATGCTGCTGGGCACCAATCTGGAAAAGGTCATCGGCGGCGAAAACGTGATATTCTCGCTGTCTATGCCCGCCTGGCGCATAGACGTGTTGGCTGTCGGCGCGCCGGTCATGCACAATGGCCGCGCGGTCGGCGGCGTGTTCCTGTTTAAACCGCAGGTCGAGATCGCCGCGTCACAGTACGCGGTGCTGCTGGCGCTGCTGGTATCGATGGGCGCGGTGCTGCTGGTGGCGGCGCTGCCGGCGTACTTCATGGCGCGCCGCGTCAGCCGACCGCTGGGTCAGATGCGCGACGTTGCGCTCAGAATGGCCCACGGCGACTTCACCGCTCGCGCCGACGTATCCCAGGGCGACGAGTTCAGCCAGCTCGGCCACTCGCTCAACCACCTCGCCCAGGAGCTCAGCCACACGATATCCGCGCTCACCGTCGAGCGCAATCGCGTGCTGGCAATACTAAACGGCATAGGCGAAGGCATAATCGCCGTGGATACCCAGGGCGCGATAACCCACTCCAATCCCGCAGTGCGCCGGCTGTTCGGCGTGGAGACCGCCAGCGCCCCCAACTCGGCAGACGGCGAGGGCAACACATCTCCCGACGCGGCCGCGCAGGACACCACAGCCGATGGCGAGCCGTCCGTGCACATAAAGCATGTGTATACGCTGCGCGATGCGTTGCCCGCAGGCATACTCGACGACTTTAAGACCGTCATAACCTCACGCGCGCCACTGACACGCGAAATGGTGCTCACCAGTGAAGGCATAACCGTGCTCGCGCCCGGTCAGACCCCGCCGCTGAGCACTTCGCCGGTGATACTGCGCCTGAGCATCGCCCCGATCGATGACGGCAATCGGCACACCGTGGGCGCCGTCGCGCTGTTCCGCGACATCACTCAGTCCGAGCGCCTTGAACAGACACGTCGCGAATACGTCGCCAACGTATCCCACGAGATGCGCACGCCGCTTACCGCGCTGCGCGGCCTCATCGAGCCGCTGCGCGACGGCATGGTGCGCGACGAGGCCGCCCGCATGCGCTATTACAACATCATGATGCGCGAAACCATGCGCCTGAGCCGCCTTATAAACGACCTCATGGAGCTGAGCCGGCTCCAGAGCGGCCAGCTCTCGCTCAAGCTTGAATCTGTAAAGCTCAACCCGCTGCTGGACGACCTGGCCGAAAAGTATCACTCCAAGGCCGATGACAGCGAGCTTGAGTTCTCCATCGACGTTCCCGACAACCTGCCCACCGTGCTGGGCAACGAAGACCGCATCGAACAGGTGCTGGTCATACTGCTTGACAACGCCATGAAGTACACGCCCAGCATCAGTTCCGATGGCAAGCCGGGCTGGGTGCGCCTGGAGGCCGAACCCACGACCAGTTACGTGCGCCTGCGCGTGCGCGACAACGGTCTGGGCATATCCGAAGCCGATCTGCCCCATATATTCGAGCGCTTCTACAAGGTCGACAAGGCTCACTCGGGCATGGGCAGCGGCCTGGGCCTGTCCATAGCGCACGAGATAGTTCAGCGCATGGGTCAGTCGCTGACCGTGGAAAGCGAACTGGGCCGCGGTTCGGTGTTCACGCTGACCGTACAGCGCGCGGATAAGTAGCCGGCTCGCAAAATAGTGCTGGCATTTCGCCATCATATATGGTATAATCTACCATACAATGGTAAGTATACTCAAAGGAGCGATTTGCCGTATGGATGAACTCAGGGAGTTTCTAAAGACAGCCGCAAACCTAAAGCCCACCGAGCGCCAGCTTAAATGGTATGATCGCGAGTTTTATGCGTTCGTGCACTTCTCGCCCAATACCTACACCGGCCTTGAATGGGGCCTGGGCAACGAGGACGAGCGCATATTCAACCCCACTGAACTGGACTGCGACCAGTGGGTCGAGGCGATCAAGTCCGCCGGCATGAAGGGCATGATACTGACCGCCAAGCATCACGACGGCTTCTGCCTGTGGCCCAGCAAGTACACCGAGCACTCGGTAAAGAACTGCCCGCTGGACATAGACGTCGTCAAGGAAGCGTCGGACGCGTGCCGGCGTGGCGGCATTGAGTTTGGCTTCTACCTGTCGCCGTGGGATCGCAACAGCAAGCTCTACGGCACCGATGAGTACAACGACTATTACAAAAAGCAGCTGGTAGAACTGCTGACCGGCTATGGCGAAATATTCTGCGTCTGGCTGGACGGCGCATGCGGCGAAGGCCCCAACGGCCGCAAGCAGGTCTACGACTTTGACGGCATAATCGAGCTGGTGCGCCGCTATCAGCCCAATGCCGTGATATTCCAGGACGGCGGCCCCGATGTGCGCTGGATAGGCAACGAGGCCGGCAAGTGCCGCCCCAGCGAATGGGCTGTAATACCCAACGAACTGGCCAAGCTGACCTCTGGGCCGCAGACCGGCCCTGGCCCGTGGTACGTGCCCGGCGTCGATCAGCTCGACTACATATACAATCCTCAAGAGGACATCGGCAGCGCCAACGTGATCGCGCGCTCGCGCGGACTCAACTTCTGCGGCGCCGAAGTCAATATGTCGATACGCCCCGGCTGGTTCTACCATCCCCAGGAGGAGCCCCACTCGCTCGAGCGCCTCATGAAGACCTACCTCAGCTCGGTCGGCCACAATGGCTGCTTCAACCTGAACATACCCCCGATGCCCAACGGCAAGTTCGATCCGCGCGACGTGGCGCGACTCAAGGAGCTGGGCGACGCACTGCGCGCAGCCTTCGCCACCGACCTGGCCGCCGGACTCAAGCCCGTGCGCACTGACCGCCCCGCCGGCAATCAGTGCGAGTTCACGCTGGAACTGGGCCAGACCCGCGACGTGCACTACGTCGAACTGCGCGAGCCTATCGCGCTGGGCCAGCGCGTATCCGGCCATCGCCTGATGGTGCGCGACGAGTTCGGACTGTGGCGCGACGTCTGCGGCGGCTTCACTATCGGCCACAAGGAGATACACAAGCTCTCGTTCTTTGGCCACGAGTCGATCAAGACCGACGCCGTCAAAGTGCTGATAACCAGCGCCCGCGATCGCGTCGAAGATATCGAAATCTCGGTCTATTGACCGGCGCTTACTGTACCCGCCGCCCTGCCCGGGCGGCGGGTACCTGCGTTTTGGGGCGTACTGACGCACGTCAGGCAACCGGACGCAGCGCCGGCAACCGTCACACAGCAGGCATATGGAACCGGATTGCGGCACGAGCTTGGTCATACCCGGCAATTCGGATGATTCGGCCAGGCTCAGCGCATGTCGCCGCAAGCGTTTGAGCTTGCCAGCGCGCATCGGCGGACATGCGCCGGCATCGGAATTGGCGCAATCCGCATGCGCCTCAAAACTGCAACGCCATATCACAGATATTTAAGTATGAGTTAATTTAACAGTTCAAATCGCGGTCAGCACACCGATTTTGTGCATTTAAACACTTTCTTCACAGTCGTGCGATAAAATACCACTTCCAAACGCCTGCGAATCAGTGTATAATGTGCAGGTGAACATAATGAGATGAACGGGGTGACACATGTGCAGGCAAATACGGACGAGCTGCTGCTAAAGCGCGCTCAAAAGGGCGACGTGACGGCGTTTGAAGAGCTCATGGCGGCTCAGGAAAGCCGCATGTATGCCATATCCCTGCGCATGATGGGCAATCGCGAGGACGCTCAGGACTGCGCACAGGAGGCCATGTTGCGCATATACCGCGCGATGGGCTCGTTCAAGGGACAGTCGTCGCTGGCGACCTGGATATACAGAATTACGATGAACACCTGCCTTGATGAACTGCGCCGCCGCAAAGTGCGCCGCGTGACGTCGCTGGATACACTGGTGGAAGCCGGTTGGGCGCCGGTGGACCCCGGCGATACTCCGGAAGAATACGGCATGCGCAGCGAAAAACAGGCCGCGCTCAGCGCCGCGATACAGTCGCTGCCCGCCGATATGCGCGCCGCCGTCGTGCTGCGCGACATAAAGGGTTACTCATATGACGAGATCGCCGACATACTCGATGCCAACGTGGGCACAATAAAATCACGAATAAGCCGCGGACGCGAAAAATTGCGGGAAATACTGTCAAAGCAGACGGAACTTTTTGGGCGGTCAGGCGTCAAATAGTCGTGAAGTAAAATATGCGGCGACATGGGGCGTCGCCGTGTATCGCACAAATTCGATACATGGAGGGATGGACATGGCCCAATTAAGCTGTGAACAGTTCCGGGAAAAAATCCATCCGCTTCTGGACGGCGAACTGAATGCACAGGATCAGGCGCAGCTTGAGGAGCACATGGCCCAATGCCCGGACTGCCGCAGCGAGTTCGAAGACTTGAAGGCACTACGCGAAGAGCTCAGTCACCTGGATGACGATCTGAAAGTGCCGCTCGAATTCGAGCGCGGCTGGCGCAACGCAGTGCGCCGCGAAGCCTCGCTCAAACGCACGCGGCGCTGGGTGCGCGCCCTGTCGGGCGTAGCGGCGGCGTTTGTGGCGCTGATGGGCGTAACGGCCTTCAACCGGGCAACCGGACGCCTGCCAAGCGAATACACGTCCGCCACTGAGCAGCCCGCATACGCTGTAACGGCCGATCTGCCGGATGCCGCTTCCAACGACCCCAGCGCCACGCAGTCAATGTCCGCTGAAGTTGAAGGCGCCGGCACGGTGGACGCTCAGTCAAGGTCGCTTGACGACGCGACGACGTCGGTTGTGTCAGGATACGACGCATCCGACGAGGTCGACGGAACTCAGGCTCGCTACGACTACTCCAGCGAGGATTCGCTCAGCGCGACTACGTCGGGCAGCGCGGGCCTGCTGGACGTGGACGAGAGCAATGACACCAGCACCGGCAGCTCGATAAAGGTGCTGCGCAGCGCATCGTTGACGCTCGAGACCGAAAACTTCGACGCCGATATGGATGCGATAAAGGACACCGTGGCCAAATACGGCGGACTGTTTGAGCGCAACGCAGTATCGGGCGATGTGGGTAACCGCCGCGCTGAACTTACGCTGCGCGTGCCCGCGGCACTGCTGGAGAACTACGTCGAACAGCTGCGCAGCCTGTGCCACGTGCTGGAAAGCGAAATAAGCGCGCAGGACATAACCTCGCAGTACTCCGACACGGCGCTGAGGTTGGATACGTATCGCGTCCAGCTCAACCGCGTAAAGGAATTGACCGCTCAGGCTGCCGATCTCAACGAGGTGCTTGAGCTTGAAGAGGAAGCCTCGCGCCTGCAGTACGAGATCGACAAGCTCACCGGCATGCTCAACGGCTGGGACAGCCAGACCGAAATGAGCACCGTGAACATCGTGCTGACAGAGTACAGCCACGTCGATGCGTCCATTGGCTCCACCGGATTTTCCGGGCGCGTCGGCGAGCAGTTTGCCCAATCCATGAATACGATCCGCAGTTTCCTGGGAGACATGATGCTCAGCGCTATTGCACTATTGCCGCATCTGGCATGGGTAGTGCCGGTGGCCGCGGTGGCCGCGCTCGGCATACATTTCGCAAAGCGCTCCGGTACGCACCGGCGGAGGCATGCCGATTAAGGCTGCCCCGCCCCGCTATCCGGGAGCTTTACAGTTGTTTTCAGCGCACTTCTGACCTGTATTGCCATTGTAGTTTTACAATCAAGCAAGCGTTTCCGCGATACGGCGCGCGCGCCGTTGGTTTGTCATACCCAAATCGCGCAAACACACCTTGCGGGCTAAACAATGCACACCCGAGCCGACGCGGCTCAGAGCATGCCGGCATGTCGAAAAGTCGCCCGCAGTCAATATGCTGGCGTGGCTAGCATGCGCCCCGTTTGGCGCGCATCACTCGACCTGGAAGCAGCGCCGTATGGCGCAACTATCAATGAGAATGGAGGTATGTTACAATGAAGAAACTCGTCATACTGCTCGCTCTGGCGCTTGTGCTGACACTGAGCGCGCTGCCTGCGCTTGCCGAGGCGGAAGATGATACTCTGGCTAACCCGGATCTGACGCTCAACTCGCTGGGCACGATAGAGGTGGACGGCCGCGCTTCAGTGCTGGTGGAGCCGGATCGCGCCGTGATAACATTCGGCGTTGAACTGACCGAGGATGACGCCCAGACCGCCCAGACCAAGGCCAACGAAAACATCAACGCAGCCGTCGAGGCGATCAAGGCGCTGGGCGTGGAAGCCTCCGACATACAGACCGATTCGATAAGCATCCGCCGCGCGTATTCGTACACCGACGGCGAGGAAAAGGAGATAGGCTTTACCGCCTCCACGCAGCTCAACGTCAACGTGCGCGACCTGACTCAGGCCGGTGAAATAATCGACGCCGGCATCGGCGCAGGCCTCAACACGATAGACGGCGTCACTCTGCTGAGCAGCCGCCAGGCCGAGCTGTACAACCAGGCGCTCGAACAGGCCTACCAGAACGCCTATGCCAAGGCCGAACTGCTGGCCAAAGCCGCCTCTGCCGAGCTGCGCGGCGTGTCCTCGATAACCGAAGACGCGAACAGCTACTCCTACATCGCCCGCGCCAACGCTACATTCGCCGAAGACTCATTAGCTTCCGGCGGCTCCACGTCGATATCGGCCGGCAAGATCGAGATATCGGCGGCGCTGTCGGCGGTGTTCATAATGGGCTGAGCACGGCTGAACAGTTCATGCAGTTCAACTAATATCGCGCCCCCGCGAGCCGCGACCTGTTCATCAGGCGCGCCTGCGGGGGCTTTTCATATGACCGGGGATATTGAGCATCGCCATGGCGCCGTGTGAACGGACATATTGAGCATCGCCATGGCGCTGTTTAGACGGACATATTGAGCATCACAATAGCGCTGTACCGGTTCACATCAGCGCCGCGCTCAGCGCGATCAACAGCTGCGCCACAGTGTACAGTATCATCACCCCGCAGTGGCCGTGCCGGCGCTCACCTATGAATATGCCAATCGCCAGCAGCGCGTCCGACGCGATAAAGCACACGCTGCCCACCCATGCGCTAACCGACGCCACGCCCGGACTAGAGAGCAGCACGCCAAACGCGCACGCGCTCATGAGCAGTATCACGACCTCATACGCCACGACTGCCGGCTTCATTGCGCCCAGGCCCGGCGCCAGCACACGATACAGCCATATGCCCAGGCACAGCTCCGGCGCCAGGATCGCCGCTAACCACGGCGAAACCACACCGCCCATTTGCATCACAAAGTGCGCGATGTAAATGAAATGTCCCAGCATGAACGCACCCAGCCCTATCAGCAGCGGCTTGCCGCCATAGCGCTCGTTGGGCAGCATCAGCGCACAGTCGCCTATCCACCCCAGCGCCAGACCCAGCACTATGAGCACGTCCACATGCGCCGCGCTGCACGCGTACGCCAGCAGCAGCGCCGGCATAAGCAGCGGCTTGAGATACCGCGTCAGTCGCCCACGCTCCCATGAGTCCACGCAGTATACCGCCGCCAACGCGATATACGGCGCATAGATCAGCCAGATCATGCGCATCCCCCATTTCTGCGTTAACACATTCTCAATTTCATTATATCACCCGCTCTGCGCTAAAACAAGCTCTTGTAACTGCTGGAAAAACGCGGTATAATATGGCAAAGGTTATATCACTGAGGAGGTAATTACCATGTTCCCGGTAGCTTTACAGGTCTACTCGGTGCGCGACGACGCCGCCGCCGATATGATGGGTACGCTCAAAAAGATCGCAGATATGGGCTATGATGGCGTCGAGTTCGCAGGCTTCTACGGCTATGGCGCACATGAGATACGCGAACAGCTCGACGCGCTCGGGCTCAAGGCCGTGTCCAGCCACGTGCCGTTCGTGACGCTCAGAAATGAGCTGGAGGCCACCGCCGACTATCACGAGATACTGGGCTGCAAATACATAGCGGTGCCCTACCTCGAGCCGCAGGACCGCCCCGGCACCGACGGCTGGCAGAAGACCATCGACGATATACTCGCCATAGGCAAGTACCTGCACTCGCGCGGCATACAGCTGCTCTATCACAACCACGACTTTGAGTTCGTGCGCATAGACGGCAAATACGCGCTGGACATGCTCTATGACGCCGTGCCCGCGGACTACCTCCAGACCGAACTGGATACCTGCTGGGTCAAGTTCGCCGGCGAGGATCCCTCCGCTTACATACGCAAGTACGCCGGCCGCGCGCCGATAGTCCATCTCAAGGACTACCATGTCGAAGGCCAGCTCAAGGCCGGTGAGACGCCCTACGCGCTGATCAACGCCGATGGCTCCGATTCAGGCGACGCCAAGCGCTCTACCTTTGAGTTCCGCCCCGTGGGCTATGGCGTGCAGAACTTCCCCGAGATACTCGCCGCCAGCGCCGACGCCGGCGCGCAGTGGGTCATCGTCGAGCAGGATCAGTCCCCGACCCGTCCTCCGCTCGAGGCCGCGCGCATGAGCCGCGATTACCTGCGCTCCATAGGCAACTGACGCCGGCTTGACAGGCTTGCCCTAAACATGCAAAACGCCCCGCGATCACCGCTTGCAGGCGATCACGGGGCGCTTTCATGTCCATTCATATCATGCCTATACCGTCAGGCCTGACGCCGCGCATTCCAGCCGCGCAGCTTGCGCCGCCAGTTGAGCGCGCGCTCGCTGGGCTCCTTCCAGCGCCTCAGGCCGATCTTGCGGCTCCACATCAGGTAGTAGAACACCATCACCACCGATGTTATAGCCCAGGATATCGGGTAACTGGCCACTATCGTTGTGATGTTGTTGTACATCGGCACGACCGTGAACAGCCATATCACGCGCAACACGCATATGCCAAAGCATATGACTATCGTCGGCCCAAACGCATTGCCTGCGCCGCGCATCGCGCCCGAAAGTATCTCTATCGCCACATACGTAAAGTACAGCGGCACATTGAAGTACATTATCGTAAGGCTTATCGCAATTACCGCCTCGTCATACGTGAACAGCCTCAGCAGGTATCTGCCCGCAAGCAGTATAAGTCCCGACAGCAGCAGCGTCGTGCCCGTGGCCATGGCCAGACACGTTATCACGCTGCGCCGCACCCGATCAGGCTTGCGCGCGCCCCAGTTCTGGCCCACAAACGTCATTATAGACACGCCAAACGCGCTCATTATCATCCAGAATATGCTGTCCACCTTGCCAAATGCGGTCCATGCCGCCATCGTGTCGGTGCCCAGCGCGTTTATGTTCGATTGAATGATTATGTTGGACACCGAGTACAGCGTGGACTGCACGCCCGCCGGAAAGCCTATCACCAGTATCCGCTTGAGCAGTTCCAGGTCGAGCCGCAGCCGCTTCCACATGAACTTGTAGCACTCGTTCGTGCGCATCAGCGCCCTGATCACCAGCGCCGCACTGACGCCCTGCGCGATTATCGTGGCCAGCGCCGCGCCCGCAACGCCCATGCCCATCAGCACAAACGCAACGTCCAATATGATGTTTATTATGCAGCAGACTATCAGATATATCATTGGCCGCCGTGAATCGCCTATCGCGCGCAGTATGCCCGAACCCATATTGTAAAGCAGGTTCAGCACCACGCCGGCAAAGTATATCCGCATGTAGTCGGTGGCGCCCTCTATGACGTCGGCGGTCGTGCCCATGCGCTCCAGCGCCCAGCGCGAACAGGTAAGGCCCAACACCATCAGTATCACGCCGCCCGCTATCGACATCGCTATCGCCGTGTGCACCGCGCGCGACACGCCCTGCTCCTCGCGCATGCCGTAATACTGCGATATGACAACCGTCGCGCCCGACGACAGGCCCACGAAGAAACCCACCAGCATGTTGATTATCGTGCCCGTAGTGCCGCCCACCGCCGCCAGCGCTTCCTTGCCCAGGAAGTTGCCCACGACGACCGCGTCTATCGTGTTGTACAGCTGCTGAAAGAACGTGCCCAGCAGTATCGGAAAAAAGTAGACCAGCAGTTGCTTCCAAATCACGCCCTCTGTCAGATTGCCCTTAGCAAGCGTAAGCCTTCGCATCTAGCCGCCTCCGTGTAATATCGTTTGACTATGGTATATCATATGCCCCGGTGTTTGTCCAGTTAAATGCATTCGCGGCAGTCAGGCGCGGCCGAGTTCGCGCGCGACATACCCAATCAGCGCATCCAGCCCGGCGTCGCGCGCAAGCTCATCGCCCATACCATACGCCTTCAGCGCGCGCGCAACATAGCCCTTGCCCGGCAGCTCCGGCTGCGCCAGCGCCCACAGCCCGCATTCGAGCTTAGAGTAAACGCCTTCCTCGCGCATCAATCGCAGCGTCCGACATGCGTTGAGCGCCGCATAGACCGCCGGCACTTCCTCATTGCGCAGCCAATCGAAGTCGCCCAGCACCGAATCCAGATAGTCGGCTCTGGGCACCGGCTCAAACATATCGCGCGCATCCGGTCCGATCAGCGCTATCCCGCGCGCCCGGCATACGCTTATGTGCGCAGCCAGGTCGGGATCGCCCGCGCCGCCCGCGTCAAAGCGCTCCGACGCCAGCATGGCCTTAAACCGCGCAACGTGCGCCCCGCTAAAGTGAAACTCGTACGGCGCCGGATGCACCCAGGGCCGTATCCGCTCGCAGTTGAGCACGCTTATCTCCAGCTCCCGCGGAGCGCACTGCAATCCTAGCAGCGCGTCTGCCAGCGCCCGCTGTGCCGCCTCGTCCATGCCGCCCCGGCTCACGCCCACCAGATCAATGTCGCTTAGCGGACCAAAACATCCCATAGCTGCCGAACCATGCAGGTATAATCCCTCCAGCCGCTCGCCCAGCACTCCGGTCAATGCGTTCGCCACCGCGTCAAGCTGCGCACGCGCATCGGCCGGCATAAACTTCAGCATGCGCCATCACCCCGTCACAGCGTCATTATCATGCCGTCATAGCCCACTTCAAAGCCCTGGGGCCCAACCTTTCGCGCCATTTCGTCGTAGAGCATGCCGCCATTGTGCGAAAAGTGGTTCATTATAAAGCGCGTGTGTTCATCCGCCATGCCCGACTTGAGCATGCGGTCGCGCACATAGATATTGCGCTCAAAGCCCATATGACCACTGTAATCGCTGGCCAGCGGACCGTTGGTGCAGTCCAGGCTCACCAGGTCGAACTTCAGCCCCTGCATGAACTCCCAGGTTTCTTCGCGCCATATGCCGGTGTCATGCGCATAGAGTATGCGCCGGTCGCCCTCGTCGATTATGTAGTTTACCGCGCCCACGCATCCATGCACCGCCGGTATCGCCGTAAAGCCGCGCCCGCTCACCTCGACGCGCTCATACGGCTTGAACGTGGTCAGGTCGCACAGCTTGTCCGCGCCGTCCAGCTCGCCGAACATCCGCTTTTCAAACTCCGGCCGCGACTCCTCGCTGGCATAAAAGTGGAATATGCCGCGCGCCGCGCGCTCGCGGATATTGGCAAACACCGGCCCAAACCACAGTATGTTGCGCGCCTCGAAGTGATCCTCATGCGTGTGCGTCAAAAAGCAGTGCCGCACGCCCGACAGGTCCAGCCCAAACCGCTGCTTCTGCGCCATCAGGTCGGGCGTGAAGTCGATCAGTATGTCGCCGTCCAACAGCGAGCCGGTGCGCATGCGTATGTCGCGCCCGCCGCGCCGCGCCGCCTCCTTACAAGCGTCGCACTCGCAAAACAGCGCCGGCCAGCCCTCCGCCGCCGCAGAACCCAGGTACATAAGTTCCATACCAATACACCTCCCAGTACAACTATTGCGCTCGCGCGCATACCCGCGCGGGCCGAGTACCTACATTATACCACGAATTTGTGCTTTCACCATACCGCACGCAAGGTTTTAAGGAATTGTTTTAACCGCACGCTCTGCGCGCTGCCGTAGCACCGATTCGACCTGATGCGACCGGCAACGACTGTCATGCGCCCTTTGCTCATGGATCACGGCTCAGAATAAACCGCGCGCCGCACCCAATTGGCACGACGCGCGGTCAGCAATCTGTCGGGACATGCCGACGCGTCATTGCGCGAAAGCAGTCCATGCAGTCTGCGCTTTTATGAGAGTCGCCGGCTTGTTCGCTCACTGGCGTGCACATGCGCTCAGCGCTTGCGCATTGGTGCGACTATTATTCAGCCGCGCTTGCACATTTGTGCCCAGCTTTTCATGTGCGCTTGCAAATCGCCGCGCCTAACTGTTAAGCCTCGCGCATGGCTGCGCAACGACGCTCCGGCTTTCAGCCCGCAATCAATACGCCTTCGCAAAGTAGATCTTGCACTTGGCGGGACGGCCGCAGATCGGGCATACGTCGGTGGGCAAGTCGCTCTGATCAAACGGCATGTTGCGCGTCGTTATCGCGTAGTCAGCCTTGAGCTTGTCCTCGCAGTCGGTCTCGCCGCACCAGCTCGCCAGCGCAAAGCCGCCGTTCGCGCCCGCTACCAGTTCGTCCAGGTTGTGCGCTATCGTGGTGTGCGCGGTCATGAACTCGCGCGCCTGCGCCAGCATACTGACCTGCACATCGTCCAGTATCGCCTTGAGCGCGTCAGCCAGGCCATCGATGGGCAGCGTGGCCTTCTCAAGGGTGTCGCGGCGCACATAGGTCACTACGCCGTTTTCGATGTCGCGCGGGCCGACCTCCAGCCGTACCGGCACGCCCTTCATCTCCCACTCGTTGAACTTCCAGCCGGCGCTGGCGTCGCGGTCGTCCAGCTCGACGCGCAGCCCCGCATCCATGAGCGTCTTGCGTATCTCATCGGACTTCTCGGTCACGCCGGGCTTGTGCGCCGCTATCGGCAGCACTACCACCTGTATCGGCGCAAGCCTGGGCGGCAGCTTGAGTCCGCGGTCGTCGCCATGCACCATTATCAGCGCGCCTATCATGCGCGTGGACACGCCCCAGCTGGTCTCGTGCACATACTCCTGCTTGCCTTCCTTGGACAGGTACTTTATGTCGAACGGCACCGAGAAGTTGGTGCCAAAGTTATGCGACGTGCCCACCTGCAGCGCCTTGCCGTCGTGCATCATCGCCTCTATCGAGTAAGTCGCGCGCGCGCCGGCGAACTTTTCCTTTTCGCTCTTGCGCCCGCAGATGACCGGTATCGCGCCCACGTTCTCGGCGAATTCGCGGTAGACCTCCAGCATCTGCATGGTCTCCTGCTCGGCCTCTTCGGCGGTGGCGTGGATGGTATGGCCCTCCTGCCACAGGAACTCGGCCGTGCGCAGGAACGGACGCGTGGTCTTTTCCCAGCGCATAACGGAGCACCACTGGTTGTACTTCATCGGCAGGTCGCGCCAGCTCTGCACCCACTTGGAGTACATCGTGCAAAACAGCGTCTCGGACGTCGGACGCACCGCCAGGCGCTCGGTCAGCTGCTCGCCGCCGCCCATCGTAACCCATGCCACCTCCGGCGCAAAGCCCTCCACGTGGTCAGCCTCCTTGAGCAGCAGGCTCTCGGGTATCAGCATCGGCAGATACACGTTCTGATGGCCGGTGGCCTTGAAGCGGCTGTCCAGCTCCTTTTGCATCAGCTCCCAGATCGCGTAGCCGTATGGCTTCATGACCATGCAGCCCCGCACCGGCGCGTAATCCACCAGGTCGGTCTTTTTGATGACATCGGTATACCACTGCGCGAAGTCCTGATCGCGCGGCGTTATCTCGGCAACGAACTTCTCCTGCTTCTGCTTGGCCATAACTACACTCTCCTCATAATGTTCCACTCGCACCCGCTAAAAAAGCGCCCGTCCCCAATGCAGGGACGAAGCGCTGAACTTCGCGGTACCACCATGCTTGACCCGATTAAACGGGTCCGCTCGATTCCTTTAACGCGGGACGCGGCGGCTGTTAACCGCGGCTCGGGAGCGGGACGGCGCCTTCCTCCGGCGACGCTCGCAGCGTGCGCGTCGCTCTCTGTGCGGACGGTCGGGAACCGGTTCTCCTTCATCGCCATATGCTTTAGATTATATATCGCCCGCGCGATTTGGCAAGCAAGTTCATGTTAATTTGCTCACTCGTAGCGCGGCAGCACGCGCACCGCGTCGCCGTCGCGCACTATGTCGGCATCGACGCCGTACACGCTCAAAACGTTTTCGCGCGTGAGCACCTGGGCTGGCGTGCCAAACGCATACACACTGCCTTCAAGCATCAGCGCTATCCTGTCGCAGAACCAGCCCGCCAGCGACAGGTCGTGCAGCACGCACACCGCGCATACGTCATCCTCGCGCGTGAGCGACCGCGTCAGGCGCAATATCCGCGCGGTATGGCGTATATCCAGGTTGGACACCGGCTCGTCCAGCAGCATCACGCTCGCCTGCTGCGCCAGCGCGCGCGCTATCACAACCCGCTGCAGCTCTCCGCCCGACAGCGCCGTGACCGGCGTGTCGGCATATCGCAGCACATCGGTGCGTTCCAGCGCCGCGCGGGCTATGCGCAGGTCGGCCTCGCCCTCGCGCTCGAACCGCCGCAGGTACGGCTGCCGGCCCATCAGCACCACGTCCAGCGCCGTCATGTCGAAGTCCATGCGCGTCGACTGCGGCACCACCGACATGTTGCGCGCCAACTCCCGCGCGGGGTAGTCGCGCACGTCCCGCCCATTCAGCAGCACCTTGCCCGTACTCGGCCGCAGCGCCCCCGACAACAGCTTTATCAGCGTAGTCTTGCCCGAGCCGTTGGGCCCGAGTATGCCGGTCAACATGCCGCGTTCAAACCCCAGCGTAACGCCGCGCAACACCATGCCGTCGCGCTCATAACCATATCGCACATCCTGCGCCTGAAGTGCGACGCGATTCGTCTTATCAGTCATCTGGCATTCCTCCGGCGCATGAGGTACAGGAAAAACGGCCCGCCGACCAGCGCCGTCAACACGCCTATCGGTATCTCTATGGGCATCATCACGGTGCGCGCAAGCGTATCCATTATGAGCAGATACAGCCCGCCCGCCAGCACGCTCAACGGCAACAGCGACCTGTGATCCGGCCCGCAGATCAACCTCAGCCCGTGCGGCACCATCAATCCCACAAAGCCTATCACGCCGCTGACCGACACCGCCATCGCCGTGACCAGCGTGCACAGCCCCAGCAGCACTATCCGCACCCGCCGCACCTGCACGCCCAGCTGACGCGCCTCCTGCTCGCCCATCAGCATCGCGTTCAGATCGCGCGCAAACGCCATTATGCCCAGCATGCCCAGCAGCATCACCGGCGCGGCATACGCAAACTTATCCCAGTCCGATGCGGTAAAGCTGCCCATCGTCCACATGTACACCTCGTCCATGTGCTCGCGGTTGACTATCATCAATCCGGACGTTATGGCGCTCAGCAGCGAGGACACCGCAATGCCCGCCAGCAGCAGGCTCATCGTCGATACCCGCCCACGCACCCGCGACAGCACCAGCACCACTATCACCGTGCCTATCGCAAACGCGAACGCAAACGTGCCGGTCAACGCGCGCAGCGCTCCCGCGCCAGTCAGCGTGGCCACTGCAACTCCCAGCGCCGCGCCCGACGACACGCCCAGCAGATGCGGATCGGCCATCGGATTGCGGAACAGTCCCTGCATGCACGCGCCGCAAACCGCCAGCGCCGCACCTACCACATAGCTGGTCAACACGCGCGGCAACCGCACATTCATCACTATCGTATACGCCGTGCCGCTCGCGCCCTGACCGGTCAGCGCCGCGCCCACCGCCCGCAGTACCTCGCCCGGCGACAGCCGCGCCGCGCCCAGCCCCATGGCAACAAGTGCCGCCGCCGCGCTCAGTGCCGCCAAAGCAATCGCAATCAGCCGCGTGCGCGCGCGCCTGTCCTCAAATGAGCGCATCTCAATCCTCCGTAAACAGCATCAGCATGCCCGCGCCGCTTGCCAGGAATTGCTCCATCTGCGCGCATGCCTGCGCCTCATCCTCGGGCGCCCACTGGCAGGATACGCCGCCGCCCAGCTCGTCAAACCGCGCCGGCAACATGTCGGACTCCAGCCCTTCGCCGGCAAACCGGCCATCGGGCGTGGCCATCAGGTGCGCGCCCATGCACGGCATCTGCAAAAGCGACGGCCGCACCGAAATCTCCGGCCGCTCCGACACCGCCATGAACAGCTCGCCCACATTGTGCAGGAACTTCTCGAGCAGCGCGTCCTCCATCTCAGGTTTGGGCATGTTCATCAGCCGGTTGAGCGCATCATCGCCCTTGCAATTTGCCTTTAACGCCGACAGCACCTTGCTCATAGGCACGCGCTGCGCGTCATAGCACAGCTGCTTTATAGTCGCCAGCGACCTCAGGAACACTCCCAATCCATCAAAACCTATCACTATCGACGTGCTCAGCGCGCCGCACTCGGTAACGTCGCGCGCACGGACTATGCAGTCCGGCATGGCCACCGATTGAAGCAGCATCGGATTGAGCTGCGGCCGCTCGTGCAGCATGTTGAGCAGGCGCTTTACTATATCCTGCTCAAGCGCCGCCAGGTTGTCCATGAAGTTGCGGTATATGTCCTCTGCGGCAAAGAAACCGCCTTCGTAAAGGTCTATGCTCATGCCCTGCCAGCGCTCAACGGTGTCCGGCAGCAGCGTGCCCATCAATACCGCCGGCAGGCTGATCGTCACATCGGCCAGCCGCGTCTCCTCGCCACAGCGCTGCGCCTGACCCGCAACCATCTCGACCCGGCCTTTGAGCCCGTCGCGCCGCAACAGCGTCACGCCCCGGCGCATCAGCTCAAGCGCCCGCATGCGGTAATCCTCCGGATCGCCGCCGCCCACATACAGGCAAACGTCGTTGCCGCGTATCACATCGTCGTCAAGCGCATCCAGCACGAGCAGCGTAAACGCGCCCGGCCGACGGCCCAGCGTCACGCTCATGCGCGCATCATGATCGCGCAGCTTATGATAGGTAAGCATATGGCGAATCAGCGCCCGGGCTTCCTCGGGCGTCGTCAGGCCCTGCTCGATATCGGAATCGTAGTACGGCGACAGCACGTCGTCCAGGCAACCCCAGCTGGGATAATTCGCCCCCTCCAGCGCCTGCGTCAGCTCGCGCCAGAATATCATGCCCTGCATCGCCTCATAGAGCGTTGTCGCGGGCTGGCTCAGCGAAAAGCTCGCCATGCGCTCGAGCCGACGGCGTATCACAGGATCTATCTCGACCGAGGCCATGTGTCCGGCACGCTCCGCAAAGCGCGCGCACAATTCGTCAACCGCATCCAGCGCCGTGCGCGCCGCGCTGCAGAAATCGCGCCGCCGCCGCGCCAGCGCGCGTTCGGCCGACCGCTCGATCTCGCGGCGCAGTCCCTGCGTGCCCTGCGCTATGACGCGCGCCGCGCCGCACTCCAGATTCATTATATACGGGTTGTCAGGCATGAGCGCCAGATCCAGCCGCTCCAGGCGCTCGCGCAACGCCGTGTAGCCCGCGTCCGGCTTGAGCGCACCCAACATGTATCCGCTCAATCCCTCGCCGACGCGCTGAGTCCGCGACTGACCTGCGTTGCATTCGAAGAAGAACGGAAAGTGCCTGAACACCTTTATGTCCAGCTTGCGCGCCGCCAGCTGATAGAGCGCGCTCTTGCGCTCAAACGCGCTTTTGGGCTTGAGCGCGTCCAGCTCGCGCACTATCGCCGTTACGTCGGCGGGCACGGTGCGGTACCACTGTTCAAACTCGCGCGCGAGCAGCTCATGTTCATCCGAATAACTCATCGATACCTCCGACAATCAAAAAGCACAATTGCATTTGCGCCAATGCGCAAATACTATGATATCACATTAACCGCCCCTGGACAAACGAATTTTCAAGTTTTCAAAAATTCGTCAAATTCGCCAATTCGGACCGGCCGGCACAGCCCCATGCGCACGCCTCCAGGCCATGCCCAAGTCGGAAAGCCCCAACTCAAATATCGCTCCCGCCACATGAAAACGGAGAGGCCACGCGGCCTCCCCATTGAATTAACCTGCTCAGCCCTGCCAGCCGCTCACGCCGCCGGTGCCTCGGTCGCAGCAGTCTCTGCGCCAGTTGCGTCAGTCGCCGCATCGGCGCCGTCAGCCGCGCCCTGATCGGGGTAGAGTATCTGCGCAAACTCCAGCAGCGCCTGCGCCAGCCGCGGACCCGGCCGCTGGGACATGTTCATATCGACCGCGTACACCGCGCCATTCTTTACCGCGCTCAGCTCGGCATAGCTCGCGTCCGACTTGAACGACTCGACCATGGTCTCGTCGCCGGGTATCAGTATCACGTCCGGGTCGGCCTCAAGCAGCTTTTCCAGCGATATGCTCAGCCAACCCTGGCCCAGTTCGGCGCCCACGTTGGTCGCGCCCAGCATGTTTATCATGTCGTCGGCAAAGGTGCCTTCGCCGCTGGTCCAGTCGCCGTACTCGCCAAAGCTCAGCGCGTAGTACACGGTCTTGCTCTCATCGCCGTTCACCAGCGCCAGCGCCTGCTGACGGGTGGCCTCCATGTCCGCAAGCACCTGCGTCGCATCGGCGCCAATGCACTGCGCGACCAGTTCTATCGCCTCGGGCACGTCGTCATACGTAGTGCCGGTCACTGAAACCACGGTCACGCCCAGCGATTCAAGCTGGTCTATCGTGTCCTGCTGAAGATTGTTATCAGCAAACACTATGTCGGGTTCGAGCGACACAATCAGCTCCACATTGGGCTCGGTGTACGTGCCGACCTTGCTCTCCAGCGCAGCGGCCTCCTCCGGATAGTCGCTGTACGTGTCCACGCCCACGACCCGGTCGCCCGCGCCCAGTGCGTAGAGTATCTCAGTGTTGCTCGGCGACATCGATACTATGCGCTCGGGCACCGACTCTATAGTCACCGCACGGCCCAGCGAGTCGATTATCTCGACCGGCTGCGCTGCCTCAGCGCCCGCAAGCACGGGGCTCAGCGCCAGCATGAGCGCCAACGCCATCAATAGCGCCGTCTTAAGATACCTGTTCATGGATCATTACATCCTGGGGGTCATGCCCCTTCGCGCCGCATGGGCGCTGAATGTGCGGCCGCAGCCGCCCGCAAGCATATACCTCCCCGGCCGTGCGCATACTAAAAAAGCCGCCTGAACGGCGGAATAAGCGCGCACTGCGCCGCGCTCCCCCTCCCGCCGAAGGGGACCGGAGTCAAGCCATGCGGGCAGGTCTCCTGGCTCGGCCTCATCCTTGGACGGCCCTTCCCAGCTTCAGCCGGTGGTCGCCGCCCTCGTCCGCCTCACAGTAGCGGGGGCTGCAGCGGATTTTAACCGCTTTCCCTTTTCACCCCGACGCGCGGGGCACCCGTATGGCGCATATGCGATTGCAACATTATGATACCACGTTTGGCAGGCTCAGGCAATGCGTATTTTTGCTAAATCATGTACTTTATTACGCAACGCCGCGGCTTTGGCAAATATACATAACCAAAATACGCCACAAATCATGCTGCACGCGCGCGGAATTTGCTGTATAATGGAAGCAAAACCATTCGACATTTTTGAAAGGCCGGTGGTGTCGGTGAAGATCGACCTGTCATGCCCCATTGAGATAACGCACACCGAAGTGCTCTCCGATGACAGGGGGCGCTGTCGGGCTTATATCGATATTATAAACGTCTCCAGCCGTCCGATACGCCGCATCGAAGGCCATGCGCACTGGCTCAGTGAGACCGGCGCTGAACTGGCCCAGATGGACCTGGTGTTTGAAGGCATGCGGCTTATATCCCATGCTCACGCCCAATTGACGGTGGCGGGCGAGGTGCCCGCCGCCCACGATATCGCGCTGGAACCCACTGAAGTTGCGTTCTCAGACTTCAGCCAGAGCTGGAGCACCGAGGACAGCGAACTGGTCGAGTACGAGTTCACGCCCGAACCGCCCGGGGCCAGGCTCGACAGGCTGCGCGGCATCGCGGGCAAGGACGCGGTCTGCTATCCCGAGGCGCGTGGACGGTACTGGCTGTGCGTGTGCGGCCGGCTCAATCCCGGCGGCAGTCACTCCTGCGCGCGATGCATGCGCGGACGCGAGCGCGTGTTTGCGGCGCTGCGCGAGGATGGGCCACGCGGCGACTTCTCAAACCGGCTGGCGCGCCGCGAGCGCTTTGAGGCCCGACGCGAGGAACTGCGCCTGCAATACGAGCGCGCTAACCGCCGCAAGCGCGAACGCCGGATCCGCATACTGACGATAACTGCGATCTCCGTGCTGATCGTGGCGACGCTCATCATGGTGGGCATACTGCTGGGTTATATAGTCTATTGACAATTGCAGGGCGCGCGCGACACCTGGTCGCACGCGCCCTCTGTTTATTTAAGCAGCAAACTAAAAATGCGCACAGCGCGCCGGTCCGCAAGTCGAACGATCCGCGCGTGCAAATCACAGACATGTGCCCACTATTACAAACGCGGCTTGAAGCTCGGCCGGCACACATGTCCGGAGAATCTCATGAGCGCCGCGCGATTCTGGGAGCCGATGCTGTGCAAACAGCGGCAGGCGCGCAACGCCTGAGCGCACGCGCCCCACGCCTAAGCATCAGTCGTCAAACTGTATCAGCCTCCCTATATCCGCACAGCCCGGCACCAGAAAGCTGGTGAACCGCTGCGCCGCCTCGTCGGATATGCCGCCGATGCTGACCAGCGCTCCTATCTCGTAACGCCGTCCAAACGCGTCCCGTATGCGCGCGCCGCGCTTAAACCGCGCATCCCGGCCCTCCACCGAGACCAACAGCGCGTCCTTTTCCTTTATGTAGAACGCCGAGAGTACCTTGAATGTATCCATACCTGCCTCCGCGCCATGTGTTTTCGCTAATTATACCACTTGAACGCGCGCCATTCAAGCGCCGCGACTGCTGCCAAATGCGACATCCGGCTTTAAGCCGCTAAGCGCCCGAAGTTAAGCGCATACCGGCCTTGACGTCGCGCTGGAAATCGCTTGACAGCGCCGCACAGGCGTGGTACAATAACGCCGTAATCAATCGCCACAGGCGAATGAAAGGAGCGGTTTAGTGTGAAAGCTATTTATGAGGTGGCTGACCAGTAAAACCGCATACCGCGCACCGCCGTGCCTTAAAGGTCGGGGTCTGCGCAAATTCAAGTAACCTTTCATGAATCGCCGCGGAAACAGTGTATCAAGCGGGCGCATCGAACGGTGCGCCCGTTTTTTGCCGCTTTTTGCGCAACGCCGCCGCGAGCAGCTCATAGATGGGCTGCTCGCGGCGGCGTGTTTTTATGCGCCGATAATAACTGAAAAGGAGCTGATGCGATATGAAAACGCCGACACTTATGCACTACATCTACTCGATATTGGAGGTAAATAATGCAGGAGAACATAGATCTGCGCGATTACGGCTACCGCGATTCTGGCACGCCTGACATAGCGCGCATAACCGCCGTTTTCAAAAACCGGTACGACCTGATAACGCCCACCGGTGCGACGCATGGCTTTCTAAGCGCCGCCTACCGCCAGGGGCTGGAGGACTGGCCCACCACCGGCGACTTCGTGCGCATAGATCCCAATCCCACCGGCGACAGTCGCATATTGGAGACGCTGCCGCGTCATTCGCTGTTCAGCCGGCGTGAACCCGGCTCCCCGCCGCGCCAGCAGGCCGTGGCCGCCAATTTCGACTACGTGTTCATAGTAACGTCGCTCAACCGCGACTTCAATCCCAATCGTCTGGAGCGCTACCTGTCGATCGCCTACGACTCGGGCGCAACGCCAGTGATACTGCTGACCAAGGCCGACCTGCTGCCCGACTGCTCCGCGCAGCTGGCCAAAGCGGAAAATATAGTGCCCGGCACACCCGTGCATGCGCTCAGCTCGTTGACCGGTCAGGGCATGGATGCGCTCGATCAGTATCTCAAGCCCGGCGTGACGCTGGCGCTGCTGGGTTCAAGCGGCGTGGGCAAATCCAGCCTGGTAAACGCACTGGCAGGCCGCGAGCTGATGCGCGTGAACGAGACCCGCGCCGTGGACAGCTCCAAGGGCCGCCACACCACAACCCATCGCCAGCTGATGCGGCTGGACTGCGGCGCGCTGATAATCGACACGCCCGGCATGCGCCAGTTGGGCATGTGGGAGCTGGACGAGGGACTAAGTGCAACGTTTGGCGACGTGGAGGAGATTCTTGCGCGCGGCTGCCGCTTTAGCGACTGCCAGCACATGACCGAACCCGGCTGCGCAGTGCGCGCGGCAATCGAGAGCGGCGAACTGTCGCCGGTACACTGGCGCAATTATCTGGCGCTTAAGCGCGAGGCGCACTTTGCCTCGAACTACGCATCCGCACTGCGTGAAAAGCAGGCCCGAAATCGGGAAATAGCCTTAAAGAACCGCAGTCTCAAGCGCAAGCCGCGCCGATAGGCTGCCTTGCGAGGAGGAATACAAATGAACTACTCATTCCGGCCTGACGACGCCGCGGACATGGCAGCCATATGCCGCCAGTACGCACGGCGTCTGACCGGCGTGACCGACGACTTCTGGGAAGCTCACATACTGAGCGCACAGCTATACCGAATCTGCACGGATGGGCACGACGTGGGTTGCATAGCCGTGCAGGGCGGCGAGCGCGCAACACTGTTTGACCTGGAAACAGCGCACAGAAACGACGCCCGCGCACTGCTGGATCAGGCGATAGCCGAGCTGGGCGTGCGCCGCGCATTCGTGCCGACCTGCGACGAGGCGTTTCTGACGCTCTGCCTGGAGCGCATGACGTCCGTAGCGCCTCAGGCGTGTCTATTCGATGGCGCGCAGGCACATGACGTGCGTCCAGCACGGTTCGACCGAAGCTGTATGCGCCGCATAACGCCCGACGAGTTGGAACGCGCCAATCGGCTGACCGGCGACTTCTTTCGCGACGACGCCACGCCCGCATCGCTGCGCGAGGGCCGGCAGCTGATATACGCGCTCGAACAGGCCGGCCGGACATTGGGCTACGGCATAATAGTGCCTCTGCGCACGCGCCCGCTGTGGGCATGCGGCATGGTCACGCTGCCCGAGCACCGCCGGCGCGGCGTGGGGCGCAGCATACAGCTGCACCTGGGCGATATCTGCCGGGAATACGGCTTTACGCCGGTTTCAGGCTGCTGGTATCACAACACGCTGAGCCGCCGCACGATAGAGAGCGCCGGACGCCCCTGCACAACGCTGCTGCTGGACGTGCGCTTTGACGGCAGCACGGCCGGCAGTTGATTGCATCGCGCAAGTCTGTGCCCGACCGATGACAGCGCGGCGCTGCTGCCACGATTAACCCAACGCGCATGCGGGCGCGCACACGACCGCTATATCGGTTATGCGCGCGCCCTATTGCTTTAACCTGAGCATGCCCCCCGGCGCAAGGCCCGGCGCAAGTCGCGCGACTATTTACAATTGCACTGCGCCTCTTAGCCCTTCGGCAGCGCCGCATGCGTAACGCTTTATATCAATATACTTTATAACGTTCCATTGCCCGGAAGCGTCGCACGCACTTATCTGACATCCAGGTGGCGGTATGCGGCTCTGTTAGCCGACAATGCCTGACAATAACGCCAGCCGGTATCCAATGTACAACTACGCCATGCCGGCATTTATGCACTGTTGGCGGAACTCCTGCCAATCGGCTGGCGCGCCGCGCGGTAATGCTGCACGAAACGTCGTGACTTAAACGGTTGCGCGCCTTGGTTAAACAACTCCTCCTCACGCGGTCCGGGGCACACACATCGGCGCTTCCCCGCCGGTCGCTACGGCTGGAATATCACATAATGGCACTTTGCCAGCCGGCAGCGCCGCGCGCTACAATCAAAAGCATTGCAATGCGGCCATCAGTCTGTTGCGCCACGCCCTGTGCGCGTCACCGCCACCAATACCGGTGCGTTCATCGGCTGATTCAAATACCGGCGCACCATCGCCTGATATGTACGGCCGTCCAGCGCCGAAGCCCAGTTCGTCACCGCTTCCAGCTCGCACGCGCCCTCGGCGTGGCCCGGATAGGCGCAAACCGTAATAAGCCCGCCGGGCTTGATGAGCCTGAGCGCTGCGTTCAACGCGTCCAGCGTGCTGCCGACGTGAGTCGTTATTGTATGATCGCCGCCCGGCAGCCAGCCCAGATTGAATACGACCACATCCACCGGCCCCGTCACATACTGCTCCATATCGGCGTGCGACGCGCAGTACAGCCGCGCCCGCGCGCTCAGCCCGGCCGCCTCCAGCCGCGTTCGCGTGCGCTCCACGGCTCCGGGCTGTATGTCAAATCCGTACACGACGCCCTGCGCGCCAACCAGTTCGCACAGCGCCTGTGCGTCGCCGCCCCCGCCCAGCGTGGCGTCAACCGCACATCCGCCCGCTCCCAACGCGCGCACCTGCAACTCGCGCGCCCAGCTCCACGCTCCGCCCAAATCAAACATATTCTTTCCTCCCCTGGCAGGCCCGGCCTGCGGCAGTATCGGCGCTCAACGCCGTTTTGCCGCGTTAAGACCCGCGCATGCATATGCCGACGTCATTATAGCACAGCGCGGCGCATTTTGACAGTGCGCCGAATTCAGGCCGCGCTGACGCGCTATCAAACTTAGAGCGGCGCGTCACCTGGTTGCTTATACCGCTTTTGTCAGACACTCGGGCGCAATATCGCCAATTTTAGGATAATTCTGGCGCATAACGGCTAATTTGCCAAACTGGTGATTGATTTTTTGCCCGGCTGATGGTACTATTAGATGAGCTATACTTGTTTTAAATGCACTATGACTTATAATTGCACGCCCGGTAGGCTGGACGCGCATTTGCAGATATGCAGCAATCGCGCTGCGGAGGTGGAACAGCATGTTGGAAGCCATAATGGAGTCCAGTTTTATGCAGGGG
>DVNK01000042.1 GCA_018714445.1 Candidatus Fimadaptatus faecigallinarum | reverse complement strand
GGCCTGTGCTCCCTGGGCAGTGTCGGTGAAAAGCTCTGTCCACATACCATTATTACCGAACGCAAAAGCCAACTGTACTCGAACAAAGCTCCCATTATGAACTCCACAATCAAACGCGGGTTGGCAATATTTCCTCCGCTCCAACCAGCGAGGTTTGGCAATATACGGCCAGCGCCAAAAACCTGCGCCCCGGTAAACTCCAGTGCGCCCATTTCTCGGCATAGTTTCAAATTGCACTCAAAACGTTAAAGATGCCATTTATCATACTACCTGACCCGCGTGAGCACTCCGCCATCCATCTCGTACACAGAATCGCACAGTTCCTCAATATCCAGCGGATTATGGCTGGCGAGCAGTATCGTCTTGCCCTTATCGCGCAGCGCCTTGAACAGTTCCCTCATTTCCCGTACGCCCGCGTTGTCCAGCCCGTTCATAGGCTCGTCCAGCAGCAGCACGGCCGGATCCTCCATAATCGCCTGCGCTATACCCAGGCGTTGCTTCATGCCCAATGAGAATTTGCCTACGCGCTTCTTGACGCCGCTCAGCCCAACCTGCTCAAGCGCTGACTGTATCCCAGCATCGCCTATCCGGTTGCGAATCCGCGCAAGTATCTTCAGGTTTTCAAACGCCGTGTACTGCGGCAGGAAGCCCGGCGTCTCTATTATCACGCCTATGCTGTCCGGGAAGTCCACATCCTTGCCCACACGCTGGCCCGCAACTACCACCTCGCCCTGTGCCAGCGGAACAAGACCGCATATCGCGCGCAGCAGCATCGTCTTGCCCGAGCCATTGCGCCCTATCAGCCCGGTTATCGTGCCGGGTTCGGCGCGCAGGCTTATTCCGATCAGCAGCTTATCCGCACCTATCGTCACGCTCACGTCAGTCAACTCTAAGCCCACACCGGCCTTGCTGACGGGCAACGCATTTCCGCCTGTATTCATATCGTGTATTCCCCCTACTTCGCCTTATTCTGAGGTGAAAACACGCTCACTTTGGGACTGCGCCCGCACGTGAGCGCCGCAACCATCACCGCGAGTTCGACCGCCAGCGCCGCCAATATCGGATATCCGCCGTCCGCATACGCGCCGCTGCGCGCATACATCGCCCAGCTCGCCGGTATGAACAGCGCCGCCCGTGGCGCGACATAGCCCAGCGCCGCGCCCACCGCGTTTTGCAGTATTATCGCCAGCAGCGCCTTTTCGCCATGCTCCGTATTAAGGTATGCCCACTGAAATACGGCGCACTGCACAAGCAGCGATACGAGTATCAATCCCGTCGATGCTGCCGCGCTCATCAACATGTGCGCGTCCGCGATATAGCGCCCGTCCAGTATCAACTGCGACGCGAACGCCATGAGCGCATAGACCGCGCAAAACAGCGCCGCACTGCCGTAGTTATGCAGGCGCCAGTTGCGGTATCTGCGATAACGCATCAGCTCCATATAGCCCAGCCGGCTCACCGACATGTGCGTCCACGCGGCGTAATACGCCACCGGCAACGAGCTGAACAGCAACCAGCCCACACACGGCAGCAGCAGTATCACCTCGCCGCCCAACTCAAGCCCATACAGCGCCGGCAATTCCTCGCCCATTGTGCGGGCCATGTTGATCGACAGCGCGCCCATTAAACACAGCGCGCACCTCACCAGTGCATTGAACAGGGCACCTCGTTTAATCATGCTCACTCCGTTCTCAGGCAAATAAAGCTGTGCCGCCTGAGCGCCAGCCGCTGCACTGCCAGTTCCAGCGCCAATAGCAGCGCGTAAAACGCAACCGTCTGCCATGTGCGCGCCGCGTTCATGCCGTTCCACGTAAGCATCGAGCGCCCGTATACGGATATATACCTGAACCAGTCGATCTTGAACAGCTCCATGCAATAGCACACCAGCTCCACCGCCACGCCTATCGCTATGCCCCGGTTGTGCGTGGACAGCATGTTTGCGGTCATGACCAGCTGCACGATCGACAGCGCGTGCAGCAGCTGAAACAGCAGCGCGAACAGCGCCGCGACGGATGGCGAGCTGTACTGCAAAGTCACCACCGGCAGATCCGCGTTGCCATAAGCGGGAGAAGACGCATACATGCTCCACACGTCCTTTGCATACGCGCCCGGTATGGCCAGCAACACCGTAAGCAGCAGCAACATCGCGTAGAGACCCGCGATGATTATCGCAGTAAACAGCACCTCCGCCACCCACCACTCGCTCTTGCGGCATCTGAGCAGCATGTTCATCGACTCGCGCGGCAGCTGCGCCGCGTCGCACAGCGCGATGAGCGCGCCGCCCACCGGGAACATGATCAACCATGGCATCGAAAGGAAGTGCACAAATGGTTCAAATATGTTGTACACCTGGTTGTACTGCTGCGCCTGCCGCTGCATCATCACCACCGCAAATATCGCTATGGCCGCCGTATAGGCCGCCGCGACATATATCCGCGCGTCCTTCAGGCACAGCCGCAGCCGGCCCAGCAGCATGTGAGCGCAGCGCCGCGCGCTAAATCCGGCCATTTTCCAGCCTCCTTGTCACGCCCCGTCTGAATGCAATGTACACAAGCGCAAGCTCGCAGCACGGAACGACGGTCAGTATAATGATGCCAAGTAGAGGATCATCCACCTGAAAGTTGGGCAAAAGGTACATCAGCTCGCCCGGGTCGAGCACGCGCCATCCGATGTTCTGCGTCAGATATGTCAGCCCTAGGTATATGACCAGCGGCGCTACCACCGCGACGTATTTATTCACTATCCACGCCGACACGGCCAGCCCCACGCACGCCCACAGCCCGCCGAACGCGCCGGCCTGAAGTATCTGCACCGCGAAAAACGGCGCTCCACCCCATATGAGCAGCGGCGCGAAGAGCCCCCGTTCGAGCGCAGACGTATTCGCCGGATCGTACCGATAGCCGCCGCAGATGGCTACGACGATCGCTATGTATGCCGCCACCGGCACGCTGAGCGTCAGCGCGCCCGACATGAACGCCGCACGGTACTTAGCCGAAACATAGTCGCTCAGCCGGCCGCAGCGCAGCGCGCGCATACGCAGCATACCGCTGGTCACGTCGTTTGCATACGCCGACGCATACGGGAACCCGCTCAGCAGCGGCGCCAGCAGAATGATCATGCCGAACAATATGGTCGTCGAATACCGCTCGGGGCTGTCGTGCATGCGGGGATATTCGCCGGTAAGCGTGCGCCAGAGCGGGTCGAACGAATCGTTTATCAGCACGGCCAGCGCTACCGCCATGGCTATGTACAGCCACGGATTGCGCAGCGCCTGCCGGCATTCGGAGCCGAACGCTCCGGAGCTGCTCTTTAAGCGCGTCATTGCAGATACTCACCCGTCCTTGCGTCTATATACAGTTCAATGGCCGACCACGTGCCCGAAAAGTATCCGGTCGCAAACTGCCATGCCGGTATCATGTTGCGCTTAAGTCCGCCGTTGCGCCCGTCGCCTATCACGTCCACGCCGTCGCCTTCCACCGGCTGGGGCAGGTAGACCAGCGATATGCTGTCTATCGTATACTCGGACGCAAGCATCGGCTCTATGGGCAGTGGCATCACAGCAGCCGTATCCATCAACCGCGCCACGGCCTCCTCCGCGCTTATCAGCGGCTGGCTCTCGCCCGTCTCGACGACCTCGTACAGCATGCCCTCCACATCGTATATGCCGTTGTCACATACGTATATTATGAGGTATTCGCCCAGCGACTGGCCCCATGAATACTGGCGCATGCTTTCGTTTACGCCTATGCTTGAGGGTATTCCGCCGTAGTTGTGCGCGAAGTAGAAGCGGTAGTTCTGAAACTCGGTCAAATCCAGCACGTCGGTGCGCACCAGCAGCATGTCCAGCCCCAGCGCGTCCACCAGCGCCTGGGCCTGCGCCTGGCACTCCTCGCGCGAGAGGCGCATACCGCTCGCGCGGCCGTCACCGTAGGCGTCGCCGGGCTGCTGCCAGTTTTCTATGTTCGGTATCGATTGCAGGTCAACGCCCGAGGAGCGGCCGCCGATAATATCGCCCAGGCCATGCGTAAAGTTCAAATACTCGCCCGACGGCGATTTGTAGTACTCAATCCACGGCAGTTCGGTCTGATACGGCCAGTTCAACCCGGCAGTATCGCGGTCTTCAGTGCGCTGGACCGACGCATAGCCGTCGCCAAAGAACGCCTGCGCCGCCGCCGCCGAATTGTCAAAGTGCATAGGCAGGCAGACGTATGTCGGCGCGCTGTCATAGCCGGAATAGTGCACCTGCGCGTCCACCCTGAGCGTGAGCTGCGCGCCGGTGCTGTAGCTGCTCATCGCGGGTATGTCCAGCTTTATCCGGCTCGCGCCGTCGCCGGTATTCTCCACGCTGCCGGGCGGCAATGTGGATGAGCCGAGCTGGTCGGACGGCGCCTGCTGACACGCGCTCAGCAGCAGGAGAAGCGCCATTGTCAGCATAAGGCAGTATCGTTTCATATCAAACCTCCCATCCGCGTTCGTCCCGCTGGCATGGACGCGCTGATTTTCAATATATGACCTCCGCTTGCATCGATCATACCACGACGTTGGGTTAAGTTCTTACTCGATATCATTCGATGTACTTATAGTTTTATGTGGAATATCTTGCAATTATCTTACGGCACAATCGCGCTGTCATTTGGTCACTAATGCAACGCCTTTGATTATGTTTTCACTATAATATGAAGTCACCTGGTCAAATGCTTCCAATCAACGCTAGCTCCTTGTAAA
>DVNK01000041.1 GCA_018714445.1 Candidatus Fimadaptatus faecigallinarum | reverse complement strand
GAGGCTCTAAACGTATTCATGACAACCATCGTGACGTTGGCCATCATAGGCCCTGTGGGATTCGCATGCGGCGAGCTGTTCCCACGCAAGTGGGTGCATTATGACCGCTTTCCGTTCAAGGAGTACAAGTGGGAACGCAACGGCCGGTTATACCTGAAGCTGCGCGTCAATAAATGGAAGGACAAGGTCCCCGACATGAGCAGCTATTTCAAGGGCATGTTCTACAAAAAGGCGCTGGCACAGACGCGCTCAAGCGCCTATTTTGAGCGCTTTGTGATCGAGACATGTATAGCCGAAGCCGTGCATGTGGGGCTTATGTTGGGCGGGTTCGTGGCGTACTGGGTCTTTCCCAACGCCTGGGGCCTGATTGCTTCGATACTGTATGCGCTGGGCAACCTGCCGTTTGTGCTGATTCAGCGCTATAACCGCCCCCGATTCAAGCTGTTGATGGAGCGGCAAAAAAAGATAGAGGCGCGCAATGCGCACGCCGCTGCTTCCGAGGAGGAAAAATAATGCTCGCACTGGACATAATCATGGCGCTGATGATGGCGGCGACGCTGCTGTACGGAGCCTATTTCCTGGCAGTAGCGCTGTTGGGCGCGTTCAGACCCGAAAAGCGCTGTCCCCACCGCCCCCCGCAAAAGCGCATTGCCGCCATAATAGCCGCCCGCAATGAAAGCGGCGTCATAGCCCCGCTGATAGAGAGCATACTCAATCAACACTACCCCGCCGACCTGCGCGACGTGTTCGTAGTGCCCAACAACTGCACCGACGACACCGAACAGGTCGCACGCCGCGCCGGCGCGCGCATACTCAACTGCACCGTGCCCGTGCACGCCAAGGGCGAAGCCGTATCCTGGGCGATAGACGAATTGCTCAAATACCCCGAAAACTACGACGCGTTCATAATCGTCGACGCCGATAACCTGCTCGACGCCGATTATTTCCAGATGGCCAACGACGCACTGTGCGCCGGGGCCAAGGTGGGCCAGGGCTACCGCGACAGCAAGAACTACTCCGATTCGTGGATCGCCGGCTGCTCGAGCCAGTTCTACTGGTGCATGAGCCGGTTCTACAATCGCTCGCGCAATGCGCTCAATATGTCGGCCGCGCTCAACGGCACCGGCATACTGCTCAGCGCCGATTACATGCGCCAGGTCGGCTGGCACACATCCTCGCTGACCGAGGACCTCGAGTTCACCGCGCAGTGCGCGCTCAGCGGCGTGCGCATCTGGTGGCTGGGCGACGCGCGCGCTTACGACGAACAGCCCAACCGCTTCATCGACAGCTACAAGCAGCGCCGGCGCTGGTCGGCAGGTACCGTGCAGTGCATGCGCGGCTATCTTGGACGACTGGTACGCCAGGCCGTGCGCGCACGCAGTCTGCAATGCCTTGACATGGCGGTGCTGTTCACCGGGCCGGTGGTGCAGTTGTTTTCGCTGTTGCCGGGGATATACTTTGGACTGCGCGCACTGATTAATCTGATCGGCCAGCCGTTTGAGGCATGGCTGCCCTGGCTGGGCGGCATGTTGGGCGGACTGGTCGCGGGGTTTGCCGCAATATCGCTGTTGTCTTACCTTATATTCAAATTCGAAGGCAAGTCGGCACGCGGACAGTGGCGCACTATATTTGGGCTGTGGCTGTTCCTGATGAGCTGGATACCCGCAAACCTGGTCAGCCTGTTCACAAAGCCGCCCAAATGGGTTCAGATACGCCACGAGCGCGCGCTGTCCATGAGCGACATAAAGCGCGCCGATCAGTCTGCCCCGCAGCCCCGGCGCTCGACGCCCGCACAGTCAGCTTCCAACCAGCCTCAGGGGAGGGATGAACCCATATGAAGTACGCTTCCTGGAACGTCAACGGCCTGCGCGCTTGCGTGGGCAAGGGCTTCATGGACTATTTCACAGCCAGCGACGTGGATGCGCTGTGCCTGCAGGAAACCAAGCTCCAGCCCGGGCAGATACAGCTCGACACGCCCGGCTATACCCAGATCTGGCATAGCGCCGATAAGAAGGGCTACTCCGGCACCGCCATCTTCACCCGCCGTGAACCGCTTGACGTGCGCTACGGCATGGGCTTGGATGAGCACGACCACGAAGGCCGGCTGATTTGCGCCGAGTTCGACACGCACTTCCTGGTATGCGTATACACCCCCAATTCGCAAAGAGGACTGACTCGCCTCGATTACCGCATGAAATGGGAGGACGATTTCCGCGCATACCTGCTCGAATTGGATGCCAAAAAGCCCGTGATAGCCTGCGGCGACATGAACGTTGCCCATCAGGAGATCGACATAAAGAACCCCGCCACCAACCACGAATCCGCCGGCTTCACCGATGCCGAACGCGCAAAGTTCACTCAGCTGCTCGACAGCGGATTCGTCGATACGTTCCGCGCGCTGCATCCCGACGCGCGCGACCGTTACAGCTGGTGGTCGTACATGTTCCACGCGCGCGAACGCAATACAGGCTGGCGCATAGACTACTTCCTCACCTCCGCGCGCCTGAGACCCGCGCTGCGCGCCGCCGACATACACGATTCCGTAATGGGCAGCGACCATTGCCCGGTATCGCTTGAGATAGACGTCTGACGCGGGTGGATCGGCGCGCCCTGACGGCGCACGCCCGCGCAACAATACAGGAGGTGCCATCATGATAGCCAAGCTGGTAAGTTCACTTGAAAAGGTATTCCTGGATCAGGAGCCCGCCGACGCGCCCGGACTGCGTCCGGAAGGCTTTGCCAACGAGACCATATCGTTCCAGCTCGCATACTGCCAGCCCGACAACGGACTGCGCGGCGACACGTTCTGCGAGCTGCGCGTGGAGTCCGACATTGCAGCGCATGTGCGGCTGCGGCGCGTGGTCAGCGTGCCGGTAGGTCTTGCGATCTACACCGACGCCGATGACGACTATCTACGCCGTGAGGCCGGCCTGTACCCCGACATGCTGGTCGACGTGAGCCGGTGCAGGCTGCGCGCGCTGCCCGGCCAGTGGAACAGCGTGTGGGTTGACGTGGAGGGCGCGCCCGCCGGCGAACACGACATCGCCCTGATACTCAGCCGCGCAGGTCAGGACGAAGCCCGCGTGAGCATAAAGGTAAACGTGCTGGCCGCCGAATTGCCCACGCAGGAGCTGATATACACGCGCTGGCTGCACACCGACGCCATCGCGCAGTACTACAATGTGCCCATGTGGAGCGAACCGTTCTGGCGCTATCTGGAGAAGTTCATAGCCTGCGCAGTCGGGCGCGGCATCAATGCGATACTGACCCCGATACATACCCCGCCGCTGGACACCGCCGAGGGCGGCGAGCGCATGACGTCTCAGCTGGTCGACGTCTACCTCACGCGCGGCGCTTACAGCTTCGGGTTCGACAAGCTGCGCCGGTTCGTGGACATCTGCAAGCGCTGCGGCGTGCGCTATTATGAGATGGCGCATCTGTTTACGCAGTGGGGCGCGCGTTTTGCGCCCAAGATAATCGTAAACGTCGACGGTCAGGAGCGCAAGCTCTTTGGCTGGCACGTAAGCGCCACATCGCCCGAATACAGCGAATTCCTGAGCGCATACCTGCCCGCGCTCAAGGCCGAACTCAAGAGCCTGGGCGTGCTGGACGCGACGATATGGCACATATCCGACGAACCTTCGTTTGACCACTTTGACAGCTATAAGGCCGCCAAGGCGCTGGTCAAGCCCTACCTGGACGACCAGTACATGCTCGACGCGCTCAGCGACGTGCGCTTTTATCGCACCGGCGCGGTCGAACATCCGGTGCCCGCGAATAACCATGTGCAGGATTTCATAGACGCCAAGGTGCCCGGGCTGTGGACGTACTACTGCTGCGGCCAGTACAAGGACGTGTCCAATCAGTTCATAAGCATGCCCAGCCGCCGCGTGCGCATAATGGGCGTGCAAATGTACAAGTACGACATCTCCGGCTTCCTGCACTGGGGCTACAACTTCTACAACTGCCAGTACTCCTATTACCCGATAGACCCGTACGGCAGCACTGACGGCGATGGCTTTGTGCCCGGCGGCGACACGTTCCAGGTCTATCCCGGCCCCGACGGCGAGCCGATAGAGTCGATACGAATGATGGTGTTCGAGCAGTGCCTGTGCGACATGCGCGCGCTCAAGCTGCTGGAAAGTCTGACCTCGCGCGAGCATGTGCTCGAGCTCATCGGCGCGGGGCTTGAGCATGAGCTGACGTTCTCCGATTACCCGCGCACCGACGAGTACCTCACCTCGCTGCGCGCGCGCGTGAACGCCGAAATTATGAAAAAGCTGGGCTGAGGCGCAGGCGCGCATCAGCTTGCACGCGGCGCGGATCAGGCGGCTGTGACCGTCTGGCCGCGCCGCCCTGATATCAAGATACTGGAGATAGTAGCAATGCAAACCGAACTTTTGCGCGCTTCCGATGCGGCGATAGCGCGCGCAGCAGAACTGCTGCGCGCAGGTCAGGTCGTGGGCTTCCCGACCGAGACGGTGTACGGCCTGGGCGGCGACGCCCTCAATCCCCACGCCGCTCAACGCATATTCGAGGCAAAGGGCCGTCCCGCCGACAACCCGCTGATAGTGCATATCAGCGCGCTGGAGCAGCTGCGCGCACTGATAGCGGATGAGTTGCCCGGCGCGGCGCAACTGCTGGCACAGGCGTTCTGGCCGGGGCCCATGACGCTGATATTGCCCCGTGCGCCGATTATACCCGATTCGGTAAGCGCAGGACTGGATACGGTGGGCATACGAATGCCGTCGCATCCGGTCGCGCGCGCGCTGATAGCCGCTACCGGCCGGCCGATAGCCGCGCCCAGCGCCAATCGTTCGGGCCGCCCCAGCCCCACGTGCGCTCAGGACGTGCTCGAGGACATGGACGGCCGCATACCGCTCATAATCGACGGCGGCGAATGCGAGATAGGACTCGAGTCAACCGTGATAGCGCTGGAGCACGGCGTGCCGCGCATACTGCGCCCCGGCGCGATAACTCCCGAGATGATACGCGACGTGCTGGGCGAGGTCGAGGTAGACCACACCGCGCTCAGCCCGCTGCGCGAAGGCGAGACCGCGCGCTCACCCGGCATGAAGTATCGTCACTATGCGCCACGCGGTAAGCTGATACTGATAGACGGCGAGCCGCTGGCGGTGCTGGGCGCGATGCGTGAGCGCTATGCCGCCGAAACTGCCCGCGGCCATCGCGTTGCACTGCTGCTGCCCGACTCGCTGGCACAGGGCTTTGACGGATTGCGCGTGTACCGGCTTGGAGATACCCCGCAGCAGGCTTCTCACCGCATTTTTGCCGCACTGCGCCAGCTCGACCGCGACGGCGTGGAGATCGCATTCTGTCAGACGTTCGACACCGCCGGCATCGGATTGGCGCTAATGAACCGGCTCGACCGAGCCGCGGGTTTTGCAATAGAGCATGTGTAAAGCCACAGCTCTGCCGCGCCACGCACTCACTTGCGCCAATCGACACTTATGCGCAGGCATATGATATACAACTTAACACATAAAAACCGTCCGATCTGTGGTAAAGGCAGACCGGACGGTTTCTTTGTTTCTTATTTGTACTTGAATCGTGCTGGCAACAACATATGATTGGCTTTATTGCGCGCCTTCGGGCATGTTGCGCTGCTTGCTATTTCGCGCGCCTTCGGGCATGACACATCTTGCCGCTTTATGGAGGCGTTTGGCATTTAGCCATTCATTCACTGGGTGCACGGCTATTTCCAATTTGGCGTAAAACCACGCCATCGGTGATGTCGCATTGGCACCTTATGCACCGCCAATCATGTCGTGCTGCTCTGCCTTGCGCGCGCCATTAGGCATGACACATCTTGCCGCTTTATAGGGCCGTCGGGCATGTGCGCTACATACTCTATTGTGTGTTGTCTGTGATGTCGAATTGGCACCTTATGCACCGCCTATCATGTCGCGCCGCTCTGACTTGCGCGCGCCATCGGGCATGACACATATTACCGCTTTATAGGGCCGTCGGGCATGTGCGCTGCGCTCTCTATCGCGTGTTGTCGGTGATGTCGAATTGGCACCTTGTTCACCGCCAATCATGTCGCGCTACCTTGCATCGTCGGGCATGCCGCAATGCCTGCTTTATCACGACTCTGCCCGGCCCGCGAGATCACGCAGGCCGGGCAGCACAGCATCAGCATACAGCTCGTCTATTATCGCACGTCATCACGCCGTCACACGGTCCAGTCGGCATGGCTACCATCGCGCAGGAACACCGGTATCAGCTCCAACGGCGCGTCAACCTTTACGCGCTGACCACCGTCAAACACTTTGCCCGTGCCCAGCTGCGTCCAGCGCGCGCCCGTGGGCAGCCATACTTCACGGCTGGTCGCGTCCGGCTCGCATACCGGCGCCACCAGCACATCCGGCCCAAACATGTACTGGTCGCGCACATCCCAGCACTGCGCGTCGCCCGGGAAGTCGAAGAACATTGGCCGCATCGGCGGCATGCCCTGCTCGTGCGCAGTACGCATCAGCTCGCGCACATAAGGACGCATCTGCTCGCGCAAACGCAAATAGCGCGCCAGTATCTCATAGTTGTCCTCGCCGAACGACCACACCTCGTTGTCGCCGCCCGAGCCCAGCACCTCGACTCCATTGGCACGGTAGACATTCTCATGCGGCTTGCGGTCGCCGTGCAGCCGCATAACCGGACAAAACGCCCCATACTCGAACCAGCGCACCAGCAGTTGCCTAAAGCCGGGATCATTTATGTCGCCATTATGGAAGCCGCCTATGTCGGTCGTCCACCAGTCGATGCCCGCGACCGCCATGTTGAGTCCTGCGCAGATCTGATTGCGCATGTCCTGCCAGGTCGAATGTATGTCGCCCGACCACACCAACGCGCCATACCGCTGGCTGCCCGCCCAGGCGCATCTGACCAGGTTCACTATCTCCTGCTGCCCCAGCGCGCGCATGCCGTCGAAGAAGCCCTTGGAGTACTGCTGCGGATAGATGTTGCCTATCTGAGCGTTTGGCCCCATATAGTAGCGGTAGTTGTCAAAGTCGTATCCCGCATACTCGGGCTCGGCCTCGTCCAGCCAGAACAGCTTAACGCCCTTGTCCAGATAGCTGCGCTTGCACTTGTCAAACACGTACTTCTGCGCCTCGGGGTTGGTCGCATCGTAGAACACGCTGTCCTCGACGAACTGCATGCACACCTGCACGCCCTTGTCGCAGCGCACCAGCAGTCCGCGCTCGCGCATCTCCTCGTAGTTCTCGCTGGTCAGCGCTATCTGCGGCCACACCGACACCATCAGCGCTATTCCCATCTCGTCCAGCTCGCGCACCATGGCCTCCGGATCAGGGAAGAACTCCGGGTCGAACCGGTAGTCGCCCATATGCGGCCAATGGAAGAAGTCCACCACTATCACGTCTATCGGCAAGCCGCGCCGCTTGTATTCGCGCGCAACGTTCAGCAACTGCTCCTGGTTCCAGTACCTGAGCTTGCACTGCCAGAATCCCAGCCCATACTCGGGCATCATCGGCGGACGGCCAGTCGCCGCCTGATACTGCATCTCTATCTGCGCCGGCGTGTCGGCCGCCGTTATCCAGTAGTCCAGCTGCTTGGTGGACTGCGCGACCCAGCGCGTCACATTCCTGCCAAACGACACCTCGCCTATCGCCGGGTTGTGCCACAGGAACCCATAACCCCGGCTGCTGAGCACAAACGGCACGCTCGCCTGCGAGTTGCGATGCGCCAGCTCCAGCGTGCAGTATTTCAGGTTCAGTATCTCCTGCTGGTACTGGCCCATGCCGTAAAGCTTCTCATCCTCCTCGGCTTCAAACGACGCCGTAAGCCTGAAGTCGCCGCCTATGATAGGATGGAAGTCGTGCGCGTAGAGCTGTAACGCGCCATGCGCACCCCGCTCGCTCAGCAGCAGCTCGCCCCGCGCATTGTAGAATGCTATCGTACATGCGCCGGTCCAGCCCTCGCGCGTCAGCCTCGCCTCGATGCCGCCGTTTACTATCGACGCCTTGTCGCCGTCTATCGCTATCTCGACGGCGGTCGGCACGGGATCAAGCAGCGCGTACCGGTCGTCGCTCAGCGGCCGCTGCACGGTTGCGCGCACCCGCAGCGAGTTCGCGCCCCACGGCTCCACGCAGATCGTCTCGCCTGCATGGCGGTATATCAGTTGGTTGCCGTTTTGTTCAAAGTGTTCCATTGTATTTCCTCCTGCATCGCGCGGTTTATGCGCCGCGTTATTACACTCACCTAAGTCCAGACCTCGAACCTGTACACCGGCAGCACCGTCGCGCCTTTTAGTTTAGGCGCAAGCTCCACCGGCAGGTCTGCAAATACTTCCTCGGTACGCCCGTATATCCTGAGCGTCAACGCGCGCGGATATCCCAGCCGCTCCAGCGCCGTGCGCCACGGCTCGCCTTCGTTGAACCAGTCGGCCACCAGTTCGCCTTCAGCATACAGCTCCGCCCGGTCGCCGTCAAACGCCACCTCCAGCAGCGCCTCATACGCTCCCTCAGGCACATCTATGTCCAGCGCATATTCGACGTATTCGCCGTCGTACGCATTGCGCGGCGCGCCCATGCGCCTGTACTCGCCCACCTGCCTGAAGCTGCACCCGCACTTCAGCTCCGGCGCGCGCAGTTCTATCGACTCCGGATCGCCCGTCGCGGCATAGCGCGTCGCCCTGAATACCCGCTCGGTAGACTCGGCATATACCACGCCGTCCAGCTTGTACATCAGCGCGTCCGAAACATATAGCGCCTCGTCCAGCTTGCATGCGCGCTCGGCGTCGGCTCGGGAAAGCGTCTCTATGTAAGCGTAGCCGCTCGCAAATTCGTAAACCGGCTCGCCGTCGCACCAGAAGAACCAGCGCTCGCCCAATCGACATATGGGCTGCGCGTTGGTCGCCCGCAACACCGCATCGCCCATGTCGAAATTGTACGGCACCAGTATGCACGCATCCTCCGGCACGTCAAGCGGCGGCAAATTCAGCTCTCCATCCGGCAGTTGCAGCGCTATTTGAAGGCCATGCTTCGCTGTGCAATGCGCATAGCGCTGATGGTTGTTTATCAGTACAAAGCCCGCCCCGCCATGCGCCGGGTCGAGGTCCGGCCGCACGCATACCCGCGGCGTGTCCACATCGCTAGCGTCACGCGGCCGCTGCTCCGGCAGCACGCAGCCCGATGCCGCAGCAATGCGCCCGCCAAACTCGTTGAGCATCGTCAGCAGCTTGCGCAGCCGCCCGTAGCTCGCCGACGCCTCGCCCGACTCGCGCAGCGGCGCGCAGAAATCATAGCTCTTTACCGGCAGGTCGTTGGGATAACCCGTCGCGCGCGTTTCCTGAAGCGTCGAGTACCTGCCTCGCGGGTTGACGCCGCCATGGTACATGTAGTAGCCTATCAGGTTCGCGCCCGCACCCAGCCGGCACAGCGTCAACGCCTCTATGTCGGCCGCGCTCGGATAGGTGCGCCGGTGATGTGTGACCTGAAGCCCGCCGCCCAGCTCCGCCGTCAGGAACGGATACGCCGTCACGTCAAAGTTGTATCCGGGCACGCGCGCCCTGCCCCAGTCGGCGCCGGTTCCGCCATCGTCCAGCATGGGCGTGAACATGTGCAGTTCGGTCGGCCGATTGGCATGAGTATGCTGATCCCAGGGCGCATCGACATAACCGCCCTGTACCGGCAGCGTTTCGCCCTCTATGATGTACGCGCCGCCCCAGCCGGTCGCGGTGTAAAACGGCGCATCCAGCCCCGCCGCCTGCGCCAGACGCTTGAGTTCCCTCAGATGCGCGACGCCTGCGCTCAGGTCCGCGGGGCCGCCCACATGGCCGTACTCGTTTTCAAGCTGTATGCCCACGACCGGTCCGCCGTCACGGTACATGCGCCCGCGCGCCTGCGCGCCTATCTGCTCAAACAACAGCCTCACACGCTCCAGGTAGCGCGGGTCATTGGTGCGCGGCGTCATCGCCGGATCGCGCACTATCCAGTCGGGCAGGCCGCCATTTCGGCATTCGCCATGCGCAAACGGCCCGATCCTGAGCACTACCGCCAGCCCCGCCGCACTGCACGCATCGATGAACGCGCGCAGGTCGCGCTGCCCCGTGAAGTCCCACTCGCCTGGGCGCTCCTCGTGGTGTATCCAGAACACGTATGTCGCCGCTATCTGCACTCCGCCGGCGCGCATCTTGGCCAGTTCCGCCGCCCAACGGTTGCGCGGGTATCGTGAAAAGTGAATCTCGCCCATAACTGGCAGGCATGGCCTGCCGCCCACAGTAAAGTAACGCGCATTCACACCCAGCCGCCCCTCGCCCATGGCCAGCGACGCCGGCGCGCTATATCCGCCGTTTATCCTGATGTTAATACAATCCACCCCTTTTGCGCCGCGCGGCGCTCCATATGGCTCCAGTATACACCAATTGGCGTAAACTGTGAATAATTATTTTGTTGTTAGCCCGCTTTTCACCACATATTTGAGATATGCTCACCCGTCCAGTTAAATTTAAGTATTTCGATGGACATGGCAGGCGGTTTGGCCTATAATAATTACATAAAATCCAACGCGGTGTTTCCAATACAAGGAGTAAAAATATACATGAAATTTACATCATTGTCGGCCAAGCTGATAATTGCGCTCATATGCCTGAGCGCTTTTCTGGTTCCGTCGACAGACATCATGCCTGAAGTCGAACGCGATTATGAACAGACCGCCTATCAGCGGCTGCTGGAGGAAATGGCCACGGCTGTGCCCAGCCCCAGCCCCACGCCCGATCCGCTCAGCGCGACGCCATCCGCCGCGCCCGCAACGGCAATACCCAGTCCCACGCCGCAGCCTGAACCGGTGTATACGCTGCCCATGGACACCTACGATGGCGGCGTGGCGCCCGCCGAAGCCAACTACTCCACTTCGGAGATAGTGCTGAATGACGGCACGACGGTCACGGCTCAGGTCTACTCCGATCCGACGATAGAGGTCACGTACTACGTACAGCGCTACTACGAATCGGACTGCAACCTGGTGTTCGTAAAGATAAAGCACCCCAGCCAGCTGCGCACCGCCATATCCGAGGAGGCAGTGGGCGGCGCATACGCAAAGACCTCTGAAATGGGGCGCATCAAAAACGCAGTCGTCGCGATAAACGGCGAGTACTATACGCAGCGCGAAAGCACTGCGTTCATAGTCAAACAGTCCGACATGATAAAGTCCACGCCCTCCGAGCAGCTGCATCAGCTGATAATCGATACCTCCGGCAACTTCCACATAACCACAACCGCCGAGGACAGCCGCGACATGGTCACTCAGTTGCAGGGGCAGATCTATCAGGCGTTCAGCTTCGGCCCGGCATTGGTAATAGACGGCCAGAAGGTCGAATACACGGACTACCACTTCGACGCCGACAGCCCCAACCCGCGCACCGCGATAGGACAGACAGGCGAACTTGAATACCTCATCTGCACGGCCAACGGCCGTACCGATACCGACGAAGGCCTCGATATCGCTCAGCTGGCCGATGTGATGGCGCAGAACGGCTGCCAGAACGCCTATAATCTGGATGGCGGCGGCTCCTGTACGCTCTACTGGCACGGCGACGTTGTCAGCCATGTTAACACCAGCGACAAGGAACGCGAAATAAGCGACTGCATCTACTTCGCATCCGCATATACCGGCGAATGAATCGCTCCCCTGATACACTGAAAGGACTGACACGCACATGAATACACCCGGAATAATATTCTCATTGGGCGGGTTGCGCTTGACGCAATATGGGCTGTGCATTGCATTGGGCCTGCTTGCGGGTTACCTGCTGGCACAATATCAGGCCCGTGCATACGGCATACGCATGCGCTCGCTCAAGCGGGTGTATCTGAGCATGCTGCTGGGCATGGCAGTGGGCGCGCGACTGATATACGTCGCGGTCAACTTCTCGTTCTATGGCCAGAACATAAGCGCGCTGTTCAAGCTCTGGGAGGGCGGCTATTCGGTCATGGGCGCAGTGCTTGGCGCCATAGCCGGATTGAGCGTGGGCGCGGGCCGGCGCGGGCTCAAGCGCGCACTGGACGTGGTCATGCCGGCGCTGCTGGCGACGCTGGCGATATGGCGGCTGGGCGAACTGGCCACCTGGCAGGGCCGCGGGCTCATGCTGGGCGAAGGCGCGCCCGGGTTTCCGCTGACGGTGGCCAATTCGCAGGGCCGACGCTGCCTGGCCGTATGCATATATGAAACGGTCGCCGCACTTGCAATACTGGGTTATGCGCTGCCGTACAGGCACCGCCGGCCCGCTGGCGACATCGGGCTTATGTGTCTGGCGCTGCTGGGGCTGAGCCAGATACCGCTGGAATCCATGCGCAACGACAACTTCCTGGCGCTGGGCTTTGTCAAGATCGACCAGTTGCAGGCCGCGCTGCTGGCGCTGGGCGTGACGGTGGTGTTCCTGCGCGGCCACATACGCGCGGGCCGCAGCAGACTGAGCGGATTCGGCGCGCTTGTGGTGTCGCTGGCGATGATCGGCATGTGCGTGGCCGAGGAATTCAAGCTAGACGACAGTCCGTACCCGATGTACAACTACGCCATGCTGGCCCTTTACGCGCTGGTTATGGCAATAAGCGCACAGTTCCTGCGGATCGGCTGGCGCGCTGCGCAGCCGGGCAGCGCGCAAAAACGCCGCGATTCTAACAGGCGCGCGCCCGAGTGGAACAACTCCACCTCACGCGATCCGAGGCTATCCCATTCGTACTACCCCGCCGGTCGCGACGGCCGGAGCATGTCATACCACGAACGGCTGGTCGCCAGCGAGCGCCGCAACGCAACCGAGAGCGGCGTGCAGCACGTGGCTCAGCGCCCGGCGTCCGGCGACGCGCAGTATGGAACCTGGCGCAATTTAGCAAACGGTACGCAAATCAGCGCACAACGCGGAGCCGCCAGCGCTTCACAGTACGGCGCACAGCGCGATTCCACTTGGGCTTCACGGTACGGCGCACAGCGCGGTTCCACTGGCGCTGCGCAGTACAGCGCACAGCGTACCGCGTCCGAGGATTCGCATTACGGTACCTGGCGCAATATACCCGGCAACTCGCAATATAGTGCGCATCAGCCCGCATACCAGACCGGCAAATCATCCGACGAACAGTCCACGCGATATTCGTCCGGCTCGCGCACATATGACGCGCGGCGCAGATAGTTACTAAAGCGTTTATCAGGGAACGGCAATCAGCCGCTCCCTTTTTTTTGCGCCTTTACGTGGTTTAGCGAAGCAGAATGATTTGCGGTGCTAAACAGTACGCTCGCTAGTTCATCTGCCGACTGGCCTTTGTCGCTGACCGCGCTCTGCACCGCGCGCGGCATCCATAACTCGTCCAGGCACGCTGGGCGAGTTATGAACAAACTGTAAATCTGACTATACTGCGCGTTTGTCTTTAGGTTATTTTCAGCTTGCGCTGTTATAATTTGCCAGACAAAAGAATTGGTCTGGAGGAGATGCGATTTGAAGGGCAAACCCGGCAAGCGGCTGAGCCGCATACTCAAGCGCATAGTGCTGGTACTGGTAGTGCTGGCGATACTCGGCGGCGGAGCGGCCTATGCCTATGCACAGCTCAAAAGCGAATATACGATAACATACGACAGCTATACCGCAACCATAGGCAGCATATCCAACTCGCTCAGCTTCAGCGGCAGCTTCCAATTGGTAAACAGCACGAACTATACCGCCAGCGCCGACTGCAAGCTGCGCGACCTGTACGTCTCGGCTGGCGACAGCGTCGCTGAAGGCGACAAACTCGCGCGCCTGTCCACCGGCGAGACGCTGACCGCCGACTTTGACGGCGTAATAAACACGCTCAGCGCTGACGAGGGCGACGAACTCGCCGCCGGCGCCGCAATAATGCAGCTGGTCGACTTTGAACACATGAAGGTGACACTGCGCATAGACGAGTACGACATTGCCTCAGTCAGCGTGGGCACCCGCTGCACCGTGACCGCCACGGCTACCGAACAGACCTACGAGTCCGAGATCGCCGCGATAGACTATGTGTCGGCGTCGACCGGTTCGGTTGCCTATTACACCGCCACGACTTACGTCGACGTCGGCGAGGGCATTTACCCCGGCATGCAGGTGACCGTAACGATACCCGAGGAGGAGGCCAACGACGTCGTAGTGCTCAAGGTCGATGCGCTCAGCTTTGACGCAAACAACCAGGCGTATGTCTACATGCTGGACGACTCGGGCGAAATGACGCCGATCAACGTCGAGGTCGGCGTGTCCAATGGCAATTACTGCCAGATAATCAGCGGCGTAGCCGACGGCGACACAGTGTACGTCGTGGCGCAAACGGATGACGACGCTTCAAGCGGACTCGCCGGACTGCTCAGCGGTCTGTTCAATCAGGGCGGCCCCAACATATCCGGCCGCGGCGGCAATATGGGCGGATTTGACCGCTCCAACATGCCCGACCTGGCGGGCGGCGACATGAGCGGATTTGACCGCTCCAACATGCCCGATTTCGCGGGCGGCAACATGGGCGGCATGGGCGGTGGCAACGGATGAGCGAATCCAGTTATAGCGGCGAATTCTTCCGCATGACCGATATCGTCAAGACATATCGCGTGGGCGATGAACCGCTCAACGCGCTAAAAGGCGTGTCGCTGCGCGTAGAGCCGGGCGAACACCTGTCGATACTTGGCCCCTCGGGCAGCGGCAAGTCGACGCTGATGAACATAATAGGCTGTCTGGATACGCCCACGTCCGGCGAATACGTGCTGCACGGCAGCACCGTGAGCAGCCTGAGCGAGGTTGAACTGGCACGCCTGCGCCGGCAGCAGATCGGCTTCATATTCCAGAACTCGCAGCTGTTGCCCAGGCTTACTGCGCTCAAAAACGTCGAGTTGCCGCTGATATACGCCGGTGTGCCGCCCCGCGAGCGCCGCAGCCGCGCACAGGCCATGCTTGAGCGCGTCGGCCTTTCGGACCGCATGGCCCACTATCCCAATCAGCTCTCCGGCGGACAGCAGCAGCGCGTAGCGATAGCGCGCGCACTGGTGACCAATCCGTCGATACTGCTGGCCGATGAGCCGACCGGCGCGCTGGATCAGAACAACGGCCGTCAGGTCATGGAGCTGTTCGGCGCGCTCAACGCCGAGGGCCGCACGGTAATCGTCATAACCCATGACCTGAACATAGCCCGCTATGCCCGCCGCACTGTCCACATAATCGACGGCGAGCTGACCGAGGGCGCCGCGGAAGGAGCTTGAGCACCATGATGAGAAAAGTGTTCGGCACAATAAACATGCTGCGCGAGTGCGTCGTGATGTCGCTTGGCAATATAGCGCACAACCGCATGCGCTCATTCCTGACAATACTGGGCATTATGATCGGCGTGAGCGCGGTCATAGCGCTGATAACCACGATATCGGGCGTGTCCAACTCGCTGTCCAGCTCGTTTTCGAGCCTGGGCGCAGGCACCCTCACAGTCAACGTGACCGGCAGCGACCTCAAGTCCGGCCTCAGCGCGGACGACGTATCTGAACTCGCCGCGCTCGACGACATCGAAGGCATAACCCCCAACGTGTCGCTGAGCAGCCGAGTGTCGCACGGCGGCACCTATGAGACCGGCATAAGCATCTCCGGAAAGAACAGCTACTACTTCGTGCAATACCCCGATGCGGTCACGCGCGGCCGTCAGCTCAACATAGTCGACGAGGACAACAGCTCATACGTATGCCTCGTCAACTCCGACATCATAGAGACGTTCTTCTACGGCGTCGACCCGATAGGCGAACAGCTCTACATAGACGGCATACCATTTAGCATCGTGGGCACATTTGACGGCGGCGATGAAGATACGATATCCGGCATGCTCGGCGGCTCCGGCGACATACTCATACCCTATACGACCGCGCTCAAGCTGAACCATGAGTCATACATGACCAGCCTCACAGTATACATTGCCGACGGCGCAAGCTCTGAAGCCGTGTCAGACGAGCTCGAGGCCCGACTGGACGAGATGTTCAGTTTCGAGGATGACACATACTCGGTCAGCACGCTCAGCTCAATTGAGGATACGATGGCCTCCATGTTGAGCATGATGTCGGCACTGCTGGCCGGCATCGCCTCAATCGCGCTGGTCGTGGGCGGCATAGGCATCATGAACATGATGCTGACCTCGGTCTCGGAGCGCACCGTGGAGATCGGCCTTAAAAAGGCGCTGGGCGCGCTGCCCTGGCAGATACAGGCCCAGTTCCTGATAGAGTCGTTCATGCTGTCGCTGTTGGGCGGACTGGCCGGGGTGGCATTTGGACTGATGCTGTCGTGGGGGCTGTGCGCGTATATGTCCACGGGGTTTGTGCTGTCCATGGGTGCAATCGCGCTGGGCGTGGGCTTTTCAGCCGCGGTAGGCATAATCTTTGGCTGGGCGCCGGCGCGCAAGGCCAGCCGATTGAACCCGATAGATGCGCTCCGTGCCGTGTAATATGAAATAAAAAACGGCATGGCGGTTAAACAATTAAGGCTATCGCTTTGCGCGCTTGCCAAATATACCCGCTGCCATTACAATATATATAGCATATACCGACAGGGAGGATTTGACTGATGAATGCCAAGAAGTTGTTCTCACTTACACTGGCCGCGGCACTGGCGCTGAGCGCGCCCACTGCGCTGGCCGACACGATATCATTTGAAGGCGAGGTCGCAGCCAGCTATACGGTCGAGGTATTCGCCGACGTCGGCGGCACCGCCGATGCGCTCAACGTGAGCGTCGGAGAAGCGGTCACAGCCGGCGCGCCGATAGTGACTCTCAAAACCACCAGCGTATACGCACAGCAGTCGGGCACCGTGACCGGCGTATTCGCTCAGCCCGGCGACAGCGCTCAGACCGTTGGCGAGCGCTATGGCGCGGTGCTCTACATTGAGCCCGACAGCGCGTACACGATAGCCGCATCTACCGAAAAGGCCTATAACAGCACCGAAACCAAGTACGTGCACGTAGGCGAGCACGTATACCTGAGCTGCTACTCCGACGGCGACCACACCGGCGAAGGCCGCATAATCTCGGTCAGCGGCACCGACTTCACGGTTGAAGTGACCAGCGGCGAGTTCCTGGTCGGCGAAACCGTCAGCGTCTACCGCGAGGACGATTACAGCTCATCCAGCCGCATTGGCCGCGGCGACCTGTCCCGCTCCAATCCGATAGCCGTGACCGGTACCGGTTCGGTGGTATCGCTGGCAGTAAGCGACGGCGACACAGTGGAGCGTGGCGACCTGCTGTTTGAGACGCTCGAGGGCGCCTTCGACGGGCTGTACATGAGCGGCTGCGAAGTAACCTCGCCCATCGATGGTTACGTCGCGGCGCTGAACACCGCAGTGGGCGCGACAGTCGCCGAGAACTCCTCGGTGGCCACTTTGTATCCGACTGACGCCATGCGCATAGAGGCCAGCGTACTTGAAAGCGACCTGGGCTCAATAGCCGTGGGCGACGCTGTCACGATTGAGCTCAACTGGAATCAGGACGATGAGGTCAGCTATCCCGGCACAGTGACGATGATATCCGCCATAGCCGACCAGACCGCGACTGAAGGCGAGGCCAGCTACACGGTCTATATAGACTTTACCCCCGACGCCGACACGCGCTATGGCATGCAGGCGCTGATAACTACCGTCGATACGGACGACGAGATCGCCTCATCGGACGAATCCGACTCAGGCACGACTCAAGCCGATTCGGACAGCTCAGAGTCGCAGGCAAGCTCCGACGATGCGGAGGCGAATTCAGATGCGCCGCAACAGTAAGCGCCTTAATGTGCTGATAAGCTCGCTGCTGGTGTGCGCATTGCCATGCTGGTATGCGCTGGCCGATTCCGGCTCGCCAACGCACGAGCCGACCGCGACGGCAGCACTCGAGGTCTCCCCTACTATGGCCGCCACGGCTTCGCTCCCGCCTGACGCCGGAGCTCTGCCCGAAAGCACCGCTGCGCCGGCCGCTTCACCCGATTCACAGCCCACCGCAGAGCTTACTCCTGAGGCGTCGCCGGACACGACCGCGTCACCCGGAGCGTCGGACGCACCAACTCCGTCGGCCACACCGGCGCCATCCGGTTCATCGGCTCCGTCGGCCACGCCGGCGCCATCCGATACGCCTGGCGCATCAGTTTCGCCCGCGCCGTCGGCTTCGCCCGTGGTCAGCCCCGCGCCCACTGTGTATCCTACCCTCTCGCTGGGCATGCAGGGCGACGCTGTGCTTAAACTGCAATTGCGCCTGATCGAGCTGGGGTATCTGAGCTATTCAGCTGACCAAGGCGGCGCAACGGGCGGCACTGACACCGACGGCAATACTACCGGCGGCGATTCTACTGGCGGCGATACAACCGGCGGCGACACAACCGGCGGCGATACGACCGGAGATAATACTACCGGCGGCAATACTACCGGTGACTCCTCCGGCGATGATACAGTTGGAAGCGCTCAGCCCAGCGGCATATACGATGAAGCCACGAAAAATGCCGTCATGCTCTTTCAGGCGCGAGTGTCGCTTGAGGTGACCGGCATAGCCGATGACGCGACTCAACAGCTGCTCTACTCGCCGAATGCGCCGGCATATGATCCCAACGCCACGCCAATGCCCTCGGTTACTCCGGGCGGCGGGTTCCCGGGCGGTTTCCCAGGCGGCAGCTTTCCCTCATTAGGCGGCATGATGGGCGGCATGCTCGGCGCTGGCGATATGGCTGCAGAGCCCGTGGGCGTGGTTCCGGGCGTGGCGCTGACCAGTTCGCACTCGTCAGGTGAGCGCGACATGACTCTCTATGGCGCGATACCCGAAGCGGCGCTGACTGAACTCGACGGTCAAACCACTACGCAGTCGCTCAATTTGGGCGACGTGCAACTGGACATAGAATTGCTGGATGAAAGCGGCGCTGCACTGGAGTTCAGCGCAACGTGTGCTGATGGAACGCTGACGCTGAGTTCTCAACAGAGCGGCACATGGCGCGTCAACGGATACGCGCTGCGCACGCTTGAGTTGAGCGGCATAACCATGCTCCAGCTCGATGCCGCCGGCGCAAGCGCTGAACTGCCCACCGGCGAGCCGCTCGTCGGCGAGGTATACGCCCGCTTGCGCACGCAGGGCCTGGTGTCGCACGACTTCGCATACGTCATCAGCTCGCAGCTGACGGTCGAGGTCGCGGGTGAAAGCTATTCGGCCCAGATAAGCGACGCCGGCATAAGCCTGAGCGCGCCTGAACAGGGGTGATGCATATGAGACGTGACGCGATAATTGCACTGATTTGCGCGCTGGCACTGGCATGCGCACCCGCATTGGCGCTGGCTGATCCGGGCGTTTGCGAAGGCGAGGTGATCGCCGGCGACAGCGCCGCAGTATACGCCACAAGCAATGCGAGTGTCGTGAGTGTGGACGCGCTGCCGGGTCAGCTGGTCGAAGCGGGCGATGCGCTGGTCACGCTCGAGCCCGCGCGCGTATACGCACACAGCGATGGCGTGGTGGCCAGCGTGGACTTTGCCCAGGGCGACAATGTGGATGGCACAGTGCTGAGCGTGGAGCCGACAAGCCGCTATCAGATAGTGTGCACCGTCGAAGATGCATATGAACTGCCGGAAAACATGCTGCTGCACGTCGGTCAGACGCTATACGCCAAATGCACGCGCGATGGATCGCACAGAGCCGTAGCACGGGTCATATCGATTGACGGCGAGTACTTCACGCTCGAAACGCTGGGCGGCGAACTGTACATAGGCGAGACGGTATATCTGTACTCAAGCGATGAGTTCGAATCCAAACAGCGCGTGGGCATAGGCACCGTGATAGGCAATTCGTTAAGCGAGTATGCCGCAAGCGGCACCCTGACGCGCATATGCGTCGAGCCGGGCGACATAGTCGAGCGCGGTCAACTGCTATACGAATATATGCCCGGCGGTCAATCAGGACAGGACGCCGGCGAAGTGCTGCTCAGCGACACAAGCGGCATAGTGCTGAGCATATCGGCTCAGGCTGGACAGGCGTTGACGGCGGGCGCCGTTGCGGCGGAGATCGCGCCGCTGGACGCGCTGCGCATCAGCGTATACGTAAGCGAGGAGGACGCGCATGACGTCGCCGCAGGCGACGCTGTGACACTGACGCTGCCCTGGTACGAGGACGAGCAGGCTTTTGCCGGCACGGTAGAATCGGTATCGCTCGTATCGGCAGGCATGGTTGAACAGGCTGCCTCAACGCAGCTCGCGGCGGGCACGGCAGCCGCCAATGGCACTTCAGATGCCGCTCAGGCAGGTATGGAGTCCACCGGCTCAGCCGCCGGCATCGCTTCAACTGGCGTCGCCAGCAGCGCGGCCAGCGACCAATTCGCGATGAGCGCGGACTATGCGCTGTCAGGCATGAACTCCAGCAGCGCGCAAATCGCCATGGCCTCAACCGGAATGGCGGCAACCAATATGACATCGACCGACATGGCGGCAACCGATATGACCTCTACTGGCGCGCAGTCGGACAGCGTGCAGACCACAACAACTCAAGCCTCGGCTGAGGCCGACGAAGTGCTCTACGAAGTGCGCATACTGCCGGCACAGTTTGACGAACTGCGCATAGGCATGAGCGTGACCGTGGACTTCAACGCTGACTGACAAACGCACGGCCGGCACAGGGCCATGCCATTTAACCATCGCGGCATTCGACAGCGCGCAGTGCCCGCAGCTGCAATCGGATGCAGCCAAACCGTGGAGGATTCGACATGCTGAACATAGGGTCGATAGTGTGGGGCGTGCGCGACGTCAGGCGCGCCGTGGACTTCTGGGGTCGCGCTTTGGACTATGTGCTCAAGTACCCGGCGTCGGACGACTGGGCCGTGCTGGTGCCCCGGAATGGAGACGGCGTGCAGATATCGTTTAAACTGGTGACGTCATTGCGCGCGCGCAGGCATCATATCGATCTGTTCGCTGACGATCTGGCTGCCGAGGTGAAGCGCCTGCTGGCTCTGGGAGCGACGCGCACTGAATGGCGGTATGAGCCCTACGCGGACTATGTGGTGCTGCTGGATCCCGATGGCATACCATTCTGCGTCGTACAGAAGTAGCGCTGTGACCGGCAATGTATTGCATTATGCCTTAGCAATCCAACTCGCTAATACAAAACAGATTTCGCATGACATTGCGTTCTGCGGCGGGTGTTCGGCCCTGTACTGGTCGAACGCCCGCCGTTTTTTTAGCGTTCTGCTAACGCTGCGACTTTTATGCTGCATGGCCTGCTGCCAGTATGGCCATTTTAGCGCTTGCAAGCTCATCGCGGCACGCTGGCTCAGCAGGCGCCTCTCACCTGCATTTGACGCAGCACCGCAAGCAACGCCACCGACATCAGGCGCACAGCTGGCCTTCCCGCGACGGTCGTTTTCGGCGCACGAATATCACGTAGTACTGAGCTCATGCACGTTATACCTATTATAACGCACGTAGCCACATGGCCGACAAGCCTGTTGCCACCGTGTACGATGCACCGCAACATCAAAGCCGATTCACGCGGGCCGCATCGAGCGTATGCCATGCCTTGCGATACCGGCATGCCAGCACGCTTCAAACCGCCGCGACCCGAAGCGCGCTGCACCGCTCTACTATGGATGGCCAGTCATGCGCTTGGCATACGACTTGCGCGGTACAATACCCCCAGTCCCAACCCGGTTTATGTCCTCACTTCAGGCTGCCAATTTACTGTCATACCACTCTATTCCACTATTTACACTTAAACTCCCGCACATTTTCCCGCCTTGTCACAGCTTAGCCTGCACTTTTTTAAAGTTCGATGTTGCGATTTCTGTATTTCGTGGTACAATATGCGTATTGCTAACTCTGATTCTATTTTGCGGCGCATATCGCCGCACCATCCCTGGAGGCTACCATGAGCGAGAACACCCCCGCACCTGCAGCGCGCGCGTCCGGCGCGCCTGACTCCGCACGATATGAATACATAAGCATGCAGCCCCAAGTCCGGCGCGACCCGCTCAGCGATTTTCTGGACGCATGTGCGCCCGTAGCCAAGGCGTTCGGCTGGCAATACGGCGATTATGCCACCTGCGGCCCTCGCATAAACGGCGACATGGAGCTGGTTTACGTGCTTTCCGGCGAGAGCATAATCACCGTAAACGGCGAGCAGAGCCACGGCTTTGCCGGCGATATGTTCGTAATACCCAAATATTCGTATTCCGAAATAAACACAAACCCCGCTGATCCTCACGAAAACTACTGGTTGCACCTGGACATTGGCGACATGCTCTGCGCCGAGCGGCTGAGGGTGCTGCTGGGCGGACCGCTGCTGCATCTGGGCCTGGACAGTTGGCTGTTGAACCTGTACCGCTGGCTCGACGCCGAATATGAGCTTCAGGGCGACGGCTGCCGCGCTTCGATAGACGCGCTGGTGCGCCTGATCTTTTTGCGCGTGATACGCCTGGCCGACCGCGACATCAGCGCCATCGACGCCTGCCCCGGCCCCGACAACCGCGGCTCCCGCGCCGAAAAGCTGCTCAGCGACTGCGTTCGCGAAATCACCGCTCACCGCGGCGCGATATCCGCCGGCGAACTGTGCCACAGCATGTACGTCAGCCCCGCTTACCTGCGCAGGCTGTTCGACAACATGCTGGGCATGCCGCCCTCGGCGTTCATACGCTCGGTCAGGATGCGCGAGGCCGAGATCATGCTGCTGACCACCACCGCGCCCATCAGCGAAATCGCATCCGCATTGGGGTTCTCGTCGCCGTATCACTTTTCGGGCGAATTCCGGCGATTCCACTCGATATCCCCGACCGGCTACCGCGCCGTGGCGCGCGGCGGACAGGCATGACGCTGTATAGCAGCCGCTTTGCGAAAATGGCGGTTATGCGGCGCTCCCCTATAACGCCTGGCGGCGCGCGCCTGTCAATATCTGCGCCTGCCGGCAACGGCACCGCATCATTACGGTGAAGCGCGGCGCGCGCGTGGGCCATATCATACCCATGCGCGTTCCTTAATGCAGATCTGCCCTTTTCGTGTTGCAAGCGCATACCAATTTGATATGATTCTGCGGCGTTAGCCGCTTACTGCTGAATAAGGAGCTGGCCACATTGACAAAGACACTGGTGCTGGCAGAAAAGCCGTCCGTAGCGCGCGATATAGCGCGCGTGCTGGGCGCACGCGGCGGCAGTACAGCGCAGGGATTCATCGAATCCGACGAGTGGGTCATCAGCTGGGCGCTGGGCCATCTTGTGGCGCTGTGCGAGCCCGATGCCATTGATCCCCGCTTTAAGCCCTGGCGAATGGACACGCTGCCGATTTTGCCCGAATCCATACCGCTCCACGTGCTGGACAAGACCAAAAAGCAATTCGCCGTCGTAAAAAAGCTCATGCACCGCCGCGACATATCGCGCGTCGTCTGCGCAACCGACTCCGGCCGCGAAGGTGAACTTATATTCCGTTACATATACGCTCAGGCGGAATGCAAAAAGCCCTTCGACCGCCTCTGGATATCATCCATGACCGATGAGGCGATTCGCGAGGGCTTTGCGCATCTGCGCCCGGGCAGCGACTATGAAAACCTCTACCAGAGCGCGCGCTGCCGCTCCGAGGCCGACTGGCTGGTCGGCATGAATGCGTCGCGCGCATACTCGATACGGTTTGGCGCATGGCTGTCAGTCGGCCGCGTGCAGACGCCCACGCTCGCGCTGATTTGCGCGCGCGATGCTGAAATCGCCGAGTTTAAGCCCGAGGACTATTTCGAAGTGCAGGCGCTGTTTGGCGCGCCGCTAGCGCCGGACGCCGAATTGCCTGCCGCCAGAGCATCCAAGCAGTCCACGCGCCGGACAAAGCTCGAGCCGGCTTCCGGCGAATACGTCGGCACCTGGCGCGGTAAAGCGCCCGACAACCCCACCCGCATACCCACATCCGACCAGGCTCAGGCAATAGCCGATCAGGTGCGCGGTCAACCCGCAACAGTAGCCAGCGCCAGGCGCACCGAACAGCAAACGCCTCCGCCTCAACTGTATGACCTGACCAGCCTGCAGCGCGATGCCAATCGCCTGCTGGGGCTGTCGGCCAAGCAGACACTGGACACCGCACAGTCGCTCTATGAGCGCCACAAGCTGCTGACCTACCCGCGCACCGACAGCCGCTACATGACGCGCGATATGGCCGCGCAGTTGCCGCGAATATGCGGCGCATTGTGCGCGCCTTACGATGCCATGTGCGCGCCGCTGCGTGAACTGGCCGACCCGCTGGCCAACCGGCGCATATTCGACGATGCACGCGTATCCGACCATCATGCGATAATACCCACCGCGCGCCGTGCCGCGCTTGAATCGCTGACCGCTGCCGAGCGCGCCGTATACGATCTGGTGACGCGGCGATTTGCAGCGGCATTCTACCCGCCGTACAGATACCTGAAGCTCGAGATAGTCACCCGAGTGGGCGAGCACGAGTTCATAAGCCGCGGCTCAACGCCGGTTGACCTTGGCTGGAAGCAACTCTATCGCGGCGTGGACGACGATGAGCGCGAACCCGCGCTGCCCAATGCAACGCCGGGTGAGCAGCGCCCCACACTGGATGCTCTGCCGCTTGCGAAAAAGACGCAACCGCCCAAGCCATACACCGACGCAACTCTGCTTCAGGCGATGGAGGGCGCCGGCCGCGCGCTGGACGACGAAGAACTGCGCGAGGCGATGCGCGACTCCGGCCTGGGCACGCCGGCCACTCGCGCCGCAACGATCGAACGGCTGCTTGAAGTGGGCTACTGTGAGCGCACAGGCAAGTCGCTGCGCGCCACGCCCAAGGCATTCAAACTCATATCGGTGCTGCCCGAACAGCTGCGCTCAGCCGAGACCACCGGTCGCTGGGAACGCGCGCTGGGCCGCATAGCCCGCGGCGAAGGGCAGGTCACGCCCGACGCGTTTCTGGATTCGATACGCCGGTTCGCGGCGTTCATAGTGGACAGCGCGCGCTCCTGCCAGCAGCAGGTCGAGTTCGAGCGCCAGGACGTCGCGCCGCGCCGCTCGCAGGTGACGCTGCTTACCGGAGTGCGCTGCCCAGTGTGCGGCGCGCGCATACAGGAGACCGCCCGCGCATTCGGCTGCGAGCGCTGGCGCGAAGGCTGTCGCTTCACGTTGTGGAAGGACGCGCTGGAACGCGATGGACTGCCCGCACTGACGGCCACTGCCGCGCGCAAGCTGCTAAAAGGCGAAGATGCCGCGTTGGGCGGCAAGCTGATACGGCTGGTGGATGGCAGGCCTCGCATCGTTGGAGTAGCGCCAGCCAAGGCGAGCGCGGCCAGTTCAAGCACAGGCACAGCTAATGCCGGAAGCGCCGTTCGGACGCCCTCCAGCGCCTCTGCCCCATCCCGCGCAGCGTCGACCAGGCCGGTGGCCACACGCACTGGTACGGCCAAAACCTCGTCTACCCGGACTTCAACGTCCAGCGCTGCGGCTGCCCGGACGACAACCGCCAGGGCGGCTTCAACCCGAAAACCCGCTTCAAAGGCGACCGCCTCACGCGCCTCCTCGGCCGGACCTGCCGAAGCAAGTCGATCCGATCCCGACGCAGGCAGGTCGCAGGCCCGGAATTCGGCCAGATAAATCAAGCTGTCGGTCGATGCGCCTGCGTGCGCATTATTATACGCCATCGCTTACGGTTATGCAGTTGAAGACCGCCGCCCCGCCTACCGTCGACAACTTGCGCTTGAATGCGGCAAAATTATGAATAAACCGTTTTGTGCTTTACAGGCGCGGACAAACGTTGTATAGTGTAATTATGGACAATATCGTCGCGCGGCGCTTGACCGGCGCGCGGCAGGCTGGAGGGATTTCCTTTGTATTCAAGTGAGGACACCACAGTAAACAACGCGCGCATAAAAAAGATAGTTACCGTGCTGGCAGTGGCGCTGGTACTGGGCATAGCCGCGTTGGTGCCCACGCTGATATTCAGGGTGCAATGGGCCACGGATGTCGTCTCATGTGTGTTTGGCGCATTCATAATATTCTTCTGGAGCATGAAGCTGACGCCGCTGATACGCTATCGCCGCTTTCTGCGCGAGATCGGCAATGGCATGTCGCGAGTGATGGTTGCCGAATTCGTCGGTTTCTCGCCTGACATATCGACCCATGACGGCGTGGATGCGCACGTCTTTGAGATGAGCGAAGGCCCCAAGGAAAAGGGCGAAGACCTGCGCACTTTCTATTGGGATGACTCCAAGCCCGCGCCTGAGATCCAGCCCGGCGAGATGTTGCGCATAACTTCGCACGGCGCTTTCATAATCGACTGGGAACGCGCCTGATTGGGGTGGTATAAACATGCATGTCGTTGTCTGCGTTACCGGCCAGAAGACCTGCGAAAGGCTCATTCACGATGGCGCACAGCTATGCGGCGAGGGCGACGAACTGTCCGTGCTGCACGTGGCCAAGAAGGGCGCGCAACTGCTGGGCGATCAGACCGAGGCCGATGCGCTTGAATATCTGTTCCGCATAAGCCATCAGTACGGCGCCAGCATGGTGGTGTTGCGCGCCGACAACGCCGTTGAGGCAATTCATGATTTCGTAGTCAAGTATCACGTCGATACGCTGCTGCTGGGCCGCGCCGGCAGGCCCCACGAGTGGGATCTGGCCAGCGAGCTCAGACTGCGCCTGCCCACCGCCGATATACGCACAGTATGGGCAAAATAGGCGTGGCATTTGATTCGCCGGTTCTGCACGCGGGCGTCGGACGCCATATCCGGCGCCCGTTTTTTATATGGATCTCATGCGGCGTAATGCCATCAACCGCTCTAATTCAATCTGGCCTTAAGATGCAGGCAGCGGGTTATACGAAGTCATATGGTCACGCTTAAAGGTATTCTGGCTATCCAGCGCCAGGTTTCATGCCGGCAGTAGCCGATTAAAGCCGTGCTCACATTTTATAACGCCAGCAGGCGCAGCACATCACGAATTGGACATATCTGCTCCCAGACCGCAAGAATTTCCGATTATACCACAACTTTATCCATTCATGACACTGCGCAAATGTGGTATACTTACGGCATCGGTCATAAGGCCCGTATCAATGTGACGTTTAAGTATATTGCTGATTGGAGGAATTTTCAAATGGCAAACTTCCGCGAGATCGCCGATGCGCTCAAGATGGGTTCCGCTCCCAAGGTCAAGAAGATGGTTGCCACCGCTATCGAAGAGGGCGTCGCCCCCGTCGATATCCTCAACAACGCCCTGGTCGTGGGCATGGGCGAAATAGGCACGCTGTTTAAGAACAACGAAGTCTACGTGCCCGAGGTGCTGATCGCTGCGCGCGCCATGAAGGCCGGCATGGAGATAATCAAGCCCCTGATGATCGAAGAGCACGTCGAGCTGCTGGGCAAGGTTGCCATAGGCACCGTCAAGGGCGACCTGCACGACATAGGTAAGAACCTGGTCGCGATGATGCTCGAAGGCGCGGGCTTCCAGGTTATCGACCTGGGCACCGACGTCGGCCCCGAAAAGTTCGTCGCCGCCATACAGGAGCAGGGCGCTCAGATAATCGCCATGTCCGCACTGCTGACCACCACGATGCCCGTCATGAAGGACACCATCGACGCCATAACCGCTGCTGGTCTGCGCGACAAGGTCAAGATCATGATCGGTGGCGCACCCGTGACTCAGCTCTACGTTGACGAGATCGGCGCTGACGGTTATTCCTCCGACGCTGCTTCCGCCGCCGACCTGGCCAAGGAGCTCATCAAGCAGCTGTAATCATAGCGTATATAAATCGGGACTCCGGCGACGGAGTCCCGATTTTCTGTTTGCGTTCGTTATTGCATTTCAGCGGCGCAGTTGTTCGCACTCAGCCAGGCCATTATTGCGCAAGACCGGCTAAAAAGGCGAATCCGGTACAACCTTAGCCATAGCAAGGCAGCTCTATACTGTCTGCATGCAGTTTCTGCCAAAACAACGCAGCTTTGCGTTCATTTGCGATAACTCCACTGCTTGACCTGCTCCATTGCAACCGCGGCAGAGCGCGCCGCTCACCTGCTTCATGGCAGCCAGCGCGACCAGTCGACCCGCGCCGCAGCGTCGCGCCTGAGCCAGTCCACAGTGTCGCGCACGGTGTCCGAAATAGGCCGCGGCGCATAGCCCAGTTCGACGCTTGCGCGCTCATGCGAAAAGTTGGAATTGCTCGCAACAGCATACAGCGAATACCGCGTGAACAGCGGCCGCTGACCGCGCAGCTTCGCATACAGCCCCATGATGGGCACCGCCGCGCGCGCTACGCCCAGCGGCAGCACCGGCAGCCTGCGCCCGCCCGCATATGCGCGCACCTGTTCAAGTAATCCGGCAATCGTTATTCGTTGGTTTGACAGTATATAGCAACGTCCGCGCCGGCCCCGTTCAGCCGCCAGTATGCAGCCCAGCGCCGCGTCGCGCACATCCACTATGTCGTACCCGCCGCGCACGCACGCCGGCAATGCGCCACGCATATAATCCCGAACCAGCTGCACCATATGGTTGCCCTCGCCGTACATAGGCCCCAGTATGCCCGACGGATGGACGACCATCACGTTCAAACCCTCGGCAGCCGCATTCAGCGCGAGCTGTGAGGCCTCTGCCTTGGTGCGCGCATAGCCGCCCACCAGCGAATCCGGTGCAAACGAGTCGGCCTCGCATATAACGCCGGGCACGTCGGGCAACGCATGCACCGAGCTTACATACACCATAGAACGAACGCCATGCGCGCTGCATAGTTTGATTACATTGCGCGTGCCGTTCACATTCACCTCGTGCAGCACCGGGGTCACGCTGTCAGCAATGCTGACTATGCCTGCGGCGTGTATTACGTACAGCTCATCGTCCGCCGCACACTTAAACATAGGCTCCAGCGTATCTGGCTCGCGCACGTCGCCCTCGTAAAACCGCACGCCCGGCAGGTCGGGGCGCGGCTCACCGCGCAGCAGCAATCCCCGCAGTTCCGCCCCGTCAGCTCTGAGCGCAAGCTGGCCCAGTACCGCACTGCCCAGATGTCCGCCCGCTCCCGTCACTATGTATATCCGTCCCATGCCGTCGCCTCCATGTTCGTATCGAGCTCAGCGTCAGTTCGACAGCGTTTGCCCAATAACAGTTCTGTACGACGGTACGCCTGGAGCACTGGAGCCGCATATACTTAATACTTCTCCGCAGTACCTGTTTCTTATGTGCACAGCGCGTCTTTAACCAGCTCACTGAATTGTACTACTGCCCGCTGAACGCAGGGTTGATTTGTCCGTATGGCTGTATTATAATTGGCATGTATTGCAAACGCAATGTACAGATATTTGCACGATGTCAGTTAATAGACATATCGTACATATTTTGTGCGGTTTCAAAAAGAAATCACAACGGAGGTAGAACGTCAATGAAGCCCGTCGATCACCGGACGCGCGTCACACAGCTGCTGATACGCCGCGCGCTGGCCGAGCTGCTGCGCCAGAAACCCCCGCAGCGCATATCGGTAAAGGAGCTCTGCCTGGCGGCAGGCATTAACCGCGGCACGTTTTACAGCCACTACACCGACATATACCAGCTGTTGGACAGCATAGAATCCGACATGCTGCACGAGCTGAACAGTTCCCTGCAGCCGCTGCTCAACGACTGCGAGAATGAATCCGCGCTGCACAGCATAACTGCCGGCATATTCCGCTGTCTCAAGGACAACGCCGATATCTGCGCGTTCACGCTAGGCCCGCATGGCGACCGCGACTTCGCGGCAAGGCTGATAAGCATTGGACGCGAACACTACATGGACATGTATCGCAGGCTGTACCCGGACGCAACGCCGCGCGAGCTGGAGTATTACTACTCATTTGTAAGCGGCGGCTGCATCGGTCTGCTTGAGCGCTGGATGAGCGAGGGCATGTTGATAAGCGTAGACGACATGGCCACAATGGCCGTACAGATAATCGCACGGGGCGCGGGGTTCCTGGCCGCGCACGGCGCGCCGCAACATTAAGCGGTATCTGATTGTACCAGTAGATACTGTTCGCACGCCATATGCGATCCAACCCAATGCGCAGTGCGCCCGGGTTGGGGCGCTTTGCTGTGCCATTCGCGTACTAGTTGCATTAACACACGCCGATCTCTGACATGACGTTTTATATCGATATTGCCGGCGACAGATGCCTTTGGATGCCCTCTGGCCGGTCGCTCAAATGCAAGTCTGTATTCGTTCAGACTTTGCACCGGATTTTGCGCGGCGGCTTTCCATCGTGCCTGCTACACTGCGCGCACACCAAAATGACCCAACTACATGCGCGGCGCGCTCCGGTTGGGTCATTGCTTTTCTGTGTCACTTGCATACTTGTTGGCTCAAGCCATGCCAATTTTCCGATATGACATTAATATCGATATTGCCGGCGACAGATGCCTTTGGATGCCCTCTGGCCGGTCGCTCAAATGCCCATCAGCATTTGCTCAGACGTGCACCGGATTTTGCGCGGCGGCTTTCCATCGTGCCTGTTACACTGCGCGCACACCCAAATGACCCAACCACATGCGCGGCGCGCTCGGGTTGGGTCATTGCTTTTCTGCGTCACTTGCATACCTGCGTGAAGCGCCTGTCATGCGGCCGCTAACTGAGAGTGAAGCGCCGGCAGCACACACTGCGGCATGCTCTTGTAAGGCGTTCCGGACTTTGCTATGGCTTTCTATATGCCGCCGGCGTGCGTCCGGTCAGCTTCTTGAACACTCGCGAAAAATACCCCGCATCGTCATAGCCCACTTCCCGCGCTACATCGCTTACGCTCATGCCTCCCGCGCTGAGCAGCTGCTTGGCGCGCTCTACGCGCGTGCGCGTCAGGTATTCGATAAACGTTATGCCCAGCTCTTCCCGAAACAGATGGCTCAGATAATATGGGCTGATATGTACGCTGGCCGCCACTTCGTCCAACACTATGTTGCGCGCATAGTTCTCGCGTATAAAGCTGACCGCTCCCCGCAGCAACAGCATGTTGGGCGTGGCGCGCGTGCTGTACACCGTGTCCATAAACTTGTCCAGCACCTTTATAAGCCACAGGCAGATCTCGTCAAACGCCTCGAATCCGCTCAGTTCGCTTATAAAGTTGTAGTTCATGCCCAGCAGCCGGTTCAGCTCCGCACCGCCCTCAACCGCCGCCCGCGATATCATGACCACCAGTTCCAGCGAGCGCGCCTTCATTATCTCTATATTGCATCCGGTATCGTATAGTATATGCCCCAGCAATTCATTGAGTATCGCGCGCGCACCCTGCCTGTCGCCCACGCGCACCCGCCTGAGCAACTCCTGTTCGATGTTCAGCGGATAGCCGCCCGGCGCGGCATTGCTCTTTTCGCTCTCGACCACGCCGAACAGCTCTGCCTGCTGGTTATACGTGTCGCGCTGCCGCGACAGGTAGTTTTCCTCACATGATATCGCCGCACAGATGTCAAACAACAACTGGCAAATGTCGCGCGCCTGCTTGCAGTTCAGCTCCGGCAGCGCGCTGAACGCCGCCTCAGCCTGACTCATGGTCATGTCGCGCACAAGTTCGGGGTGCTGTGCGCAGTTCTCATGCAGCTCTTCGCGCGCGTAGTCGTCCCACTCCCACATCCGCGACGGCCCCAGCACTATGTGCGCGCGCACGCTGTCGCCCTCGACCAGCGTGCCCGAAAACAGCACCCCACCCAACATGCACCTATGTATATACGATATGCCCAGTTGCGCACTTATATTGCCCGCATACAGCGCATCCCGGCAGTCGCGCCGCGCACTGCACCTTTCGCACAATGCGCAGGTGTTCGCGCCGCCCAACAGCTTGCCATCAGGTGATATCACCCGCATGCCCAGGTTCCAGTTGAGGCACACCGCCTCGAATCGGTCGAGTATCTGTTGTATACTATGCATAACATCATCCGGGGCCGCATATGCGGCCCGCCTCCAGTCATCGGCCCGGTGTCGCCACCAGCCGTCGAATTTCCACATCCGGCGAATCCACGCAGCGCGATATCAGTTCAGCCTCGCCGATCTCGCCCAGGCAGCGCATCCGGTCGTCAGTCACGCGGAACACAGTCGTCGCACCACGCCGCAACTTGCCCAGCAGCGCACGTGCCGGCGTGCTCCCGTCAACCGCGATCACGCGCACCGGCAGACACGCGCCCCGCCCCAGTTCGTCGCAGTGGCGCCACGCCAGCTGCCATGCGGTCTGCGCATCGCCCAGGAACTCGCCCGCCGCCAGCGTAAACATGCTGATTGACGCCGCCATGAGCATAAGCGGTATAACCCCGCTAAATGCACTGAGCAGCACGCCCACCATCAGCAGTACCGCCAATCCCATGCCCAGCGCGCCGCACACGTCGCCAGCCCGCCGCTCACCCAGCCGCCCGCGCGCATACGCGTGCAGCAGTCGCCCTCCATCCAGAGGCGATGCCGGCATCAGGTTGAACAGCGCCAGAGCCAGCGCTATGCCCGCCGCATCGCGCAGCAGCGCATCATTCAGTCCATGCCCCATCAACAGGCACAGCACGCCCACCGTAATCACGCTGGCCAACGGCCCTGCGCCGGCGATAAGCGCCTCCTGTCTGGGCGTCATGAGCCTCGGATCGAGTTCCAGCGCCGCGCCCAGCGGCGTCAGTCTGAGCCGGTTAAGCGGCACGCCCAGCGCGCGCGCACACGCAATATGCGCCAACTCGTGCACCGCCAGCGCCGCAACCGTCAGCGCCATCAGCTGCCCCTGCCCGAGCAACAGCGCCAGCACTACCAGCCCCAGGAGCGCCGGATGTACCGACACAAAGCTGCCCCGGGCTATCAGCGGTACGCGTTCACGAACATGCTTCGCGCTGGACGCATTGTCCTGCCTCGTCCCTGTCGAGGTCGATTTGCGGCCGTCGGCTGCGGCCCGGGCCGTATGGCGGTCTGCGGAACGCACATACTGCCCGCTGGTAGTATATGCCGAGGCCTCTGCGCCTTGCGCTGATCGAGCGCCGCCAGAGCGCATGACCTGATTGCTGGAGTTATACGCATCCGAGGCGTTTGCACCTTGCGCTGATCGAGCGCCGCCAGAGCCCACGACCTGATTGCTGGAGTTATACGCATCCGAGGCGTTTGCGCTTTGCGCTGATCGGCCGCCGCCAGAGCGCACGACCTGATTGCCGGAGTTATACGCATCCGAGGCGTTTGCACCTTGCGCCAATCGGCCGCCGCCAGAGCGCACCGGCCTGCCGGCATTGCCCGCAATTGGAACGCATGCGTTGGCCTCTGCCTCGCCGCGCCGCACCGCGCCGGCCGTAGATCTATCGGGCTGTACCAGCGCGACGCCGGCTTCAGCCGCATCCAGCCGTGCCAGCCGTTCGCTTGTCAAATCGTACTCGTGTACCTCAGCGCCGGCATCTTCAGCGTCTCCATAGTCTATCGGCGCGAATTCGCGCTTAAAGAACGCCCTGAACGCACTCACTAACCCGCGTGCCATCAGTCCGCACCCAGATACGTCGTCGGATCGACCGGTTCGCCATTCAGCCGCATCTCAAAGTATATCCGCGCGCCGCTCTGTCCATCGGCGCGACCCAACTGCTGCGCACCCGCAACGCTGTCGCCCTCGCGCACGTTGACTTCGCTCAGAAATGCGTAAATGCTCTCAAGCCCGTCGCCGTGATCGACGCGCACCGCCCAGTCGCCCGCCGTGCCCTGTTCGAGCTGCGTCACCTTGCCCGCGCGCACGCAGTTGACCGCCTGACTGTCGCCCAGATACTCCAGCCACGGCTGGTCTTCGCTGAACGAATGGGTTATCTCGCCCTCAAACGGCGCGCTGTAACCGCTCTCGCCGCTGAAGAACACCATCGCACTATCGGGTATGACCTCGCGCACAAACTGCAACTGGCCCAGCGTCTTATCCAGGTCAACGCTCATATTGACCGCGCTGGCCATAACCGACGTGGCCTGCTGCGCCCAGCCAAACGGCAAAACCTTCAGCGACGCCACGCACATCAGCACCGCACACACCACCAGCGCTTCCCGCGCCAGCCGGCCCGCACCCTGTCTACTCATGCCCTGCCGGCCCGCGGTCCCGCGCCGGCTCGCGCCGTGGCGCACGCTCAGGCGCCGCTTGAGCGCATGTCTGCGCACGCTCGCGACGTCGGCCTTGTCTGTATCCGGCGTTGACCTCGGCGCTTCGTGTCGCGGCCTGGGCTTTACCCAGACCTTGGTGTCGCCCGCACCGCTCTGGCCGCCATGCACGCCCACCCATGCGCGCGCCTCTTCGGACGCGGCGGATGTCTGGGCCACGGTCTGCGTCTGACGCCGCATTCGCCGCAGCGCCGCCTTGAACCCGGCCACGCGCCCCACCGGCACGCGGCGCGTTCCGGCCTGCGCACGGCCTGCACGCCGCACGTACTGCGCCTCGTCGGGCGCGTCGCTGGGCGGCATATTGGAGGTGTACACCCTGATTACCGTATCGCCGTTGCGTTCGATAGCCATATTATCACTCCTCGCAGAGATAATATGAGCCGGAACGCGAAATGATTCAACCGCTTCACGGCGCGTTCCGGCATTGCTATCTTGAAGATATGACGCACATGCCACGCAGGTCAGGCCGACTGCTTTTCGGTCTCAGCGTATTTGAGCGCGGCGCGCTCCTGCTTGCGCCGGCGCAGCTCCTGTCGGTAGCGGCATACCATCGATACATTTAGCACTATCGCAACACTGGTCATGTTGGTCAACAGGTTCGATCCGCCATAGCTCATGAACGGCAGCGGTATGCCCGTGACCGGCATCAGGCCCACAACCATGCCCACGTTCTCAAACACGTGGAACAGCAGCATCGCCATGACGCCCACTATCACCATGCTGGCAAACTTGTCCTCTATCTTGCGGCTCAGCGACAACATGCGCATGAGCATTATAAAGTACAACACGATGACCGTAATCCCGCCGACAAACCCAAACGTTTCACACGTAATCGCATACAGAAAGTCGGTATGGTCGTCCGGTATATAGCCCAGCTGACTCATCGAACCCGACTTGAACAGTCCCTTGCCCAGCAGCTGGCCCGAACCCACAGCCATCTTGGCGTTGGTGGTCTGCGTCGCGGCATCGCTCGACACGTTCTCCGAACCCAGGAACACCAGTATGCGCTCCAGTCGGAAGCCGCCCGACTGCATCATGACCAGGCCCGCCACGATTATGCCGATTATGCCCAGTCCCACCAGCCCCGAAAACAGCTTGAGCTTTATGCCCGACATGAACAGCATGAACCCAAATATGAACACGTACACCAAAGCCGTGCCCACGTCGGGCTGCGCACAGATCAATACCAGCGGTATGCTGATATAAAGTATCAGCGAGCCCAGCTCGCGCACCGTGGATACAGGCTTGTCCAGCAGCGCCAGCCGCCGCGCAAGGCCCAGTATTATGGCCAGCTTGGCTATCTCAGAGGGCTGTATCGTGCGCGAACCCACCCGGAACCAGCCCGCCATGTTGCCGCGCCCGCGCTCGCCCAGCAGCACGAACACCAGCATAGCTATATTGAGCCAGTATATCCAGTTGGTCTTGGACGCTATGAACTTGTAGTTGACCGTCAGCACCACGCCCGTCAACACCAGCCCCACCAGCGCCCATATCAGCTGCAAACGCGGATAGTACAGCGACTGTTGGCTGAGTATGTCCAGCAGCGACGCGTTCTCGTCGGTGACCGGCGTCGCAGTGGCTTCGGCTATCGACATTATGCCTATTGCAATCAGCGCCAGCATACACAAAAGCAGCGTCCAGTCGAAATACCGGAACATGCGCGCGCGCGGCTTTATGAACATCGTCTTTGATCGTTTGGCTCCCATTGGTAATGCTCCTTGCCCGGGCAAAACGCCCTACGTAGTATGCGGCCGGACAGCGCCGCGCAGCGCGCCCAGCCCGCGTCCCAGCCGCGTGCCATGTTCCAGCTCGGGCGGCGGCGCTTCGCCCAGCAACCGGCGCGCCAACGCGTCAAACTCGCGTCCGGCGGTTCCGCGCGCGTCCAGCGGTACGCCGCTCAGCGTTGCGCGCCGCACCTCAGTCGACTCAGGCAACAGCGCCAGCACATCCAGCTCCAGCGCATCGCGCACCGCATCCGGCCTTACCTCCAGCCCTGCGCGCGCCAGTCCCGGCCGCACTCGGTTGAGCACCAGCCGCGCCGACGCAACGCCATATCCGGCCAGCAGCCCCGCCAGCCGCTGCGCTGAACGCACGCCCGGCGCATCCGGCTCCAGCACGATCAGCGCCGACTGCGCGCCCGCACACGCGCACTGAACTCCATGCCCGGCCCCGGCCGGCGCGTCGATCAGCACCCAGTCAAACATGTCGCGCGCGCGGTCGATCAGCTCGCGCATAACCTCGGGCGTCAACTCAGCGCTGTCGCGCAGCTGCGCGCCGGCCAGCAGCGCCAGCCCCGGCCGCGCGCCGTCATGCACTATGGCCTGTCCCAGCGCGCAGCCGTCCACTACATCCATAAGGTCAAACACCGCCCGGCTCTCCAGCCCCAACGCCAGGTCAAGGCTGCGCATGCCGACGTCGGCGTCAACCAGCAGCACGTTCTGCCCGCGCCGCGCCAGCGCTGTGCCCAGATGCGCAGTCACGGCCGTCTTGCCGGCGCCTCCGCGTCCCGACACTATCACTATGCTCTTGCCCATGCTTTCCTCCGCACTACGGCGCCAGCGCGCCGGCGTCGGGCACTATATCCTGCGTTACCAGGTTCTCGCGGTCAAGGTAGTAGTCGATGACCGTGCGGCAGGTGTATGCGCTCAGGCCGCCCGCATAGCCGTTGGGTATGTACACCACGACCACTATCTGCGGATCGTCAATCGGCGCAAACGCCACATGCCAGCTCTTGTTCTCAAGGTCTATCAGCGACGTAGTCTGCGCAGTACCGGTCTTGGCACAGATCACGTCCTTGTACTTGCTGTCCTCGTAGTACTTGGCCGCGGTGCCGCCGTCCTCGACCGACGTCACCGAGTGCATGCCGCTCTTTATGTATTCAAGGAAACCGCTGGTGTCGTCTATCGTGCTGGCGACGACCGGCTGCTTGTCCAGTATGACCTCACCGGTGGGCGAGATTATCTTGTCGATTATCTGCGCGTCGTAGACCGTGCCGCCGTTGGCCAGCGCCGATATGTACCGCGCCACCGCGATAGGCGTGACCTGAGTTATCGACTGGCCTATCGCGCACATTATCGTCTCGGAATCGGTCCACTTCAGATCGTTCAGGTAGCTCTGTATCGTCGTGCCCAGCGCGCGCTTGGCTATGTACTCGTTGGTCAGGTTCATCTCCTGCAACAATATCGTCCTTATGCGCGCCGGCCATGTCGATTTGGTGGCCTCCTCGTTGACTATGTCCAGCAGTTCCTTGGCAACGCGATCCAGGCGGTCCTCATCGTATGTAATCTGCATGTCCTCGCCGACAGTGCGCAGCAGCGCCTTTATGCGGTTGGCAGCGTACTGCGGCTTGGAGGTATTCTGGTCGCTTATCGCCCGGTCGGAATCGTACAGCGTCGACTGATTGCCCACAAAGCTGGTCGCCTCGCTGGGCAGCTCTATGCCGGTCTTGCTGGTAAGGCCCAGCCGCGCCGCCCACTTGCTCAGGTTAGTCGACCCCAGCCGCAGGCCCACAGTGTAGAAATAATAGTTACACGAGTTCTTTATTGCCGCCACGACGTCCTGGTTGCTGTGGCTGGCGTAGTTGGGATATATCCAGCATTTGGGCTGGTGCGTCGTATCCAGACCGGTGAACGCACCCATATCGTCTATCTTTTCATCGGGTGTGACCGCGCCCTCCATCAGCGCCGCCAGCGCCGTGCACATCTTGAATATCGAGCCCGGGGTATCCTTGGCCGATATCGCGCGATTGAACATCGGACTGCGCTCGTCGGTCATGACCTCCTGTATCTTGTCGTTGTCGGTGCCCGACACAAACCAGTTCAGGTCATAGTCGGGATAGCTCGCCATCGCCAATACTGCGCCGCTGTTGGGATCCATAACGACCGCCGCGCCGGTCTCGGCAAACTGCAGCTCCTTGCCATCCAACGCCTCGAGCTTTTTGGCATTTTTGTTTTGCCAGCTTTCGGACTCGTAGAGCTCCTGCTGTTCCTGATTGATTATCTCTATGTTCTCCTTGAGCGCGGTCTCCAGCACCGACTGAAGGCGCGTATCCAGCGTCAGCATGACCGAGTTGCCGTCTATCGGCTCCTCGTAGCTGAGTTCGCGTATGACCTTGCCCAGTGAGTTTACCTCGACCACGCGCGTGCCCTGACGGTAGGATATGTTGGGCGTGAGCTGATCCTCCATCGAGTACTCGATGCCGGTTATGCCGACCTTGGCGTCGGACGAATAGCCCTTCTCCTGATACTCGGCCAGCGCGGTCTCGGAGCTTATCGCGCCGACATAGCCTATCACATGCGACGCCAGCGAGCCGCGCGGATAGACGCGCGTGGTGCTCTCCTCGATGGATATGCCGTCCAGTTCGCTGGTCAGCGCCTCTATTTCGGCCACGGTCTTCAGGTTCACGCTGTAAGCAATCGTGACGGGCTCGGCCAGGAAGTTCTTCATGCGCGATTCCTGCCACAGCGCCAATACCTGTATCTTCTCCTCCTCGGTCAGATCGTCGGGTATCGAATAATTTTTGCACAGCGTATCGAACAGCTTTTCCAGCGGCGTGTATTGCAGCGCAAAATTGGCGCGCCACTGTTCCTCGCGCTTGGCGGCGGCGCTGGCCAGCGACGTACCGGTATCAAATATCCACTCGCCGGTCGTCTCGTCGCGCGTGAGCCAGAACTCGTCTATCGTCTCGCCGCCGTTGGCCTCGACTATGTCTATGACTTTCAGCAACACCTGCGTATACGCCTCGCGGTCCTCATCGCTCTTGCGGTTGGGGTCGCGATAGAAGCAGACGTTATAGCACTTCTGATCAGTGGCCAGCGGTATGCCGTTGGCGTCGAGTATACTGCCGCGCTGGCCCACTACCGTCTTGGTCTTGGTCTTTTTCTCCTCGACCAGTTCGGTGTAGCTCTCGCCCTGCACTATCTGAAGATTGTACAATTGCAGCGACAGCGCGCAGAACATCACAATCACTACTGCGATGACGAAGCGGCTGCGCGCCCTGTTGCCCTTTTGGCTTTTTATCTTAATCACATCCTATCCGAAACAGGCCACCCGGCCCGGTCTGGCAGCGAGCACCTCCGACGCCGCCGTGCGTCGGGGCAGTCATGCACCTGCGCGCGGCCCTATGTGCCCACGCGTTTGCCTATCACACGGTACTTGAAGTTGCTATGGTACATTATCCAATAAAGCGGCAGCGCGCACAGCGCCGTGAGCAGCGCCGAGCCGCTCAGCCGCGATATCAGCGTAAACGTGTCAAAGTGAGCGCGCGACAGCATCAGATACGCTATGTCCACGCCCTGGCGCAGCACCTGCGCCACACCCACCGCAATCAGCGGCAATGCCAGCTTGCTCGCGCGCGCGCGGTTGCTCAGCAACCCGCATATAAGCCCCAGCAGCGAATACGTCAACGCCGTGCGCGCCAGCGACAGCGTAAACAGCGACCCCGCCAGCACACCCACGCAAAGCCCGTAAAACATGCCCACGCCCGGCCCATACACCAACGCCAGCGTGCACACGCCCGCCAGCGCTACATCCGGGTACAGCTCAATTGCCGGTATCATCGGCAGCACCGTGTACTGTATCACAAAGCACGCCGCCGCTATCAGCCACTTGAATCTTGCCAGCATAGACTCACTCCCCGCACTCACTGCTGCGGCTTGAGCAGTATCACTTCCTCGATATGCTCAAAGTCCGCAAACGGCGTTATCACGACGTACTGCATAAGCCCCGACGACTGGCGGCTTATCTGAGTGACCGTGCCAATCGGCAGGCCCTTTATAAACACGCCATCCAATCCGCTGGTCAGCACCGTGTCGCCGGTGCGCACGTCGTTTATGTCGGGCAGATAGTTCATCTGAAGCAATGTGTCGCCAGTGGTGTCGTCCACCATGCCGCGCACGACGCCGTTGTCGCGGTTGCGCTCTATAAGCGCCGCCACGCCGCTGGAGCCATCGATTATCGCCATGACCTTGGCATAGTCCAGACCTACCTCGACTACGCGCCCCACCACGCCATCCGCGCTCATAACCGTCATGTTCTCGACTACGCCGTTGGCCGAGCCCTTGTCTATGGTAAAGTTATTGAACCAGTTTCCGGTATCCTTGCCTATTACGCGCGCGAATATCGGATCGTACTGGCTGTACTTCTCGTAGTTTTCCATCAGCGAGCGCAGCCGCTCGTTTTCGGCGACGACCTCGTCATAGCGCGCCGTGCGCACCTGTACCGTGGCCAGTTCCTCCATCGCCTCGTTATAGGCTTGCTCCAGCTCCTTATTGTAGCTGAACGAATTGAACGTCTTTTGCAGCGTACTGGTCACCGCACTGACCGCGCCCTGCACCGGCGCCAACACCGAACCCAATGTGCCCGTGACCACTCCCGAATTGCCCGTTATGCTCAGCGCCAGTATCACCACCAGCGCCAGCGAACTCGCCGATATCAACAGCGCGCCGACCGCACTGCGCCGTGACCGCCGCTCGCCACGCGCACTGCGCCGCTTGGACTCGCTGCGCTTGACGCGCCTACCCCGCCGCGCGTCGTCGCCGCGCGCTACCCGCGTGGGCGGCGTCTCAGGCTCGGGCGCTTCGCCTGCATCCGATTCGGCCTCAGCTGACGGCGCTTCGGCCGCCTCCGGCTGTTCCGATTCGGATTCGGGCGGCGCAACCACCGTCGTGTCCTCGTCCTCGGGCGGCAGCGCGTCAAAGTCGCGGTCTATGTCCTCGCCGTAATAGCTCTCATCCAGATCCGGCTCATCCGGCTCGGCGTTTCGGAATTCGGGCGCCGTCTTTGACGCGCGTGCGCGCGCGCTGTATTTCAACTCATCGCCTGTGCCGTCCGCCTCTTTGCCCGACACACCCGCGTTGAGCTTATCATCGTTTCCTTTGTTTGCCACAGCCGCATCCTCCTGCAATCTAAGCGACGCGCCCCGCGCGCCTGAAATTGCGCCTCGCGCTCATCTGCATCACCCGCGCGCCAAACCGCATGCGCTCGCCCAGTATCGCGCATATCGCGCCCAATCCGAACCCGCATACGGCCGAACCGCCACGCCAAACTGCTCCAGCAGCTCAGCCAGCCCGCGCGCGTTCAAACCTATCGCGCTGTCCAGATCGCCGCACACGTCCATTACCAGCGCTCCGCCCAGGCTCTGTATGCCATACGCACCCGCCTTGTCCAACGGCTCGCCGGTCGACACGTACGCGTCTATCAACTCGTCCGTCAGCTCTCTGAAGCGCACGCGCGTCTCGTCAAGACGCACCGCACACCCCTGCGCCGATACCACGCACATGCCCGTAAACACGCTGTGCGCGCGCCCCGACAGCGCATGCAGCATCGCCCGCGCGTCCGCCGCGTCGCAGGGCTTGCCCAATATCCGCCCATCCAGCGCCACCAGCGTGTCCGCGCCTATCACCAGCGCGTCGCGGTTGCGCCCGTATACGTCCAGCGCCTTGTCATACCCCTGTTGCAGCGCCACGCGCGCCGGACTGCCCTGCGCATCCTCCGCGCAGCGCGCCGGCTCCGTCTCAAATCCGCTGACCAGCCGACCCAACAGCTCGCGCCGCCTGGGCGAGCTCGACGCCAGCACTATGCGCTTATCCGCCATATCCCATCCCTCATACAGTCGCCGGCCCGCGCCGCACGCGACGCGGTTCGACACAAACTGTACTTTAGTATACCACATAAGTGCTACCGGCGATAGCGCTTCAATCAAATAGGCCAAAAAAACTTGCACGGACTTTACATCTTTTCCATTTTATGACAGTTCATTGTCCGCGCATATTCCTATGTGCCAATACACATTATATCAAAATGCGAACACAACGTCAAGTTTTGCGGCGACACGCTGGTCAGATTGTAGGCCGGACGGTTTTGTGGTATTATATGAAGCGAACGCCGCACAATGCGGTACATGCCCGCCGCTGCGCGGGCTTTGACATGATGCTGAGCATGGCGGGCGCGGGCTTGATCGGCCGCGCCCTTTGACAGACGGAAGGGAGAGTCAAATGGAATTCAGACTGCATTCGCAGTACAGTCCCACCGGCGACCAGCCGCAGGCGATAGAAGCGCTGGTACAGGGCGTGCGCGCAGGCATGAAGGACCAGGTGCTGCTGGGCGTGACCGGTTCGGGCAAGACGTTTACAATGGCCAATGTGATAGCGCAATTGCAGCGCCCGGCACTGGTGATCGCGCACAACAAGACGCTGGCGGCGCAGTTGGCCGAGGAATTCCGCGAATTCTTTCCCGAGAACGCGGTGGGCTACTTTGTGAGCTACTACGACTACTACCAGCCCGAAGCCTACATCGCCTCTTCAGACACCTATATCGAAAAGGATGCCGCGATAAACGACGAAATAGACCGCATGCGCCACAGCGCCACCGCCTGGCTCAGCGAGCGCCGCGACGTGATAATCGTGGCCTCGGTCAGCTGCATCTACTCGATGGGCGATCCCAAGGAGTACGCCGATATGTCGGTGTCGCTGCGCGAGGGCATGCAAATGGATCGCGATGAGCTGCTGCGCCGGCTGGTCGACATACAGTACGAGCGCAACGACTTTGAGCTGGAGCGCGGCGCGTTTCGCGTGCGCGGCGAGGTGGTCGACATAATGCCCGCCGGCAGCGAAAAACACCTGGTGCGCGTTGAGTTTTTCGGCGATGAGATCGACCGCATATCCCACATCGATCCCACTACCCAGACCGTGCAGGAACACTTGAACCATGTGATGATATTCCCCGCGTCGCACTACGTGACCAACCGCGACGCGATGGAGCGCGGCATAGAACAGATAGAGCAGGACCTGGCCAAGCGCGTCGAGGAGTTCCGCGCCGACGACAGGCTCATAGAGGCTCAGCGCATAGAACAGCGCACCCGCTACGACATAGAGATGATGCGCGAGATAGGCTACTGCTCGGGCATAGAGAACTACTCGCGATACTTCGACGGCCGTCAACCCGGTGAAGCGCCGTTCACGCTGCTGGACTACTTCCCGGACGACTTCATACTGTTCATAGACGAATCGCACGTGACCGTTCCTCAGATACGCGCAATGTTCAACGGCGACTACGCGCGCAAGTCGGAACTGGTCAACTATGGCTTCCGGCTGCCGTCGGCGTTCGACAACCGTCCGCTCAAGTTCCACGAGTTTGAGCAAAAGGTCGGTCAGACGATATACACCAGCGCTACCCCCGGCCCGTATGAGCTGGGGCGCACCAAACAGATAGTAGAGCAGATAATCCGCCCGACCGGCCTCATAGACCCCGAGATATCCGTCCGTCCCGCCAAAAACCAGGTCGACGACCTGCTGGGCGAAATCCGCAACGAGGTCGACAAGCATCGCCGCGTGCTGGTCACGACGCTGACCAAGCGCATGGCCGAAAGCCTGACCGAGTACTTAAAGGAGATGGACATCAAGGTCACGTACATGCACTCCGACGTCGACACGCTCGACCGCATTAAGATATTGCGCGAGCTGCGCCTGGGCGAATACGACGTGCTGGTGGGCATAAACCTGCTGCGCGAGGGCCTTGACCTGCCCGAGGTCGGACTGGTCGCGATACTCGACGCCGACAAGGAGGGCTTCCTGCGCTCTGAGACGTCGCTCATACAGACCATAGGCCGTGCCGCCCGAAACGTCGATGGCCGCGTAATAATGTACGCCGACAACGTGACCGACTCGATGTTCCGCGCAATCAGCGAGACCAACCGCCGCCGCAGCATCCAGATGGCCTACAACGAGCAGCACGGCATAGTGCCTCAGTCAGTGCGCAAGGCAGTGCGCGAGTTGATGGAAGTCTCGCGCCCGCCCGAGCAGGACGCCGCCCAGACCGTGGAAATGACCGACGACGAGCGCAACATGGCGATAGACAAGCTGGAAGAGCAGATGCTCGACGCCGCCGCGCATCTCGACTTCGAGCGCGCCGCCAAGCTGCGCGACCAGCTGATGGCGCTGCGCGGCGAGGCCGTGCCCGCACAACCCACCCAGCCCCGCAAGCGCAGTCGTCGCAAGCGCAGTTGACGTACAGCGCGGCTCGAACTTACATGTCCGCCTTGCGGGGGCTGGCACTGCTGGCATGGCAGCGCTTGAACTACTGGCGTGCGTGGCCGGCGCTACCGGCACTGCAGCGTTAATGCTACTGCCTGCGGTAACTTGCCCTGGTGACACAGTCATGCTAACGTAACTGTCAACGGCAACCGGCTCCGGCAGCACAGCTACGCTAACGCTACTGTCAACGACAGCCGACTTTGGCGGCATAGCTACGCTAATGCAACTGTCAACGGCAACCCGCTCCAGCGGCATAGCCACGTTAACGCTACTGCCTGCGGCTACCCGCTCCGGCGGCATAGCCACGTTAATGCTACTGCCTGCGGCTACCGGCTCTGGTGACACGGCCACGCCAACGCTACTGCCTGCGGCTACCGGCTCTGGCGACACGGCCACGCCAACGCTACTGCCTGCGGCTACCGACTTTAGCGGCGCAGTCACGCTAACGTGACTGTAAACGGCAACCGGCCTTGGCGGCACAGTCAAGCTAACGTAACTGTCAACTGCTACCGACTTTGGCGGCACAGCTATGCTAACGTAACTGTCAACTGCTACCGGCTTTGGCGGCACAGTCAAGCTAACGTAACTGTCAACGGCAACCGACTTTGGCAGTACAGCCACGCCAACGCTGCCTCCATGCGGCGTTACGCCCATTCAAGCCAACGCCACTGACTTGCGGCGCTCGCATCGTAGTAACGCTTAGGCTACCGCCCCGGCAGCCGGCGCAAACCAGTCGACGCGTTCAACGATGCGCGGCCTGGATGCGCAGCACCACGACCAGACCCCGACGCAGCAAAAGCGGCCCAGACCGCACTATTTGAGGAGAGTAATTATGCGTCAAACGATAGTCATAAAGGGCGCGCGCGCCCACAACCTGAAAAACATTGACATAGAGATACCGCGCGACAAGCTGATAGTATTTACGGGCCTGAGCGGCTCGGGCAAGTCGTCGCTGGCGTTTGACACGATATACGCCGAGGGCCAGCGGCGCTATGTGGAGTCGCTGTCGTCGTATGCGCGCCAGTTCCTGGGCCAGATGGAAAAGCCTGACGTCGACTATATCGACGGTCTGTCGCCCGCTATATCGATCGACCAGAAGACCACCAGCCGCAATCCCCGCTCGACTGTGGGTACCGTTACCGAGATCCATGACTACCTGCGCCTGCTCTACGCGCGCATAGGCACCCCTCACTGCCCCAAGTGCGGCCGCGAGATCAATCAGCAGACCGTCGATCAGATGGTCGATCAGATAACCGCGCTGCCCGAGCGCACGCGACTCCAGATACTCGCGCCGGTCGTGCGCGCCCGCAAGGGCGAACATGCGCGCGTGCTGGAGAGCATGCGCCGCGAGGGCTACGTGCGCGCCCGCATAGATGGCGAGGTATACGACCTCGACGACGCGCCCGCGCTCGATAAAAAGAAAAAGCACACCATTGAGATAGTGATAGATCGCCTGATACTGCGGCCCGACATAAAGACCCGCCTGACCGATTCGCTGGAGACCGCTCTGCGCCTGGGCGACGGACTGGTCGTGGTGTCGGTCATAGACGGCGAGGACATGCTGTTCTCGCAGAACTACGCATGCCCTGACTGCGGCATATCGATTGGCGAGTTGGAGCCGCGCCTGTTCTCGTTCAACAACCCCTACGGCGCATGTCCGGCGTGCACCGGCCTGGGCATACTCCACAAGATCGATCCCGCGCTGGTGATACCCAACCGTGCGCTCAGCCTGAATCAGGGCGCGGTGTCGATATCGGGCTGGCGCTCAGACGATGCCAGTTCGATAGCGCACAGCTATTTCGTGGCGATGGCCGACAAGTATGGCTTTTCGATGGACACGCCATTAAACCAGCTCGATCAATCGATAATCGACAAGCTGCTCTACGGCACCGGCGGCGAAAAGCTGGACGTGCGCTATCAGCGCGACGGCAACTGGAGCGTGTTCTCGGCGCCGTTCGAGGGCCTGGTCGTAAACCTGGAGCGCCGCTACAACCAGACCCAGTCCGATGCGATGAAGGAGGAATACGAGCAGTACATGTCCGATACGCCCTGCCCGGACTGCCACGGGCTGAGGCTGCGGCGCGAGGCGCTGGCTGTCACGGTCGGCGGCATATCGATAGCACAGCTCAGCGACATGTCGATACGCGAAGCGCTCGCGTTCCTGGACTCGCTCGAGCTCACGCCCAAGCAGAGCATGATCGCCGCACAGATACTCAAGGAGATTCGCCAGCGGCTGGGCTTTTTGCGCGACGTGGGCCTGGACTACCTGACGCTGAGCCGTGCCGCCGCCACGCTGTCGGGCGGCGAGGCGCAGCGCATACGCCTGGCTACACAGATAGGCTCGTCGCTGGTCGGCGTGCTGTACATACTCGACGAGCCGTCGATAGGCCTGCACCAGCGCGACAATGAGCGGCTGCTCAATACGCTCAAAAACCTGCGCGATCTGGGCAACACGCTGATAGTCGTCGAGCACGACGAGGACACAATGCGCGCCGCCGACTGGATTGTCGACATAGGCCCCGGCGCAGGCGAAAATGGCGGCCGGCTCGTCGCCGAGGGCACCTGCGAGGACATAATGCGCAACCCCAACTCGATAACCGGTCAGTTCCTCAGCGGCAAGCGCTCGATACCCGTGCCCGCAAAGCGCAGAGAGCCGCGCGGATTCCTGACGATACGCGGCGCGCGCGCCAACAACCTGAAAAACATCGACGCCGCAATTCCGCTGGGCGTGTTTACGTGCGTGACGGGCGTGTCGGGCAGCGGCAAGTCGTCGCTGGTCAATGAGATATTATACAAAGCGCTCGCCCGCGACCTCAATCGCGCTCACACCCGCCCCGGCCCCCACGACGGCATAGACGGCCTGGATCAGCTCGACAAGATAATCGCCATAGACCAGTCGCCGATAGGCCGCACGCCGCGCTCCAACCCGGCCACGTACACCGGCCTGTTTGACCTGATACGCGATGTTTTCGCCGCCACACCCGACGCCAAGGCGCGCGGTTACAAGAGTAACCGCTTCTCGTTCAACGTAAAGGGCGGCCGGTGCGAAGCCTGCTCGGGCGACGGCATAATCAAAATTGAGATGCACTTTTTGCCCGACATATATGTGCCATGCGACGTCTGCGGCGGCCACCGCTACAACCGCGAGACGCTCGAGGTGCGCTATAAGGGCAAGAACATATACGAAGTGCTCGACATGACCGCTGAAACTGCGCTCGAGTTTTTCGGCAATCTGCCGCGACTGCGCGCAAAACTGCAGACGCTGGTAGACGTGGGTCTGGGCTATGTCAAGCTGGGCCAGCCGTCGACGACGCTGTCCGGCGGCGAAGCTCAGCGCATAAAGCTGGCCACCGAGTTGAGCCGCCGCGCTACCGGCAAGACGCTCTACGTGCTCGACGAGCCCACGACCGGACTGCATATGGCCGACGTTGAAAAGCTGGAACGCGTGCTGCAGCAGCTGACCGACGCGGGCAATACGGTCGTCGTGATAGAGCACAACCTCGACCTTATCAAGACCTGCGACTACATTATCGATATGGGCCCCGAAGGCGGCGATGGCGGCGGCACTATCATAGCCAGCGGCACTCCCGAACACATATGCGAATGCGCCGGCAGCTACACCGGCCAATTCCTCAGCCGCATGTTGAAGCGCTGAACATTCCGCATTTGCGGCAATGCCGGTGTGAACATGGCCTGCGCGTCGAGATATGCAAATCTGGCCGCAGGCAGTCCGGGCTTGAAGCTTGGACGCTCAACGTCTGCATGAATTAATACTTACACCATGGACTGACGCTAATTGCACAGCGCGCCGTGCCGGCCGCCTAACGGGGCTGCATGGTGCGCTTTTAGGTTTTCTATTTGTTTGAGTGCAGCGTCCGGTAGTTTTCTAATTGCCGCGTACAGCGTCCGGAAGTTTTCTATTCGCTTGAGCATAGCGTCCGGCATACAGTCGCCATTCGCATTGACTATTGTTATTTAAGTATATTGCGCTTAATGTCGGCCATAGCCTTGCTCCAAAAAGAAAGCGCCGGCCTTGTATAGCGCATCTGCGCCATACAAGGCCAGCTCTCTTACGCGGTTTATGCCGCATCAATCCTTGACTATTACCGCAATGAACACCAGATCCTCATCCCCGGTATTTTCGACGGCGTGACCGTTGCCGTTACCAGTCGACAGCACGTCGCCCGGCTGGACATCGAACCACTGCTCGCCGTCGCGCACGCGCCCCGCGCCGCTCAGGAAGTAGAACAGCTCCGTCTCGCCTTCGTGCACATGATAGCCTATCGACGCGCCCGGTATCAGCCTCAGCCGTCCAAACAGCCGCGCCTTGGCCGGAAGCTCGCGCGCCAGGTTGCGTATCTCGACCTGCTTTGCGCCGCCGCGCATCTGTTCGCGTATCTCGATCGTCTGTTCATCTTTGCGCGTAATCATCTGCTCTCCCCCAATTCCTCTATGCGTATTACACTGCGCACTATCGCAGTTTCTTCACTTATGCTTGCCAGCGCCGCGCGCATCGCCGATTCGCAGGTCTCATGGGTGGTGACCGTGAGCGGCACGCGACCCGGGCCATGCTTGGTCTGACCCATGGACGCTATCGACACGTTCTGCCGCGCAAACGCTCCCGCCAGCGCCTCCAGCACGCCCACGCGGTCGGCTACGCTCATGCGCACATAAAACTTCGACCGGAAATTTGCGTCAATCGTCAGATCGTCCGGCGGTATCGGGCGGTTCAGGAACGTGGGCTGTTCAAAGTGCTGCGCCTTGGACGCGTTTATAAGGTCCGATACGATCGCGCTGGCCGTGGGCATGTCGCCCGCGCCGCGTCCATACAGCATCAGATCGTCTACCGCATTGCCCGTCAGGAACACCGCGTTATACGACCCGCTGACCGACGCCAGCGGATGATCCGAAGGTATGAACGCCGGGTGTACGCGCGCCTCGACGGTCTGGCCCGCACGCTTGGCTATCGCCAGCAGCTTGACGGTGTAGCCCGCGCTGCGCCCGAACTCTATGTCCTCGGCCGCGACGCCGGTAATGCCCTCGCAGTATATCCGGTCGAACGGTATGCGCGCATGGAACGCCAGCGTCGACAGTATCGACAGCTTGTACGCCGCGTCCAGTCCGTTCACGTCGGCGCTCGGGTCGGGCTCGGCCAGGCCCAGCCGCTGCGCCTGAGCAAGCGCCTCGGCGTAGTCCAGGCCCTTGGACGTCATCTCGGACAATATGTAGTTGGTGGTGCCGTTTATTATGCCCACCACACGGCTGAAGCGGTTGGCCTGCAGCGATGTGGTTATAGTGCGGATGATCGGTATGCCGCCGCACACGCTCGCCTCATAGAACAGTCCTGCACCGCTGGCGGTTGCCGTCGCCTGGAGCTTGGACCAGTTCAGCGCCAGCGCCATCTTGTTAGCGGTGACTACGGTCTTGCCGGCGGCCAGTGCGCGCTGCATGTACGTGTTGGCCGGCTCAGCGCCGCCCATGAACTCGGCCACAATCGATATCTCCGGATCGCCCAGCACGTCGTCCGGATTGGTCGTAAGCAGCTCATGTGGCACATTGGGGCGCGCCTTGTTCATATTGCGCACCAGCATGCGCTTTACGCGCAGCCGTACCTTTTCCCTGTGTTCTATCGCCGGCGCCATCTCGTTTATCAGCCGCCATACGCCGTTGCCGATATTGCCGCAGCCCAGAAAGCCTATCGTCACCTCGTGTATATCGCCCATACCGTCATCCCTTCTTGCGCCGCGCTTCATGCGCGCGGCTGATTGCGCTCGTAGATTATCCTGAGCCCCTTGAGCGTCAGCAGGCCGTCGATTTCATCTATCACGTCGGTACCCGACGCTATCAGGCGCGACATGCCGCCGGTCGCTATTACGCGCGCTTCCGGCGCGCCCAGCTCGGCGCGCATACACTCGACCAGATACTTGACCTGGCCGATGTAGCCGTACACCAGGCCCGACTGCATGTTGGATATCGTGTTGCGGCCAATGACGCTCTCAGGCTTGGCCAGCTCGATCTTAGGCAGGCGGCTGGTGCGCTCGGTCAGCGCCTCGCTGGCCAGCTTTATGCCCGGGCAGATTGCGCCGCCCAGGAACTCGCCCTTGTGCGACACCACCCCAAACGTCGTAGCCGTGCCAAAGTCTATGAATATGCACGGCCCGCCATACAGCTCGTATGCCGCCACCGCGTTTACTATGCGGTCGCTGCCCAACTCGCGCGGGTTCTCATACTTGAGGTTTATGCCGGTCTTTATGCCCGGCACCACCTGCATCGGCGTAATGTTGAAGTACGACGAACACATGTGCTCAATCGTGAAGTTGATCGTCGGCACAACTGACGACATTATTATGCCATCCAGCGCCGGGTCGATGTGCGAATGCGCAAACAGGCCCAGCAGCAGTATGCCATACTCGTCGCTGCTCTTTGAGCGGTCGGTCGAGATCCGCCAGTAGTCCACCAGCTCGCTGCCGTTGAACACGCCTGCCTTTATGTTGGTATTACCTATATCCAGCGTCAGTATCATTACCTAAAACCCCAATCGTAATTTGGTCATGCGCGCCGGCCCCGGGTATAGCGGCTCAGCGCACCCATCACCGCGGTGGACAATATCACCGACGATATGCATTCGAACGGGCTATTGATCGACAGCCCCCATATCACCGCGACCGCGCCGCCCACCGCTTCGGGCTCCAGCCCCAGCGCGCCGGGATTGACGCGCACATACAGCGCCATGGCGCCCAGAGTGAACAGCGTATTGGCCAGCGTGCCCGCTATGGCCGCCGCGCCCCACGCGATTACCGGCTTGCCGGGACAGAGCTTCTTTACGCCCTTGTACACAAAGTACGTAACCGGCGCGGTCAGCAGTCGCGGCAACACCGATACCAGCGGATTCTGAAACAGCGGCGAATAGTAAGTCGGGCGCGCAAACGCCGTGTACAGGCTGCTCAGCCCGAACATCGCCGCCAGCACGCAGCCCACGCCCAGGCCCTCCATCAGCGTGCCTATTATCATCGGTATGTGATTAAACGTCATCGATATCCCGAAAAAGGGCAGCGTAAACCCTATCGGCGAAACCGTAAGCAGCCAGATTATCGCGGTCAGCATGGCGCACACCGTCAGCCGCCGCACCTGTGCATGAGTAGAAAAGTTCCTGTCAGCAGTCATCGAAATTACCTCCGTTCAAGTTCATATAAGATACCTGACATTGGGCAACCGGGTTGGATAGAGGTCATACCGCGCGGGTCGCGTTTTACACATACGCGCCCGCACTGTCATTATAGCGCCTTTTTGAATCTTTGAAAAGTAATTCTTCCAATTCTTTACGTCAAATGCTATAATAAAGCCACCACTTAAAGGAGGTAAAACACTTATGGCTAAGGGACTTACGGGGCTGGCGCACATAGGCGTGCGCGTATCGGACATGCAGCGCTCGCTGAAGTTCTACGTAAATGAGCTGGGCTTTGAGCTGACGCATCTCTACGAGCGTCCCGGCGGCACGCAATTGGGCTTTGTGCAGGCCGGCACCTGCATAATAGAACTGATATACAGCCCCAACGTGGACGTGGCCGCGCTCACGCCCGGTCAGGTCGACCACATCTGCCTCGAATGCGACGATATCGCGGCATACATGGCGCGCCTTGAGGGCAAGGTCGAGGTCGTTTCGCCCATCGGCGAGATGCCCGACATAATGGGCGGCACGCGCAACGTGTTCTTCAAGGGCCCCGACGGCGAGCGCATCGAGCTGTTCCAGTTCCTGTCCAAGAAGACGAGCGTGTAATGCTCACGCAAAGCGCCGGGCTGATAGCAACCCGGCGCTCTGTTCAATGACAAAGTTTGCGAAACTGCCAGCCTGGCTAAACTTGCAATGACGACAAATGGCATCTGCAAACCTGGCCATAATGCCCGTTATGGCAAACGTATTTAAAGCATCGTCCAGGCGTCATTTCAGGAAAACTTAAACGCCGCGTTCTGTCCAGCTGCCAGGACTTTGTCAGCGGTCTGCACGCCGGGCCATTAGCTGCCCGGCGCCTTGTGCCATTGGCAGAAGTCACACCCTCAGGAGTTCCTTAAACGGCAAACGCCGTTCGGAATATCGAGCTGGAGCGCGGGCAGAATTACGCTTGACTTGCCGGATTTATCGATGTTTGAAGTCAGCGAATGCTCGTCATGCAACTAAGCCCGGCACCCGGCGGCTTGCCGGCTCTGTCAAACAAACCAAAGCGCCGGACTGCTTAAGAGCAGCCCGGCGCTTTCGCATCTCCGTCAGACCACGCCGGCCTCGGCCAGCGTCACGTCGTATATCAGTTCCATGTCCACATCCGCATACCAGCCCGGCGCGTAAATCTTCTCCGTTACATCGTCGGGCGTCATGGTCTGCGCCATGTTGCCGTCCGCGTCCACACCGACCGCCACCCACTGGCTGTATGGCAGACCGCCCTCCAGCACGCACGCGTATTCCAGCACGTACACCCGCGCATAGCCGCCGTATGTCTCTTCGAACTTGTACAGGTATTCCGAATCCGCCAGCGCCGTGCGCGCCGCCTCCACGTCAAACCGGAACGCCGCGCGCAGGTAGCTCTCGGGCTGCGCCTGCGCATCCAGCAACGCCAGCGTGCCGCGCGCATAAGCGCTCACTTCGCTCAGCTCGGCATCCTGACCTACGTTCTGCTCCGCACTCTCGGCCAGCGCTACGCCCGTCAACAGCATCAGCGCCACCAACAGGCTCAACCATGCGATCGATCGCCTCATATCGCATACCCCCCTGCATCGTCTATCAGATGCACACGGAACGCCCGCCTCGCGCAACCACGGCGCGACATGGCGGCAAGCTTTGCCATTTGCCTTGGACGCAGAACCGACCGACTGCCGCAGCGGCGACCGTTCTTTGCATCATCAGTATCATTATACAATATTTTAACATCTTTGTCAATATGCATATCAGGCGTCGCCGCCGCACAACATCACAGCCGAATACAGGTTATCCCGATCTGACACGTAGATGCCCTCCAGCCCGCTCAGCCGCATGAACGCTACCAGCACCGCCGCGCCATAGTCGATTATGTCGGCCCTCCGCGCCGGCATGCCCGGCAGCGTCAACCGCTCGGCCACGCTCATGCCGCACAGCCGGTAAAACCACTCCTCGACTTCAGCGCGCGCCAGCCAGCCGCCCTGAATCACGTCCGGGTCGTATTCCTTCAGTCCGATCTTCAACGCGTACAGCGTGGTTATCGTGCCCGCCACGCCCACAAACTGCGCCGGCACAGGCGCGATCTGCTCAATACCCGGCCGCAATACCGTCAGCGCGCGCGCTATCATGTCCTCGGGTAACGGCCTGACCTCCGGCCCGCCCAGCATGCGCCGCAGCCGCACCGCGCCCATCTGCGCCGAATACGCCGCGCGTATTCGCCCATCGCAGCCGCAAATCATCTCTGTTGACGCGCCGCCTATGTCCAGCACGCCGCACTCGCCCGGCCGCGCCGCCGCGTAATACGCATACCCAGCCTCCTGCTCACCGCTGAGCAGGCGTATCGTCACACCGCATTCACGCGCGACCATATCCATAAACTCACGACCGTTGGCCGCATCCCGCACCGCACTTGTCGCAAACGCAAATATGTCCTCAGCGCCTACCCCGTTGGCCTTCGCCTCAGCCGCAAAGCGCTCTATCGCTCCGGCCGTGCGCGCCATCGAGTCCGCGCTGAGGACATTGCCCTCACCCAAACCCTCGTGCAGCCGCGTGGTCTCAATGTGCTTGACCAGCGGTTTGAACTCTCCGCCGTCCACGCGCGCCACCAGCAGCCGCACCGAATTCGATCCTATGTCAATTGCCGCCCTGAGCATAATCCGCCTCCTCCGGCTGCACCACATAGCGCACCTCGCCCGGCTTTATCATGCCCAGCGCACGCGCCTGACGCTCTATAAACGCGTCGGTCGTCGAAAACTCAGACGCGCGCTTGAGCTCGTCATTTTGCTGGCGCAGTTCCAGCTTTTGTTGCTCCAATTGCGCTATCTCGGCGTACTGCGCATCCAGCGCCGCGCCTTCGCGCACCATAGCTATCGACGTAAACATACAGGCCGCCGTCAGCAACAGCAGCCAGAACCTGGGCTTTATGCGGAGCCCGCCGCGCCTTGTTGCCATAATAATGCCGCTCCCTCATGCACACCACATGCCCCGGCGCGCGCATTCCGCACCCGCCTTGACCCGCCTCGAACAGCATTATTATTCGCTGCACACTCGCCGAATCCTACCGCTGCAACACTTATTTAAGAATATGTTTGAAAAGCGCAACATGTTGAAGCCGGCGGTGCACGCGCGCGAGCAGGCACATAAGCCGCGCTATGCCGCCGCGCAGCAGGCGCGCCGGACCCAACTCAAACGCCGCCATGCCCAGCGCACACCCCGCCAGCACATACAGCCGCAACTCGCCGCCATTGGCGCGCAGCAGCATCGCGCTGAGCAGCAGCGCCAGCACCGCGCACATAACCACATCCAACAGCGCCGTGAACGCCACGCCGGCCACCGTCAACAGCCGCACCGCGCGAAACAGCTCGTATATGCCGCCCATCAGCATGCCACAGAGCATCATGTACGCCAGCACATACCACTGGCCTGAGGTATAGTACAGCATTACCTGAACACGCGCCACAGCCCGCGGCGGCTCGCGGGGCGCGCGTCGGAGTACTCCAGCGCAAGTATCAATCCATCGATATCGAGCCGGCCCTCCTCGAGATTCAACGTCGATATGTGCAGTTCACGGCCCGCCACGGTCAGTTCGCCCTGCGACGTATTCATAACTATCAACTGGTCGCAAAAGCTGTCCACGTCGCTGACGCCCGTCAGCGTCAGGCGATTGCGCTCGGTGAGCTGCAGCGTGTGAGCGCGCCGGGGCTCCTGAGTCTCATCGGGCTTGCGCATTTTGCCATCCCCCTAACCTCATGTTTCCCCACAACTTATGCGCCCACGCCCCGCGATATGCGTGCGTCAATGCAGATGCGCCAGAAGCAGTTCGCCCGCAGACCGCTAAGGTCCACAGGCGAACTCAAATTCACATACTCACCGCTCATTCGGCGCGCTTTGTCACCGATACATAGACTATCTCCGGGTAATTGAGCAGCCGCAACGGGAACCCGCTGTTGCCCAATCCGCGCGAGACCACCATCATGCGGCCATTTTCCTCAAACAAGCCGGCGTCATAGTGCGGGAACAGGCCCTGATCGGGCGAAAACAGTCCGCCTATCACCGGCAACCGCCACTGGCCGCCATGCGCATGCCCGCTGAATTGCAGCTCGAAATCGCGCTTTGAGTACTGCTCAAAGTTAAGCGGATAGTGGCTCAGCACCACCCTGAACCCGCCCATCTCATTCAGCCGCGCAAACAGCGCGTCCAGATCAGGATTGGCGTCCTCGTTCAGGCCCAGTATCGACACGCGCTGCCCGCCTTTGGAGTATATAGCCACGTCGTTTTCTATCACGCGCAGGCCCGCCTTGCGCAGCATGTCGCGCAGCAACGGCCACTCGTTCATGCCGGTCTCATGGTTGCCGGGTATCGCGTACACCGGAGCCAACTGCTTGAGCACCGCCAGCGCGTCCACATATGACGCGGCCTTGTCGTCCCACTTGTGGATCATGTCGCCGGTTATCACTATAATATCGGGCGCAAGCTGCTTGATCTGTTCGACCAGCTTTTCATTGTTGGGGCCAAAGCGCTTGCAGTGCAGGTCGCTGAGCTGCACTATCGACAGCTCCTCGCTGACATCGGCGGGCACATAGTACCGCGACACAACCAGGCGGTTATTCTCACGCCGTGCCAACCAGTACAGCACTCCCAATATCAGCACCAATATGAGTATATCCATCAATTACCTCCTCGACGCCCGCAGTCGCGCCGCGGGCGGATATATTGTCCGGCGGATATATGCGCAAGGCGCATTGCGGAAGACCAAACCACATTGTCGGGCAGCCCTTGCCCGCTCTGTGCTCATGCGTGGCACGCCCGTGCTGGTACAAGCGCGCGACTGTGCGCCGCGCAGTCAGCGCAGCTTGGCCATGAACGCGCCTGCCCACGCAATCTGGCATCAACTGCGCCCGCCGCTCTGTCCCGGCGACACCCCGTCCGCAATTCGGCGCAACCAGCATTGGACTTGCGATTCAGTCATGCCCGAATTTGCGCCCAAATTGCACCCGCATTGCATCCGCGTTTGATTGCTGTCAGTACCACGCCTGCAATCCAGCACCCTCGCCTGGCATAGACAGCCTGGACTTGCCGGCGCCGCTTCTGCCTTTAGCCATACACGCTTTGCGTGCATAACTCATATTGCAGGCGTCGCTGTCGATTCCCGCCAGCGCCGCGCCTGCAATCCAACCGCGTCCTGTCCGCAATTCAGCCATACCGGTGCCGCATCCGCGCCGTCACTTCAATGTATATGACAAAGGGCTGCCGATCATCTCAGCAGCCCACGGCAAATTGCCTTGCTTAGTTGTTCTCGTCCTCATCGCCGATTGCGAACTCATCGCCCAGCGAATCCGCAGCGCCGTCGCCCACGCCGTCAAACGCCTCGTCCTCAAGCACCGCACGGATGCTCAGGCTGATGCGCTTGGCTTCGGTGTTGACGTCGAGCACCTTCACGCGCACGATCTGGCCGACCTGCACCGCGTCCTCGACCTTGGCTATGCGGGTCACAGCGCACTGCGAGATGTGCACCAGGCCATCCAGACCGGGCTCCAGCTCGACAAACGCGCCGAACGTCGTTATGCGCACTACCTTGCCCTCTACGACAGAGCCGACGATGTACTTCTCGCCCGCCACGTCCCAGGGCTTGGGCTGCGTCGCCTTGTAGCTCAGCGATATGCGCTCGCGCTCACGATCCAGCGACTGTATCTTGACCGGTATCTCCTGGCCGATGGACACCACGTCGCTGGGATGCTTTACGCGGCCCCAGCTCAGGTCGGTCACATGTACCAGGCCGTCCACGCCGCCGATGTCGACGAACGCGCCGAAATCGGTAAGCCTGCGCACTATGCCGTTGACGACAGTGCCCTCAACCAGCTTGTCCCAGATCTCGGCCTTGCGCTTGGCCTCTTCAGCAGCCAGCACTTCCTTGCGGGAAGCGACTATGCGCTTTTTCTTGTCGTCGATCTCGATGATCTTGAGCTTCATCTCCTTGCCGACGAAGTCCTCGATCTTCTCGACGTAGCGCTGGCTCAGGTGAGACGCGGGTATGAACGCCTCAATGCCCATGACAGAGGCGATCAGGCCGCCCTTAACGGCCTTCTTGCCGATGGCGTCCACATATTCGCCCGCCTCAAACTTGGCGACTATGGCCTCCCAGTTGCGGCGGTTGACTATGTTCTTCTGCGAGAGTATTACATTGCCCTCGCCGTCGTTGACCTTGTCAACTTCGACTTCTATCTCGTCGCCGATCTTTACGTCCTTGTCGCACAGTTCGGACTTCTTTATCAGACCATCGGACTTGTAACCGATATTGACACAGACCTCGTCATCAGTTATCTGGACAACCTTGCCCTTTATTATATCACCCTGGTGGATCTGTACCAGCGTCTTTTCGATGTCGGCCATGAAATCCGAATCCTGGGTAGAAGTCTCCGGTGTAGCGGCTTGCAGGTTCTTATCCTGCTTTTCGATGTCGTTCATGCGTGCAGCAACCTCCTTAAATGTGCCATCCGGCGTGCTAGCGCCGGCTGTTATGCCGATTATACCCCACGGGCCGGCCCATTTTTCAGGGAGGTCACGCGCGGTTTCGACCCAAATTGTCTCAGTGCGTGCGCGGCAGATGTCGTACAATTCACGCGTGTTGGCGCTGTTTTTGCCGCCAACCACGATCATCATGTCCGCACGCCCGGCCAGCTCCTGCGCCTCGCGCTGTCTGTCGCTCGAGGTCGAACAGACCGTATTCCGGCTGTCCAGCTCCGGTATTCTGGCTTGCAGTACCGCCTTGACGCGCAGGAACCTGTCTTTCTCGCAGGTAGTCTGCGCCACTAGCAGCGCACGGGGCATATCGGGCAACGCGGCAGCCTCGGCTTCATCGTACACGACAAAGCTCTTGTCGCACCAGCCGCATATGCCTATCACCTCGGGATGGGTGCGCCTGCCGACCACTATGACCGGCGCGCCGGTTCGACGGGAATACTCCGACACCAGCTCGTGTATGCGCTTTACAAACGGGCAGGTCAGATCAAGCACTTCATGCCCGGCTGCCTCCAGTTCGCGCAGCACCTCCGGTCGCACGCCATGTGAGCGCACCGCGACCTTGCGCGTATCCACCTCGCCGGGTGTGTCCACCGGCCGTGCGCCGCGCCGCTCCAACTCGCCCACCGCCTGATCGTTGTGCATCAGCCGGCCCAGCGTGCATATGCGCTCGCCCGCGGCCAGCTCGCGCTCGACCGCCTCGACCGCGCGCCGCACTCCAAAGCAGAAACCCGCGCTTCGGGCCAATATGACCTTCACCCAATCACTCCCAAGCTTCCGCCGCCGGGGACAGTCCCGCACGGCGAAACTTATGCACCGTCCCTATCTATTCGCCTTTAACCCCGTCTTATCCTGCAAAACCGCCAAAATTCGTTCATTAATTTTTCGTTATGCCGCGTATCACGCTGCTAATCCGCGTTTCGCAGCGCCAGCACGCGCTCGGTTACCTGCGCATTGACCTCGTCTATCAGTTCGCGATTTATGCGCGCTCCGGCTCCCACCGGAGTGAACGGCGCGCCAAACGCTATGCGCACATGCCTGAACAGCCTGTACGGCCCCGATATGTGCACCGGCACTATCTGCGCTCTGGAGCGCAGCGCTATCATGGACGCCCCGCCCGCCATCTCAAACGAGCTGTCGTCCTTTACGCGCGTGCCCTGCGGGAATATGCCTATCACGCCGCCTTCGCCCAGTATCGACAGCCCCGTGCGTATCGCGCTCACATCGGCTCCACCGCGATCCACCGGAAATGCGCCCAGCCAGTCCATCAACATATGCAGTGGCTTGAACTCAAACAGCTCCTTCTTGGCCATGAAGCGTATCTGCCTGTCGACTATGCTGCCCATCAGCACCACGTCCCAGTTGGATATGTGATTGCTCACCAATATCACCGGGCCGTCCGGCAGCTTCGGGTTGCCCGACACAACGGGCCTATACATCAGGCGCAATACCACATTCACAATCGAGCGCGCCACAAAGTAAAACCGGCTCATTTGCTCAACTCCTCGCCCGCGCCTGAGCGACGCGGTTAAGTATCGCATCGACCACCTCGTCGATCGTCATATCGCTCGAATCGATCAAGTACGCATCCTCGGCGCGCCTGAGCGGGCTGACGGCGCGATTCATGTCGCGCTCGTCGCGCTCGTTGACCTCGCGCAGCACGTCGCCATACTCTGCCGGCCGCCCCGCCGCGCACAGCTGCTCCATGCGCCGCTGTGCCCGCACTCCGGCCGAAGCCGTGAGGTATATCTTGACCTCCGCGTCAGGGAATACCTGCGTCCCTATGTCGCGCCCGTCCAATATCGCGTCGCGTGCGCGCGCAAGCTCGCGCTGCCTGTCCAGCAGCCATGCCCGCACCACGCCCTGCGCCGATACCCGCGAAGCCATGTCGGCGATGACCTGCGTGCGCAGCTCGTCCGTAACATCCCGGCCGTCCAGCAGCACCCGCGGCGCGCCGCCCTGGCTGCAAACCGCGTCCAGTTCCGTGCCTGAGAGCATATCGCTCAGCGCCGCCTCGTCCTCCGGCGACACGCCCTCCTCAAACGCCTTCATGCCCACTGCGCGGTACAGCGCGCCCGTGTCCAGATACGCTATCCCCAGCCGCGCCGCCAGCCGGCGCGATATCTCCGACTTGCCCGCGCCCGACGGGCCGTCTATCGCAATCACCATGCGCCATTCCACCTTTCAGGCCATATTCCCGGTCGTTGACGCGCCCATGGCGCAGGCCGTCCAACCGGCGCGCGTCTTAAAGCCCTGCCATGCGCGCATACCTGCTAGACCACCCTGTGCCCCAGCCCCACCGCGACCTCGTTTAAGTGCAGCAGCCCTATCCCAAAGAACACCGCCACCGCCAAATGGTCGCCGTTGCGGGCTATCGCCAGCTTGCCGCCCACGTTCAACCCCAGGGCCTTGTTCATCACCTGTACCAATGCCTCGCGCGTCGCCCCTGCGACCGCGCCTTCCTCCAGATGCGAGTCGTTGATCACGCCCTCGCGCTTGGCCGCCACGACCACGCGCTCAACCATACGCGTCATCGATGATATGAACTCGCCGCCGTAATCCACCGCGGCCGAAAGTATGCCCTGCTGGCGCAGTTCGGCCTTGCGCTCGTACTCCTCGTCGCGGGTACGGCTCATGCACATCGTCAGCGCCGCGCGCGCGACCTCCCGCGAACCCATCACGTTTTCCATAGCCCATCTCCCAACTGCAAGCTCTGCCTCAGGCCCTGGCGCGCACCGCCGCTTCAAACGCCTCGCGGTAATACGCCATATGCGAACACGTTGACCCGGCCATTTCCCCTGCGCGCATCATGCCGTCCAGCTCGTCGAGCGTCACCCAGCGCGCGTCCATCGTCTCGCCGGGCTGCAACCGCACCTCGGGTTCTACCTCGTCCACGTACGTCACAAAGTTGTCGCCAAAGTACGGCCACACCTTGGCCGTGCCCAGATAGCGCACGTCCTCCGGCCGCGCATTGAGCCCCGTCTCCTCGCTCAGCTCGCGTATCACCGCCGCCACCGGCGCCTCGCCCGCGCGCATATGGCCGCCGGTGTTCTCCCACTTGCCCGGCGCATAGAGCTTGTCCAGGCTGCGCCGCGTGATTAACAGCCGGCCGTTCGCATCTACAACCCATATGCCCACCGCGACCTTGTATTCGTCCGGCCCCAGATTTTCGGAGCGCGCCTTGGCATACCCCCGCGGTCTGCGCTCGCCATCGAATATCTCAAGCATCTCCTCAGTTTCCATACGGCCTCCACGCGCTGTCAACGCGCACTCACATACTCCGCCGCGCTGCGGCCCGCCAGCGCGCCCGTCGAGAACGCTATCTGCAGGTTAAACCCGCCGGTCAGCGCGTCCACGTCCAACGCCTCGCCCGCCGCAAACAGTCCCGGCAGCGCCTTTACCATCAGCGTGGACGGATTGAGCTGCTTTACGTCCAGACCGCCGCGCGTGATTATCGCCTCGTTAAACCCGCGCACGCGCTTGACCGTCAGCGGTATCGCCTTCAGATACGCCGCCAGCGCACGCAATTGCTTCTGATTCAGCTGGTTGACCGGCCGCAGCGGCTCAAATCCCGACTGCTCGGCCAGCACCGGCGCCATCGCCCGCGGCATCAACGCCTCCAGCATGCCCTTGAGCTGCCGCCGGGGCGCGGCTTCGACCTCGCGCTCCAGCCGTCTGAGCAAAGTGTCCTCGTCCAGCGCGGGCTTCAGATCCAGCCTGAGCTGCTGACCCGCCGGTTCGGCGTCCAGATAGCTCGAACACGACAGCGCCAGCGGGCCGCTTATCCCAAAGTGGGTAAACAGCATCTCGCCCTGCTCAAAGAACGCCGGCTTGCGCGCGCCCAGCAGCTTGAGCGATACGTTTTTGAGCGATATGCCCGTCAATACGCCCGGCCACTGCTCCTGCGTCTCTATCGGCACCAGCGCCGGCAACAGCGGCTTGACGCTCAGCCCCAGCTCCTCAAACACCCGCGCGCCATACCCGTCCGACCCCGTCGTCGGATAGCTCGCGCCGCCCGCGCACACTATCAGCGCGTCGAACTCCCGCACATGCCCGCCGTCCAGCAGCACCCGCCACCGGCCGCCATCCGCCTGCACATGCGTCACGCGCGAATTCAGCTCTATGTCAACGCCCAGCCGACGCAACTCCCGCTCCAATGCGCGAGTTATGTCGCTGGCGTGGTCGGACTCCGGGAACACCCGCCCGCCGCGCTCTACCTTGGTCTTTACGCCCAGCGACTCTATCAGCCCCACCAGCCCTGCGCTGTCCAGACAGCTCAGCGCCGAATACAAAAACCGCGGATTGCGCGGTACATTGCGCAAAAACGCCTGTCCGTCGGCGGTGTTGGTCAGGTTGCAGCGGCCCTTGCCGGTTATATATATCTTCTTGCCCAGCTTTTCGTTGCGCTCAAGCAGCGTTACATGCGCGCCCGCGCGCGCAGCGTACAGCGCCGCCGCCATGCCCGACGCGCCGCCTCCGATTATGCCTATCATACGTCCTCCGCCACTACGCCTTGTCGCGGCCCAGGAACACGTTGTAATTGTCCCAGATTTCCTCGAGCATCTGCAGCCGCTGCGCGACCTCCTCGCGCTTGCTCAGACCCATCGCCACCAGCAGCGCGTTTATCAGCGACAGCGGCGCCGCCAGCGAATCCACAAACGACGCCATGTCCGACTTGGCCATCAGGCAGTAATCCGACAGAGCGTGCAGCGGCGACATCGGCCCGTCGGTTATCGCCACGAGCTTTGCATGCTTGCTGTGCGCGAACTCCATCGCCTCCACGGTGCGCGTAGAGTAGCGCGGGAACGATATGCATATCATAACGTCGTTCTCGCCTATGCGGCTCAGCTGCTCGAACACGTCCGATATGCCCGACGTAACCACGCTCACATGATCCGTCACAAACCGCATGTAAAACCCCATGAACTCCGCCAGCGGCGCGCTCGAGCGCAATCCCAGTATGTATATGTGCTCGGCGTTGCGCATCAGCTCCACGACCTTGTCGAACATCTGCTCGCCGTTTATGTCAAGCGTATTGCGTATGTTCTGCATATCGGCCTTGAGCACGCGGCTGAGCACCATCGACTGGGGCATTTCGGCCGACATTTCAAAGCGCTGCGAAGTCGTGAGCCTGTGCCGTATCAGCTCCTGAAGCGCCTTTTGCAGCTGCGGATAGCCCTCATAGCCCAACGCGTCCGCAAACCGCACCACAGTCGATTCGCTCACGCCCACGTATTCGCCCAACTTTGACGCCGTCATGAACGCCGCCTTGTCGTAGTGCGCCACTATGTATTCAGCTATGCGCTTATGGCTCTTGGACAACTTGCGCCCGGATTGATTGAGTCGTTTTATCAGTTCCTGCGATTCCTGCATACTCCTGTCTCCTTGCGGCAATTTGACGCGCACCCGAAACGGCGGCGTGCGCGCATGAATTCCGGCTAAAACCTGCCGTGCTTGCTCTATTATAACGCGCTGCGCGCCGCTTGGCAAGCAATTCGGCAAGGTTTTCAATGAAATCCTGCAAATTTCACGCGAAGTGTGCAGTGTGCGCGCCAGAATTGGCATTTGGGCGCGCCTTTATTCATGTACGGCAATATGCGCGCCTATGCGGTCCAGTCGCAGCGCAGCGCCGTATAGGTCGCAAAGCCGCATTTGAGCAGTTCGCGGTCGTTGCGCGGGTCGGGCGAATCGGGCGCATAGTAGGCGTGTTTGACTGAATACTCGATATCGTCGCCCTCCGTTTTACACCTTGTATACAGCGTGTCGCAAAATCTCCCGGCCAACGGCGCGCGCCTGAGTCCCCGCACCTCGCCCGACGGCACGTTCAGACTGTAAATGCAATTGCCGCTCGCATCGGCAAGCGTTATGTCCATCAGCTCATGCGTCAGACGCAGCACCTGCGCAAAGTCGCGATTGCCCAGCCGCGTCGACACTGCCAGCGCCGGCACGCCATGCAGCCGCGCCTCTATCGCCGCGCCTATCGTGCCCGAATAGTGCACGTCCATCGCCGAATTGTAGCCGTCGTTTATGCCGCTTATCACGAGATCCGGCAGCCGCTCGCACAACGCGTTCAGCCCCAGCAGCGCGCAGTCGGCAGGCGTGCCAAACACCTCGTAAGCCTGCGCCCCGCCGCGCTCGAACCGGTGAACCTTGAGCTGGCCGGTTATGCTTATAGAATGCGAAAAGCCGCTGCACTGGCTGTGTGGCGCGCACACGATCAGGTCGTGCTCCCTGCTCAACGCATCGTACAGCGCCCATATGCCAGGCGCGGCTATGCCGTCGTCATTTACCAGCATTATGCGCATTTCCATCACCTCACACCTCAATTTTACCAGCGCCCGACAAATTTCGCAATACCAAATCGACCGCATCACAAAGCGCGCGGCGGATATGGCGTGCGCTGCGCAAATGGTGTATAATGACGGAAACAGCGCGCCGGGCGCTCGCGGCGCGCGTTATACTGCACACATATCAAATGCGCACAAATAAAGGAGGCGGAACATGAACATAGACGCAGGCATGATAGCCCTTGACAAGCTGCACGTATGGGAGGTATACTCCCGCTCGCTGGGCGCGGAGCTGCGCCAATGCTCCGAGGAAGGCCGCGACGTGGCCCGCTACGCCGACGTCGTAAAGGCGATTGAAGCACTGCCGCTTGACGCCACCCGCGAAGAGCTGGCGCACACGCTGCACACCGCGCTTACCAGCGCGCCGATGCGCTCCGATTACCGCTACCTTGAGCCCGACCGGTTGGACTGGATACGCGCCGCACGGCCTCAGGAACGGCCTGAACCGCGTCCCATGCCCGATACGTCCACACTGCGCGACAAGGTGCGCGGCGCGTGGCTGGGGCGCATATGCGGCTGCCTGCTGGGCAAGCCGGTCGAAGGCTGGATGAGCGACGATATACGCGCACTGGCTCAGGCACAGCACAACTGGCCGCTGAACGCATACCTGAAGCGAGACGCACAGGCGCTCGCACAATTGGGCAAACCGGACGCGCTGAACAACGCCTGGGCCGACGCGCTGGGCGGCGCAGCGCCCGCCGACGACGATACCAACTATACCGCGCTGGCTGCGCTGAAGGTGCTGCCCCGCCATGGGCGCGACTTCACGCCCGAGGACGTTGCGCACGAGTGGCTCGCCAGCCAGCCCAAGGACGCGTACTGCACCGCTGAACGCCGCGCTTTTCGCAACTTTGTCGCGGGCATAATGCCGCCGCGTTCGGCCACATATAAGAACCCCGACCGCGAATTCATAGGCGCACAGATCCGCGCCGACTACTACGGCTACATAAACCCCGGCGATACGCAGCAGGCTGCCGATATGGCATGGCGCGACGCGTGCATATCCCACGTCAAAAACGGCATATACGGCGAAATGTTCGTCGCGGCAATGCTGGCGCGCGCGGCGGTGTCCGACGACATGGAGGATATAATCCGTGCCGGGCTGAGCGAGATCCCCGAGCGCTCGCGCCTGGCTGAGGCGATACGCGATGCACTCGAGCAGTGGCGCGCCGGATTGAGCCCCGACGAATGCTTTGCGCGGCTGCACGCCCGATACGACGAACACGACGGCTTTGACTGGGTGCACACGATACCCAATGCGGTGATCGTCACGCTGTGCCTGCTGATAAGCGGCGGCGACTACTCGCGCGGCATAACCCTTGCCGTCATGCAGGGCTTTGACACCGACTGCAACGGCGCGACGGTGGGCTCCATTATAGGCATGGCGCGCGGCACTGGCGCGATAGACGCGCGCTGGGCCGAGCCGGTTAACGGGCGCCTGCGCACGCAGATATTCGGTTGCGACGTAATATCCATCGACGAACTGGTCGACCTGACGCTCAGCCATATGGCAAAATAGGCGTGCGAACGCGCTCCTTACATGCCCGGCACTGCGCGGACTCTCAGCTACGCCGGCTACAACGATCGGGTTGTAGCCGGCATTTTTTACCATTATCCGGCGCGTTCAAGAACTCGCGACGCGCGCAGAAGCATATGTGAAACGCTTCGCCTTCCTTTATATATGGCGTGCGTGACGGGCTATCTATCTAATTGCGTGCCTGCCGGGCCATCTATGATATGTTGGCCGGGTATGGGATTATCTGAATCTGCGGGCACTGCTTCAGTTTGTGCATTAATCCTTGCCGCGCAGCATAAGACCTGATTAGACATACCGCAGCGCCGGTTTTGCAATGTCTTCAAATCCATTGAACCGTCGCGGCGCCCATGACCTTCAATTGGCCGCGCATTTCATAACCGCCTTGCTTCCTGCAATTTCCAACATCAATTGCCGCTTAAATCCATATTATATGACTGCCGACTGCGGCATGCGCTCGCGGATGCGCCACTTCCAGACCGCGTCTGTCTGCCTGAACTGCGTGTCGGCGCGGCGGGTGACGATATATCGCTGTGAGCTGAGTTGCCTCTGCTTCTGCGACGGCGCTATACGCCGAAGAGCGCTGAGTTGTCTATGCTTCTGGGCCGGCACTATACGTCGAAGAGAGCTGAGTTGCACATACCTCTGCACCGGCGCTATACGCCGCCAAGAGATGGGTTGTACTTGCTTCTAAATTGGTGCCATACGCCACGGAAGCCCGCTTAACCCTGCAACCGCCGCAGCCTCCGCAATATTGCAGATAGCTGGAGCGGCCCTGCATCTGACCCCATAGCTGCCAGTAGACGCAGGCATGCCCTTTCCCGGCGACCGCGCTCGGCAACTATACGTCGCAGCTATCTGCGCTATCTCCCTATCCGCGCTCAGGTACAAACCGGGCCGCAGATCACCGGGTTGAGCTCGCGCTCCGGCAGGCGGTTGACCGCGACTGTGTCGGGACAGCGCCTTTTAATTCAATATGTTAAAAATCTGTTAATTAGCGTCCAGACTATTGCAAAATCGCTGCTACTGGTCTATAATGTAATGGTCAAAGATAGTCAAAGGTAGTTTGACTCCTGAAAGGTTTGGTGATGCTTGTGGAGACCAAGGACTACTACGCCGTATTGGGCGTTGACAAATCGGCCACGAGCGATGAAATAAAAAAGGCCTATCGAAAGCTGGCCAAGAAATATCATCCCGACGTGGCCGGCAACACCAAGGCCAATGTCGATAAGTTTAAGGAAATATCCGAAGCTTACGAAGTGCTGGGCAGCGAGGAAAATCGCCGCAAGTACGATAAGCTCATGGACGACATAAAAAACGGCCGCAACCCATATGCCGCGGGTGGAGCCCATGGCGGCGGGCAATGGCAGACCTATACCAGCGGCGATGCCGGATTCGGCGACTGGGACGACATACTCAGTCAGTTCTTCGGCATGGGCGCGGACTCGTATTCGAGCGGGTTCGCGCGCTCGCGCGGCGTAAAGCACCGCATGTCGCTGGATGTGGAGAACATAATAACCGTGTCGCTGCAGGACGCCTACGCCGGCGGCAAAAAGACGATCCGCCTGGATGATGGCAAGACCGTCGATTTCACACTGCCGGCGGGCGTACTGCCCGGCGACCGGCTCAAACTGCCCGGTCTGGGACGCGTGGGCTCCGACGGGCGCAAGGGTAACCGCATACTTCAGGTCGAGATCGCCAGCGATGACAAGCTCGATCTGAACGGACTGGACGTCACCATGAAACTGGACATCGCCCCCTGGACCGCGGCGCTGGGCGGCAATGTGGACGTCAAGCCGTTTGACAGCCGCATAACCGTAAAGGTGCCCGAGGGCTCGCGCGGCGGTCAACGCCTGAAGATACCCCATCAGGGCTACCGCGACAGGCAGGGACGCCGCGGCGATCTGTACCTGCAGTTGACGATACAGAATCCCGCTTACATGACGGGCGAGATGCGCGAACTCTATCGCAAGCTCGCCGCCGCCGCGCGCTGACAGGTTCGCGGCAATACGACCACTTACCCCACTTATTAATGAGGTGACGATATATGACGATGAATAACTTCACTCAAAAGGCGCAGCAGGCCATTTCCGAAAGCCAACAGCTCGCGCTTAAAAACCATAATCCCCAGGTGGATGGCGAACATCTGCATGCCGCATTGCTCGACCAGTCCGATGGTTTGATACCGCGCCTGGCCCAGCTGATGGGCGTAGATGTAAAGGCATATACAGCCGACGTCAACGCGCTGGTCGACAAGCTCCCCACCGTTGATGGCGAGGCCCAGCTCTATGCCACGCGCCGCTTTAACGAATTGCTGATCCGTGCCGCAGATCTGACCAAGACCTTCGGCGACGAGTACGCCGGCGTGGAACACATCTACCTGGCGCTGCTCGACGAGCACGACTCGCCGTCCACGCCGGTGTTCCGCAAGTACGGCATAACCCGTGAAAAGGTGCTCCAGGCGCTGCAGCAGGTGCGCGGCAACCAGCGCGTGACCTCGCAGGACCCTGAAAGCACCTACGAGGCCCTGACCAAGTACGGCACCGACATGATCGAGACCGCCCGCAGCGGCAAGCTCGACCCGATCATCGGCCGCGACGCCGAAATCCGCCGCGTGATGAACATTCTCTGCCGCAAGACCAAGAATAACCCCGTGCTGATCGGCGAACCGGGCGTCGGCAAAACCGCCGTCGTCGAAGGCCTGGCACAGCGCATACTCAACGGCGATGTGCCCGACAACCTCAAGGATAAGCGCCTTATCGCACTGGACATGGGCGCGCTGATCGCCGGTGCCAAGTACCGCGGCGAATTTGAAGAGCGCTTAAAGGCCGTGCTCGACGAGGTCAAAAAGTCCGACGGCAACATAATACTGTTCATAGATGAGCTGCACAACATAGTCGGCGCCGGCAAGACCGAGGGCTCCATGGATGCCGGCAACCTGCTCAAGCCGCTGCTGGCGCGTGGCGAACTGCACTGCATCGGCGCGACTACGCTCGACGAGTACCGCAAGTACCTCGAAAAGGACAAGGCCCTTGAGCGTCGATTCCAGCCGGTCATGGTCAATCCCCCGTCGGTCGAAGAGACGATATCGATACTGCGCGGCCTCAAGGAGAAGTACGAACTGCACCACTCCGTGCGCATAACCGACGGCGCGATAATCGCGTGTGCGGTGCTCAGCGACCGCTACATACAGGATCGTTTCCTGCCCGATAAGGCAATCGACCTGATGGACGAGGCCGCTGCCATAGTGCGCACCGAGATCAACTCCAGCCCCAATGAGCTGGATGAGGTCAACCGCCGCATAATGCAGCTCGAAATCGAACAGCAGGCCCTCAAAAAGGAGGATGACCGCGCCTCCCAGACCCGTCTGGAAGCGCTGGAAAAGGAACTGGCCGACCTGCGTCAGCAGAGCGCTGCCATGACCGCCAAGTGGAAGGCCGAAAAGCAATCCATCGACAAGGCCAAGGGCATCCGCGAACAGCTCGACGCCGCCAAGCTCGAGCTGGAGGCCGCTGAACGCGCTTATGACCTCAACAAGATGGCCGAACTCAAGTACGGCCGCATCCCCGAGCTGCAAAACCAGCTCGAAGCCCTCAAGCAGGCCGGCGACTCGCAGGAGCGTCCGCTGCTGCACGAGGTCGTCGATGAAAACGAAATCGCCGAGGTCGTATCTCGCTGGACCGGCATACCCGTGGCCAAGCTCACGCGCAGCGAGCGCGACAAGCTGCTGGGCCTGAGCGACATACTGCATAAGCGCGTCATAGGTCAGGACGAGGCCGTCGACGCCGTGGCCGATTCGATACTGCGCGCGCGTTCCGGCCTGAGCGACCCCAACCGGCCGATAGGTTCGTTCATGTTCCTGGGACCGACGGGCGTCGGCAAGACCGAGCTGGCCAAGGCGCTAGCTGAGGCCATGTTCGACGATGAAAACAGCATCGTCCGAATAGACATGAGCGAATACCAGGAGAAGCACACAGTGTCGCGCCTGGTCGGAGCGCCTCCAGGATATGTGGGCTACGAGGAAGGCGGTCAGCTGACCGAGGCCGTGCGCCGCAAGCCGTACTCGATCGTACTGTTCGATGAGATCGAAAAGGGCCATCCGGACGTGTTCAACCTGCTGCTGCAGATGCTGGACGACGGCCGCCTGACCGACTCGCAGGGGCGCACCGTCAGCTTCAAGAACACGATTGTCATCATGACGTCCAACATCGGCAGCCAGTACCTGCTCGATGGCATCGACGCCAACGGCGAAATCAGCGAGACCGCGCGCAAACAGGTAACTCAGGCGTTGCGCGCCGGCTTCAAGCCCGAGTTCCTCAACCGTATGGATGAGATCGTAATGTTCAAGCCGCTGACTCAGGACGAGATCTGCAAGATCGCGCGGCTCATGCTCGATCATACCTGCCAGCGCATGGCGGATCAGGGCTACAAGCTCAACGTCTGCGACAGCGCGCTGCGCTATGTGGCCGCCGAAGCCTACACGCCGCAGTACGGCGCGCGCCCGGTCAAGCGCTACATACAGCGCCACATAGAGACCGAAGTCGCCAAGATCGTCATGAAGGGCGAACTCAACCCCGGCGACGAAGTCCAGGTGACCGCCGATATGGACATTGGCCTAAAGTTCGACATAGTGCATGCCGCGCAGGTAGTTTAATACCCACGCCTTCGCACTCTGCGATAACAGACCGCGCCCGCACGGAATCAACCGTGCGGGCGCGGTTTTTGTTTAGGCGGAGTCCGCTGGTCTGCAGCGTGGGCCGGCCGTGCGTCGCAGTTCAGCCTATTGCACGGCTCTTGCGCGCATAATGGACTATTCCCACATTACGTGACCGCGATGCGATATAATCCGTATTGAATCCGAGCGCGAATGCTGTTAAAATATAAATGGCACGTCTTGCAGCCTCGCGTTGCAGCGACCGGACGTGCAAACGTCGCCGCTAATTTGTCCAGCTGGATGGCCATATTAAATCAACAGGGTGAACGTCATGAATATCGAACAGGAAATGTACAACCGCGCAACCGAATTTATCGCCCAACGCTTTCCCGTCGGCTGGGGCGGCGCGGCCGTAATCCACACTGAGCAGGGCAGCTTTTTCACAAGCGTGGCGCTTGAGAGCGCCAATGCTTCCGTACTGCTCTGCATCGAGACCGGCGCGATGTGCGAAGCCCACAAATACAATGAGAAAGTTACACATTGCATTTGCGTCGTGCGCGACGATGAGAAGTCCCCGTTTAAGGTGCTGTCGCCATGCGGCGTATGCCAGGAGCGCCTGAGATATTGGGGCACGGACGTAAGAGTCGGCGTCACTACCGATGACAGCGCTTTGAAGTTCGTCCCGCTCAGCGAGCTCCAACCCTGGCACTGGAGCGGCAGTTATCCCGCATCCGAACTCGATCACTACGAAGACCTGGGATTGGATCTGAAGCGCAATTGACGCGCGCCCTAGCCGGTTGCCCCGTCCGAGCGGTTGCGGGTGAGTCTGCACTGAAGCCAAGCGAATCCGCGCCAAACTGCAACGGCAATTGCGAAGAGCTTATAACCATGCGACGCGCGCCATAAACGCTCTCACTGGGCATATGCTATCGACGCCAAACTGCCCGCCGGCTCGCGGCCGCTGTGCGCAGGCGATATCACCTGACATACCCTCGGCCGAATCCCCAGGCACAGTCAATCCCCCGCGCAATACTTTTGGGTTCTTGCTGGAGCGTCAAGCTTACAGCGTCGCAAGCAGCCGCGCAAAGGAGGCGCACAATGAGTCACAACTTCTTCGTCGAGCATCATGGCGCTGAGCTCCGAGTGGTGCGCAGTGAATCGATAGACTTCGTGGCGCATCTGCACAGCCAGATCGAACTGGTCTACTCGCTGGGCGGAGAAGGCTCAATGACGATAGAAGATCAGGTTCACACACTGCGCCCGGGCGAGGCCGCGCTGTGCTGGCCCAACCGCGTGCACAGCTACGCGGCGCTGCCTGAAGGCAGTTCATATCTGCTTGCGATATTTGACACCGCGCTGCTGGGCGAGGCCGGCGCGGCGTTTGCGCGCCTGGACTGCGCCAGTCCGTTTCTGGACGCGACGCGGGTGCATCCGGACGTACCGCTGGCGCTTAGGCGCATGTGCGAGGAGTGCGACATGTCCATGCTGCTGCGGCGCGCTTACGCCGCCGTGGCCACCGGGCGACTGCTGGATGCGCTGGATACCATGCCCCGGCTGCGCGCCGACGATCCAGATGCGTTGCACCGCGTGCTGGGTTACATACAGGCGCATCTGAGCGAGGACATATCGCTGGACGTGCTGGCCAAGGCGCTGTTTTTGAACAAGTACTACATATCAAAGCTGTTTTCGGAGCATGTGGGCTGCAACCTGCACGCGTATTTAAACGCGCTGCGCATTAATCGCGCGCAGGGACTGCTGCATGACCCGGCGCTGAGCCTGAGCGAGGTCATATCGCGCTGCGGCTATGAGAGCGAGCGCACGTTCTATCGCGCGTTCCGCGAGCGCACTGGCACCACGCCCCGACAGTTTAGGGAGGTCATATCAAGATGATTGCATTTATTATGATGGGACAGTCGAACATGTCGGGCCGCGGCGCACTGGACGAGTTGCCGCCGCTGGAGCCCAGCCACGTATTTGCCTGGCGCGACGGACGCTGGGAACCGGCGCGCGAGCCGGTAGTGCGCGACCGCCCGTTCTCGGGCGAGGGCATGGGCACGTCGTTTGGCCAGGCCGTAGCCGCGGCGACCGGCGAGGACGTAGGATTGATACCGTGTTCGCTGGGCGGTTCGCCGCTGGATGCGTGGCAACCCGGGCAGGAGCTGTTTGAAACCGCACTGGCGCGAAGCCTTGCTGCGCTTGCAGCGGACGCGCGCATAGCCGGCGTGCTCTGGCACCAGGGCGAGGCGGACAGCGAAGACGTCGAACTGGCGCACACGTACTTCAAGCGCTTTGCGCCCATGATGGCTGAATTTGAGGCGCGACTGCGCGACGGCGCCAAACAGCAGGACCGCGTACAGGCCGTGGCTCAGCCGCTGCCGGTCGTAGTGGGCGAACTGGGCGACTACCTGGACGGGTTTGCGTCGAGCAAATACCACCGCGTGATAAACGCACAGCTGCACGAGTACGCCGCCGGCGCCCCCGCGCGCGCATGCGTGACCGCGCGTGACCTGCCTCACAAGGGCGACCACCTGCACTTCTCGGCACGCGCTCAGCGCATGCTGGGCCTGAGATATGCCGACGCATGGCTTGGCATCGCGTTGCACACCGGCCTGATATAGAATCGACTAACTGAGGCCTGCCCGGCTAACGGCTATATCTTAGGTTGCTGGGGTTTGCGCGGATAGCTAGCATACTGCACGTCTAGCTGAGGCCAATCCGGCCGATCGATTATATCTCGGTCAGCTGGAGTTTGCGCGGCTAGCTTGTAAACCCTGTTAAACTTGAGCTTATGCCACAATGCACCAACACTTCGGTAAACGGGAACTTGCGCTATAAGGCTATCATCGCTCGGTGCACTGAATATTGCGCGGCTTGCTGGCGTAATGCCCGGCAAGCCTCAGCTTGCCGGGCTAACGGCCATATCACGATCAGCTGGAGTTTGCGCGACTAGCTGGTAAACCACGTTAAACTTGAGCCTGTGCCACAATGCGCCAACACTTCGGTAAACGGGAACTTGCGCTATAAGGCTATCACCGCTCGGTGAATTAACGATTGTGCGGATACCTGGCGTAATGCCCGGCTAACGGCTATATCTCGGGTTGCTGGGGTTTGCGCGACTAGCTTGTAAACCGCGTTAAACTTGAGCTTATGCCACAATGCGCCAATACTTCGGTAAACAGGAGCTTGCGCTATAAGGCTATCATCGCTCAGTGAATTAAAGATTGCGCGGCTTGCTGGCGTAATGCCCGGCAAGCTGAAGCTGACGCGGCCAATCTCCAACCTGCGCTGCATACTCAAGCTTGCGCCACAAGACGACTCCCGCGCGGTAATCTTATGCTTGCGCGACTGTTCGGCAATCTCTTGGCCAACCTAGGTTCGCGCAGCATGCGACACCCATATAGCAATCCCTAAACCCATTCAGCAGGCTGTGCAACCGCCGCATCGGCAATGCGCCAGCTTGTACCACGCGACGCATGTGCCTCATCAAATGCATGATACAAATAAAGTGGACGCGCTGTCAGCCGCATATACGGCCCACAGCGCGCCCACAAATCTTATCGTGTTGATATTGAGCATATATCACATGTAATCATGTACATAAGCGCCGCACACCGGTCATTTGCATAGCAAATCTCTAAGATTGCTCACTGACCGACATGCAGTCCATCCAGCGCCGCTCTGAGCGCTCCACCGGCACTATCAAGCGCTGCATCGGCGGCATTCAGCGCTTCAGCCAGTGACTGCCCAGCCTGACCGGCTGCAGTTTCAAGTTCCGGGCCATGCTCGGCCAACCAGTCGCTCAGCGCGCCGCTCCACTCCGCTGCGCGCTCATCCAGCTGTGCGCGCAGTTCGAGCAGACCTGCATACAGCGAATCGCCCGCAGCGTTCAGTTGCAGCCGCAACGCGTCCCAGCCCTCGCGCAGCACGCTGTCATCTCGCACTCGCTCAAGCGAGTCCCGAAACGCATCCGCGCATGCCGTCCACGCTGCGCTCAGCGATTCGCCCGCGTACTCGACCGCGTATTCGCCATAGCCGCGCGTGGACAAGTCCGACTCCGCCTCGGCGCGCGCACAGGCCGTGCCGACAAGCAGCGTCAACGCCATTATCAATGCCAGCGCCCTTCTCATGTCATCCGCCTCCATTTCACCTGTTTATTGGCAGCATACCATACCGCCATGGCGAAACGGCGACACATTGATTAAAGCACGCTTAGAATCGCATTATCGCGCAGGCCTCAGTCAGATCAGGCCTTTACGTAATTGATGAACATGTCGCACAGCAGCTCCATCTGACGCGGCGCGGGACAGCTCTTGCTGGCAAACAGGCCCTGCGTGTTTGCGACCAGCTTCTGCATCGTGCCAAACAGTGCGTTGGCTATCACACTGCACAGTTCTGCGCGATCCACGTCGGAACGCACACTGCCATCAGCCACGCCGGCTTCCAGCGCATCCGCTATCGGCTGGCAGACGCGCTCAAACTGCGCGCCCACGCGCTCGCGGTTCTCAAAGTACTTGCGCTTGTGCACATATATCTCGAACTCCTGAAGCAGCAGCAGCGCCTGCGTGTTCTGACGATACATGCTAACGTACAGTTTGAGCAGCTTTTCCACGCGCTCAAGGCCATTTAGGCCGCTCATGTCCTCAGCCTCGACCGCCGAGAGCAGTTCGCTGGTGAGCTTGTTCCAGAACAGCATCGCCGATTCAAGTACGATATTTTCCTTATCGCCATAGTAGCGGTATACGGACATCGACGTCACGCCGGCTTTTTGCGCTATCGTCGCCACCTTGGTGCGCTCTATTCCTTCATAATAAAAGCACTTCAGGGCTTCGTCAAGCACTCTCTGTTTGTTCTGAGCGCGCAATTCCTCTTGCCGCATTTGGCATACCTCCTTAAAGTAACCGTTTCGTTTTAATATCTCGCCGCCATTTATACAATATTAACACGACCAAACATAGATCATTATACCACCTTTTGCGCTCGGAAATCAA
>DVNK01000040.1 GCA_018714445.1 Candidatus Fimadaptatus faecigallinarum | reverse complement strand
GCTTTAAACTTGGGCATGCATGGCGGTACGCTGCATCGACTGTGCGCCATTTATATGTAATTGTTTCACAGCGCGCTGAGCAATATGCACGTTGACCGGTGGAGGCTGTGTTTTGCGGCGTGATACATGGTATACATGATAATCCGACAAACAAATGCTCAAAATTTACCCATTACAGCAGCGCGCTGTAACAGAAAGGGGATATAATAGTATGGATAATAAGGAGAGGTTTGCTGTCTATGGAAATAACCAATATGGCAATGGAGGATGTGCTGGGCTCGATGCGCGAGGAAGTGCGTCACGCGATAGCGGACATGGGCTTTGAAGCGCCCACGCCGATCCAGCAGATGACCATCCCCGAAATAGTAAAGGGCCGCGACATAGTGGGCCAGGCGCAGACGGGCACTGGCAAGACCGCGGCATTTGGCATACCGTTGGTAAATCGGATTGACGCGGGTGACAAGCGCGTGCAGGCGCTGGTGTTGTGCCCGACGCGCGAGCTGGCGTTACAGGTCGCGCGGGAGATAACGCGCATGGCAAAGTACCTTGCCGGGGTGCGAGTGCTGCCGGTGTACGGCGGGCAGCCGATAGAGACGCAACTGCGGTTTTTAAAACAGGGCGCACAGATAATAGTGGGTACCCCCGGGCGCGTAATAGACCATATAAATCGCGGTACGTTGGACCTGAGCAATGTCAGCTATCTGGTGCTGGATGAGGCCGACGAGATGCTGGACATGGGCTTTCGCGACGACATACAGCTGATACTTGAAAACACGCCCGAGCAACGGCAGACGCTGCTGTTTTCCGCCACTATGCCGCGGCCGATACTGATGCTTGCGCAGCGCTACCAGCATGAGCCGCAGTACATCCGGGTACAGAGCACCGAACTTACTGTGGATACTATAGAGCAGGTCTATATCGAGGTAATGCCGGGTCAGAAGTGCATGGCGCTCAGCCGAATACTGGACATGTACAATCCTGCGCTGACGCTGGTATTTGTAAATACCAAGCTGGGCGCGGAGGAAGTCGTAACATACCTGCAAAAGCAGGGCTATCCGGCCAGCGCATTGCATGGCGACATGCGCCAGGTAGAGCGTGACAACATAATGGCGCGCTACCGGGCGGGCATAGTCAAGATACTGGTGGCCACGGATGTAGCGGCGCGCGGCCTGGATGTGCAGGGCATAGAGGCGGTAATAAATTACGATATACCGCAGGATGTGGATCAGTATGTGCACCGCATCGGTCGAACTGGACGCGCGGGCAAGCTGGGCAAGGCGTTCACGTTTGTGGTCGGCCGGGAACTGGCGCGCATGTGGGACATACGCCGCGTGACGCGCGCAAAGATATTGCTTGAAAAGGCGCCGCTGCGCTCGGCAGTGATGGAGAAGCGCACGCAGCGCTTCACAGAACAGCTGATGAGTGACGACAATTCAGGCAGCGAGGCTCAGCGCGAGACTGCGCGGCGACTGTTGGAACAGTTCGACGCAGTCGATGTGGTGGCGCAGTTGCTCAGTCGGTGTGTGCGCGAGGTGGATGGTCCGGAGGATCTTACGCCGGTTCGGCCAGCGCCGTCGCGTTCGGCATCGTCGCGGACGTCGGGTTATCAGGGCGGGCGTGCGCACGGCGCGCCGCAGCGCATAGGGCCATACGGCCGGCCGGCGCCGCAGTCCGCGCGGCCGTACGGGAGGCCGTACCAGCGTCCCGAACATGCGTCGCGCAACGATCGCCCCATGCGAAGCGAACATGCGTCGCGCGGCGAACACGCGGATACCCGAGCGCAGGGCAGATCGTTTGACAAGCCCCGGGCGCCGTTTGCGCGCCGGAGCGGTGACAAGTCTGCGCCGCACGGATCCAAGCGCGACGCGCGTTCAAAGGAGTGAGTTCGGCCCAGACTGCGTGACTCGGCTCATGCGGCTCTCATTGCCGGTGGCCTGGCGCAGTTTGAGCCTTTCGCGGCGCAGCCTGTATTTCTGGCTGGTGGCGCGACCGCCGCGAATGTGGCGTTCGGACTTGTTCAGGCGCAGTACGGCGCCGACCTCGGCGAACAGGCCGGGGTCGATGCGCTTTAGGCGCTGGGTCATGTCTTTGTGAACTGTGGATTTGGACACACCGTACTCGCGAGCCAGCGTGCGCACTGTTGCGCCGCTGCGGATCATTGCTCGGGCTATTTCAATGACGCGTCGCTCTATATCATCGCGCATAAGTCATCCTCCCGCAGGTTTTGATACAGCGTATGCGCGAGAGCTGGATGTGAGTACGGATATATTTGCGCTGGAGGCATTCTGATGAGCGAGTTGAAGTGGAAGATAAGGCGTGTGAACGGCGATGTGGAGCGATTTATGCCGCTGCTGCTTGAAGCCGATCCGTCGCGCGAACTTGTCGAGAGATATCTGGCTCAGGGCGAGCTGTGGGCATGTGAGGATGATAGCGGTCCGGCGGGCGTAGCGCTGGTGATGCCGGTAGACGGGGACGCGGTGGAGCTAATGAACCTGTGCACTCGCGAGGATTTGCGCGGGCAGGGGTTGGGGCATGCGTTGGTCGAGCACATAAAGCGCCATTACGCGGGCAGATTCAGCGAGTTGCGAGTGGGCACGGCGGATGGGTTTGATAAGACGCAGCGATTTTACGAGCACTGTGGATTTTCGTTTACGCATATGGACCGCGGCTTCTTTGTGCGCAACTACTCCGAGCCGGTGTATGATGGGGACAAGCAATGCATAGACATGGCGCGGTATGCGTTAAAGCTGAGCGCGCCCGTTCGGACATAATAAAAGCGCCGGATGTGCGGCGCTTTGAGTCATGTGCGATTTGTGGCGACTGATTAAATGGTTCAGCTGTTTTCGTCCTGTGCGGCGGGGCAGTGTTTGCAGGAGCCCTCGATGTTTATATCGGCATTGTCGGCGGCCATCATTATGTGCGGCACGCCTTCGTCCAGAAAGACGTCGCCGTATGGCTTGAGCCCGTAGCGCGCGTAGAAGCCCTGCGCAGGCAACTGACTGGACAGCTTTACGCGGGGCAGATTCATCTCCAGCACGCGATAGAGCAGCATCCGCATCACCAGATCGCCTAGTCCCTGACCGCGCAGTGATTTGATCGTGCAGACGCGTCCTATCGTGGCCACGTTGTCGTCGTCCATATAGAGCCGGCCGGTTGCGCCGGGTGTGCCGTTTTCGTCAAATGTGAGGGCGTATATGGCCATATCGTCGTGCCAGTCGCGTTCGCCTTCGAGCGAATAGCCCTGTTCATCGACGAATACGCGCTTGCGGATATCCATGACAAGCGATGTATCATCGCGTGATGTTAGAAATTTACCGGTTATCATAGCCTTAAGCCTCCGAAATATCGTGAAAGGATGAGTGACAATGGACAAGAGCAAAATAGACCGCATTAACGAGCTGGCGCGCATAGCCAAGACCCGCGCGCTCACAGATGCCGAAACCGCCGAGCGACAGGCGCTGCGCTCCGAGTACATAGCGGCATACCGTGCCAGCCTGATTGCGGAACTCGATTCGCTGGTCATAGAGCGTCCCGACGGCACGCGCGAAAAGCTCAAGCGCACCAAGGGAGTCCACTAAACTTAATTATACCACTTTTTGTGCACTGATGGAAGTGTTTTGGTTAAAATATTGTCACGGATTATTTTGAAAAACCCCTTGCTTTTTGGATGGGGATTGGGTATAATATAGCCAGAAAGAGGGGAGCAGGAAACCGGACGACAGGACTTAAAGTAATCCCGCAAAAGGTAAGTCGGCTAAAGGCCAAAGGCTGCAAGACAGCGGATAAGGCAGTAGCTGCAAGCGGATTGCGAAAGAGCGATCACACCTGAGTTGCAGGGATGAAGCGGTGCGGAGCTGAAGCCGGGCTGAGTATGTTCAGTT
>DVNK01000005.1 GCA_018714445.1 Candidatus Fimadaptatus faecigallinarum | reverse complement strand
GCTGCTGCGGCGCGCGCGGCTGATAGATTCGGCCCAATGGGCGGTTAAGAGGCGTGTCATGCGGAGCGAGCAGGAGGTCAACGATGCCATCGAGCGGTATGCGGACACGGTGCGCCGCATCTGCATGGTGCACCTTAAAAACCATGCCGATACCGAGGATATATTTCAGACGGTGTTTTTAAAATACGCGCTCAGCGGAACGCGCTTTGAGAGCCAGGAGCATGAGCGCGCGTGGCTGATACGGGTGACGATAAATGCGTGTCGCGACCTGCTGCGCAGTCTTTGGCGGCGGCGCACGGTGGCGCTGGATGATATAGTCGAGTGCGCCGCCGAACTGCCGCCGGAGCATGCCGAGGTGCTTGAAGCGATGCTGGCGCTGCCCGAGCGATATCGGGACGCGGTGTATCTGCACTACTACGAGGGCTATTCGGCGGCGGATACGGCTCGCCTGCTGAGGCGCAACGTAAATACCGTGTATACGCTGCTGAGCCGTGCGCGGCAGCTGCTCAGGGAAAAGCTCGGGGGTGAACTGTGATGGACGGGCGATTGCGCAAGGCGTTTGATTCGATTGAAGCAGGAGATGCGCTCAAGGCGCGCACGCGGGCTCGCGTCATCCAGCGCATGCGGGCACGAACGAGAGCGCGAGTAATGCCGCGGATAGCGTTGGCCATGATGTGCGTGCTGCTCGTGCTGGCGGGCGGGTTTACGTACCTTACGCCGGTGTCGGCGATAAGCCTGGACGTGAACCCATCGATTGAGCTGGCGCTTAATCGGTTTGACCGGGTGGTCTCGGCGCGCGGCTTGAATGCCGAAGGTGAGGCGTTGATCAGCGGAATTAGCCTGTTCGGACGCGATTACCGCGACGCGGTGGATGCGATTACGGGCAGCGATGCAATGGCGCAGTACCTGACGGACGGCGAGCAGATAGCCATAACGATCGCATCTGACAATGCGCAGCGCAGCGCCGATTTGCTCGAAGGAGTAAACGGCTGTGCAGCGGTGGCGCGGGGTTCGGCGTGCTGTTACGCGCTCAGTGGAGAGCTGTCTGAACAGGCGCGCACGGCGGGCGTGTCGCCGGGGCGATACAGGATGATGCTGGAGCTGATGGAGCTGGATCCGGGCGTCACGCTTGAGCAGGCGAGCGCGCTGAGCATGAGCGAGTTGCGTGCGCGCATAGCGGAGCTTGGCGGCGTGAGCGGCGAGAGCTGCGGCGTGGAAGATTGCGACGGCAGCAACTGCTCGATTCATGGTGGCGCGGCAAATGGGAATCAGGCGCAGAACGAAGACATGGATGCTGCCCTGACCGGCGCAAATGCCGGCAACGGTCAAGGCGCCGGCACCGGCCAGAATACCGGCAACGGTCAAGGCGCCGGCACCGGCCAGAACACCGGTAATGGTCAAGGCATCGGCAACAGCCAGAACAACGGCAACGGTCAAGGCGCCGGCAACGTCCAGAACACTGGCAATGGTCAAGGCGCCGGCAACGTCCAGAACGCCGGTAATGGCCAAGGCGTCGGGCATGACGATGATCAATGTAGCGACGCTGTACACGACGTCAGCCAGGGCGGCAGTTCTGGAAACGGTCATCATGCCGGGCATTGATCGATAAAAGACGCGGTATCTCGTCAATGGATACCGCGCCTTTTATTGTTGACAAAATTATAGTCACAGGATCGCGCGATTCACACACGCTTCATTCTGGGCATATGCGTCAGCATCAAACTGCGTTCGATATTGCTGCTGCGAGAGTGCTGTTAGCATATTGCGGGTGCTTGTCATGCGGAGTCGCCTGCTGATAAGGCGAGCTGTTCACCTTGCCAATAAACTGAGCCGCGGCATCTCGTTTGTGAGATGCCGCGGCGGTGACTTATATCAGCTTTGATATCGTGCCGGCTCAATAGTTCTTGACTTTCATCATGAAGTATGCGCGCGGGTGCTCGCAGACCGGGCATACATCGGGGGCTTTGGGGCCTACGTGTACGTGACCGCAGTTGGAGCAGACCCATACGACCTCTTCCTGCTTTTCAAACATGTCGCCGTCTTTGACCGACTTGAGGAGTGCGCGATAGCGCTCGTCGTGTTCCTTTTCGATCTTGGCGACCTCTTCGAACAGGTAGGCTATGCGGTCAAAGCCTTCCTCGCGGGCGGTCTTGGCAAAGCCGGCGTACATCTCGGTCCATTCGTATCTCTCGCCCTCAGCGGCGTCGAGCAGGTTTTCAGCGGTCTTGGGCATGCCGCCGTGCAGCAGTTTGAACCAGATCTTGGCGTGTTCCTTTTCGTTGCCGGCGGTCTCCTCGAATATGTTGGCGACCAGGTTCATGCCATCCTTGCGCGCCTGGGAAGCGTAGTAGGTGTACTTGTTGCGGGCCTCGCTTTCGCCCGCGAATGCCGCGCGCAGGTTTTGTTCGGTGCGTGAGCCTTTCAGTTCCATGTATTACCACCTTTCTGCCGCGGTACGCCTGTGCGCACGGCGGCTCTGATTTTGTACGATATCTGCGGCGCAACGTTTATCTACGTCAATGCCCGTCCGCCGCCTTATGATATACATATAACCCAATTTTACAGTTTCAAACGCCATTTTTCGCGAAAACAGGAATTTTTCTGAGCAATGCGGCGATCATCAGCATGAACGGCAGCGCAATTACGACCATGCCGCCCAGCAGCATAAGTTGATTGCGGTTAAGCGGCACCAGCTGGAACAGTCCCGGCAACACCAGTATGCAGGCCACAAATGCGCCGGTGCACACCGCCAGCAATCCGGCGCGTATCAGGTTGAACGGCCGGCAGACCCGCGCCAGCGACATCAACCCCACGCATACCGTGAATAGCACCGCCATCGTGCTGACTACGCTGTGATCGTGTTCCCATACGTACGACATCGCAATGCACGCCGATACACCCAGCACAATCGTCAGCGCCGCAGGCAACGCGCGCCCCAGCACGGTTATCAGGAAATTGCCGCGCACGCGCGCGGTGTTGGGTTCCAGCGCCAGCACGAACGACGGGAATCCTATCGCCAGCGACGAGAACAGCGTCAGCTGTATCGGCTGGAACGGGTATCCGTGCATCAACACCAGCATCAGTATCGCCAGCAGCGATGAGAATATCGTCTTGGTCAAAAACAGCGAGGCCGAGCGCGATATGTTGTTTATCACGCGCCGTCCCTCGGCGACGACCGCCGGCATTGAAGCGAAGTTCGAATCCAACAGCACTATGTTTGCCACCTGACGCGCGGCGTCGCTGCCGTTGGCCATTGCAATCGAGCAGTCGGCGTCCTTGAGCGCGAGCACATCGTTCACGCCGTCGCCGGTCATGGCAACCGTATGGCCGCGCTGCTTTAGTGCGTTTACGAGTATGCGCTTGCGCTGGGGCGTGACCCGGCCGAATACCGTGTATTTGTCGGCGGCGGCGGCCACCTGGTCGTCGGGCAGCGTGCTCAGGTCTATAAGCCTGTCGGCGTCCTTGAGTCCGGCGCGCTGGGCCACGCTGGCCACGGTGACCGGGTTATCGCCCGATATCACCTTTATGTCTACTTCCTGGCGTGCGAAGTACTCAAGCGTTGCGGGCGCTTCAGGGCGCAGCGTATCGCCTATCACTATAAGCGCGCAAAGTTCGAGTTTGCCTTCGGGCAGCGCCTGATTGCCCAGCGGGTTGTTCGAATGCGTCAGCACCAGCACTCTCAGCCCGCGCGCGGCGTAGTCCTCGACCTGAGCGCGTATGCGCGCGTAGTCCGGGCCCAGCACGAACTCGGGCGCGCCCAACACTATCGAGCCTTCGCGAGTGAACTGCGCGGCGCTCCACTTGCGCGCCGATGAGAACGGTTCGGTGTAGGTGCACTTCCAGTCGGTCGCGCCATTAAAGCGCGCTTTGAGCGCACGGTTGGTCGGATTGTCATCGGTCATGGCATGGGTGAATGCGTTGAGCGCGGCTGAAGCGTATTCGTATGAGGCATCTATTGGAATAAGGTCGGTCACCTGCATCTCGCCGGTGGTTATGGTGCCGGTCTTGTCCAGACACAGCGTATCCACGCGCGCCAGCGTCTCAATGCAATAGAGCTGCTGTACCAGCGTGCGGCGCTGTGCGAGCCGAATAACGCCCACGGCCAGCGCTACGCTCGTAAGCAGTATAAGTCCTTCCGGTATCATGCCTATCATGGCGGCCACGGTGTTGACCACCGCATCGCGCAGCGTCATGTGCATGATATAGTATTGCTTTAAGAACAGCGCGCCGCCTATCGGCACTATCGCAAAGCTGATCGACTTGATTATCAGGTTCAGCGAGCGCATCAGTTCGGAGTTGGGCTTTTTGAACTGTTTAGCGTCGCCGGCGATGCGCGCGGCATAGTTATCGTCGCCCACGTGTTCAACGCGCGCGCGGCATTCGCCCGACACTATGAAGCTGCCCGACATGAGGGTATCGCCGGGCTGTTTGAACAGCGCGTCGCTTTCGCCGGTCAGCAGCGACTCGTTGACCTCGACCGTGCCCTCAACGACCACGCAATCCGCGCTGAGCTGCATGCCGGCGCGCCATACCGTTATGTCGTCCAGCACCAGCTGTTCTACGGCCAATTCGGTCTCAACGCCGTCGCGCACGGCGCGCGCGGTCGGGGCGCTGACTACCTTTAATTTTTCTATTGTGCGTTTGGCGCGTATCTCCTGGTACGTGCCGATTATAATGTTGCATATTATCACGCCTATGAACAGCGCGTTTGTATATGAGCCGACCAGTATTACGCATGCCGCCAGGGCAAAGTTCAGCAGATTGAACAGCGTCAGCAGGTTGTCGCGCAGTATGCGGGCGTAGGACTTGCCCTGTGATGCGCTTACGACGTTTACAAGGCCGTCAGCGACGCGGCGGCGCACCTGATCGGCGGTCAAACCCCGGCTGGGCAGGGGAGAGAAGCGCTCCGCCTGGTCGGGCGCGACGCGCCTCACGGTTTGGTTTTTCATGCTCGAGCACCTCTTGCAGCTTATGATAGTGGACCATACTACGATGATATCATGTGCAGGCGTCGTATACAAGCGCCTGACAGGTTTTTCATGGAATTCTTATCTGGCGCAAACGTGCCGGGCCAGCCGACGAGAGCGTGCCGTTGCCAGTTCAAATGGCAAATCTCACGCATGCAAATCCCCTGCAAGCGCATGGAATGCGCAAGTACGTTGGTGCGTCGCCGACAGCTGCGCGGCGACTGTTCAGGTCTTGCGGTTCGGGGCTCAACAGCAGTAGCGTCGCCGACAGCCGCGCGTATGCCAAGTCGATGAAGTGGTATCCGCTCAGCGCTTGCGTTATGCCTTGGGCTGACCTGCGCCAGCTCCGGCATGCATCAAATGCGGGGTGACGTAATTGGTTGCATAGTGGCGGCGCGTTTTGTCACTGCGAATGAAAGATGCGTTTTATCCGTGCGTCAAGCAGCACCGTGTCACCGGAAAGCGTTGCATGCGTCAAGTGAACTACCGTGCGTCAAGCAGCACCATGTCGCCGTATGGTGGTGCAATTCGCGTCAAACCAAACTACTAAGCGCCAATCACTGCCACAATGTAAATGATGGCGCTGCGTGCAGCAAACGTAAACACAGTTCGCCGCGCAGCGCCATTGATAACGATATTATGCCAATTGAGCCTGTGCGCATTATCACTCGTAGTGTGCCCGCGCGCCGCCTATCAGCGGCGGTCGGCACAGCGCTGCGGTTACATGTGCCTGGCCGATCTTGCAGTGCTCCAGCCGCACCGGTACCGCTACGCGCTTTAGGTGCATGCCTATAAGCGTATCGCCTATGTCAAGCCCTGCGTCGGCGCTCACCTGCTCGACCAGCACCGGATCCCTGAGCAGCCCCCACAACCCCGTGGCGAATGAACCGCCCGCCTTGGGCTTGGGCACCGCCCACACTATCTGGTATCCCATGCGCTCCGCGCATTCGCGTTCGACCACCAGCGCGCGGTTAAGGTGTTCGCAGCACTGCGCCGCCAGCGCGCAGCCGTGTGCGTTGGCGGAGTCCAGCGCGGCGCGCGCCATAGCCAGTCCCGCCTCGGGCGACGAATCGTGGCCTATCAGCCCGCCCAGCGCCTCGCTGCTGGAGCACCCGACTACCACAAGGCGCGGCGCATAAAAGGGCTTTACCGCGCGCGCAAGCAGTTCATCCAGCGCGGCGTGGGTTTGATCATACAGTTCATTTGACATATCCACCGGTATACCTCCTTTGCGGCGCATCAGCGCCGATAGCGTATGTTCAGATCAATTTCAAGTACTGCGCGGCCACGTAACCCTGGTACTCGCCCACGCTTATGCGCACCCAGCCCGTGCCCAGGTCTTCGAGCACTATGACCTGCTGACCGTCCATCAGCAAGTATACTATCTGCGAGGTTGTGTTGGGTTCGGCGCGCAGGTTGAGCGTCGAATCGGGATTGGCCAGCGCAACCACGGCGTAGAACGCGCCCTCCGGCAGCTCGCCCACCGGCACATAGGTCGGACGGGGCGTAGGTTCGGCAGTCGGACGGGGCGTTGCCACGGTCTCCTGGGTTATCTCGGGCAGTATGACCGGCGCGTAGCCGCGCGTGACGAACTCCATGCCCGGATAATAGAACGCGAGTATCTGCATATAGGTCCAGCCGTAGTGACCGGCCATGTACTCGGCGCCGCGCTGGCTCATGCCCAGTCCGTGCCCGAAGCGCCGCGACTCTATGACGAATCTGTCGCCGTCGTCGCGCACGGTTATCAGCTCGTTGTCGGTGCGGTTTATCGACAATCCGAGCGCGTCCTCGACTGCGTCGAATATGTCCAGATCTACCGTGAAAACCTGGCTGAGCACGCTGAGTTCGCCCAGCTGCACGCCACCGGCCGCGTTCGGATCGAGTGTTGCGCCGGCGGACGGCTGATCGGTTGCATTGGGTCCGGCAGTCGATGCGGTTTCTGCGGTCGTCGCGGCTTCGGCGGTTGCAGGCGTCGCCTGCGAGTCGTCCACTTCCAGCTTGCGCGCCATGAGCCTCAGCTTGAAGCGCAGCTTGGTGTATACGCGGCTGGGCACGTCGTACTTGGGCGTGTGAGGAGTAATCGACTGTATGTCGATTATCGCGATGTTCTCGGCCGAGTCGTCGTAGCCCATCGCGCTCAATTGCTCGCTGAGCGCGGCTTTGAGCAGTGCGTCCAGCGCCTCGGGCAGGGGCTGTGCGCCGGGTTGTTTGGGCACGCTGGCGGTCTTTACGCGGCTTTGGGGGTTGGCCAGGTCGTATGGGTCATCGCGCATATCGAGGTAACCGTAATCCTCGTCGCCGCCGAATGCGTTGACGTACAGGTCGGTCTGACCGCCGTTGGACGCCGAATAGAAGCATTCGGACAGTTGGCCGTTGTATGTGCCGACTATGCCGGCGGTCTCCTCGACGGCGCGCGCGGCATTTGTGTACTGGGCATTGTAACCGCGGAACACCTGGTCGTTGGTGTTGTCATACACATCGTAATCGCGCGAGGACGTGCGGCGGCGCAGCGCATATGTGCGCGCGGCTATCGCCTGGGCCTTGAGCGCCTCTATCGGGAACGAGTCGCTCATCTCATAGGGCACAACGCCCTTCAAGTAGTCCTCTATGTATATGCTCAGCACCAGCCTGAGCGCGCCGTCGCGCACCGTTATCGAAAGATCGCCTTCATAGAGGCCTTCCACATCGCCTATGCGCAGGCCGTTTTCGCCGGCAGTCATGTGACGGGTCAATTCAAAGCCGTCGCCCATGTGCAGCGTCAGCCCCTCATAGCTGAGCACCGGTTCGCCTTCGGATACGAACACGTGCAGCTTGGAGCCGCGCGCGAACCGGAATCCCGCGTTGCCGTCAATTGAGTAACTGCCGTCCAGCGATATGTCAACTTCGGTCAAACCCTCGCCGGGATAGGTCAGCAGCACGCGCAACGTGCCGTCCTCGCGCGGCAGCTCGGTGGGAGCCGGAGTAGCGGCGGCGGTATCCGTGGCGTCGGGCGTGGGGGTGACCTCGGGCACGGGCGTGGCGCCGTCGGCGAGCGCGCCCAGCGGCAATACAAGCAGCGCCATCAGCAGCGCTAACGCACGAAATATCTTACGGGCAAACACTGTTTGACCTCCTTTGTGCTCATCATATGTATCTTAAGATTGGATTATGGCCTAATGTACCACATATTTGACGGTCGGCGCGGCGCGTATGTTCCAGCGCATGGCAGAGCAGGAATGTTTATGGTATTGCAAATATGTGCATATTAATGCGGCGGAGACGTGAAAATGCAGTTTGGGCGGCGTATGCGCGCATATGCAGTCTCAGATGCTTGCATAAAAATAACTGCAAGCCGCGGCAAGGCCGGGACATGGCATATATTTGTAATGTGGACATCAGCACGCTGTGCCGCCACGCGAATAAAACAGCCCGCCACAGGACAATATACATGCAAAACGATACGCGGAGGGATGACTATGGAGCGTAATGAGGCGCAGCGGCGCGCCCACATAGCCAGCATTGTAGTGCTTGTCACGTTGCTGTGCATATTGTGCGCGCTTTTGATGGTGCTTACGCCGGAGCAGGACGAGATCGCATTCAACACGGCGCAGCTGGTGAGCGCGCTTGTGGAGGAGAGTGCGTTGACATGAGCGATGTGATATACATACAGTTCCTGCCCGAATGCGAAGTCGGGGCGCAGTCCAAGGTACGCCTGGGGGAAATGGTGCACATGTCCCCGCGCGATGAAGAACTCGAGGCATTGGAGATAGACATACCTGCGTCGGGGCGGCGCGTAGACGCGGTTGAGGTCGCCGCGCGCATAGGCGGGCTGCGGCCACAGGCGCACATTGAATTGCTGGGCAGCGGCGAGGTATTCGTATCGCGGCGCGACCACAGGCGTGGCCCGCTGGCGTGGGTGATGAAGGTGGGACTTATACTGCTGCTGTTTGGCGGAGCGGCGCTGGGCATGACGTTTTTCCATGCGGACGTGAACATGCTGGATGCGCAGCGCGCGATATGCAGCATGTTCGGCGGCGGCGAAGCGACGCCGCTTCAACTGGCGACGCCATATTCGCTGGGCGTGCTGGCGGGCGTAGGGGGATTCTTCCTGCTGGGCGGGCGGGGCAAGTCGCCGCTTGCGCTCAAATTGCAGGGCTACCGCAAACAGCTGGAACAGGCCGATGAAATGAGCCGCCGCTGACCCCGGGACAAGTGAGGAGGAAATGCTCATGGCGCTGATATCATACTGCATAGCGGGATTGTCGGGACTGGTGGCGGGCAGCGCATATGGCGGTGCGATGCTGGCGCTGGGCGTGTTGACGCGTGCGATAACGATATTCGGCGGACAGCGCGCGGGTTATGGATGGGCGGTGGCGCTGGGCGCTACGGGAGCGTCGTTTATGCATATGGCGGGCCTGAGCATTCCACTGGGGCGCTGGGCGGGCATGGCGATGCTGGGGCTGGGCGGCATGTTTGTAGGCATGACGGCGGCGGCGCTGGCGGAGCTGCTAGAGCTGATGCCGGTGCTGATTGTGCGCTCGCGCGTCGCGGGCCTGACGATACCGGCGGTGATCGCGCTTATGCTGGGCAAGGCGCTGGGAGCTGTGCTGGCGGCACTTGTGGGAATGTGACGGATCCAGCGTCCGGCTGTGGCGGCAGCGCATACGAATATGGCGCAATATGCAACTCATCGCATGAGCATAGTTATCGCACAGCCAGACATGCGCATCCACGCCCACGAGGCCGATCTGCGCTGCACAAGTCCATACAAATCAGACGGCGCGTCAGAATGCGATAAATGGCATCCTGACGCGCCGTTGTGTCGCGCATAACGATGTGCGCTATTTATATTAATTTGAGCAGTTAGCCGTCAACTGAGCATGGGTTGCGTACATTGGCAATTGCCTCAAGCGGTGTTCGTGCTCAAACGATCATGGGCTGTGCAAACAGACAACTGCATTCAAGCGCGTTCGCGCCAAGCCGTGCATAGGTAGCGCAAACAGGCAACTGCATCAGGCGGCGTTCGCGCTCAACAGAGCATAGGCTGTGCAAACAAACAACTTCATTGAAGCGTGTTCGTGCTCAACCAAACATGGGCTGTGCAAACAGACAACTTCATTGAAGCGCGTTCGCGCCAAGCCGGACATAGGTAGCGCAAGCAGACAACTGCATTGAATCGTGTTTGAGCCAAGCCGGGCCAAGGTAGCGCAAACAGACAACTGCATCAAGCGGCGTTCGTGCTCAACCGAGCATAGGCTGTGCAAACAGGCAACTTCATTGAAGCGCGTTCGCGCCAAGCCGGGTATAGGTAGCACAAACAGACAACTGCATCAAGCGGCGTTCGCGCTCAACCGATCATGGGCTGTGCAAACAACTTCATTGAAGCGCGTTCGCTCCAAGCCGTGCATAGGTAGCGCAAACATACAACTGGATCAATCCGCATTTGCGCCAAACTATGGCTTGCGCGGACAGTCGGACATTGCCGCACTCAACAGACTGCGTGCATGCGGCCTCAGCCGTGCGCGACCGGGAAGTACACGGTGTATGGCTGATAGCCGACGTCCATCAGCGGTATGAACCTCAGTCCGCGCGCCTGGCCCACCGTGCGGAAGGTTGTCTTCCAGTTGCCCCATTCGCGCTCATTGTCGGGCGTCAACAGCGAATCGGGATGCGCCGGATCGTCGGTATACAGTGCGCGCTCCTCATCGCACAGCCCGGCCAGCGTGACCGGCCCATAGCAGAACGCGACCATGTCGGGCGCATCGGGCAGGCGCACGGTGCGCACTCCGCGCGGCACAATAAGCGTTATTTGATCGCCGTCGCGCCACTTGCGCGCTATGCGGGCAAAGCCCTGCTCGAGCGAATACTCGACCGGTTGGTCGTTCAACAGCAATCGCGCGTCGCCGGCGCGCCAGCCCGGTATGCGCAACCTGAGCGCAAATTCCGCAGGCTCGTTAAGACGCAGCGTAATGCGCTGCACCAATGCGCCGGGCAGATGCGCGATGTTGCCGGCGCCCAGTGCCTGGCGGGCGGCGTTGGTGCTGAACGATTGCACGCTGCCGGCCAGCGTGTCGCGCCGCGAGATCAGCGTTACGGCCTTGCCCGCGAGCTCAGCGCATATGTCGGCGTCGAAGTACTGGCACAGGCTTATGCTCCGATCGTCGTCGTAGGCCATATAGCGCGCCAGGGACGCATTGGCCTGCACCAGCGTGCCGTGGCAGCAGAAAAAGTCGTTAGTGCGTGTCGCCCAGCCCTTTCTGCCGCCCGCCTGCAACGGCAGGAAGTAGGTGAGCAGGCCGGTGTCCGGATCGTCGCTGTGCGCGCCGTGCGTGAAAGTGCCCTGCCAGTAGCCCTGCGCGAAGATGCCGTTGAACAGGTTCAGCTCTATGTAGTCGGCGTAACGCGCCTCGCCGGTCCAGCGCAGCAGCGCGTCGGCCAGCCGCATCATGTTGTATACCGTGCAGTGTTCCTGATTTTTTTCGCCCAGGCGTGCGCTGAGCTCCTGCTTGGGCGTCCAGATCTCGCCGCAGGTCTGACCGCCGGTTGCGTACTGTCCGCGCTCGTCCACGGCGCAGCGCCAGTATGCCTCGACTACGTCGCGGTACTTCTGCTCGCCGGTCAGCTCGTATGCGCGCGCGCAGCCCAGCACTTCGGGTATTGTGGTATTGGCGTGCATGTTGGTCAGCGGATCCTCGCCGCGCAGCAGCCGGTCAAACAGCCGTCCGCGCCAGTAACGCTCCATAAGCGCGCCATACATCGCCGTGCGTTCATCGTCGCCGCGCGCCCTGGCTATGCCGTAAAGCTCGGCCCATATCTCCAGCATACCGCCGGTCTCATAGTCCAGTATGTCGTCCATTTGCTCGCGCGAGAACTTGCCGCTCCAGCGGTAGAACCAGTCGGCGAATTTTTCGGCGATGCGCAGCGCCTGTTCATTGCCGGCGTAACGATACATATCAATCAGGCCCATGAACGTCTTGTGCACCGTGTAGTGGGGCGCCCATACGCTCTTTCCGCGGGCGATCCAGTCGAAGTACTTCTCGGGTATGGAGGCGACCCATTCGCCGCCGTTTTCCTGCTGGCACTTGTCCAGCTCGTCTACGATCGCGTCGGCGCGGGCTTTGATCTCGGCGTCGCCGGTGGCTGCATAGCGCATCGCGGCGGCGCTGAGCCAATGTCCGGTGAAATGGCCGCGCAGCTGGCAGCTGGGCAGCTCCCAGCCGCCGTGCATGCCTTCAAGCGAGGTCGTGGAGTCGCGTCCGGCTTCGAGGTTGAAGTTGAACATTAGATTGCGCTGGCTGAGACTGAGCATGTATTGGCGGTTAGCGGCCTCGCGGCGCAGCAGTTCGCCGTCAAAGAGCCGTATCTGACTGTCTGGTATCATGCGCATGGCGATAACCTCCCGGCTGTATTTTACCTGATTATACTGCGCGCTTGACGCCGCGTACAGCAGGGTTTATACTGAAAACGTGTACGATTTACCGGAGTTGGGAGGCAAACCGATGGCCAACGAGGTCGAGCTGAGACTGGATGCGCTGCCGCTGGTGATGATCTGTGAGCGCTGCCGGGCGCGGACGCCTTTTGTGCATCAGGACCGCGTGCTGGGCCACCATGTGCTGCTGTACATATTGGGCGGCGGCATAGAGGTCTGCGAGGCGGGCACGCGCTACGATGTGCGCCCGGGCGAGGCGCTGCTGCTGCGCGCGGGCGTGCACCACTGGGGCGAGCGGCCATGTGCGCCCGATACGCAGTGGATATATGCGCATTTCACTGCGCAGGATGGCGGCGCTTCCGGCCCGGACATGGGACGCGTGCGCAATCAGGAGTTCGAGCCGGCGGATTATGCACGCTCGATACGCCTGCCCAAGCTCATCCGGTTGCCGGAGGGCGGACTTGCAGCGGGCAACCTGGAGCGCATGGCGCGGCTGTTCTCATCGAATCAGCCGCTGCGCGCGGCGCAAATGTGCGCGCTGCTGCTGGAGGCGCTGCTGGACATGTACGCGCTGGCGCATCCGGAGCCGCTGAGCCTGAGCGATCCGGTCAGCATGGCCATCGCGCTGCTGGAGCGGCGGCTGGACGCGGCTTTTGACGCCGAAGCGCTGGCACGTGAATGCGGGTTATCGTACAAGTACCTGGCGGCGCGGTTCAAGGCGCATACGGGCCTGAGCCCGCAGGCGTATCGCACTCGGCTGCGCGTCAGCGAGGCGGCGCGGCTGCTGCGCGAGAGCGGTCTGAACGTGACCGAGATAAGCGATCGGCTGGGCTATTGCAACCCGCAGTACTTCAGCCGCACGTTTGCGGCGGTGCGCGGCCAGTCGCCCAGCGAGTATCGGCGGGGCTTGATGCGCGGCTGAGGCGGCGTCAGGTATAGCACATAGCAGACAAATCAAAATGCAAATCGGAGATGCGAAAATGAGAGAAGAATTGGTATGGGGCCTTGACATAGGCGGCACCAAATGCGCGCTGTGTGTGGGCGACGCGTCGGCGCATGTGCGGGCGCGCTGGCAGGTTAACACGCGCGACTATGCCGACTGGCAGGCACTGCTAAAGGCGCTGCTGAATGCGGCCTCGGATGCGCCCCGGCCGCGCGCGATAGGCGTGAGCTGTGGCGGACCGCTGGACAGCGCGCGCGGCTTAATACTCAGTCCGCCCAACCTGCCCGGCTGGGACGAGGTGCCGGTATGCGAGTGGCTCAACGCGCACACTGGCGCGCCGACGTTTCTGCAAAACGACGCCAATGCATGCGCGCTGGCGGAGTGGCGTTACGGCGCGGGACGGGGTTGCCGTGACATGGTGTTTTTGACGTTTGGCACCGGCATGGGCGCGGGGCTGATACTGGGCGGACGGCTGTACGAAGGCGCTTGCGGCATGGCCGGTGAGGTAGGGCACATGCGGCTGGAGCCGGACGGACCGGAAGGCTATGGCAAGCGCGGCTCGTTTGAGGGGTTCTGCTCGGGCGGGGGACTGAGCCGGCTGGCGCGGATGCAGCTGGGGCGCGAGCTGAGCGCGCGGCAACTGGTCGAACTGGCCGATGCCGGCGATGCAGGCGCGATAGCGGTGCTCGAGCGCAGCGCGGACTGCCTGGGACGCGGGTTGGCGCTGATTGTCGACATGCTCAACCCTGAGCGGATCGTGATAGGCAGCGTGTATGCGCGCGCGCGGCGCTGGTTTGAGGCGCGCATGCTGGAGCGATTGCGCGCCGAAGCGCTGGAGGCGTCGTGGCGAGCATGCGAGGTGGTTCCGGCGCAGTTGGGCGACAGCATAGGTGACGTGGCCGCATTGACGGTCGCGTGGAACGGACTGGAGGGATAGCGATGCGCGATGGAAACCTTGATGACGCGGTAGAGCTGATAGTAAAATGCTTCCGGCGCGGCGGCAAGCTGCTTATGTGCGGCAACGGCGGCAGCGCCGCGGATTGTGCGCACATAGTGGGCGAACTGGCCAAGGGCTTTGTCAGTCGCAGACCGCTTGCGCCCGAATTGCGCGCGCGCATAGGCAAGCCGTGGGCGGACGGACTGCAATGCGGACTGCCGGCGCTGGATCTGACGGCCAATTGCGCGCTGATAGCGGCGATAACCAACGATATAGACGGCCTGAGCGTCTATGCGCAGCAGGTGCTCGCGTATGGTCGACCGGGCGACGTGCTGTTGGGCATATCGACGTCGGGCAATTCTGAAAATGTGTGCCGGGCAATGACCACTGCGCGCGCGTTGAACATGGCTACGATAGGGCTGACCGGCGCGGGCGGCGGACGCATGGCGGCGCTGTGCGACGTGCTGCTGGATGTGGACGCGGTGGAGACATACATGGTGCAGGAGCGGCACTTGCCGCTGTACCACCGCCTGTGCATGCGCATAGAGCAGGAGATGTTCGGCGGTACGGCGGGCTAGCGCGCTCAATGCCGGGCGCTGTGGGGCGTGAGTGATGGCTTGGGCCTGGCGGCTCAGGCGAGCATGTTCGGCATGCGAGTTAAGCGGCGCTTTTGCATTGACCGGGCATGGAGCCAGATTTAGACTGCGAAAATAAACTGTTGTGGGCGACAGTGCGCTGTGATCTGCGCCTGTCGCCCACGCTGCTTTACTCGAACAGCTCGTCGCCGATTATGCCCGGGCCATAGGGCATCAGCGCGGTCATTATGTACGGATCTATGTATGTGTCTGAATTGGCCTTGGCAAACCGCCACAATTCGGCGACCATGTCGCGCACCACATGCTGATAGCGCGGGTCGGCCGCGAGGTTGTTGAGCTCAAGCGGGTCGTTGCGCATATCGTACAGCTCATCGTAGTCGAAGCTGTTGAACACGTACTTCCAGTCGTCGCTCTCTATCGAGCGCTGTATGCCGTAGACCTCGTTGCCGTTGGTCTGCGTAAACGAATACCTGGGCGCGTTTAATACCGGTTCGCCGCGCAGGTACGGCGCCAGCGACCGGCCGGCAAATCGCCCGTCATGCGGTACGCCGGCCATGTCGAGCACCGTCGGCGCAAAGTCGGCAAGGCTTGCGCGGTCGCGCACCTCAAGCGGCGCGGTGCGGCCCGGCATGCGCACTATGAAAGGCACGCGGTACGCCTCCTTGAAGCACGGCAGGCCCTTGGCCCACAGTCCGTGCGCGCCGGCGTAGTCGCCGTGGTCGGAGCAGTATATGATTATCGTGTCGTCGTACAATCCGGCGGCCTTCAGCGCGTCGACCAGTTGCCCGAACAGGTAGTCCTCATAGGTGCAAAACGCCATGTAGTGGCGCAGCGCGTCGCGCTGTTCGACGTCGGAGAGCTGGTTGAACAGCGCCTGCGTGCGCCGGTATAGCGCGGGTTTGTCGCGCAGGCTGTCGCGATAGTTGGCGGGCAGGCGTATCGACTCGAGGTCGTACATGTCCAAAAAGCGCTGCGGCACGAAGTAAGGGTCATGCGGGCCAAGGTTGCCCACGTAGAACAGCCATGGCTCATCGATACCGGGCAGCCGCTCGGATATGTGCCGGACCGACGCGGCTATGACCTCGCGGTCGCCGAACGGGTTTTCGTTTATGCCGTAGAGCTTGTAGCGCGGATAGCCGGGGCGCTGTATCTCGGCAGGCTCGCGGGGCGCGCTCAAGTCGCAGATGTTGTCGGCGCTGTACGCGCTGTGCCATTCGCGGCAGTCGGGTACGCGCGCCAGGTCGGACGGCTGCACGCCGGTGTAGCGCGCGGTGTGGTATACGCACTCAAAGCCGCGCTGCTGAGGGCCTTCCTCATTGGACACGTGCCACTTGCCTGAAAAGAACAGCTTATAGCCGCCTTGCGCCAGGTCTTCACTCCAGAGCCGTACGCCGCGCGCCAGTCCGCGCGAGAGCGTATTGCCCACGTTCACGTTGTTCCACACGCCGTGCGCGCTGGGGTACAGTCCCGAAAAGAACGTTGCGCGCGACGGACAGCAGTGCGGCGACGGACAGCGCATATTGGTAAACATCACGCTCTGCTGCGCCAGCGCGTCCAGATTGGGCGTAAGGCACGCATTAAACGGCGGGGCCATATCGTAGCGCTGATGGTCTGTCATGAATATCAACACATTTGGTCGGCGCTTGGCCATTTGGATCACCTCGCATTCAGTCTGTTTGAATTATACCAGCGCTTTGCGCGCAAGTCCATCGCAAAATGGCGCTGCACGCAGATTTGATATGGCGGTACTCGGCACTATGTATCCGCTACATGTACGCGCCAATATAAAGCGCCCCGCATTGCCGCGGGGCGCAAGTTTGCTGACGAGGTAAAGTCATGCATGTGAGTTGGGTCGAGTTGCGCTTCAAACAGTGTCGGCCTGCAAATGCGAGCCGGCATCAACCATAGCGAACGCGCATTGCAATACGGCTGCCGTATAAACTGGCATGGCCCACAGGCAGCACGGCATTGCGGTCAGGGCCTTTTTAGCGGTCTGATGCTACTCGACAAGGCATTGATAAATGTCCGCGGGATCGCCAATTCCAGACCTGCGCCGCGATATCAGCGCACGCTGTACCGCTTGAGAGCGTCTATCAGGGCGATTATGTTTTGCGGCGGTACGTCTCCGGGGACGGAATGCGTCGGAGCGGCGACCAGTCCGGTGCCGTCGAATGCGTCGATCAGCGCGCGCACCGCGTCGCTGACGCCTTCGGGACTGAGGAACGGCAGCTGCGTCTGCGTGCTTATGCCGCCCCATATCGCGATGCGACCGCGCAGCACTTTAGCGTAGTCCAGGCCGTATATCTCGGGCTGGAACGTCTGATACATGTCCAGTCCGAGTTCGTCCAGATCGTCCATGACCGGGCGTATGTCGCCGCATGAGTGCTGCGAGACGAACTTGCCGTGCGCATGGACACGGTCGTACATGCGCTTGAGATAGGGCTTGATGAACTCACGCCAGTGAGTCGGGCCCATTATCAGGCCCTTTTGCTGGCCCCAGTCGTCGCCAAAGTGGAAGCAGTCGATGTCGTAGTCCAGCGCGATGTCGATTATGCGCAGGTTGCGCTCGACTATGCGCTCCATCAGCGCGTGCACGAACGCGGGCTCCAGCGCCATATAGCACAGCAGGTTCTCCATGCCGCACAGCGTCCACGCGCGCTCAAACAGCGAAAAGCCTATCGCGGCGATGGTGAAGCGATTGCCGCGCCGCGCCATCAGCGCTTCCATTCGACTGCGCAGGTATGCCTCATCCACCGGGGGCAGCTCAAAGCTGTCCAGCGCCTCCGGATCGGGCAGCAGTATATTGTCGATTACGCCTATGTCCTTGTCGACGCCGGACTTGTTCCAGATAACGCCGAACTCGTCGCGGAACAGCTCCGGGCCGACCTCAACCTCGGGCTTTATCAGATATTCGCTTTCAATGGCCTGATCTATGTCGCGGTCGAAGTCGGCTTGGCCGGTGTACGCCTGCATCGCGGCGCGCATGTTATGGGTAAAGTCTATCTGATAGGGCACCCGGTCGACCGGCTCGAACCTGAGCGCGTGGGTCACGCGTTCGCGGTTGGTCATGTACCACACCTCCTGCCGGCGCGTCGCGCCGTGTTGTATGCAAATATTATACTTGACCCGGCGCGCGCAAAATAGTAACATAAGTGTGCAAAAATGGTGATTTCGTACCGATATGATATGAATATCCCATAAGGAGGCGTATCTGGTGCGCGAACTGGACATGGACGAAGTGCGGCTCAGGCAGCTGCTGGACAGCTTTTACAAGGTCACGGGGCTGCGCGTGGGGATCTACGACCGCATGGGCAGCGAGCGCATGGCCTGTCCCCGGCGGGCGCAGCCGTTTTGCGACATGGTGCGCTGCCATGCGCGGGGCCTGGCGGCGTGCCGGGAATGCGACGCGCGCGCGGTCGAGCGGGCGTGCCTGAGCCGGCAGCCTCAGGTATACGCCTGTCATGCGGGGCTGAGCGAGGCAGTGGTGCCGATTATGCAGGCGGACGAATGCATAGCGTATCTGATGCTGGGGCAGGCGCGCTCCGACGCGGCGGGCGACGTGCGCGCGGAACTTAAGCGGCGCTGCGCATATGTTGACGACCTGGACGCGCTGGAGCGCGCGTACCTGCGCATACCTCAATACCCGGCTGAATACATAGGCGCGTGTGCGCTGATGCTGGGCGCGTGCGCGAGCTACATACGCTCAAACGCGCTGGTGGACGAGCTGGGCGAATCGCTGCCGGCGCGGTTCATGGCGCTGGTGCGCAGCGCGTACACCGACGAGCTGACGCTTGACGAGATGGCGCGCCGGCTGCATGTGGGTCGCACGACGCTGTGCCGGCAGGTTACGCGGCAGTACGGCATGGGGCCGCACGCGCTGCTGACGCAGTACCGGCTGGAGAGCGCGTGCCATCTGCTGGCCAATTCCGCCTGTCCGATAGGGCAGGTTGCCGCGCGAGTGGGCATAGCTGATGTAAACTACTTCTGCAAGCTGTTCAGGCGCGAATTTGCGCTGACGCCCGGCCAGTACCGAAGGCAGTTTGGACAACTGGCGCGTTCTTAGCTTAAACGTGCTTGATTGCGCACGGCGCGGCGGCTATAATGCGATGTAAACCGGCGCGAGTTGAGGCGCTGATGTCAGGGCGCTGTGCGGCCGGCAATACTGCGTGCGGGAGGCGCGTTATGCGTAGGGATAACGACCTGGGACGTGACCCGATAGGGCGACTGGTGTTTAGAATAGCGGTGCCGAGCATGATGGCGCAGCTGGTAAGCGTGTTGTACAGCATAGTGGACCGCATGTATATAGGCAACATACCCGTCGTGGGGGATGTGGCGCTGGCGGGCGTGGGCGTGTGCGGGCCAGTGGTGACGATGGTAGGCTCGGTGGCGTCGCTGGTGGGACTGGGCGGCGCGCCGCTGATGAGCATACGCATGGGCGAGGGCGACATGGAGCGTGCCCGCTCGATAATGGCCAACTGCTTTATGATGCTGTGCGTGCTGTCGGTGGTGCTGGTGGCGGCGCTGCTGCCGCTCAGGGAGCCGATGCTGATACTCTTCGGCGCGAGCGACGTCACGCTGCCGTATGCCAACGGCTACTTCAGCGTGTATCTGACCGGCACGGTGTTTGCGCTGCTGTCGACCGGAATGAGCCAGTTCATAATCTGTCAGGGCTTTGCGCGCCAGGCGATGATATCGGTCATGCTGGGCGCGGGGCTGAACATTGCGCTCGATCCGGTGTTCATATTCGTGCTGGGCATGGGCGTGGAAGGCGCGGCGCTGGCGACGGTCATATCGCAGTTGGGCAGCTGCATATTCGTGCTGGCGTTTCTGTTTGGTAAGCGGGCGCATGTGCGCATATCGTTTGGGAGGTACCGGCTCAGCGTGATACGCAGCGTGCTGATGATAGGCTTTACGCCGTTTGCGATAATCGCGGTCGATAACGTGATGATAATCGCAATGAACGCGGTATTGCAGCGCTATGGCGGCGCGGCGCGCGGCGACATGCTGATAACCTGCGTCACAATTGCGCAGAGCTTCATGCTGGTTGTGACTATGCCGCTGGGCGGCATATCCGGCGGCACGCAGACGATACTCAGCTTCAACTATGGCGCGCGCAATACTCAGCGCATACGCGAAGCGCAAAAGCGCATATTCATGCTGTGCGTAGGGTACACGGCGTTCATGCTGGCGATGGCATGGCTATGCGGTGGGGCATTTGTGCGGCTGTTCACGCAGGACGAGCAGGTCGGCGCGCAGGCGCTATGGGCGATACGCGTGTTCACGCTGGCGCTGATACCGCTGGGCTTACAGTACGAGATAGTCGACGGCTTCACGGCGGTGGGCCAGGTGCGCTATTCGCTGCCGTTGTCGTTCTGGCGCAAGCTGACATACTTTGTAGCGCTGTTTGCGCTGCCGGCGGCGTTTGGCGCTGAAGCGGCATTCTTTGCAGAGCCTATTTCGGACGTGTTGGGCCCGGCCGTGTCGATAGTTGTGTATCTGACGGGCATGAAGCGCATACTCAGCCGGCGCGAGCAGTTGGGCACAGGCGACGCGTCGGACTGATGCGGCCCGCCGGCATGCCGCCCGTATACGCGGCATGCTTACAGCGCGCAGCTGCACCCGATATTTGCATATGAAAAACGCCGGGGCCGCATTGTGCGGTTCCGGCGTTTCGGTTCACTGACAAAGTGTTACGCAAACTGCCAGCCTGGCCAAACTTGCAATAACGCAAATGGCATCTGCAAACCATGCCATGATGCTCGCTAAAGCAAACGTATTTTGAAGCATCATCCATGCGTAATTCCAGAAAAATATAAAACACTGCGTTCTGTCCAAATGCTTGGACTTTGCCAACGGTCTGAAATGCCGGGGCCGCATTGCGCGGCTCCGGCGTTTATGGCTTTTAGTTATTCCGTTGCGCTACTCGACGAGCCCGGCGGCAAACCCTTCAGCCGCGCTGCCCGTGAGCTCAATTGTGTAATGACCGCCGTATTCGGCGTCTATGTACACCTGATTTGTCGTACCCAGCTCGTACATGTCGCCCTGGCCGTAGGGCGAAAAGTCGATCGAGAAGCGCGACACGTCAGCGCCATCCTCGAACAGCCCCGCGGGAAAGGTCAGCGTCAGCTCGGACTCGGGCGTCAGCATGCCTCCGTCCAGGTCGGCCAGCGCTCCAATGCCGCAACTCTGACCGTCGATGTAGTAGGTATAGAATATCTGATATACATCCTCGCTCCGGCAGATGAGATCGATGCTGAACGCCCCGGCATCGACAGGCTCCGGCGCGGTCTCATCCGCGCTGGGCATCGGGTAAATCAACATCAGCAATGCCATTGCGACCTGTAATAAGCGTATTACGAACATGTCACTCGCTCCTTGACCAGTGGGCTCGGTTATGGCTGCCAGTATTTGTCGATGGTCTCGCGGGCGAGCTGCACGTAGCGCTTGCCGCGCTCAAAGTCGCCGTAAATCGTGCCGACCTCGCGCTGCGCGACCTCGAACAGGCAGCCGCTGGCGTGCTGGGCCACGCCCTTGAAGTAGTCGCGTATCGCGTCCTCGTCGAGCGGACCGCGGTTGGTTACGTACTCGGCGCGGGGCTTGCTGTAATAAACCACGTTGCTGCCGCGCAGGTATTCGCCCACCAGCGCTTCGTTGTTAAATGGCGATACCGACAGCTTGCGCAGGTTCTTCCACTTGGACAGGTAGTCGGGCCATATGGCGTCGACGCGCTCGCAGCAGCCGTACGACAGCAGTCCAAACCGCCGCGCGAGCCTGTCCTGGTACGGGAACACGAACTCGCCGAACGTAGCGGGTGACACGGCGGTGGTCTCCTGGGACTCGAGGAAGCCCCAGCACTGCGTCGTGCGGGTCACGTTTTCAGTGGGCAGCTCGTGATTGAACGCGAAGCTCTCCTGAGCGACCGGGCTGATGCCGCAGGTGGGCAGCAGCAGCTTCTCCTGCTCCAGGAAGTCATAAAAGCGCTCGTATATCGTGCACGCCATGTCCATGGCCTCGTGCACGCGCTCAGGGTAATCGTACATCGAGCAGTAGAACGCCTCCATGCCCATGAGGAACACTATCGGCGAAGTCATGGGGCCGTTAAGGCTGCCCATCACCAGCCGCGGCGGCAGTATGTCGCCGAATACGTCCTGAGCCTGTTCGATGCGGTCGCGGGTGGCGTCGCGGTCCACGCCGAACGAACCGCCGCGCAGCTTGTCTATCTCCTCATCCAGATCCTCGATCACGGGATTGATGTGGTAGCCCTGCGGGTTTTCGATATTGGGGCGGGATATGCTGGGCTGTATGCCGAACGGCGATACATGCGTGGCCCAGCTGATGTCATAAGTCGGCGATATCGGCGTGTCGTCGTCGAACAGCTCGCGCCCTACCAGAGTGCTGAGCAGGTTCCACTCGATTGCGCGGGCAGCCTTGCCTTCGCACTTCATGCGCGGCGTTATGACCTCGTGCGTGAAGTTGGAAAACAGCAGTCGCACCGTAGGTGATTCGCGCCGGCCAGCCTCAAGCGCATGCCACTTGTCAAGTATCAGATCATTCTGAGGCGAGTTTGCGTATTCGAGCTGCTTGCGCGCGAGTTCGCGCAGGCGCTCGCGGTCGGATTGCGATATGAGTTCCATAGGCACAGCATCCTTTCAGCGCGCAACGTCGATGCGTGCGCTGAGTATTGAATTCCGGGCACTGCCCGTCAATGACATTATACACATATACAGGCAAAAATGGAAGCGCGTTTTGCGCTGCATTACATCGCAAAAGCGCGCATGAAATCGCCGGTGGTGCCGGCTTCAGGTAGTGCATGGCGCGGCATGCTGGCTTTATGCGCAGGCTGACAGCGCGCAACATGACCAGGCGGCGCCACGTGCCGTGCGCAGTTACATGCCGTGCGCAGTTATACAAGCCGTGCGCGGCAAGGTGGGGTTCGAATCGAATATACTGCGCAGCGGCATGAGCAGTGCATGGCCGCACAAATCGTGCGCTGCTATATGCACTTGCGGCGCGACATTAACAGTGCGCGGTCATGAAGCCGTGCGCGGCGATGCGAACAATGCATGGTCCATGTTATCCGTGCGCGGCGACGCGAACAATGCATGGTCATACTATCCGTGCGCAGCGATATAAGCCAAACCAGGCGCAATAAACCCTAAAATGCGGCATAGCCAGTATCTATTCGGACTGCCGCTCTGGAGCATGGGCAACGATGTCCAGATACAGTCTTTACCCGTATCTATTCGGGCTGCCGAAACAACAGGCAGTAGCTGTGGTCATACCCAAAGCCGTATCCGTGTCCGGGCTGCCCGTCGCGCCAGTCCAGTATCAGCTCCTGCACCAGCGGCAGCACGCCGCCTATCGCACGAGCGACGTCCCATGCGAGCTGCGTGAACTGTCCGGCGTTGATTATGTTGCTGACTTCGACGGCGGCATACGCGCCCGGACGCATAAACGCGCGCAGCTGGCGGAACACCCCGGCGATATCCTCCATGTACCGGGCGTAGTCCTCGCCGGTCACCGCATAGCCGGCAAACGGATACTCGGGATGATCGTTGCGCGCCATGTACGGTGGCGACGTGAGCACAAAGTCGATGCGGGGCAGCGCAAGTTCGCACAGACGCCGTGCATCGTGACAATACACGCATGCGTGCGGGTCGAGCTGTGCGCGCATGTATTCCACGCGCTGCGGCAGCAGTTCCACGCCCACGCATTCGCGGCCCAGCTCCCGCGCCGCGCTCAGCGTCGTGCCGTAACCGGCAAATGGATCCAGCACGCATTCGCCTGGGTGGGTGAAGCGCTCTATCATGAGCCTGGCAAACTCGGGCGCAAAGCGCACGTCGTCGCCGGCAAAGCGCTCGGGCAGTTCGGGCATGGCGGCGCGCCGTATCGTGAGCACCGTGGGCAGCTGTTCCATGGGCAGGCCCTCCTTTTGCGGTCATGTCAGTCGCGAATCAGCCATATCTCATCCTGCAGCGTGCTGAGCAGCTCGCCGCGCTCTTTGCCTACCGCGACGACCTCCTCGCGGCAAACGCGGCCATGCGACGTGATTATGGCCGGTTCCAGCGTAAACGTCATGCCTTCCAGCAGCGTCGAATCTATCTCGGGCTCGCATGCGCTCGAACCGGGCGACAGCGCGCCGTCATGCGCCAGGAACCCTATCTCGTGGCCAAAGCCGCCGCGCCGTTCGGGGTAGCCGTGGCGTCGGAACTCGGCGTTGGCGTATTCGAGCAGTTCGCCGGATCCGACGCCTGCGCGCATGTGCTCATACAGCGCCCGGTTCACGTCGCCCAGCGCATTAAATGCCCGCTGGACCTCGTCGGGCGGCGCGCTCTCGCCCGGACGCAGCGCGTAGAATGTGCGCTGGTTGTCCGACGACGCGCCGTCCACTATTATGCCAAAGTCCACGTTGACCACATTGCCCGGTTCTATGAACACGTCGGCTGCGGGCCGCTTGCACAGATACGACGAACGCGTACCTATCGAATTGAACGGATTGCCGTACTTGGGCCACGAATAGCCAAACCCGTGCGCGTCGGCGAGCGACTGGAACAGGCGCTGTATGTCGATACCGCTCATGCCCAGCCTCATATGCGGGCGGGCCTGCTGGTATATCGCCATGGACTGCTGCACCGCGGCGCGTATGCGGGCGATTTCCTCAGGACTGCGGTTGGCGCGTAGGTACTTCATCAGCATTTGCGACGACAATGTCTCGCCCTGAAAGCCGGCGATTCTGAATGCGTCGCACAGCACCCGATAGCATGTCAGCGACAGTCCGTCGGCGGTGGGATCCTTTTCGGAGTAGTTGAGCGCTATGCGGTCCGGCTGTTCGGCGCGGACTATGTCGGCAATTGTCTTTTTTATGCCGGCGTAGCCTTCGGTGTTGGCAATTACGTGCTCATACGTGCCCATCGACTCGATTTCCTCTATTTCCATAGGCGAGTTTATCGCGTAAGTCGCGCCATTTGCGCACAACACGACCGCAACCGGCCCGCTCATTGGATAGGTCAGCAGGTAGTTGAGCATCGGCTCGCCCTTGTGAGGCAGATCGCGCCCCAGCGCAATCCACATATCCACGTCCTGCGCGCGCATTGCTTCTATGCCGCGCGCAATGCGCTGCTTGATTATCAGCATTGTACGGCCTCCCTTCGCACCGGCGCATCTGTCGCGCCGTCATTACGCTTATGATAACACAGCCGTAGGGCGCAGACAATGCCGCGCGGTAAATGGAGCGCTGAGCGTCAGGTCATGGAGCGCGGGACACATCGGCATAGTGTGCCATAAGTCCAGTGCGGTGTGCGGCACGGCTGCACAAAATGTCGATTTAACAAATGGGCAGCACAAATCGCATCGCCAGAACATACTTGGAACGCATTGCATCGATGCAGGGAACGCAATGAGTGTTAGAATAAATTCCAACGTGCGGCATGTTGCACGGGCCGTATGCGGGCGCAGTCGGCAGCGGGTCATGAACATGTCCGACGGCGCAAATGGGAGAGGGCGGTATGCAACTAAACATTACGACCGACTATGCAGTGCGGGTACTGATAGGGCTGGCGCAGGCCCAAAGGCGCGTTTCAGCGTCGGAATTAAGCGAGCGGCATAATGTGCCGCGCACTTACATATCCAAGATCATGGTAAGTCTCAAGGAACAGGGCTGGCTGAGCGTCAAGGGCGGCGCGCGCGGAGGCTATATGCTTGCGGTACCGCCCTGCGAGATAACGCTCAAGCAGGTATTTGCGGCGATGTCGGACGAGTTTGTGCTGTGTCCGTGCGGCGCGGGCGATTGCGCGTGGAGCGGGGCGGATGGGTGCGCGATGCGGCGCATATACCGGCAACTGCAACAGCGCGTGGACGCGATGCTGGACGGCGTAACGCTGGAGACGCTGGCGTGCCGGGCGCCCGAGCGCGCGCCCAAACAGGCCGTGGCGCAGGTTCAGACATAAGCCCGGCGGCTGATTCAATCCATATCAGAAAGCATCATATTTCTTTTGTGAGCACTGGCGAGCACGCACATCTGGCATCGCACATGTGGTCGAAGGCGCATCTGGATGACGCTGCCACAGCTGGCAGCAACTTGCAACTAGGCGGACGCGGAGGCGGCATATATTACACAAACGTCGCGCGCGCCCGCTTGACTTTATGCGCACAGATGCTATAATCTATGTGACGCCGGCGGCGCGTGGCAATGGGGTCGCACGTCCGGTATTAAGCTGTGAGAGGTTGTACGAAATGGATAAACCGCTAGTCAGCATAATAGTTCCGGTTTATAATGCTGAGGCGACGTTGTACGCCTGCGTAAAGAGCATCTGCACACAGTCCTATGACAACATCGAGATAATACTGGTAAACGACGGCAGCAAGGACGACAGCCTGAACATCTGCCGGGCGTTTGCGGCGCTGGATGACAGAATAAAGATAATAGATAAACCCAACAGCGGCGTATCCGCCAGCCGCAACGTCGGCATTGAGTGCGCCTTGGGCAAGTATGTGCAATTTGTCGACGGCGACGACTACCTGTCCAGCGAGGCGACGCGGTTGATGGTAGAGCGTGCCGAGCAGACCGAATGCGACCTGGTGATAGCCGAGTTTTTTCGCGTAGTGGGGCGGCGTATGACGGCAAGCTCCAACATAGCCGGCGGCGAGGTGCTCACGCAGCGCGAGTTTGTGCGCTATCTGATGGACAGCCCGCTCAACTTCTACTACGGCGTAATGTGGAACAAGCTCTACCGGCGCGACATAATAATGCAATATGACATACGCTGTTGCGCGGAGCTGAACTGGTGCGAGGACTTCCTGTTCAACATGGATTACTACGCGCGCGTCAATTCGGTAGCGGCGGTGGACACGCCGATATACTACTACGTGAAGCGCCGGGGCAGCCTGTCCAATTCGTATATATCTATGGCGCCGTCGCGCGTGTTCAAGATGAAGCGCACGATGTACGCTCAATACAAGGCGCTGCTGGAGGACATGGAGCTGTACCAGCAACATCGTGCTCAGACGCGCATGTTCTTCATAGGCTATGCCAAGGATGGCGGCGTGCCGCCGTTTGCTCCTATAAAGGCGGAAAAGGCCTGCCAGCAGGCGCGCAGGCGTGGCGAACAGAGTCGCAAGCGCCTGAAAAAATATCGCGCTGAAGCCGTGCGCAGCAAGGTCTACAAGCCCCGGCGCGATCAGGTGCGGATGTAGCGCCATACATAAAGCATATATGGATCGACTGCGATCGCGGCTGAATGGTCGCGGTCGTTTTTGTTATTGGCCATGACGGCGGAGCACGGCTTGACGCCGGGCACGCCGGCCGGCGCGCGGTATGCGGCGCACGACCGGTGACGACCGGGCGTTGCCGGCGGAGTCAGCGCCGTTGCATGACCTTGACGAGGCGGAACATCTCATCGGGGCCTTCATCCTGTGCATCCGGTGGCGAATCGGGATCGACGTTGTAGGCGTTGAAGAACTCCACAATGTGGAAGCCGCACTTGTTCACATAGAAATGTATGTTGCGCTTTTCAAAGTAGGGCGTGCATGTCTCCCAGACCTGGGTTTCCGGATAGAGCGCCTCTATCGCGTGCCACGCGGCTTGGCCTATGCCCTTACTGTGCGCCTCGGGCGCCACGAACAGTATGTCCAGATGATTGTGACCGGTAGCGGGGTCTATGTTGAGTATCGCGCCGCCCACCTTTTTGCCGTTGGCCATGATGCGATATGTGTGGCTGCCGGCGTCTATCGAGTCTTCTATGGTCTTACGTGAGATTATCTCGCCATCAGCGTCGATATGATCGTCGCGCGCGCCGAATTCCTGAAGCGCGCCGTACTTGAACGACAACTGATTGTCAAGTATAAACTGTTCGCGGTCGTCTTTGGCAAGGGGCGCAAGGGTCACGGTCATGTCCTTCATGATATCATACATCCTAAAAAAATAGCCCGATTATTACGCAATGTAATAACCGAGCTCACTCGACATCTTATCTGACAGGCGGCCTGCAGGCGCATGACCTGCTATCCCCTAAACTACGGTGTACTGTCCTCCGATGATATCGATATTATAGCGCATATTCGGGCGGATTGCAAGGCCTGAACATGGGCTCTGTGAATATCGTGCAAGGTGTGCCGGCGTTTGTCCGGCAGCGTTTGGAGCATAAGAGCGCCCGCGCGGTGTTCAAAGCCGCGCGGGCATGACGTCATCGGCGCTTGAGCAGATCACTTAAAATAGACGGTCTCGCCGGTCTCGGCGGACTTGTATATCGCCTCAAGTATCTTGGTGACGACCAGCGCCTGCTCGGGCTTGGTAATCAGCGGCTTGGAGTCGTCCTTTACGTGATCGATCCACATGCGGGCCTCGAGGTTCTCGGCGTTGAACGACACGCCCTCGTAGAACGCCGCGCTGCCCGACTTGAGCTCGGGTATCTCGGTGTAGAGCTTGGAGTACTTCTCGCCGTTTATGCGCAGCGCGCCGTCCTCGCCCAGCATGTCCGCGCCGCCGCGGGTGCCGCAGAGTATCGTCTTGGCCTCGTTGACCAGCAGCGTGTTGAGCGCCCAACTGGCCTCGAGCATTATCGTCGCGCCGTTCTTCATGCGGATGAAGCCGAACGCGCTGTCCTCGACGGTGAACTTTTCGGGATCCCAGCTGCCCCAGGCGTTGGCGGCGTTTTTGGTGTCGGCGAGCTTGCGGTACTTGCTGCCGCTGACCGCTACCGGCTCGTAGTTGTCCATCATCCACAGCGTCAGGTCGAGCGCATGAGTGCCTATGTCGATGAGCGGGCCGCCGCCCTGCTCGTACTCGTTGAGGAACACGCCCCAAGTCGGCACTGCGCGCCGGCGCACGGCCTGTGCCCGCGCGTAGTATATATCGCCCAGTTCGCCGGCTTCACAGGCCTTTTTGAGGTATATGCTGTCCTGACGGAAGCGGCTCTGATAGCCTATGGTGAGCTTCTTGCCGGTCTTGCGGGCGGCGTCCAGCATGCGCTGTGCCTCGGCGGTGTTTATCGCCATGGGCTTTTCGCACATTACGTGTTTGCCGGCGTTGAGCGCGTCCACGGTTATCTGGCTGTGCTCGCGGTTGGGGGTGAGCACGTGCACGACGTCGATGTCCTTGCGGTCGAGCAGTTCGTGGTAGTCCTCGTATACTTCGGCGCCATTGATGCCGTACTCGTGGGCGGCCTTTTCGGCGCGTTCGCGGATTATGTCGCAGAACGCCACCATCTCAACGTCGGGCAGCTTCTTGAGCGAGGGCATATGCTTGCCGTTGGCTATGCCGCCGCAGCCTATGATGCCAATGCGTACCTTGTCCATATAAATCCCCTCCTGATTAGTTATGCGCTAATTTAACCGCGCGGGCGCGTCGCCGCACGGATGTAGCCTGTGGCTTGCCCGACAGAGCCGGGCCTGAACAGAATCATGTCGCGCCGGTGAGCCATGCCGCGCGCGATTATACCCATTTATGATGTGCAGCCGCGGCTCGCGATATCCAGTGGTGTCCCGTCAACGCCTGCCAGCCGCGCAACTTCGTCGCCGCAATTATGCTGCGGCGAATGCAATGCAGCAATCTAAGGCTTAGCCTGACACTGCGTCAGCGCCTGCCAGCTGTACATGTCGCTGCTAATTCACGATAACGGCCCGCGCATCCAGCGCTGTCGAGCCGGGAAGGCACAGCGGCGCCGGGGCCGTCGCGATATGAGGCCTGAGCCGGCCGTGCCGCGTAGTCTGAGTCAGCAATGTCGGCTGGTTGCATGTCAGCCTGTTATCGCAAACGATATGTTGAACGATTCGCGATAGTCGTCATACGGCGCGCAAACGCAGTACAGCGCGATGGGCACGCCGCCTTCTATCAGCAGTTGCGGGCGCTCCAGGTTGTGCACCTGCTGCGCCTTACCGTCGTCCCAGCGTATCGTGCGCTCGAATGCCAGCGGCGCATCGCCGGCGCGCCAGTTCACGCCGTCGTCGGATTCGAACAGCGCCACGCAGTTGCGCGCACTGTGGGTGAAGTAACCCTGAAAGTCCTTGACCAGCGCGTACAGCCGGCCGTTCTCACGCCATATGAACGGATCCTCGACCGACCAGCTGTGTTCGGGGTTGCTGAATATCGGATCGGGGCACTTTACGAACGGCCCGATGGGCGAATCGGCGAACGCGACCGCGCATACAACCGGTCCACCCTGGGGCAGCGCGCCCGTGAGCCCTACGGCCTTGTACACCATTATGTAGCGCCCGTCGGCCATGCGCGCGACCGAGGGGTTGCTGGTCATCAGCGCGTCGCAGCCGCCGGGCGTTACGTCTATCAGCGGCGCGTCAAAGCGCTCAAACGGCCCAGTGGGCGAGTCGGAGACCGCCACGCCTATGCGCTGATTGTTGCGATGGTTCCAGTACTCGCCGTTGCCGTGATTGCCCATGTAGTAGATGTAGTATCTGCCGTCAAATATATGCGCAGTGGGGTTGTGGGTGCAGTCGGCGTCCCAGCCGCGCCCGGACGCGGGCACCGCCATGCCGACCGGCTCAAACGGCCCGGTGGGCGAATCGCCGGCTGCCACGCCTATCTGCGAATGTATGACCCAGCCGCTAAAGCCCAGCTCACGCGGCCAGAACGAATAGTACAGGTAGTATCGCCCGTCGCCGCCGTGCACGCACGTGCCGCACCAGACGTATATGTGCTGTGGGTCAGGGTTGAATATCGACTCGCGACGCGCTGCGCCGATGCGCTTTGCAAAATCCATCAGCCGCTCCTCCTGCGCATGATAAGCTGATTATCATTTTACTACAAAACTTTGGCCCACGCAATGCGACGCGTGAAAAAAGGCGTGCGCGCGCGACCGATATGTGGTATCATAATGGAAAATGCTGCTGTTGACAGAGAGGACAATACTATGCCTAAGAGACTTGAAGCCGTGCGCTGTTTCATGCTGGACATGGACGGCACGTTTTACCTGGGCGAGCGGATATTGCCGGGCTCGCTGGACTTCATACGCCGCCTGGCCGAGACCGGGCGCGACTATCTGTTCCTGACCAACAACTCGTCGCACGACGCGCACTACTATGTGCAGCGGCTGGGGCGCATGGGTCTGGACGTCGATGAGAAGCGCATACTGACGTCGGGCCAGGCGACTGCCGCCGTGGCCCGGGAACGCTTTGGCGATGCGCGCGCGTTCGTGCTGGGCAACGAGTTTTTGCTGCGCGAGCTGGGCGAGGGCGGCATAAACATCGACCAGAACGCTCCGGATTACGTCATAATAGGCTATGATACCACGCTGGACTATAAAAAGCTCACGGCGGTGTGCGACCATGTGCGCGCGGGGTTGCCGTATATCGCAACGCATCCCGACTTCAACTGCCCGACCGAGACCGGCTTTGCGCCCGACATAGGCGCGATAATCGCATTCATAGAGGCGTCGACCGGACGGCGGCCCGATCTGATAGTCGGCAAACCATACGGCGGCATAGTCGATGCGGCGCTAAAGCGCACCGGCCTGGAGCGTGGACAGCTGGCGATGGTGGGCGACCGGCTCTACACCGACATAAAGACCGGCATTGACCACGGCATACTCTCGATACTGGTCATGACCGGCGAGACGACGCCCGATATGCTGCGCGACAGCACGATACAGCCCGATCTGGTGTTCGACAGCCTGGGCGGAATCGTGCCGTTCATATGATGTGCGGTGGGCGCGGCCCAGGGCGCACGCCTGAGCGCTGACGCCCTGCCGCCCACGGCGCGGGCCGTGAGCATAATCGACTGCGTTTAACTGACGCTCTGAACAGATAAGGCAGGTGATTACAATGCGTGACATAGAGGCAATGGCATACCCTCTGCCCGAGGACATACTGGTTCGCAAGCTGTCAGGCGACCTGGCTGGCGCGCAGGCGTTGATCGACATTTACCTGCGCGAGCACCGCGCGCCCGAGCTTGAGCTGCGGCTGAAGCTGGAACAGCAGGTCATCGCGCGGCTGCCGGACAATTACCCGTATACGCGCGCACAGGCGCTGGACATGGCCCGCGCGGCGATACCCGGACTTGACGAGGCCGGGTTTGCCGAACTTGAGCTGAGCGCGGACATAGCCTATGTGTATATCGACGGTCAGCGGCGCTATTTTGCCGAGTTCCTGCCGTCGCTGCTGAAACTCCGGCCGGATGTGGCGGCGCGCGCGGGCCGTGCGCCCGACATGAACAAACCGCTGCTGGATGAGGCGATATCGCTGATGCGCGCGCGGGGTGAGCTGGGCTATCGGCTGCACATGCGCGCAAGGTTGCAGGTGTGCGACGAGGCGTTCACGCCTGGCACGTATCGCGCGCATCTGCCGCTGCCCGCGCAGGCGGCGCAGCAATCCCGGCTCAAGCTGCTGAGCGCTTCGCCGGGGCTGGTGTGCGTAGCCGACGCGCGCGCGGACGCCCGCACCGCGTACTTTGAGCGCCGGCTTGACGCAAACGCCCCGTTTGAGGTTGAATACGAGTTCGACAACCGGGTGCGTTACTTTGATGCCGAGCGCCCTATGCCCGACATGCCGCTGTACCCCGACGTGCCCGCGCCCAATGCCGACGATCTGGCGGAATTGCCGGGGCACATAATGTTCACGCCTTATCTGCGCGCGCTGGCGTCGCGCATAGTCGGCGACGCGGATGCGCCGCTTGAGCGTGCGTGGCGGATATACGACTACGTGACCGGTCATGTGCGCTATTCGTATATGCGCGAGTACTTCCTGCTGCCGCCGATAGCCGAGTATGCCGCGCTGGGACTCAAAGGCGACTGCGGCGTGCAGGCGCTGCTGTTCATAACGCTGTGCCGGATAGCGGGCGTGCCGGCGCGTTGGCAGTCGGGGCTGTATGCCGCGCCGGGCGACGTGGGTTCGCATGACTGGGCGCAGTTTTACGCGCCGGGGTGGGGCTGGCTGTTTGCCGACTGCTCATTCGGCGGCGCGGCGCGGCGCGCGGGCAATGCGGAGCGCTGGAAGTTCTACTTTGGCAACCTGGACCCGTACCGCATGGTGGCCAACTCGCGCTTTCAGGCGCCGCTCAGGCCGGCCTTGCAGTTCGGACGCAATGACCCGTATGACAATCAGTCGGGCGAATGCGAGAGCGAGACCCGATTGCTTCGCCCCAACGAGTTGTGCAAGGCGCGCGAGGTCGTTGAGGCTATCAGGCTCAACTGAGCCAACCATTGCGATTTGGAGGAGATTCAGATGAAACACTACGCGATACCCGATGTGCGCGACGTGCGCATAGAGGCGGGTCTGCTCAGCGACGTGGCCCGCAAGGTCATGGACATCGTGATACCATATCAGTGGGAGATACTCAACGACCGCGTCGAGGGCGCCGCGCCCAGCCGGTGCGTGCACAACTTCAAGATAGCAGCCGGCGAGGCGGAGGGCGAATTCGAGGGATATGTGTTCCAGGATTCGGATCTGGCCAAATGGCTGGAGGCGGCGGCGTATTCGCTGATGCTGCGCCCGGACGAGCAGCTCGAACGCACCTGCGACGACCTGATAGCGCTGATAGGCCGCGCACAGCAGCCCGACGGCTACCTCAACACGTATTACACCGTCAAGGAGCCCGGCAAGCGCTGGACCAACCTGCGCGACTGCCATGAGCTTTACTGCGCCGGCCATATGATGGAGGCCGCGTGCGCGTACTACGAGGCCACCGGCAAGCGCGAACTGCTGGACATAATGACGCGCATGGCCCGGCACATCGACTCGGTCATAGGCCCCGAGGAGGGCAAGCTGCACGGCTACCCGGGCCATGAGGAGATCGAACTGGCGCTGGTGCGCATGTATCACGCCACCGGCGATGAGCTGATGATGAAGCTGGCGCGCTATTTCATAGACGAGCGCGGCAAGCTGCCCAACTTCTTTGTGGAGGAAAAGGCGCGGCGCGAGGGCAAGGATCACTTTAACCTGGACGAGTACGGCCCGGCATATGCGCAGGCGCATCTGCCGGTGCGCGAGCAGACCGCGCCCGAAGGTCATGCGGTGCGCGCGATGTATCTGGCGACCGGCATGGCGGACGTGGCGCGCGAGACCGGCGACGAGACGCTGGTAGCCGCGTGCCGGCGCATATTCGACAGCACCGTCAACCGGCGCATGTACATAACCGGCGGCGTGGGCTCGTCGCATGTAGGCGAGGCGTTTACATATGACAACGACCTGCCCAACGATACGGTGTATGCCGAGACTTGCGCGTCGATAGCGCTGTGCTTCTTTGCGCGGGCCATGATGCAGCTCGAACCCGACGGCAGGTATGCCGATGCGCTCGAGCGCGCGCTGTACAACACCTGCCTGGCGGGCATGTCGCTGGACGGCCATAACTTCTTCTATGTCAATCCGCTGGAGGTCGATCCCGAAGCCAGCAAAAAGGATGCGCGCAAGCATCACGTGTTGCCGGTGCGGCCAAAGTGGTTCGGGTGTGCGTGCTGCCCGCCCAACCTGGCGCGGCTGACGACCTCGCTGGCCAAGTACATGTACACGCTGGGCGAGGGCGAGATATACGTGAACCTGTACATGCAAAACCAGGCGCGGCTCAAACTGGGCGATGCGCGCGTGAGCATGGAGTGCCTGACCGATTACCCGGCGTCGGGCGAGATAGCGCTGCATCCGGGCGCGGGCGAGTACACGCTGTGCCTGCGCATACCGGGCTGGGCGAAGGAGTACGCGCTGACGCTCAACGGCGCGGCGCTGGACCTAAAGCCCGAGCGGGGCTATGTGCGCATCAGCCGCGCTTTCAGCGACGGCGACGAGATAAAGCTGAGCCTGCCGATGCATGCGCGGCGCGTGTACGCCAACACCCGCGTGCGCGCCGATCTGGGCAAGGTCGCGGTGATGCGCGGGCCGATGGTTTACTGCCTGGAGCAGGTGGACAATGGGCCTGTGGTCGAGGCGCTGTGCCTGCCGCGGGACAGCGCGCTGACCGAGACCGTGCGCCCGGACAAGCTGGGCGGTATAGTTGAGATAACCGCGCCCGGCAAGCGCATGGTGAGCGCCGACGAGGCGCTGTACAGCGATCAGGCGCCGGTGCTTGAGGATGCGACGCTGACGTTCATACCGTACTACGCCTGGGCCAACCGCGGCGAGAATGAGATGACGGTTTACGTGCGCGAGATCTGAGGCGGGACTGATTGGGAGACGGCGGCCGGCCGTCTCCCGTTGTTTTGCGCGCGGCCGGGTGATTAATTCGATTAATGCGCTGATTAAAATCAAAATCCGACTTGCCTAAATCAAAGTTTAGGTATATACTGTATTTAGTGGAATATGTTCACAAAGTGCTGATTAAGTTCTTCAAATACTATGTGAGGAGATGCTTAAAATGATTTCAATAGGCGCACAAACCTACACGCTGCGCACTTTCATGCAGAACGAGCGCGATATTCGCCGGTCGCTGAAGCTGGTGGGCCAGATGGGTTACAAGACCGTGCAGATATCCGGCATAGGGCCGATAGACCCGCATGTGCTGCGCGACATCTGCGATGAAAACGGGCTTAAGATCGTGCTGACCCATAATCCCGAAAATCGCATACTCAACGACACCGACGCGCTGATAGCCGAGCACAACATACTGGGCTGCGACTACATAGGCATCGGCGGCATGCCCGAGCGCTATCGCTCCAGCGCGCCCGAGTGGGTCGAGAACTTCGCGGTCGACTTTGAAACCGCCGCCAAGAAGATCCGTGACGCCGGCAAGCTCCTCATGTACCACAACCATGACTTCGAGTTCGAGACGATGCCCGACGGACGCAAGTTCATAGACGTGCTGATGGATGGGCTGAGCGAGGACCTGATGGGCTTTACGCTGGATACGTTCTGGCTGCAGGCCGCGGGCTGCGACGTGTGCCAGTGGCTGGAGCGCCTCAAGGACCGCATACCGTGCGTGCACCTGAAGGACATGACCGTCGCAGGTCGCGAGCGCCGCATGGCGCCGGTGGGCGAGGGCAACATGAACTTCCCGGCAATTATGAAAAAGCTCGACGAACTCGGCACTACTAAGTACGCGCTCGTAGAGCAGGATACCTGCTATGAGTCGCCGTTCGTATGCCTGAAGAAGAGCTACGACTACCTGGCGGGGCTGGGTTACAAGTAAACGCCTTGAGCGTGCATCGAATTTAAAACGGAGGAGATCAAAATGGACAAGGTAAGACTGGGTATAATCGGCGTGGGCAACATGGGCACGGGCCATATAAACAACATCCTGGCCGGCAAGTGCCCCGAGATAGAGCTGACCGCCGTGGCCGACCGCAAGGCCGAGCGCCGCGACTGGGCCAAGGCAAACCTGCCCGAGAGCGTGAAGATATTTACCGAAGGCGAAGACCTGATAAAGAGCGATGCGTGCGACGCGATACTGATCGCCGTGCCGCACTATCAGCATCCGGGCCTGGCCATGATGGGCTTTGAATACAATAAACACGTCATGTGCGAAAAGCCCGCGGGCGTATATACGCTCGAGGTGCGCAAGATGAACGAGGCCGCTGCCAAGTCCGACCGCACGTTTGCGATGATGTTCAACCAGCGCACCAACTGCGTGTACCGCAAGATGCACGAGATGGTGCAGGGCGGCGAACTGGGCGATCTCAAGCGCGTCAACTGGATAATCACCGACTGGTACCGCACTCAGGCTTACTACGATTCGGGCGCATGGCGCGCGACCTGGGCCGGCGAGGGCGGCGGCGTGCTGCTCAATCAGTGCCCGCACAACCTGGATCTGCTGCAGTGGATCGCTGGCATGCCCAACCGCGTGCAGGCGTTCTGCCACGAGGGCAAGTGGCATGACATAGAGGTCGAGGACGACGTGACGGCGTACCTGGAGTATCCCAACGGCGCGACCGGCGTGTTCATAACCACCACCGGCGATGCACCCGGCACCAACCGCTTTGAGGTCACCGGCACCAAGGGCAAGCTGGTCTGCGAGGACAACAAGCTCAAGTTCTATAAGCTCGCGTGCGACCTGACCGAGTACACCAAGACCGAGCCGCAGGGCTTCAAGAAGCCCGACTGTGAGGTCATCGACGTCGAGACCGACGGCCTCAACCCGCAGCACGTGGGCGTGCTCAACGCGTTTGCGGCGCACATACTGCGCGGCGAGCCGCTGGTTGCCAATGGCTGCGAGGGCATAAACGGCCTGACGCTGTCCAACGCGATGCATCTGTCCAGCTGGCTGGGCCATGCGGTCGACATACCGTTCGACGAGCAGCTGTTCCTGGACGAGCTCAACAAGCGCCGCGCCACCTCCCGCCTCAAGACCGAGGACGGCGGCAAGGTAGAGGCTCAGGGCTGATCTGATATCCGCATGTAAAATGCCGGGCGGACGCAATTAAGCGTCCGCCCGGTTTGTGGTTTTGGCCGGATAGGGGATAATGCGCCTTTGTGCCGTTAGTCGGATAAGCAGCGTCATGCCGGGATGTTGCCGCAGCGCTGCGCGCACGCCCACCATGCCGCGCCATATGCGCACGCGCTCAACGCTGCCATGAAGGCGCAGACCAGTTTGAAGTCATATGGCGTGGGCAGCAGGAATCGGTTTATCGCCGCTACCGCCGCGAACAGCCCGGACTCTGCTATGTATGACAACATGAGCAAAGCCGTCGGATAAGCAGCGTCATGCCGGGATGTTGCCGCAGCGCCGCGCGCACGCCCACCATGCCGCGCCATATGCGCACACGCTCAGCGCCGCCATGAACGCGCAGACCAGTTTGAAGTCATACGGCGTGGGCAGCAGGAATCGGTTTATCGCCGCTACCGCCGCGAACAGCCCGGATGCTGCTATGTATGACAACATGAGCAATGCGGTCGAGCGCTCGGGGCTGAGCTTTATGGCGCAGGGTATGCTTATGCTGCCGGGGAGCAGCGCTATGCACATGCTCATGCACAGGTACAGTATGGCCTCGTCCGGGTCAAACGCATCCTGGATTAGGCACACTGTGCCGCCCGTGAGCATGCCTATGGCCAGACCGGTCACAAGCGCCAGCGCGTAGAGCATAAACTTGGCTGACACGAACGCGTTGCGCCGCACTGGCATGGTGGCGGTCAGCTGGTGCCAGTTGCAGACGCGGTCGGTCTGTATCGTGCTCACTGCGACGCTGCCCAGTATCGTGGCGAATATGGGTGTAGTCACCCATGGCGATACGATTATGGACATGCCCACGCCCACGGCCACAAGCGACATCGCAAGCAACAGCCAGTAGTCGCGTATAATGTAAAGGTCTTTCAGCACCAATCCCTTCACAGCACTTCCCCCTTAGTGTAAATGAGCATTATCTCGTCTATCGTAGGCGTATCTATCGTCACGCCCGGGTACTTGCGGCGCATTGCGTCGCGGTCGGCGACCAGCGCGTCGCACTCGTACTCGCGCGTGCGCCGGGCCAGCATGTCGCCGGAGTCTATCGAGGCGAACTGTTCGCGTCCGCAGCGCAGTATACCGTAACGGTTTATCAGCTCGTCGCGCGACTTTTCAAATGCCACGCGGCCCTTGTGCAGCAGCACTATGTAGTCGGCTATCTTTTCCAGGTCGCTGGTTATGTGGGACGATATCAGCATCGCATGGTCGTCCTGCTGCATGAATTCCAGGAACATGTCCAGCATGTCGTCGCGCACGACCGGGTCCAGTCCGCTGGTCGGCTCGTCCAGCACCAGCAGCTCGGGCCGGTGCGCCAGTGCCAACGCCAGCGAGAGCTTGCGCTTCATGCCGGTGGACAGTTGCTTTACGCGGCGCTGCGTGGGCAGATCCAGCCGCTGGAGCAGTTCGCCGTAGTACCTGTCGTCCCAGCGCTGGTATATCCGCGCGAACACGTTGCCCAACTGCGCGGGGCTGAGCGTGTCGGGCAGGCCGCCCTCGCCCAGCACCACGCCTATGCGCTCGCGGGCGTTGGCGTCGAGCTTTGCAGCGGGCTTTCCGAATATGCTCACCGTGCCGCCGTCGGGCGCGACTATGCCCAGCAGCGCGCCTATCGTGGTGCTCTTGCCGGCGCCGTTTTCGCCTATCAGGCCCACTATTGTGCCGCGCGGCACCGTCAGCGTCGCGTCCAGGTCGAATCCATCGTAATGCTTTTTGAGTCCCTTTATAATCACCGCGTCGTTCATTGCGGTCCCTCCTGATAAAACATCGTCAGCAGTTCAACCAGTTTGCCCAGCGGTATGCCGCCCTCGCGCGCGGCGTCGGCGGCGGATTGCAGGTGCTGTTCTATGCGGCGGCGCTGCTCCTCCTGTATGAAGTCGCGGTTGCCGGCCGATACGAAGCTGCCCCGGCCCACCGTCGTCTCTATAAAGCCGTCGCGCTGCAGGTCTTCATATGCCTTTTGTACGGTTATCACGCTTATGTGCAGCGAGCGCGCCAGCGCCCGCATCGATGGCAGCGGCTCGCCGGGCTTGAGCACGCCGTCCATTATCTGCGCCTTGAGTTGGCTGGTTATCTGTTCGTATATCGGCTTGGAACTGTTGTTGCTTATTATTATGTCCACATATGCCCTCCTCGTACATGAGTGTACTTGAGTGTGCTTATCGTACAAGCACATTATAGCACGGAGCAGAACACCTGTCAACCACTTTTTGCGCCGCGGCTGCGCTTTAGGCGATTGACAAGGGCGGCGGCACATATTATAATAAACATGTGATAATAGCATGTCACGCATGTGAGCGGGGCGCTCAATTTAGCCAGGTGGAGGCGTATGCATGGATAACTCGACAAATACCGGCGCGCGGCCTGCGACTGGGCAGAGCGCAGGCGCGAAGTACTGCAAGTATTGCGGCGAACTGATACCGTGGGAAGCGGTGATATGCGTGCACTGCGGCTGCCAGGTGGAGCAGCTCAAGTCGGAACAGCCGCAGGTGGTAATAAACAATACCAACGACAGCAGAAACGATAACAGCAGCTCCAACATTAGCGACAATAAAGTCGACAACAGCAGCGCCAGCCTCGGCGGCTATGCCGCGATAGTGGATGGGCGCGCCAAGAGCAAGTGGGTGGCGCTGACGCTGTGCTTCTTCCTGGGCTATCTGGGCGCGCACAAGTTCTATGAGGACAAGGTGGGCGTGGGCATACTGTACCTGCTGACGATGGGACTGTTCGGCATAGGCTGGGTGGTGGACTTCATATCGCTGCTGTTCAGGTCGAATCCGTACTACGTGAGGTGAACGGACGCAATTGCCAGGCGGCGCGGCTTCATGGGCAGGCCATGGGGCCGCGCTTCATATTATGCGCGCGCTGCGCCAAATAAAAGTGGCGCGCCGGCCCGCGATATGATATAATATGTCCATTCAGGCGGCGCGCTAAGGCCCGCGCCGGCCGGCGGATGACGCAATATAATATATATACAGGACGAGGTGAAAATATGGGACAGCTGTTCATGGTGCGCGATGACCTTGAAGGCATACCCGCCGCCCAACTTCCCGAGGGCTGCCAGATACACTCGCTTCAGCCCGGCGAGGAGGCCGCGTGGAACTGGATACTGGAGGGCGCGTTCGGACGCCATATCGACTTTGACGCCGAGATGCGCTCAAGCGAGTGCTATTCGCCCGAGCGGATACTAATCGCTCAGCAGTACTCCCAGCCGAGCGCGACCGCGTCGGCGTGGCACGACCCGAGCCTGGGCGCGCATACCGGCGTGCTGCACTGGGTGGCGACCCATCCGACTGCGGCGGGCAACGGCTTGGGCCGCGCGGTGATAGCCGCGGCGCTTAACAAGTTGCGCGAGCTGGGCTATACGCGCGCGATGCTGATAACCGATGATTTCCGGCTGCCGGCGATAAAGCTGTATAAGGAATTCGGGTTCCGCCCGGTGTATGACGCCGCCGAGCGATACGACCCCGAGTGCCGCCCCCAAAGCGAGGACGAGGCCGCGCAGGCCGCGCGTCGCGCCGAGTGGGCTGAGGTCGAGCGCGGATTGCAAGGGCTCAAGTCGATAAAGCCCGAGCGCATATGGCTCTGGCCCGACGGCGCGCCGATGTTCAATCCCGAATACGGCCAGGAACAGCCCTCGCTGACTGCATTCACGGTGGAAGGTTCAAAGGGTGCGGTCGTGGTGTGCCCGGGCGGCGGGTACGTGATGAAGGCGTCCCATGAAGGCGCGCCGATCGCGCGCATGCTCAATCAGGCCGGCATATCGGCATACGTGCTGGACTATCGCGTCGCGCCATATGTGATGCCGGCGCCGATACTGGACGCCAACCGCGCGATACGCGTCGTGCGCTCGATGGGATATGAGCGCGTAGGCATATTGGGCTTTTCGGCGGGCGGTCATCTGACCGGCATGGCCGGCACGATGTACGACGCGGGCGACCCGGATTCACCTGATCCGATAGAGCGGCTGTCATCGCGGCCGGACGCGTTTGTGCCGTGCTACGCGGTGGTGTCGCTGGCGGCGTTCACGCATTTTGGCTCGCGGCTCAACATAATGGGCGAGGATGCCAACAACTGGAAGGCGCTGCGCGCGATGTCGGCAGAACTGCGCGTGACCGAGGACACGCCGCCGTGCTTTATGTGGCATACCGCCGAGGACAACGCAGTGCCGGTCGAGAACTCGCTCAATCTGGCCGAGGCATGCGTCAAAAACGGCGTGCCGGTCGAACTGCACATATTCCCCAAAGGCGCGCATGGCTTGGGTCTGGCCGGCGGCACGCATGCAGGTCAGTGGACCAGGCTGTGCCAGAACTGGCTGCTGAGTCTGGGATTTGGCAAATGAACGACGCGCGGACGAGGCGGCTGTTTATAGGCATACAGCTCAGTGCCGAGGTGCGCGCGGGTCTGGAGCGCGATGCAGCGCTGCTTAAAGAGCGTATGCGCGGCAACTTCTCGCGCAGCGACAACTACCATATAACGCTGGTGTTCTTGGGCGGGCGCACCGATGATGAGCTGGCTGCGCTCAGGCGTGCGTTGGATGGCGCGGCAACGTTTAAACCGTTTGAGCTGGAGCTGGCCGGAATGGGCCGGTTCAGCCGGGGCACGCGCTGGATAGTGTGGCGCGGCGTTGCGCCCGATGCGCCGCTGGCGGCATTGTATCGCGCGGTGTGCGGGCAACTGCGCGTGCAGGGCGTCGCGTTTGATGCGGGGGCGTTCAACGCTCATATTACGCTTGCGCGCCAGTGCACGCCCGCACCGCTGCCCGCGCCCGGCGAACTTTCGCGCGGCCGGATCGCGGTCGGACGCATAACGATGTTTGAAAGCGCGCGCGTGGATGGCGTGCTGCGGTATACGCCGCTGTACTCGCGCGCGCTGGGCGCGGCGAAATCGGGCGATGTCGAGCGCGGCTACAACAAATTTTAACGAATCGGCAGGTTATCATTGATTTTTGTGCGGAATTCGAATATAATATATTCAGGGAAAACTATCCATCGCGTGCTTATGAATGCGCGCATAATATAAGGAGGCAGAGAATATGAAACTTATTATCGCTATCGTTCAGGACGAGGATGCTTCCCGCCTGGTCAGCAATCTCATGAACGAGGGGTATGGCGTGACTAAGCTCGCCACCACCGGCGGCTTCCTGCGCGCGGGCAATACCACGCTGCTGGTCGGCGTGGACGACGACAAGTTCGACGGCGCGATGGCTGTCATAGAAAAGGTCTGCAAGAGCCGCAAGCAGATAGCCACGTCTCCGTCGCCGGTCGCGGGCACCACGGGCGTGTATGTGCCGTATCCGATAGAGGTCATGGTCGGCGGCGCGACTATATTCGTGCTTAACGTCGAACAGTTTATCAAGATGTGAGCTGGACAGTCGGCAGACTGTAATGCCGTCGAGGGCGTGAGCCGAGCGGGCGCGTCCTGCGCAAAGGAGCAAGATGAATTTCGGCGATATAGTGGGACAATCCGCGCTAACCGCAAACCTTCAGGGCCAGCTGCGGTCGGGGCGGATTGTCCATGCTTATTTATTCACGGGCGAGGCGGGCGCGGGCAAGCGGACGCTTGCTTCGATATGCGCGCGTGCGCTGGTGTGCGAAGGCGACGCAAAACATCGCCCCTGCGACGAGTGCGGGCCGTGCCGGCGCGCGCTGAGCGGCAATCATCCCGACATACAGACGGTGGAACCGGGCTATGCATCCGGCGTGCGGGGCGACAAGCGGCCCAAGTCGATAAGCGTGGACGACGTGCGCGCGTTGAGCGAGTTTCTGTCGCGGCGCCCGTTTGAGGCCGAGCGCAACGTTGCGCTGATACCGCACGCGCAGCTCATGACGCCGCAGGCGCAAAACGCACTGCTCAAGACGCTGGAGACGCCGCCGGGGCAGAGCGTGCTTATACTCACATGCGACAACCTGCGGGCATTGTTGCCCACTATAATCTCGCGTTGCCAGGTCGTGCACATGCAGCCGCTGGACGAGGGACTGGTGCGCGAATACCTTTTGGGACGGGGCGTGCCGTCCGAGCGCGCGCATCTGCTGGCGGCGATTAGCGGCGGCAGCATAGGCCGTGCGCTGGACATGGATGGCAATGCGGACTACTGGAATGTGCGCACCGCCGTGCTGGATGCGCTGGCGGAACTGGAGGACAGGACGCGGGTGGCCTCTGTCACCGCGCGCCTGCGCGACATGCGCGACAGCGCCGACTGGGTGCTGGATACATTTGAATTATATGCGCGCGACCTCATGCTGGATGGCGAGGCTGCGCCGCTTAATATAGACCGGCGGGCTCAGATAGCCGTGCAATCGCGGCGACTCAACGGACTGAACATGCTCGGCGGCGTGATGCGTGCCCGCGAGCGGCTCAGAAGCAACGTGGGCTGGGCCAGCGTGCTTGATATGATATGTTTTGATGCTTTGGAGGTATAAAATGGCGATAGTAATCGGCGTGCGCTTTGCCAAGAACAGCAAGATATACTACTTTGACCCCAGCGACGTATGGCCGGCGATAGGCGATGGCGTTATCTGCGACACGGCGCGCGGGTTGGAGTACGGCGTAGTCGCGGCCAGTGCGCGCGAGGTCGACGACGCCATGTTGCAGCTGCCGCTGCGCAAGGTGTTGTCGATGGCCACCGAGGAGGACGTGGAGCGCGTGCGCGCCAATGAGGAGCTGGGGCGCGAGGCCATGCTCAAGTGCAAGGACAAGATAGCCGAGCACAAGCTGGAGATGAAGCTGATAGACGTCGAGGTGGCGTTTGACAACAGCAAGATGGTGTTTTACTTTACGGCGAATGGCCGTGTCGACTTCCGCGAGCTGGTAAAGGATCTGGCGAGCGTGTTCAAGACGCGCATAGAGCTGCGTCAGATAGGCGTGCGCGACGAGGCCAAGCTGTTGGGCGGGTTGGGGCCGTGCGGACGGCCGATATGCTGCGGCGCGTTTTTGAGCAATTTCCAGCCCGTGTCTATAAAGATGGCCAAAGAGCAGAACCTGTCGCTTAACCCTACCAAGATATCAGGGTTGTGCGGGCGATTGATGTGCTGCCTTAAATATGAAGAGGAATACTACGAGACCATGACGCGCCGGTTGCCGCGCGCGGGCCGAGACATCATGACCCCGGACGGCCTGGGCACGGTCGTGGACATAGACGTGCTGCGCGAGAAGGTCAAGGCGCGCATACAGCTGCCCGACAACACGTTTGATGTGCGCACTTATGAATATGCGGACTGTTCGCGACCCGAGCCGGGTGCGCGGGCCGCGCAGGAGGCTGAGCGCGCCGCTGAACCCGAAAAGCCCTCCCGCCGCGCGCGCAAGGGCGAAACCGATGCCGAACGCGCGGACAAGCCCGAACAGCCGCGACGTGAGCGCAGGCGCAAGGGCGGCGACGAGCCGGCCACCGAAGCGCGCGAGGAATCGCATCTCTCAAGGCCTGAGCGCACCGAAGGCGATTCGGCGGATCAGCTCGAGCCGGACATAGAAGCCCAGATTGCTCAGAGCATGGAATTGCTCGAAGTTAGCGACGCCGGGCTGGATGAAGACGCCGACCTGGCCGAGGAGCTGCGCGCTGAGCGCAAGCTGCTCGATATGGCTCAACAGCAGAGCGCATCGGAGCAGGTGACCGAGCTTGAGGTCACGGCGCTGAGCGCGGACGACGTGGAACTGGTCAAGCTGGTCGAGCACGAGGTCGAAGTGATGGACATCGACGAGCCGGACGTGGACGGCGCGGCTGTCGATGAGGATGACACGGATGCCAATGAGGACGGCGCGGCTGCCGATGAAGGTGACACGGCTGCCGGTGCGGATGGCGCGGCTGCCGGAACAGATGCCGCAGATTCCGATGCATACGCCGCGGATTTCGATGCGGACACCGCGAACGCCGGTGCGGATGGCGAAGACGCCGATGAGGGCAACACGGACGCTGCCGAGGACGACACGGACGCCAATGCAGATGTCGCGGATGCCGAATCAGTCGATAGCGCTGATGACACAACTGGAGCTGCGCCAAATGCAGCGAATGACAATGCTGACGCCGGAGCGGATGAGGCGAGCACGGGCGACGGCGAGGCTGATACCGTCGAGCGGGCCGGCGCCGCGGAACAGGCTCAAGCCGAAACGTCTGAAGCATTGGGTGATGCTGCCGCCGAATCGGATGCGCCTTCCCCCAAGACCAAGGCAGAGCCGAAAGCCTCCGACGCGGGCACAGGCGAATCGGATCAACTGAACTGAATCGAATAGCTGGGTATGCGATGTGTCGCCACCTGCTGCCATCAGGCAGTGGGTGGCGACAACTGGCCCAGATGGTTCGCGGTTTAGCACAGGATATTACAATATATGGAATAATGATTAGATAAATCTACTCTCCGGTAAAATCACCGCAAACCGATTGATTTTAATGCGTGCAGGTGATAAAATAGACGCGCTGGGCAATGGTTGCCCTGCCTTATCGATGGTAATATATATTAGGAGGTGTAACCTATGGCCTATAAGATTTCTGACGAGTGCATCAAGTGCGGCGCCTGTGAGAGCGAGTGCCCGGTTTCCGCTATATCCGAGGGCGATGAGCATTATGTGATCGACGCCGATACTTGCATCGAGTGCGGCGCGTGCGCCGGTGTGTGCCCGGTAGACGCTCCCAAGCCCGAATAATCCTCAGGCAATATGCCTCGGCAATTATGCCGGGGCTTTTTTGTTTGCAAAACTGCTTTGCAAGGGCCTTTGGTCAGCATAAAATGCCTGTGGTCGGTGCAAACGCATGTCGTTTTGCATGCGGCGCACGCGCCTGGCCATCTGATTATTGTTACGCGTGCGCTGTTCATGGCGACATAACTGCCATTTGGCGCATTGCCTGCGGCGGGCATATCTGTATGCCGGCACGCAGATCCGTGGACGGTGTGTGTGCAGGTTGCGCATATTGGATATGTGCAGTGCAGCTGAATGCATGCCGTATTCATGCCTGCGGCTTGGCATTCAGCGATTGCGCGCACTCGAACGGCGTTGATCGCGCATAGGCGGTGTGCGCCGCTGTCCCTAAATGTGTTACAAAAGCATTTCAAAAAACGGGCCAGGCAAAATATTACAGTAATATTTGGCGCCGCGCAGGCAGGAATTTCGCAACATATGGCGAACTGATTATACTATACGCGCACAAAAGACGGCGTGTTACGCAACAAGAACACTGGAGGTTTGCAATGAAGATACGTATGCCAATAAAAATACTCAGCGTGCTGATGTGTTGTGCGCTGCTGATATGCGGTATGCCCGGGCTGATCGACAGCGCTCAGGCAGCGGGCAGCGGCGTTATACGCGTGCGCATAGCTACCGCCAGCGATGTGAGCCGGGTCGTGGTGCTCAGCCGCGGCAACTACTCGATAGACGGCGACGCCTCGCGGCCGTTCACATCGGGCAAGACCGCGACGGTCTACGTCGAAGGCGGTCAACTTCACGTGACAGTGGACGGCGTGACGTATGACATGGGCAGCAGCTTCAAGCTCGTGCGCCACCTGCCCGATGAGGTAACAAACGCGGTGTCATTTTCGACGCCCAAACTCAGCAACTACTTTCCCGGCGACGTCGAGTTCGTTTTGACCGGCGGCACGATACAGACCGTAAACCACGTATATATAGAGGATTACCTGCGCGGCGTGCTGGCGGCCGAGTGGTCCGAAGGCCACGCATATGAGTCGCTCAAGGCTATGGCCGTGATAGCCCGCACATATGCGCGCCGCTATATGGCCTCGCCCGCGGGCAGCTATTACGATATAAAGAACACCTCCGCACACCAAAACTATAAGGGCGTAGTGCCCAGCCAGTCGAATACCGCCCGCGCCGTCTCTGAGACGGAGGGCATAGTCGTGCGCTACAACGGTTCGCTGATAGAGAGCGTGTACGGCGCGTCCAATGGCGGCCAGATAGAATCCGCTCAGAACTGGTGGGGCGGCAGCGGTTACCCCTACTACAAGGTAAAGGACGATCCATACGATTACGCCAACCCCAGCAGTCCCGTAAAGCGCCTGACGGTGTACTCGGATTTTGACGCGCACCTCTCGTCAACCGGCATGAGCGCGCTCAACAAGCTGCTGTTAAGCGAGGTCGCAGACGAGCTTGACGACGCGCTGTATTCGACGGATACCGATGATATAACGATCAAGACCGTCGTAGACGTATATCCCCATACCCCCAAATATTCCTCGCCCTCGCGCGTATATACCAAGATGCGGTTTGAACTTAAAGTCGCTTCGGTCAGCAAGTCCACCGGCGCGGCTCAGGACGTGCCCGGCACCGTCGAGGTCGACCTGGACATATTCGACGACCTGGACAACAGCACGTTTGGTTTGTCACTGAATGGTTCGGCCAACGAGCTGTTCACCGTGGAAGAAAGCGGCGACAACTTCGTCATAGAGTCGCGCCGCTGGGGCCACGGCATTGGATACAGCCAGTACGGCGGCGAGCAGATGGCGCGTGAAGGCTATAACTGGCGCGAGATACTCGACTTCTATCACAACGATATGGTTACATATCCCACCGAAAAGCTCAGTCGGCCCTCGCTGACTGCGCTGGGCGATGCGCCGTCGGCTACTCCGACCGTGACGCCCAAGCCCACGCCGCTGCCCGAGTGCGAACTGTTTGAGACGCCGGTGCGGGCGATTGTAAACGTGTCGACTACGCTCAATCTGCGCGTGGAGCCGATGAATGGCGCGCGCGTGCTGACCACGCTCAAGGACGAAGACGTCGTCGCGGCGATAGGCGTTATAGGCGACTGGACGTTTGTGGAATACAATAATACGTATGTGGGCTATGTCAGCTCGCGCTACATTCAGCTGACCGATACGCCGATGGCGACCAGCGACCCGGGCGTGACCTACGCGCCCACGGCCTCGCCCACGCCCAGCCCCACGCCGATAATCGTGCCCGACGACGGCAAGTACATGCAGGTGCTGTGCGAGACCTATGTCAATCTGCGCTCCGGCCCCGGCACCAGCTATGATACTTTGGCTCAGCTGCACAATGGCGACCTGGTCAAGCTGCTGGATGTGAACGGCTCCTGGAGCCACGTGATGTATGGCGATATGGAGGGATATGTGTCCTCGAGCCTGCTGACCAGCGTGGTGACTGCGACGGCAGCTCCGTCCGGCGCGCCTACGGCCACACCTGATCCCGAAGCCACGCCCACGGCTCCGGCCGCGCGGCAGGCAGAGGTCAACTGCGATGGCGTGCTGAACGTGCGGCAGTCGGCCAGCACCAGCTCGCGTATACTGGGCACGCTCAGGCCGGGCGACCGCGTGACGGTGGTCAGCGAGTCGAACGGTTGGGCGCAGATAGAGTACGGCTCAGGCACGGCATACGTGAGCGCTCAGTACATACGCTACATCGACGCGCCCACACCCACACCCGGCGCTGAAGCCACTCCCACAGCTCCGGCCGCGCGGCAGGCGGAGGTCAACTGCGATGGCGTGCTGAACGTGCGGCAGTCGGCCAGCACCGGCTCGCGCATACTGGGTACGCTCAAACCGGGCGACCGCGTGACGGTGGTCAGCGAGTCGAACGGCTGGGCGCAGATAGAGTACGGCTCGGGCACGGCATACGTGAGCGCTCAGTACATACGCTACATCGATGCGCCAATCGCGACGCCCAAACCGACGGCCACGCCTGCGGCAACGCCCCAGGCTACCGCGCAACCCGCGCGTCAGGCCAGCGTCAATTGCAGCTCTTCGCTGAACGTGCGGCAGTCGGCCAGCACCAGTTCGCGCATAGTGGGTACGCTCAAACCGGGCGACCGCGTGATGGTGCTCAGCGAATCAAACGGCTGGGCGCAGATAGAGTACGGCTCAGGCACGGCATATGTGAGCGCTCAGTACCTTGTGTACGGCAGTCAGGCCACGGCTGCTCCGACGGCGACCGGCTCTGCCACGGCCGCGCCGACGGCCGCTCCGACCGGTACGCCTGTGCAGCCCGTTAGCACGACCGCCACGCTGGTGTGCAGCGGCGCGATGAACATACGCCAGCTGCCCACTACGGAAAGCACGTCTCTGGGTACGGTGCGCAATGGCGAGACGGTCATTGTGCACTCGGTGGGCAACGGCGTGGATGGCGACTGGGCCAATATAACTTACTCCGGCAAGCGCGGCTACGTAAAGACCAAGTACCTGGTGTTTGACGGCGACGCGCAGCCCACGCCTACCGCGCAGCCCACGCCTACCGCGCAGCCCAGCGCCACCGATAAGCCGGCGGCCACTCCCACGCCCGATGCGACCTACATACCGGGCGTCACCACCAAGGGCCGCGTAACTGCGTCTGAGCTGAACATGCGCCTCTCGGCGAGCACGTCGGCGGACATAGTCTACACGCTCAAGCGCGGCGACGAGGTCGACATAGTTGACATAACGGCCAGCGGCGGCTGGTACTATGTGATATATAAGGACTATGAGGGCTATTGTTCGGCGCAGTACATACTGCCGTTTGAGAGCTCCGACTCGCTTGCGGCGGTGGGCGAGCGCATGGGCGGTGCGACGCTGATGGCCGAGGCCGATCCGGAGGCCGAGGTAGTGCGCGAGCTGATGGACGGCGAGGTCGTCGAGGTGCTGGAACGCGTGGACAGCTGGGCGCTGGTGCGCACAATTGACGGCGAATCCGGCTACGTGTCGCAGGACATGCTGGGCGACTGAATACTAATGGCGGTGCATGCGCCGGCAAGGGCTTGAAGCCTTGCCGGCGCACATTGCTTAAAGCGATGCAAAGCCGGTCGGTGTGAGCAAAAGACCGAAGCAGCTTTCACGCGACATGAACCAATTGCTCAGAGAAGGGTGTGCCTATAATGAACATAATACACTCTCATGACATAACGCTGCTCGGTGGCAACGCTGATCACAGTATCGCGCTGAGACCGCTTACGGATGCGCATCTGCCATATCTCTATAAATGGAATGCGGATCCCGAGGTGCTATACTGGGCGGATTCGGATGATGTGAAATCATACCCGCCGGAAGCGGTGCATCAGATATACGGCCGGCCGGCGGAAGAGACGCTGTATTTCATCATCGAAGCGGATGGCGAATTGATCGGCGACTGCTCGCTGCAGCGCATGAATCTGCCTGAAGTCAAAGCCATATATCCGGCGGACGCCGACGTGCGCCGGATCGACATGATGATAGGCGAAAAGGCATGGTGGGGCAGGGGCGTCGGCACGCTGCTGGTGGGCATGCTGGTGGACTTTGCGTTTGGAGTTGAGAAGGTGGACGTGCTGCACTGTCTGTGCGACGATTACAACATCCGTTCAAGGCGGGTGTGGGAGAAGTGCGGATTTGCGCTGGTCAACGCCGTGCGCGTGCCACAGTCCACAAAGGGCGAATACGAATACCACTGGCGGCTGACCCGGGCCGAATATGAGGCCGCGCATGCTTCTGGCGAACGGGCATAGTGCGCAAGAACCAGACTACGGGCAGGTTATAATACAGCGACGCTTTAAAGTACCGGGCGCAGGATGTGTCGGCGGATGCATCCTGCGCCCTTGCTGTTTGAGCAAGAGGTCGGCCGGGCGAGTTGCCAATGCGTAGCCGTGGTTGGGGCGGCGTTTGACGCGTCGTCTGACCACTGACGGGCGCCGTGTACAGTTTGTATATACATTGACTGCATAGTACAAGTCAGCATATGAAATTGCGCGGCATTGCGTCGCAAATGCAACCGGAATTAGGTTTATTGCGCTATTTGGTGAGTAGGCGAGGTGCTCCGCTATCGATGAGGCATCGGTCATAGCCGCGCTTCCAATTGCGGCGATTGTTGCGGCATGGCGCTGTGTGAATAGCGATGGCTATTTCGATCATGCTGCTGGGCGCGACGCCTATAGCAGCAAGGATGCGCCGTGGCTGTGCTCCAGCCGCAGTCGCGACGGCATCGCCCAACACTGCGCATTATGCAGCGCGACGCGCCCTTGCCGCTGAGGATGCGGGCTAAACGCACGGGTGCGTGCATCAACTGAAGCTGCGCGCGTCCGCGTCATACGCCTTTGTACCCGCGCATACACTGTCTCAAGGCAGGAGGCGATGCTTGGATGGTCAAGAGCGAGTACAGACGCGAAATGATACTGCTGCGCCCGCTGGAAGAGGGCATCAGCGGCTTTTGCCGGCTCGAGGCGCACCTGATGCGCGGCAGCATTACATATAACATACGCGCACAGCGCGGCTATGGCGGCAGGCTGCTGGCGGTGCTGGTGGGGCGGCGCAACGGGCGCTGGCAGGTCGCGCTGGGCGGCGAGATACGCACTGATGCGCTGGGGCAGGCCGGGTTCTATTGGGAACTGGATCCGCGCTCGATAAACTCGCTGGCGCTGGAAAACTATGCTTTGGTAGGCGTCGCGGTGGACGGCCCAGATGCGCGGCTGCTGCTGGCTGGCAAGCAGGATCGGAGCGGCGTGGTCGATTGGGACGAAGTTGAGCGCGTGGTGCATGAACTGCTTGCCGAATCTGCTGCCGGCGGAACCGCGCAGTCTACCGGATCGACCAATGCAACCGGAACCGCCGATACGACCGGCACAGCGCAGGTAACCGATGCTGCCAGGACTGGATCGGGCGGCGCGACGGATGCGACGGGAACGGTTGGTTCGACCGGCGCGTCAATCCCGATGGAAACGGCCAAATCCACAGGCCAGGCGGCAACCGGCAATACAGCTGGCGCGTCAGGTCAGGCGGGGACGACTGCTCCAGCAGGCGCGGCGAGTCAGGTCGAGCCGTCGGTATCAACCGGCGTGGCCGGCTCGGCGGCACCGTCCGGAACTGCGTCAACTCAAAATGCGTCGCCCATGGGGGAAATGCCGGCAACGCAGAACGAAGTTGCCTCGGCAAATTCGGCTGGCGGGCAAACCCAGGCCACGACGACTGGCGCAAATGGCGCCCAAGCGCAATCCGGTTCCGAGTGTACCGACCCATGTCAGGGATTGCGCCTGTGCACAGAGATATCTGCGACAGAGCCTACCGGTACCGCTGGTTCGGCTGCGACGGCTGAACAGACGGCGACGGCAGCGCAAGGCATGACGACCACGCAAGGTGCAACGACCACGCAAGGCGCAACGACCACGCAAGGTGCAACGACCACGCAGGGTGCAACGACCACGCAAGACGCAACTACTATGCAAGGTGCAACGACCATGCAAGGCACAACGACCACGCAAGGTACGACTACAGCACAAGGTGCGACTACAGCGCAAGGCACAACGGCCGCGCAAGGCGCGACAACAGCGCAAGGCGCGACAACCACACAAGGCGCAACTACCGCGCAAGGCGCAACTACCGCGAAAGGCGCAACAACCGCACAAGGTGCGACAACCACGCAAGGCGCGACAACCGCGCAAGGCGCGACAACCGCACAAGGTGCGACAACCGCGCAAGGCGCGACAATCGCGCAAGGCGCAACAACAGCACAAGGCGCAACGACCGCACAAGGCGCAACAACCACGCAAGGCGCAACGACCACGCAGAGTACTCAGACCGGCTATACAGGTGCGGGCACAGCGAGCGGCAATGCCGCCAATGGCGCGACTGTGCAATCGGCCGATACGATCGGCTCGGCAGCCGCACCTGGAACGGCATCTGCCACCACGTCAACCGGTTCGACCGCTGATGCTGAGCGCAGTCCGGACTATCCGTTTGATGTGCCTGGATGGGAGCATGGCGCGCGCTACATACCGATTGCCGAGGAAAAGGCCGCCGAACAAGCCGGGCAATCGGACGCCGGCACGGCGACGAATGCCGAACGCTCGCACAGGTTGCGCGTGTTGGGCGCGTCCATAACCGGCGATAAGGACACTGACTTGAGCGACGCACAGCTGGAGCAGTTGATCGAGCGCACGGTGCGCAGCATGATGGCGCGAATATCCGGCGCCGCATGCGATGCGACTGACGGACAGGCGGCGACTGCTCAAACCGATACGGCTTCGGCTCAAGCCCGGACTGCGCCGGCGCAGGTCGAAACGACGCAATCAAACGCGACGCAGGCTCAACCGGTTCAGCTCAATTCGACGGAGACGGCAACGGCGCAAACCGAACCTGCACAGTCTGAAACGGCTGCCAATGAAACTGTGCAGACCGGCGCTACGCAGGCTGCTCCGGTGCAATGCGCGATTGAACCGGATGCGACAAGCGATGTAGAGGCCTGGCTGCTGGAAGGCATTTGCGCGCAGGATCGGGCGTGGCCTGACAACTGTGCCGAACTCAAGCGGCTGTTTGCCAATACGCGGCGCGTATATCCGCTTGAGCTGCCGGGGTTTGTGTTTGTGCGCGCACCGCTGGCCGGCGGCGGCAGCTGTGCGGTTGGCGTAAAGTGCGAGGATGGGCGGCCGTCCGAGGTCGCGTATCTGATACCGGGCCGATATGCGCCGCAACCTCCGGCGGGACTGGAGGGCTACGTATGGCGCGAAGGCGATGGCGGCGGTTTCTGGGTTGCGCGCCAGGATGCGTTTACCGGCAATATGCTGTTTGACTGAGCGCTTGGCGGCGCGGCGGATAAATCGTCGCGCCGCGGCTGCATTTAACGCCGATGGCAAAGTTGAACAACTTGGTTGAATTAAACGTCTATCAGAGCGTTTCACGACGCTGTCGCCGTACCGAACACCGTTGAAAATGCACGTGCACGCACTCCAGCGTGACAAATCCAGTGGCAAAAGCGTGACACTTGTGCATTTACAGGTTAATTAAAGGGAAATTTAAGGGATTCGCTTGAATTGACCGGCGAAAGTTGGTAAACTAATGTCGTATACTTACAAAGGTGAGAGAGAATATTGCTTATTGTTTTTTTGATGACCCATCAGAATAGCAGATATCAGGCGTCGCTGGAGCAACTTACGCGTGCTGAACTTGAGTTGACACTGCGCGCTGCGGGCGTGCAGGCTCAGGTGCAGACGCGGTCATATGTGGGGAATGTAGCGCTGTGCGTGGATGCGCCGGTGCATGACGAGCTGCTCAATCGGTTGCTTGGGCGCATGTCGGGGCTGTATATGGCGTGCCGCGAGGGAGACGACGGCGCGCTGTACCCGGTGGCGGGCCGTGCAGAGGCGTATCTGGGGCAGGATCTTTCGGGCATACTCAAGTATAAGGGCAAGACTAGCGAGACGTTTACGCGGTTTCTGCTTAATGTGGCGCGGCTCAGCGGCAGGTGGGCGCAGGAAGATGCGCCGCTGGATGTGCTGGATCCGGTGTGCGGCCGGGGCACGACGCTGCTGGAGGCGCTCAACGCCGGCGACAACGCGTTCGGCGTCGACGTGGACGCAAAAGCGCTGGACGAGCTCAAGACATTCCTCAAACGCTACATGACGTATCATCATCTAAAGCATGCGATAGACGCGCGCTCACTGACTGTGGACGGTGCGCCCAGACCGCTGTGGCAGATCTCGACCGCACGCACGCCCGAGGAGTACAAGGCGCATGACGTGCGTTCGCTGAGTCTGGTACAGTGTGATACGCTGCTGTTGGACAAGCTGCTTGCGCGGCGCAAGTTCCACATAATAGCGGGCGATCTGCCCTACGGAGTGCAGCATGCCACGCATTCGGGCGACAGCCGCACTGCGTTCAAGCCGGGCGCGGCAGGGCGTGCAGGCGCTCATGAGCGGGTTAAGGCGGTCACAATAGAGCAGTTTACCGCCGAGGCAGTGCCGGTGTGGGCGCGATTGCTTGCGCCGGGCGGAGTGCTGGCGCTGTCGTTCAATTCGTATACGCTGAAACGCGACGCGCTGCGCGAACAGATGCGCGCGTGCGGGCTTGAGGTGTGCCAGGGCGGCGCGTATGACGGCATGGAGCATTGGGTAGAACAGGCAGTAAAGCGTGATCTGGCGATAGCAGTCAAGCCGCTTTGAACGCGGGGCTGCGCGCAAAATGCGACGCGAAGAATTTCACCAATTGCATAATTCAGTGTTGTCGTGAATATCATATATATCAGGGCGACTCTCTCATCCATTTAAACATAGATCAGTTTATTGAGCTTACGACATTTCTTTTCCGTGAGCAGCTGTGTGCGTAAGTTGCGTGCCAGAGCATATTCGGAAACCGGAAGGAGCATTTATGGATTATACTACCTTATATGGCAAAACGATAGTGGAGCTGCGCGCGGTGGCACGACAATACGGGGTCAAGCTGCCCGCGGGAATAAACAAGGACGGCATAATAAACCGCCTGCTCGAGGCGTATCAAAAGCTGGTCGACGAGCGTCAGGCAAATGCCGCCGGGCAGGCAGCTCCCGCCCAACCCGTACCGCCGGTTACGGCGCCTCAGAGCGCGTTGCCCGGTGAAACAAATACTGGCGAGGTCTTGCAGTTCAGAGAAGATATCGCGCCCAGGTTCGCGCAACATGGCGAGCCGGCCGCGCCCACATCGATAAATCCGGCAACCGAATCCGGCGCTGAAACAAGCACATCTGACGCGTCCGCAGGCCGGGATATACCCGCGCAGGACATGCTGTCCGGGACACAATCAAAAGTTCAACATTCATCAAAGCCTTCCGCTGAAAGCCGCTCCCGCTCACGCAGCGGCAGCCGCCGCCAATCGCATGGCGCCGCAGTCGCGCCGGCGGACAGGAATCCGCAATCCGATATCAAATCCATGGCCGATTCAAAGTTGCAACAAGATCAAAAATCCAATGCCGAGTCCAGGCCGCAGTCCGAGCAGAAGCCACGGACGTCGCGCAGGTTGCAGTCCGAACAGCGGGTAAAGGCCGGACCACAGCCTGAGCAGGCCGCGCCTGAAGCGCCACAAACGCAGTCCGAGATCAAACCTGTGCAACTCGAATGGCAGCCAACGTCTCAGCCGGCGCAATCCGAGCCGCGCACAACGCAAGTCGTGTCGCAACCCGAGCCGCGCACAACGCAAGCCGTGTCGCAACCCGAGCCACGCACAACGCAAGCCGTGTCGCAACCCGAGCCGCGCACAGCGCAAGCCGCGCCGCAACCCGCGCAACCCGATGCGCGCACAGCGCAAGCCGCGCCGCAACCGACACAACCCGAGCCGAGCACAACGCAAGCTGCGCCACAGCCGGCACAACCCGAAGCGCACACAACGCAAGCCGCGCCACAGCCGGCTCAATCCGAAGCGCGCACAGCGCAAGCCGCGCCACAGCCGGCACAACCCGAAGCGCGCACAGCGCAAGCCGCAACTCGGCCAGCGCAACCCGATGCGCGTACAACGCAAGCCGCGCTGCGCCAGACGCACCATGAGTCGCACATGTCACAGCCGTCACGGCAATTGCAGTCGGAAGTAGCAGAGGCACCTCAGCCTGTGCAGCCGGCCCCGACCGCCGTCGATGCGACCGCACATGGCGCGCAGGGGCGCAACCCGCGCGTGCCACGCGCTGCCGACCGCCTGCGCGCCGTGGAGCCGCGCGCCGGATACGCTGTCGATGAACCGGCACGCGCGTACGAGGCGCTCGAAGCGCCCGATCAATCGCAGATGCCGGCTGGCGATGGATATGGCTCCGAACATGGCTATGCCGCGGCTGGCGACGCTGAATCCGCGCGTCCGGTTCGGCATGCCGAAAACGCATATTCGCGCCCGACATATCAGGCCATGCAACAGCGCGATAGCGAGCGCAACGCCTATCAGCGCCGCGACGAGCGCCCGCGCCAGCAGGCCGCCGGGTATCAGCGCAATGACAAGGCCGGCGGGTACCAGACCGCGCCGCGAGCGAGCTACTCGCGCACGCAGGAGCGCACCGGCTTCACGCGCAACGAGCCGGTGCAGCGGCAGTATCAGCAGAATACATTTACCGACAATCGCTATGCGCGCTCTGCACAGCCGCGCCAGTATGCGCGCGACTACCAGGAAGGCCAGCGCCAGTATATGCGCGAGGATCGGTATCAGCCCAGTTACGCCGGCCAGGGCGAGTACGGCCAGGGCGAATATTCAAAGTCGCAGGACTACAACGTGCGCCCGGACGAGTATCAGCAGCGCGGCTATCAGCCCCGCGCGCGCTACGACGAGCCCGAGGCCGACAACCGCCGCAACGGTTACTACAACTCCGAGTATGGCACATCAAATCCCGCCGTGCCCGAGATGCTGCAAAACGGCGAGTGCGGCGACGGCGAAGGCGTGCTGGAGATAATGCCCGACGGTTACGGCTTTCTCAGGGCTGAGAACTACAAGCAGGGCGCCAACGACGTATACCTGTCGATTGCGCAGATACGGCGCTTCTGCCTGCGCACCGGCGATCTGGTGACCGGCAAGACCCGCGCCAGCCGCGATGGCGACCGGTACCGCGCGCTCCTGTACATAACCGCCGTGAACGGCCAGCCGCCCGAGACCAGCATAAACCGCAAGGCGTTTGACGAGCTGGTGCCGATATATCCGCAGGAACGGCTTAAACTCGAAAACGATCAGAACGAGGACGATCTGGCGATACGCTGTATCGACATGATAGCTCCTATAGGCAAGGGCCAGCGCGGCCTGATAGTCGCCCCGCCCAAAGCTGGTAAGACCGTGCTGCTCAAAAAGATAGCCAATGCGCTGACCGCCAACTATCCCGACGTGAAGCTCATAGTGCTGCTGATAGACGAGCGGCCCGAGGAAGTTACCGACATGCAGCGCTCGATAAAGGGCGACGTGGTGTTCTCCACGTTCGACGAGCAGCCCGAGAACCACGCGCGCATGGCCGAGATAGTGCTGGAGCGCGCCAAGCGCCTGGTCGAGCATGGACAGGACGTGGTTGTGCTGCTGGACTCGCTGACGCGGTTGGCGCGGGCGTACAACCTGGTCGAGCCGCCGTCGGGGCGGACGCTGTCGGGCGGCCTGGATCCGGCGGCGCTGTTCAAGCCCAAGCGGTTCTTTGGCGCGGCGCGCAATATAGAGGACGGCGGCAGCCTGACGATAATTGCCACGGCGCTGGTGGAGACCGGCAGCCGCATGGACGAGATAATATTCGAGGAGTTCAAGGGCACCGGCAACATGGAGATCCATCTGGACCGCAAGCTGTCCGAAAAGCGGATATTCCCGGCGATAGACCTGAACAAGTCCGGCACGCGGCGCGAAGACCTGCTGATGAGCCCCAAGGAACTGGATGCGGTCTACGCGGTGCGGCGCGTGCTCTCGGGCGGCAACAACCAGGAGGCCGCTGAACAGCTGATAGGCATGCTGTCCAAGACGCCCAACAACGACGAGTTCTACAACCGCCTCAAGGACGGAATAGCGCGCTGGGAGAAGGAAGGCTACACTGTGGGCCGCTGACGCGCAAATCAATTGTAAAAATCGGGATTTGACATTGCAAACGCAGCCAAGCTGTGATATAATTGCTCTTGCAGTGTTTAAATAGGCTATACGCCCTTGGGCGTATTAAATGTGAGGTGAGATCCGTGAAAGAGGGCATACATCCCAAGTATGGCAAGGCGATAGTCCGCTGCGTGTGCGGCGAGACGTTTGAAACCGGCTCGACCAAGAAGGAGCTGCGCGTCGATATCTGCTCCAAGTGCCATCCGTTCTTCACCGGCAAGCAGAAGCTGGTGGACACCGGCGGACGTGTCGATCGCTTCAAGAAGCGCTACGGCATGTAAGTTGGCGAGCGGCTGTTGACGGCTGCCCCCAAGGCTGCGAGCAGGGCCCCTTCAGCGGGCATCAATTGGACGAAATACAGATCGGGGGTGCCCCGGTCTGTTTTTCTTTTATGCGACGCTGCATCGAATGGAACGTCGCGGCTGCGCAGGACGTCGATATATGTGATACGACCGTCATAGTTCATCACAACATAACGCGCTACGCGGTGGCGGCCGGTTTTCTGTCACAATTTACGGTTATAATATAAGCGCGGGGGCGCGGCTGTTAGACATGCGGCCCCGGGAGGTAGTGTTATGGCAAAAAAAGAGCAATCGTCCTGCGCAAAGTTCGACGTGGGTGGCCAGGCGGTAATGGAGGGCGTGATGATGCGTTCACCCGAGCGCACTGCGGTGGCGGTACGCCAGGAGAACGGTCGCATAGTCGCGCGCGTAAAGCCCAATCGCCAGCTCGCCAAGAAGTATAAGGTGCTGGGTTGGCCGATCATACGCGGCGTGGTCAATTTCATAATGATGATGGTGCTGGGCATACAGACGCTGACCGAGTCGGCTGAGATGGCCGGCATGGAGGCCGAGGAGCCCAGCGAGTTCGAAAAGAAGCTGGCCAGCAAGTTCGGCAAGCGCGCCGAGGACGTGATGATGGGCGTGGCAGTGGTGTTGGCGCTGGCGCTGTCGATAGGGTTGTTCTTTGTGCTGCCGACGCTGGTCGAGTCGTGGATAAAGCATGTCATGACCGGCGGTTCGGCCGAGGTGCTGCTCTCGAACGGGCAAAAGCTGCTTTTGAATCTTATAGGCGGCGTTATCCGCATAGCGATGTTTATAGGGTATATACTGCTGGTGCGCAACGTCAAGGAGATACGCCGCACGTTCATGTACCATGGCGCCGAACACAAGAGCGTGCACTGCTTTGAGAGCGGCGAGCCGTTGACCGTCGAAAATGTGCAGAAGCATTCACGGCTGCATCCGCGCTGCGGCACGAGCTTCATAGTCATAGTGTTCTTGGTAAGTATAATCGTGTACATCTTCCTGGGCTCGAACGACGGCGGCCCGCTGATGCGCGTGGCATCGCGGCTGCTGCTGCTGCCGCTGGTTGCGGGAGTGTCGTACGAGGTGCTCAGGGGCCTGGCGCACGCCGGCGACAGCGCGATAGTGCGCGCGCTCAAGTGGCCCGGCATGATGCTGCAAAAGCTGACGACTGCACAGCCTGACGACGACATGTGCCAGGTGGCGATAGAGGCGCTCAAGTGCGCGCTCAACACTGAGGACTGCATCAAGGAACAGTACGTGCTCAACAGCGAGCGGGACAAGTCCGGCGCGCTCAAGCCCGGCGATGAGCCCGGTGCCGCGCGCGGCTGAATCAGGCGATATCTCGGGCGACATGCGCAAAACGCCATGCCGCCCAATTTTTACGCGGGCGATGGGGGTGAACGCGTGACTGTTGACGAGCTGCTGCGCGCGGCGGCGGCGCGGCTGGAGCGCTCAGGCGATCTGGATGCCGGGGCCGATGCGCGCTGGTTGCTGTGCGGATGCCTGGGCTGCAATTCGAGCTGGCTGCGGTTCAGCGCGCCGCCCGATGAGGCGGGACAGGCACGGTATTGGGCCATGGTGGAGCGCCGCGCGGCCGGCGAGCCATTGCAGTATATTTTGGGCGATCAGCCGTTTTGTGGGCGGAGCTTTCACACCGATGCGCGCGCGCTGATACCGCGCCCCGAAACCGAGGAACTGTGCCTGAAGGCGCTGGAACTTATAAGGGGCGTGGCGCGGCCCGATGTGCTGGACGTGGGCACGGGCACGGGCGTGCTGGCCGTAACGATTGCGCTTGAGCGCACAGACGCGCGCGTCGTAGGCGTGGACATATCGTCCGAGGCGCTGGAATTGGCGCGCGAAAACGCACAGGCGCTGGGCGCACAGGTGGAGCTGTGCCTGGGCGACCTGTACGCGCCGGTCAGCGGCCGCGCGTTCGACATGATAGTCAGCAATCCGCCGTATCTGAGCGCATGCGATATGGCGCAGCTGCAGCGCGAGGTCAGGCGCGAACCGGCGCTGGCGCTGTTCGGCGGCGATGACGGTCTGGACGTGTACCGGCGGCTGGCGCAGGGCGCGGCAACGATGCTAAAGCCCGGAGGGCATATCGCGCTGGAGGTGGGCGCGGGGCAGGCCGGCGATGTGTGCGCGCTGTTGGGGCCGGAGTTTGAGGATAAGGGCATATGCCGCGACATCAACGGCGTTGAGCGCATAGTGTATGCGCGGCGCGCGGGCTGATGCGGCGAGCGATATCGGCGCACGCAGCGCGCCGGAAAGGAGCGATATGGCAAATACCGATATGCCGGCCTGGTTTGCGCAGGCCGAGCGGCTGGACAGCCGATATGAGGAATTGAGCATACAGATATCCCAGCCCGACGTGATAGCCGACATGGCCAACTGGCGCAAGCTGATGCGCGAGCACAGCGAACTGGAGCCGGTGCACGAGCGCACGGGCGAGTATCGCAGACTGTTGAGCGAGCTGGAGTCGGCGCGCGAGTTGACGGCCGACCCGGACATGGCCGACATGGCGCGCGATGAGGTGGCCGAGCTGGAGAAGCGGTTGGAGGAGTGCGAACATGCGCTCAAGCTTTTGCTGCTGCCGCGCGATCCGGACGACTTCAGAAATGTGGTGCTGGAGGTGCGCGCGGGCGCGGGCGGCGACGAGGCGGGGTTGTTCGGCTACGAGCTGGTGCGCATGTACCAGCACTACGCCGACCGGCGCGGCTGGAAGGCCGAACTGACGCAGGATGGCGAGACCGAGCTGGGCGGAATCAAGGAGGCCGTGCTGCTGATACAGGGTCAGGGCGCGTTTGCACGGCTCAAGTACGAGAGCGGCGTTCATCGAGTACAGCGGGTGCCGGTCACCGAGTCGGCGGGGCGCATACATACCTCGACCGCGACGGTGGCGGTGCTGCCCGAGGTCGAGGAAGTCGATCTGGAGATAAATCCCAACGATCTGCGCATAGACACGTACCGCGCATCGGGCGCGGGCGGTCAGCACGTAAACCGGACCGACTCTGCGGTGCGCATAACGCATCTGCCGACCGGACTGGTCGTCACGTCGCAGGACGAGCGTTCGCAGATACAGAACCGTGAAAAGGCGATGCGCGTGCTCAGGTCGCGGCTGTATGAGTCGCTGCGCGAACAGCGCGACGCGCAGTATTCCGACCGGCGGCGCTCTCAGGTGGGCACGGGCGACCGTTCCGAGCGGATACGCACGTACAACTTCCCGCAGGGCCGCGTGACCGACCATCGCATAAATCTCACGCTGTACCGCATCGATGAGATAATGAACGGCGATCTGGATGAGATAATAGACGCGCTGATTATGGAGGATCAATCGCGCAAGCTGGCGGCGCAGCTGGCGGGCGACTGACGCGCAGGAGGGCATCACATGAAGGCGGCAATATTTGACATGGACGGCACCCTGATAGATTCTATGTATTACTGGCGCACGGTGGCGGTGGAGTATCTGCGCGAACATGGACATGAGCCGTCAAAGGCGCTGTGCGAGGAGCTGTACTTTACATCGGTGCGCTCCACGCCGCCTATAATGCGCAGGTACTACGACATACCGGACAGCGATGCCGAGTTGATAGCGTTCTTTGACCGGCGCATGATAGAGCACTACGAGCGCGACGTCAAGCTCAAGCCGGGCGCGGACAGGTATATCGCCAAACTGCGCGCCCAGGGCGTGACTTGCGTGCTGGCTACGGCGTCGCTCAGGGCGCAGGCGTGGCCGCTCATGGAGCGGTTGGGCATAGCGGATGCGTTCGTGAGCGATGGACGGCAGCTGCTGTTTTGTTCGGATGAAATGGGCATGACCAAGGCTTCGGACGAGTACTACCCGGAGCTGTGCCGGCGCATAGGCGTCGCTCCTGAGGACTGCGTGATGTATGAAGACGCGCTGTACTCGATACGCACGGCCAGGCGCGCCGGGCTGCACGTGTGGGCGATAGAGGACGAGAGCGCTCGCCTCAATAAGGCGGAGATAATCGCGTCGGTCGAGCGCTACTTCACCAGCTGGGAAGAGCTACTAAATAATAACGGGGATAACTTGCAATATGTGCAACGCAATGTATGATTTTTGCGTCCAATAGACACTAATTGATGCGCCGCCGGGACAGTGCGTCCGGGCGTGCGCCGCAAAATAAAAGCGTGGAGGTAGACCGAATGAAGAAAATGATTGCTACGTTGTTGGCGCTGGCGGTATTGGCGCTGAGCGGCTGTGCGCTGGCGGAGCAGGCTGATGCGACTGCGGCCCCTGAAGCCACGGCGGAAACCGCTGCCACTGAAGCTCCTGCTGGCGAGTCTGAGGGCGACAGCGCCGGAGCTGCTGTCGAGGACACGCGCCCTTACTACGAGATGGATCAGCTGGGCGTGCGGCTGTACGTGGACTCCGACTGGGAACAGTATGCGCGCAATTACGACGTGACGATTGCGGCCAAGGCGGACTACGACGACGCGGGCACGCTGAAAAGCGGCTTAATGGTGCTGCTGCCGCAACAGTATGACAACAGTGACAGCAGCAATGTGTCGTTTGACGTGCGCGGCGGCATAATGGCGATAGCGGTGCAGGCCGAAGGCGCCGAGTCGGCCGCGGCGACCGAACTGGAGGGCTACGAATCCAGCGTGCTGGGCAGTGCGGAGGGTTATGAGTTTACGCTGTACCTGAACCCGGCTCCGGACACGTCGCTGCTGGATGAGGCTGGCGTGGCGATGGTGGATACCATACGCGCGTCGCTGAGCGCGGGCGCGGCAAACAGCGTGCTGCTGAGCCGGCCGGCCACTGTGTCCGAGCTGACGGCGCTGGTGGGCGAATTCAGCACACAGGACATATATGGCGCGGCGGTCGATCGGAGCGTGCTGAGCAATGCGCCGTATACGCTGATAGACGTTTGGGCGACGTCCTGCCCGCCGTGCATATCGGAGATGCCGGGTCTGGCGACGCTGGCGAAGGAGTACGAGGGCCGCGTGCAGTTCCTGGGCATAGTGTCCGATGCGATCGATGAGGATACGATGGAGCTGGCGCGCAGCATAGTCGAGCAGACGGGCGTGGGCTATTCGTGCATTGTCCCGGACAGCTCGCTGTATACCACGCTGCTCAGCCGCATACAGTATACGCCCACCAAGGTGATAGTCGATCAGAATGGCCAGCAGGTCGGCGACCCGATCATAGGCGCTCAGAGCGAGGATGCGCTCAGAGCGGTACTGGACGCGCTGCCCGCCGCCGAGTAAGTCGTGCGTGGGCTTGCCGCGCGCACGTTGCGGAGCTTACGCGATAGTTGAATGGCAATGCTGCCGCCCGGAACAGATTCCGGGCGGTTGGCATTTTTGGGCGCATTGTATGGGCGGCGACTGCCGTGTTGCGGCGAATATAATGGGCGGCGCATGCCCGGCGCGGCGCATGTGAATCGCGTCGCGCATCCAGCGTTGCTCATGTAAAGTGTGGCGATGTCCATCGTGCTATTGACCGTCACGGCTCGCGCCAGAATGACGCACGCCCAGCGCTGTGTATAATAAGGTGCATGCTCAACGCTGCGCACTCCCAACGTCGTGCATGTACAGCCGCGGACCATGCGCTGTGCGCGGGCATATTCCGAGGGCGACGGCGGCTTGAGCTGCTAGCGCGTCGGAGCATTGCCGGAAAAGGCAGTATTGAGGCGGCGATAGTCGGTTGCGAGGGCGCGCATGCGCCGTGCAATTTGCGCGCGCACACTTGCGCAGTTAACGAAAATAGTTTATGATATCCAATAGGCAAAAGCGCCTGCGACCGGCGCGCAGGGCCGGTTGAGGCGCGGCAATATGATTTCTCGGAGGTTTGGGCGTGCAGGAATTTGAACAGTCCAGTATACGTAATTTTTGTATAATAGCGCATATAGATCATGGCAAATCCACGCTGGCCGACCGGCTGCTGGAAAAGACCGGCACGATGGCTGAGCGCGATATGGTCGAGCAGGTGCTTGACTCAATGGAACTGGAACGCGAGCGCGGCATTACGATCAAGTCCAAGGCGGTGCGGCTGCACTATCATGCGCGCGATGGTCACGACTATCTGCTGAACCTCATCGACACTCCCGGCCATGTAGACTTCACATATGAGGTCAGCCGTGCGCTGGCGGCGTGCGAGGGCGCGGTGCTGGTAGTGGACGCCACGCAGGGCATAGAGGCCCAGACGCTGGCTAACGTCTATATGGCGTTGGATCACGATCTGGAGATATTGCCTGTCATAAACAAGATAGACCTGCCCAGCGCTCAGCCCGAGGTCGTGCGCACCGAGATAGAGGACGAAATCGGCCTGGACGCCTCCGATGCGCCGTTGATATCGGCCAAGATGGGCATAGGCATAGAGGACGTGCTGGAGGCGATTGTAAAGCGCGTTCCCGCGCCCAAGGGCGATCCCGACGCACCGCTCAGAGCGCTGATATTCGACTCGATATACGACAACTATCGCGGCGCGATAAGCTATGTGCGCATAATGGAAGGCAGCGTGCGCGTGGGCGACCACATCAGCATGATGGCCAGCGGCCATGACTTTGACGTGACCGAACTGGGCGCGCTCCGGCCGGGCGGGTATCTGCCGCTGGACGAGCTGCGCGCCGGCGACGTGGGCTACATTGCGGCGTCGATAAAGGACATAGCCGATATACACGTCGGCGATACGATTACGCTGACCAGCCGGCCCGCCGATGCGCCGCTGCCCGGCTACAAGCGCGTGTTGCCCATGGTCTACTGCGGCATATACCCCGCCGACGGCGCGCACTATGACGACCTCAAGGACGCGCTGGAGCGGCTCAGGCTCAATGACGCGTCGCTGTTCTTTGAGCCTGAGACGTCGATAGCGCTGGGATATGGCTATCGGTGCGGGTTCCTGGGGCTGCTGCACATGGAGATTATCCAGCAGCGCCTTGAGCGCGAATTCGACCTTGATCTGGTCACTACCGCGCCTAACGTCGTGTACCGCGTTGAGACCACGAGCGGCGATGTGCTTATGATAGACAACCCCGCAAACCTGCCCGATCAGTCCACGATAGTCAAGATGCAGGAGCCGTTCGTGTCGGCCAGCGTGTTCACGCCGCAGGACTATGTCGGCGCGATAATGGAGCTGTGCCAGGAAAAGCGCGGCGTGTTCAAGGACATGAAGTACATCGAGGGCGGGCGCGTGCAGTTGAGCTACGATATGCCGCTCAATGAGATAATCTACGACTTCTTTGACCAGCTCAAGAGCCGCACGCGCGGCTATGCGTCGTTCGACTATGAGCTGAAGGACTATGAGGACAGCGAACTGGTGCGCCTTGACATACTGCTCAACGGCGAGATGTGCGATGCGCTGAGCATAATCGTGCACAAGGATCGCGCCTACCCGCGCGGCCGCAGCATCTGCGAAAAGCTGCGCGAGGCCATACCGCGCCAGCAGTTCGAGATACCGATACAGGCGGCCATAGGCGGCAAGATAATCGCGCGCGAGACCATCAAGGCCCTGCGCAAGGACGTGCTGGCCAAGTGCTATGGCGGCGACATAACCCGCAAAAAGAAGCTGCTCGAAAAGCAGAAGGAGGGCAAGAAGCGCATGCGCCAGGTGGGCTCGGTCGACGTGCCCAGTGAGGCGTTCATGGCGGTTCTGAAGATGGACTGATGGCGGCGCTGTACATACACATACCGTTTTGCGCTGGCAAGTGCGCCTATTGCGACTTCGTCTCGTTCGCGGGACGCAGGCGCGATACGGCGCGCTATTTGTCGGCGCTGGAGCGCGAGCTGCAATGCCGCGCGGGCGAGCTGGCCGGGCAGACCGTGAGCTCGGTATACATCGGCGGCGGCACGCCCACGTACCTGGGCGGCGCGGCGATAGCGCATATCATGGACTGGGTGCGCCGCTGGTATGCGCTTGCGTCCGACTGTGAGGTGTCGTGCGAGGCCAATCCGGGCACCGTGTCGCGCGACGAGCTGGCGCTCATGCGCCGCGCGGGGGTGGGCCGGCTGAGCCTGGGCGTGCAGGCCGCGCAGGACGAACTGCTGCGCACGATAGGGCGCATACACACGTTTGATGCGGCGTGCATGGCGTTTAAGGATGCGCGCGCCGCGGGCTTTGACGACATAAACCTTGACTTCATATACGCGCTGCCCGGCCAGACGCCCGGCATGTGGCGCGAGACGCTGGAGCGTGCGCTGGAACTGCGTCCGGAGCACCTGTCGCTGTACAGCCTGATACTGGAGGACGGCACGCGGCTCAAGGCAGCTGTGGACGCGGGCAGGCTTGCGTTGCCCGACGAGGACGCTGAACTCGAGATGGTCGATATAGCGCGCAAGCTGCTGCCGGACGCGGGCTACCGCCGCTATGAGATTAGCAACTACTGCCTGCCCGGGCACGAGTGCCGGCACAACATGCTGTACTGGGCAAACGGCGAGTACCTGGGGCTGGGCTGCGCGGCGCACTCACGGCTGGGCATGGCGCGGCTGATGAACGATGACGACCTGGACGGCTACATGGCGCGCGTAGAGGCCACCGGAAGCGGACAGGCTGACGCGCTTGAGCTGACGCCCACGGACGACGCGTTCGACACGCTGATGCTGGGCACGCGCACGCTGGACGGCGTGGCACTGGATGAGTTTGCGGCGCGGCACGGGCGGGCGCTGCTGGAGGCGCTGCGGCCCGAGCTGGACAAGCTGGTCGCGCAGGGGCTGGCCGAGCCGGACAGAGCGAGGTTCAGGCTGACCGAACGCGGGCTGATGCTGCAAAACACTGTATTGGTCGATATAATGGAAGCGTTTGAGCGGTTGGAGTGACATGACGCGGCGGGGCAGTCCCACATCGGGACGGCCCCGCCGCTTTGCGCTATGCTATTGTAAACTCGACGTAGTAGGCATGCGTGCCATGATCGCCGTTTGCGCGCAAGTCAGTTACATCTTTTGACGTGCGGTACGTGTCTGCGGGCAGACTGCCGTAGATGTAGTCACAGACTACATCGCGCTCCATTTTGCCGTCAGTCGGCATCAGGTACGCCATCATAATTCAGCCGAAATCGTCCGCGATATAGGGTAAAGCCTGCCACTGCCCGCCGCGCCGTGCTTCCAGAATGAACGCGTCGCCATACGTCAGCTCACTGGTCGAACTGCCACAGATCGCGGTATGACTAGCGTCAGGCCAATTGGCATCCCTTACCGCCAGCGATAAGCTCCAGCCGGGCGCATGCTCTGAGGTAGTCTGGCCGGGGAAAGCTTGCTCGCCCGGATCGTGTACTGCGCCCGCTATGACCGTCGGAGCGTTCGCCCTCAGGTCTGCCGGGCGCGATATCGGACGCGCCAAATGCGACGCTCAGCACCAGGGCCAGCGCGACTGCCATTGTCGAAATCATGCTGCACGCCTCTGCTCATTTATGTATACGGAATATTAATCGCTTGATGCTGTTGCGCGGTAGTCAGCGCACGACACTAATGCATACAGCCTGTTACCGCAACGGAGCTCGGCATGTTCCGGCTGTGCATATGGTTTTGCGCATGTGAACCCACATCGCAAAGCATTCTTACAAGCTTTTCTCGCAAAGCACTCTCGCAAACCTGCCTTGCAAAGCCGCCTCACAAAGCCGCCTCACAAAGCCGTCTTACAAAGCCGTCTCACAAGGATGTCTCGCAAAGCCGTCTCGCAAACCTGCCTCACAAAGCCGTCTCACAAGGATGTCTCGCAAAGCCATCTCACAAGATTGTCTCGCAAAGCCGTCTCGCAAACCTGCCTCACAAAGCCGTCTCACAAGGTTGTCTTGCAAACCCACCTCACAAATCTGTTTTGCAAAGCCAGTCTCGCAAAGCCGTCTCAAAAGGCTGCCTTGCAAACCCGTCTCACAAACCCATCTCGCAAAGCGCCGCCCCGGAACCGCTTCGGATCCCGGGACGGCGCTCTATGCTATGATATCGATATGATGCTGGCTTAGCCATCCAGTTCTATGGCCAGGCAGTTGGTATACTCAGTGGGCATGTTGTCGGGCAGCTTGACCGTAAGCACGCCGAAGTTCTGCGCAAACGGCACCTCGCCCACGCCCAGCAGTCGCACCGAACGCACTTTTTCGCCCTGAGTCAGGCTCTTTATGACCGAGACGCGGCTGTCCGGTACCGCCATCATGAATGCGTAGAGCGTGTTGCCCTTGAGCGTGAAGCGGAAGTCGGACGGGCCCCAGGCGGCGGCTTCCTCTTTGAAGCCCTCTATCTTGGTGACTGTGTCGCCTTCGGCCGCCACGCGGAACGGCGTGGTGTCGTATATCGCCTCAGCGCAGATTGCGAACCAGCCCGCCAGCTCCTTGAGTATGAACTTGGCCTCGTCGTCTATCGAGCCATCGGGGCGCTGGAGTATGTTCAGCAGCATCGAGCCGTTCTTGGACACTATGTCCACCAGCATTTCGATGATGTGGCCCGGGCGCTTGAACGGCGCCTTGGCGTCATAGAACCAGTTGCCTATGCAGGTATCGGTCTGCCAGGGCTCGGCGGCAACGCCGGGCAGCTGGCTCTTTTCGATGTCGAGCACGCCGACGCGGTATATGCTGGGCTTGCGGTCCTTCTGGGTGTATATTGCGCGGTTCTCGCCGTGGCGCTCTATCGACCTGTTGTACAGGTAGGCTATGACTTCCAGACCCGACTGGTACGCGGGATTGCCGGGCAGCAGTTCGCCGCCGTCGGCGTTGTTGACGTCCGCGAACGGTATGCCGCCATCGGTATAGAGCATATCCGGGTCGTACATGTCGATGAGCTCCTTCATGACGTTGACCCAGTACGCATGGAAGCCCGGATTGCTGGTGAACCACGGCCGCGCCTGAGTATCGCCACCGGCGGGATGCTCGTAGTTATCGAAGTAGAAGTCGCGCCACGCCGGATCGTTGCCGTCGTAGGGCACGCCCTTGTACGGCCCGTGCTGGTCGCAGCCCTTGTTGACTCGCCACCATGAGAACGATGCCGACATGTGCTCGGTCAGGCCAAACGGCATGCCGTACTTCTTGGCCGCGGCCTTCCACATGCCGCAGATGTCCTTGTGCGGGCCGACCTGCATCGCGTTCATGCGGTTGTACTTCGACGGGAAGTTGAAGAAGTGATCGTGATGCATCGCCTGCGCGACGAAATAGCGCGCGCCGGCCTTGTAGTACAGATCCATCAGACCTTCGGGATCGAAGTTCTCGGCCTTCCAGAGCGCGCAGATGTCCTTATAGCCGAACTTGGACGGATGGCCATAGTGGCGCAGGTGATACAGGTACTGCGGCGAGTCCTGTATGTAGATGTTGCGCGCGTACCAGTCGCCGCACATCGGCACCGACTGCGGGCCCCAGTGTGACCAGATGCCGAATTTGGCTTTCTTGAACCAGTCCGGGCAGCGGAATTGATACAGCGATTCAAAGTCCGGGGTAAACGTAGGCATGAGCTCATCTCCTTTTGCATTAATCGGAACGTAGTAAGGGGCTGAGTTATTTCGACATGGCCGCACGGTTCGGTGCCGCCATGCGGGATTCGCGCGGCGAAATGCCGTTATGGGCCACCGGGTGATGAGTAAAACCGGCAGTGTGGCTTACGTGGCAAAATGCCATTATGGGCGGCCGGGTAATGACTAAAACCGACAGTGTGGCTTACGTGGCAAAATGCCAATATGGGCCGCCGTGTAATTGTCAAAACCGACAGTGTGGTCTACGTGGCAAAATGCCATTATGGCCGCCGTGCGATTGCCAAAACAATCAACCGGGTTTGCGCGGCGATAGACACTGTTGCCGCCGGACGATGGTAAAACCGGAGGCCGGGTTCACGCAGCTCCACGGCAGATGCACAGCCTTGAGCCTGACATCTGCCCTGACCGGCGCAGTGCGACACGATAACGAAACGTTACGGATTTGCTTCAAACGCAACGGCGCGGCAATCGATCCGACCGCGCCTTGAGCGTTCTATGGCGATATTATAGCACACCCATTACCCAAACGCCATACCCAACTTAAAATTCAGGTAGATTTCAGTAAACTTTTGAGCATACTATCAACGCAAAAGCTCGATGTAAACCTGTAACCAAGCGAAAGCATTCGCGCAGTCGATTGAGGCGGCATATTAATCACATGCGCACCGGTTGAATCAGGTGAGCAGCTTGCCGTGCGCACCCCAGGTATCGAGCTCGATTATGTTGTAATACTGTCTGTCGGCCGGTATGCCCAGGCGCTTGTCGAATTCGGCGGCCAGCGTGGCGATGAACTCGCGCTTGGCGGCTTCGGGCGAGGGCTTGAACACGCGCATGTCCACGAATATCAGCTCGCGCGGCTCGCCGCCCATGTACATGTCGCGGCCGGCGGAGATCTCGACCATAGTGTTATCGCGGTCCTTGGTGGGCAGTATAGGCATGCGTTCAGCGACCATCTGATACAGTTCGGCCTTTTGTTCGGCTGTCAGCTGCTTGCCAATGTGTATGTTGATAAACGGCATGTTGGCGCACCTCCATGAAAATTTGCCATAATTATACCATGCGCCGCATTGGTTTGCAATAAACTCCAACCGCGCGCGCGATTATTTGACGACGGTTTCGGTCAGAATAGAGGCTATGAACGCGCAATGGCGCGCCGCGCACACGCCGTATGGTGAGCGCGCGGCGAGGAGGTTTATATGGATGATATGTTGATGGCTGAATGCGGCGGCGATATGGACGGCGCGCATATGCCGGCGCTAACGATCGATTTAATAAAACCACGGTCGAAGCGCCGCAATGTGCGGCATGCAGCGCGCATATGCACCGGAGGCTGCTCGTGTGCGGCGCGACGGGCGGTGTTGCTGGCGACGGTGCTGTTGCTGAATGCGCTGTTTACGCTGACGCTGAGCTATGCGGCGCTGTACCGGCCATTGGAGCGCGCGATCCAGGTTGAGTGTGGCGCGCGCGCAGATTACCATGTGCTGGTATACGGCGGCAAGCTGTCGGATTCTGCAATGGCAAGGCTTGGCGTGGCATTGCCGGAGGGCATGGAGCTTATGCGCGGCGCCGACGGCGCGGTATACGGATATGCGAGCGCGACCAGTTCATGGGGTTGTGCGCTGAGCGAGCTGAGGCTGCGCGGAATGTTGGGTGCTTCGGCGCGCGCGGACCGCTGGGTGACGGCAGTGGGCGCGACGCGCGTGCAGCGACAGACGCAGATTCCGGTCGAGCGCGGCTGGAGCGTGGATGCGACGCTTGTAGATCGCGCCGGGCGGCTGCTTGAGGCGTGCTCTGATGCGGCTTTGACGCAATATGCCGGCAATGGCTGTGCATCGGCGCGCGGCGAGGGCTATCATGCCGCGGTGCGCGCCGGCGCGGAGCTTGAATACATGCTGGCGGATGGCTATCTGCCGGTGGACTATTGACGGAGCGGAGGATGCGTATGGAGTTGTGGGAGATTGAGGGCGGACTGCCATTGCGGGGCGAGGTGTGCGTATCGCGTGCCAAAAACGCCGTGTTGCCGCAGATGGCGGCGGCATTGCTTACAGATGAGCCCGTGCGCATACTGAATGCGCCGGAACTGATAGACGTGGGCCGCATGGCGCAGATGCTGCTTGACCTGGGCTGTGCGGTAAAGTCGACGCCGAGCGCGCTGGACATAGTGTGCGCGGCGCCGCGCGTGCAGGGCTCGGGTGCGATAGAAGGGTTGACGCGGGCGTCGGTACTGGCGCTGGGTCCGCTGCTGGCGCGCTGCGGCGAGGCGCATCTGGCATTGCCGGGCGGGTGCCGGATAGGCGCGCGGCCGATCGACATACACCTGAGCGGTCTTGAGGCCATGGGCGCTGAGGTGAGCATAGACGGCGGCACGGTCTGCGCGCGCGGGCGGCTGCACCCGGCGCGTTACCGGCTCAAGCTGCCCAGCGTCGGAGCAACTGAAAACCTGCTCATGGCCGCCGCGCTGACGCCGGGCGAGAGCATAATCGAAAATGCGGCCCGCGAACCCGAGATACTGGATCTGGTATGCATGCTGCGCAATATGGGAGCGCATGTGGAAGGCGCGGGCGGATATGTGCTGCGCGTAAACGGTGCAAAGCGGCTGCATGGCGTGACGCACATGCCGATAGGCGACCGCATAGAAGCGGGCACGCTGCTGTGTGCGGCGGCGGCTGCAGGCGGCGAGGTGCGTGTGCTGGGCGCGCAGGCGGCGCATCTGTTTGCACCGCTGATTGCGCTCAGGCGCATGGGCGTGCAACTGGCATCGGATGCGGACTCGATATGGCTGCGCGGGCGGGTCAACACGGGCATAAGCATAGTAACCGGCGCGTTTCCTCAGTTTCCGACCGACTTGCAGGCGGTGTTTATGGCGTTGATGGCGGGCGCAAACGTGCACAGCGAGATCACGGAGACCATGTTTGAAAATCGAATGCGCCACGTGTCCGAGTTAAACCGCATGGGCGCGCGCATCGAACTGGACGGCCCGACGGCGCTGATAGACGGCGCGCATCTGCGCGGCGCGAGCGTGGAGGCCTGTGACCTGCGTGCGGGCGCGGCGCTGGCGGTGGCGGCGGTCGGCGCGATGGGCACTACCAGGCTGCATGGCGCGCAGATAATCCGCCGTGGCTACGAAAATCTGGACGGCAAGCTGGTCAGCATGGGTGCGGAAATTGCGGTCAAGGTGACTGAACCCGTAAGCGAACTGGCGCTGCCGCGAGCCGATTGAGCGGGACGAGGCGGCGGCATTGATGCACAATTGGCGGCGCGCGGATTGCCGGGAAGGCCGGGCGAAAGACGAATATGAATATTTATGTAAAATATAAGTGGCGGCAACTGACGGACAGCAGCCCATGCCCGAAATAGATCGCATGTGCGCGCTGCGGGAAAGTCGCGCTGCTGGCAGATTGTCGGAGCCTATGAGCGTGATATAACAAATAAGTTACAGGAATATGCACGGTGGAATAGCATCATTTGAAACTGAGCGCATATGCTTTTTCGAGCGGAGGATGATGCTTATGCGAATCAAGGTCAGACAGCGGCCACTGTGGCCGGCGGTGGCGATATTGCTGGTGCTGATAGCGCTTATATTGCTGCTGGGACGGGGCGGCGAGCCGTCCGAAGCGATAGACGTGATGCTCAGCAGCGGCGCGGCCGATGCCCGCACGGGCAGCGTGGCGCAGATCGCCTATACATCATATGCGGATGGATATTCATATGAGCAGTCGCTGTTCGTGCCAGGCGAGGCTCCCGGCGCGCTGGCGCAGCCCGGCGTGTCCAGTATGCCGGATGAGCCTTGCCCGCTGGCGGCCACGGACGCTCAGCTGTGCGCGCCCGATGCGATATGTGTGTACGACCATAGCACAGGGCGCACGTTTGACATGGCGTTTGAGGATTACATATATTGCGTTACCGCCAGCGAGATGCCCGCGCTGCGCGAACTCGAAGCGCTCAAGGCGCAGGCGGTCGCGGCGCGCACGTATGCGCTGCTCAAGCTGACCAGCGGCGGATGTGGTCGCGGCGGCGCGGATATATGCACCGACTCGGGTCACTGCCAGGCGTTCCATACGGCAGATGAGCTGTGGCAGATCTGGGGCGACGACGCCGTGGAGGCGGATGCGCGCGTGCGCCGTGCCGTAGAGCAGACGCGCGGGCTGATACTGACATACGACGGCGCGCCGATAAACGCGCTGTTCCACGCGTCCAGCGGCGGTCACACCGAAGATGTGGAGAACGTGTACTCCGAGGCGCTGCCTTATCTGCGGGGCGTCGACAGTCCCGGCGAAGAGCAGTATTCGGGCTACTATTCGACGCGCGAATTCACTCAGGCCGAGTTTCGGGTGCGCGCGGCCGAGCTGGGTTGCGCGTTGGACGCCGATGTGCCGCTGGTCGATCAGGTGCGCGTAGAGGCGCTGACCGATGCGGGACAGGTTGCGGTGCTGCGCATAGGCGACGGCGCGTTGAGCGGACGGCAGGCGCGCAAGGGATTTTCGTTGCGCTCGCAGTGCTTTGACGTTGTGTTTGACAGCGACGGCGGCGTCATATTCGACGTGCGGGGGTTTGGCCATGGCGTGGGCATGAGCCAGAACGGCGCCGACGCAATGGCGCGGCAGGGCTGCGACTTTGAGCAGATACTGTTGCACTACTATACCGGCGTGGAGCTGACGCGCCTGGCGCAGGGCTGAGCTGTGCGCTTGGCCATACAAACCTCAATGCGCCGCGCCAACCGGGCCACGCAAGCGCCATGCAGCCGCCCGATATTCGCTGTATAATGGCAAAAAACGCTAAAGGAGCCTGACTATGGACATCTGCGCCAGGATAGACGAACTGATCGAGAAGCCGCTCTGGTTGATAGATATATTCCCGCATACGGTGCCGCCCGACTCCGGCGGGCGATACCTGGCTGTTGAGGAGCATCTCCAGCGTCATCGCAAGGGCATAAACCGTAGATTTGCCAATCTTCTGCTGAAGCTGTACTGCTACTACGACTTTGCGGTTTCGCATTCGGATGGCTGCGTCGAAAACCCGTCGCCGAAGCGGCTGCTGCGTTGCATAGAGCGCTGCTTTGACGGCGAGCCGCGCAAGCGCGATTACATCAACATTATTTTGCCGCGCGTGAATGCGATGATTATACTCAATGGCGACGACTTGTACATGATGCTTTACAACCCCGACGACGAGCTCAAAGCGCTGGTGAAGGAACTGGCGCATTCGGAAGGGCTGTTCTTTTACGAAGCGCAACGCGCCTGATATTGTGAACAGTCCGCTTTGATCTCAGGCTGATTGGCGCGCTGAGCGCTGCTGGAGCCGATTGAGCGCGCGTCATTGCGGGACGCGCGTGCGTAAGCGCGCCTGCGAGCCGCTGAATATCCATGCACCGGACGTTCGGACGCGGCTGGCTCGGATGCAGTTGGCAAGTCGCTGTGAATGCGGGTCGAACGTCGCGCAAACCAGGCCTGCCGGTGAGCGCGGCTCTTGCTCACTTGACCATGCCCATCTGATGGCGTTGCCGTCTGGATGGGCTTATGCTCGTTTGGGGACGGCGCCGGAGCGCGGATTCCGCTTCATTATGATATCGCGCGATATCGATGCGCTGCGGCCGCATATTGCCATGCGCGGGGCATAGCGGATGGCGTCGCCGCAGATGCCGCTTCATGCGCGGGGCGAAAGCATCCGGTAGACAGCCTGGATTCGCGGTCGCATGCGTCGCGATTGAGAATTTACAAATCAGTAACAAAAAATCTGATTTTGACCGTCGCTGACCTATTGACAAAAGTGCCGCATGGGGATATTATATACACAGCGGTTAGCACTCGACAAGCTAGAGTGCTAACAGCGAGACCCGCACAGCGGGTCGGCGAATCGATGTGGTGCGACGCCGAAAGGCGCGACAAAGACGGAAACGGAGGTGTGCCGATGAACATCGACGAGCGGAAGTTTCAGATACTAAAGGCCCTTATCGATGACTACATAATGACGGCCGCTCCGGTGGGTTCGCGAACTATATCGCGCAAGTCGGGCGTTGGATACAGCGCCGCAACGATACGCAATGAGATGAGCGATCTGGAGGAGCTGGGCTATCTGGCCCACATACACACGTCGAGCGGGCGCATACCCTCGCACAAAGCCTATCGGCTGTACGTCGATAAGCTGATGAAGGTGGTGCCGCTGAGCAGCGACGAGGCCGCCAGCATACGCAGTCACTTTTCCAGCCGGGCCGGGCAGGTCGAAGAGGTAGTGCGTCAGGCCGCACAGGTATTGTCGGACGTGACGCGGTATACCTCGATAGTCACCGCGCCGCAGGCCGCGCAGCTGAAGATAAAGCGACTGCAGGTGGTGCCGGTATCGCCGGGCCAGGGATTGATGGTCATTGTTACCGATTCGGGCATAGTGCGCGACGCTATGATAAACTACAGCCCCGCGCTTGAGCCCGATCACCTGTACATGATCTCCAAGATGCTCAGCGAGAAGCTGGAGAACCTGCCGCTTGAGCAGCTCAAGCCCGCGCTGGGCGAGTTGCAGGCGCGGCTGCACGATCACGAGGGCCTGTTCGACGCGCTGATAGGCGCCGCCGACGTCGCAAGCGAAGATACATCGCCCGAGGATATGGTGATAGGCGGCCCGACCAACATGCTCGAGTACCCCGAGTACTCGGACGTCGACAAGGCGCGCACAGTGCTAAAGGTGCTCGAAAACCGCGATATGCTGGCGAACATGCTCAGGGGCAGCGCACACATGGAGTTTACCGTGCGCATCGGGCCGGAAAACAACGTGCCTGAAATGCAGGACTGCTCGCTGGTCACCGCCACCTACCGCATAGGCGACAACAATGTGGGCACGATAGGCATTATAGGGCCCACGCGAATGAATTATGGAAAGGTCATCGCGGTGCTGGACTATATGGGCAAGTCGCTGGGCGACATACTGTCCGGCCGGTGATGTTAAGAGGTGGGAGAATTGGATATAGAGATCAATCGTGAAGACGAGGAGCTGCTTGACGATAAGGCCGAGACCCCGCAGTTGGAGCCGCAGGCCGAAGCGCAGCCCGAGTCCCAGCCCGGAGCGCAGTCCGAGCCCATGCCCGGCCAGGATGGCGAGGCGTCGGTCAAGGATTGGGCCGAGGCGCTGGAGACCGCAGTGCGCCAGCGCGACGAGTACCTCGATCTTGCAACCCGCGCGCGCGCCGACTTCGACAACTACCGAAAGCGCAACGCCAACATTCGCGCCGAAAGCTACGACGACGGCAACAGCGATTGCATAAAAGCGCTGCTGCCGGTGCTGGACAACTTTGAGCGCGCGATAGGCGCCGCCGAAAATACCGGCGATACCCAGGCGCTGCTCAACGGCGTGAAGCTGGTGCAAAAGCAGTTGCTGGAGGCGCTGACAAAGCGCGGCTTGGAGACTGTACGGCCGTTGGGCGAGCCGTTCGATCCCAATGAACACAACGCGGTGCTGCGCGTGTCGGCCGATGAGGCCGAAGGCGAGCCGGGCACGATCTGCGACGTGTTGCAGACCGGCTACCGCGTAAAGGGCAAGATGCTGCGCCACCCGATGGTAAAGGTGATTGAAGACTAAAGCTAACCCCGCGGCGGATGCCGCTTGACATAATAAAACTGAAATTAAGGCTTTTGAATATTTAGGAGGCAACTTATGAGCAAGACTATTGGTATTGACCTGGGCACGACGAATTCCTGTGTAGCCGTTATGGAAGGCGGCGAACCGGTTGTTATAGCTAATGCTGAAGGCTCGCGTACGACCCCGTCGGTCGTCGCGTTTGCCAAGAACGGCGAGCGCCTGGTGGGCCAGGTGGCAAAGCGCCAGGCGGTCATGAACCCCACCCGCACGATCTCCTCGATTAAGCGTGAGATGGGCTCCGATTACAAGGTGACCATCGACGGCAAGTCCTACACGCCGCAGGAGATATCCGCAATGATACTGCAAAAGCTCAAGGCTGACGCGGAAGCGTACCTGGGCGAGAAGGTAACCGAGGCCGTCATAACAGTGCCTGCGTACTTCACCGACGCACAGCGCCAGGCGACCAAGGACGCCGGCCGCATAGCGGGCCTGGAAGTAAAGCGCATAATCAACGAGCCTACCGCTGCCTCGCTGGCATACGGCCTGGACAAGGAAGACGCGCATACGATACTGGTGTACGACCTGGGCGGCGGCACGTTCGATGTATCGCTGCTTGAGATTGGCGACGGCGTGTTCCAGGTGCTGGCTACCGCAGGTAACAACCGCCTGGGCGGCGATGACTTCGATAAGCGCATAATCGACTACATGGTCAGCGAGTTCCGTCGCGAGCACAACGTCGATCTGAGCCAGGATACCACCGCGATGCAGCGCTTGAAGGACGAGGCTGAAAAGGCCAAGATAGAGCTGTCCGGCGTGACCTCTACGCAGATCAACCTGCCGTTCATAACGATGCAGGGCGGCACTCCGCTGCACCTTGAGATGACGCTGACGCGCGCCAAGTTCAATGAACTGACCGCTGACCTCGTCGAAAAGACCATAGGCCCGGTCAATCAGGCGCTGCATGACGCCAACCTGACTGCGTCCAAGATCGACAAGGTCATACTGGTCGGCGGTTCCACGCGTATACCTGCGGTTCAGGAAGCTGTACAGCGCGTTACCGGCAAGGAGCCGTTCCGCGGCATCAACCCGGATGAGTGCGTTGCTATCGGCGCGGCCATACAGGGCGGCATAATCAGCGGCGATGTCAAGGACGTCGTGCTGATAGATGTTACCCCGCTGAGCCTGGGCATTGAGACGATGGGCGGCGTGTTCACGCGCCTGATCGACCGCAATACCTCGATACCTACCGAGAAGTCGCAGATCTTCTCCACTGCTGCCGACGGCCAGACCTCGGTTGAGGTGCACGTGCTGCAGGGCGAGCGTGAGATGGCTGCCTACAACAAGACCCTGGGCCGCTTCCAGCTGACCGGCATAGCGCCCGCGCCGCGCGGAGTGCCGCAGATCGAGGTCAAGTTCGACATCGACCGCAACGGCATAGTGCATGTCTCGGCTAAGGATCTGGGCACCGGCAAGGAGCAGAGCATAACGATAACTTCGTCCGGCAACCTCTCCGAGGACGACATAAAGCGCGCCGTTAAGGAAGCTGAGCAGTTCGCCGAGGAGGATAAGAAGAAGAAGGAAGAGGCTGAGACCCTCAACAAGGCCGATAACACCCTCTATCAGACCGAAAAGACCTTGAAGGAGATGGACGACAAGATTTCCTCCGAGGATAAGGCCCGCATAGAGACCGAGATGAACAACCTCAAGCAGGCCCGCGGCACCAACAATGTCGCCGACATAAAGGCCGCTGAGGAGAAGCTCACTCAGGTGTCCTACGAGGTGTTCGGCAAGGTCTACCAGCAGCAGGCCCAGCAGAGCCAGCAGGCTGGCGCGCAGCCTGACTCCGGCGCAACCGCCAGCAATGACGGCACCGTCGAGACCGACTATCAGGTGCATGATGACAAGTAATTGATGCGGCAGCCGCGTGGGCTTAAAGCGCCCTCGCGGCCGCGCATACCTCAGACAAGCGAGCGTATCCCGGCCCGTTAAGCGGCGGGTACGCTCGCTTTTGTTTGGACTTGGGGATTGCGCATTGGAGCCGTATTGGAATTATATCACTCACGGTTAATATTTGGTTAATCACACAACTGGTGTAATAACGGCATAGTATAATACGATGCGCGGCGGCGCGGCGGCATGTGCAGCGCGCGCGGGAGTGCGGCGCAAGCGCGCTGTGCGGGACGCCGTTAAGCCGGCTGTGCGGCGTGCGCAGGCCCAGCGGGGGCCCGGCCGGCTCATATGACCCCACCTGAGACGGAGGTTAAGGCATTGGCTAAGAGAGATTACTATGAAGTGCTGGGCGTGAGCAAGACCGCGTCCGACGATGAGCTCAAAAAGGCGTATCGCACGCTGGCAAAGAAGTATCACCCCGATTTGAACGGCGGCGACAAGGAGTGCGAGGAGAAGTTCAAGGAGGTCAACGAGGCCTACGAGGTGTTGTCCGACCCGCAGAAGCGTGCGCGGTATGACCAGTTTGGCCACGAAGATCCGCGCACTGGCGGCGCAGGCGGGTATGGCGACTTCACTGGCGGATTCGGCGGCGGATTTGACGACATATTCAGCGCATTTTTCGGCGGCGGGTTTGGCGGCGCGCAGCGCGCGCGCGGCCCGGAGCGCGGCAACGACCTCAGGTATGACCTGACGATAACGTTTGAGGAAGCCGCGTTTGGCTGCGAGAAGGAGATAACCGTAACGCGCGAGGAGAACTGCGAGGATTGCGGCGGCACCGGCGCCAAGAAGGGCACCTCGCCCACGACCTGCCCGACCTGCAAGGGCACCGGTCAGGTGCAGAGCTTCATAAATACGCCGATAGGGCGCGTCAGCAATGTGCGCGTGTGCGACGCGTGCCATGGCTCGGGCAAGATAATCAAGGATCCGTGCCCCAAGTGCAATGGCCGTGGTCGCGTGCGGCGCAACCGCAAGATATCGATAAAGATACCCGCCGGCATAGACAACGGCATGCAGATACCGCTCAGGCGGCAGGGTGAGCCGGGTCTGCGCGGCGGCGAGAACGGCGACCTGTACATATTCGTGACTGTGCGGCCGCACAAGCTGTTCACTCGCGAAAATTACGACCTGTACTGCGACGTGACGGTGTCGTTCACGCAGGCGGCGCTGGGCGGCGAGATCGACGTGCCCACGCTGAACGGCATGACCAAGTACAATCTGCCCGAAGGCACGCAGCCCGGCGCGGTCGTGCGGCTGCGCGGTCAGGGCATACAGAACCTGCGCGGCGCAGGCAAGGGCGATCTGTACATCAAGATAAACGTCGAGATACCGCGCCGGCTCACCGAAAAGCAGAAGGAACTGCTGCGGCAGTTCGACGAGTCGGTTACCGGCAAGGAGTACGAGGGCAAAAAGTCGTTCTTTGACCGCGTCAAGGACGCGTTCTCAAATTGAAGGGCAAAGGGGTAGCGTATGGACTGGATAGAGATAACGGTGCACACTACGACTGAAGGCGCGGACATAGCCTCGCAGGCGCTGTGCGACGCCGGCTCCAACGGCGTGAGCATAGAGGACCGCAACGACTTTGACGAGAACCAGCGCGCGCCCGGCCAGTGGGACTTGATTGACGAGCAGGTGCTGGCCAACATGCCCGAGGACGTGCTGGTGCACGGCTACTTTGGCGACGACGAGCGCATACGCGACACCGTGGCGCAGCTGGAGGCGCAGTTCCGCCAGGTGCGCGCGCTGGAGCTGCCGTTCGACGTCGGCGCGCTCAGCATGGATATAAAGACCGTGCACGATCAGGACTGGTCGGAAAACTGGAAGAAGTATTACAAGCCGTTCCGCGCGGGCCGGCATCTGGTAGTCAAACCCTCGTGGGAGACCTACGAGCCGGCCGAGGGCGACAAGGTAATCGAGATAGATCCGGGCATGGCGTTTGGCACCGGCACTCATGAGACGACCGGTATGTGCGTGGAGCTGGTCGAGAAGTACGTGCGTCCGGGCGACCGCGTGATAGACGTGGGCACCGGCACGGGCATACTGGCGATAGCTGCCAAGCTGTCAGGCGCGGGCGATACGTTTGCGACTGACATCGACAATGTGGCGGTGCGGGTGGCTGCGGAGAACATAGAGCGCAATGGCCAGCAGGTCACGGTGCGCCAGGGCGACCTGCTGTCGGCAGTAGAGCCGGGCGCGGTGTTCGATCTGGCGATTGCCAACATAATCGCCGATGTGATAATAGCGCTGTGCGGGCAGATAGTGAGCGTGCTGCGGTCGCAGGGCAAGTTCATCTGCTCGGGCATCATCCGCGAGCGCGAGGCCGACGTCGTGGCGGCGCTTGAAGGCGCGGGGTTTGAGGTGGTCGAGATTCGCCGGCGCGGCGAGTGGGTGGCTATCTGCGCCCAGAGGGTGGACTGATGCACAGGTTTTATCTGCCGGATGCTCCCACGGGTGAGGCGGGTTTTGAGTGCGCGCTCAGCGCCGAGGAAGCCCAGCATGCGGGCAAGGTGCTCAGGCTCAAGACCGGCGATGAGGTTGAGTGCTTCGACGGGCGCGGCCATGCGTGGCTGTGTTCGTTGAGGTTTGACGGCGCGCGGGCGACGGTGTGCGCGCGCGAGCCGCTCGCGTCGAACGAGAGCCCGATAAGGCTCACGCTGTACCAGGGTTTGCCCAAGCTGGACAAGCTCGACCTGATTGTGCAAAAGGCGACCGAACTGGGCGCGTGGCGCATAGTGCCGGTGGGCATGGCGCGCTCAGTGGCGCGGGTGGACGGCCGCGACGCTGAGCGCAAGCGCGAACGCTGGCAGCGCATAGCGGTTGAAGCCGCCAAGCAGTGCGGCCGTGCGCTGGTGCCCGAGGTGGCGCTGCCGGTGAGCTTTGATAAGGTCACGGCAGACATGGCGGCGCGCGAGCTGATGCTGATGCCGTATGAACTGCATCAGGGCAGGGGCCTGAATGCGATAGCGCCGGGCGCGCGCGATATAGGCATGCTGATCGGCCCGGAGGGCGGCATAGCCCCGGAGGAAGCGCAGGCGGCGCAGGCGGTGGGCGCGCTGCCGGTGACGCTGGGTCCGCGCATACTGCGCACCGAGACTGCCGCAATAGCCGCGCTGGCGATGGCAATGCTGCGATTTGGCGATGCGGGCGGTGCAGTGGAATGAGTTTTACGGGGGGCCGTCCTGATGAGGGCGGCCCTTTGTGGGCGCTGCGGCAGATGTGCCTGCAAGAGGCCTTGCCGCAGATAAGCGCCGAAAGCGGATGCTGCACGCGCATGCTAGGGGCCAAGGCTTGTATGAGCGGCGTGCCGCGCGGGCTTATGGCGTGCGCGAGTTGCGTGCGCAAGTGCGCATGCGCGACAGGGGCCGTATGCCCGTTAAGCAGCGCGCAGGGCCGGAGTTACATAATAAAGGCGCGCCGCCAACGCCGCGCGCGACATGGAGGATACAGATGAGACGAATCGCGTTTCACACGCTGGGCTGCAAGGTCAACCAGTACGACACACAGGCGATGCTGGAGAGCTTCCAGGCGGCGGGCTGGCAGGTGTGCGAGTTCGGCGAGGATGCCGACGCGTACCTGATAAACACGTGCACCGTGACCGGCACCGGCGACCGCAAGTCGCTGAGGCTGATACGCCATGTGCACGGCGAGCATCCGCAGGCGGCTATAATCGTGACCGGATGCCTGGCGCAGCGCGTGCCGGAGCAGGTGGCACTGCCGGGTGTGAAGCTGGTGCTGGGCACGGCCAAGCGCGCGCAGGTCGTCGAACTGCTGGAGCGCGCGCTGCAGGGCGACGGATGCCTGATAGAGGTCAACCCGCTCAAGGGCGCGGCGTTTGAGCCGTTGACGGTCAACAGCCACGAGGGGCACACCCGCGCCACGATGAAGATACAGGAGGGCTGCGACCGCTACTGCTCGTACTGCATAATACCGTATGTGCGCGGGCCGGTGCGGTCGCTGGAGCTGGGCGCGGTTGAAAGAGAGGCGGCGCGGCTGGGCGCGGCGGGCTACGCCGAGATAGTCGTGACCGGCATACACCTGACCAGCTATGGCCGGGGCATGGACTGTGAGCTGTGCGATGCGCTGGATGCGGTGAGCTGTGCGCCGGGCGTGCGCCGCATACGGCTTGGGTCGCTGGAGCCGTACTACGTGACTGAGGAGCGCGCACAGCGACTGGCCGGCATGCCCAAGCTGTGCCGGCAGTTCCATCTGTCGATGCAGTCGGGCAGCGCGGGCGTGCTTGAGCGTATGCACCGGAGGTATACGCCCGAGGAATACGCGCACAGCGTAGAACTGTTGCGGCAGTACATGCCGGGCTGCGCGATAACCACCGACGTGATTGCGGGCTTCCCGGGCGAGACCGAGGAGGAGGCCCGCGAGACGCTCAGATTTATAGAGCGCATAGGATTTTCGAGGATACATGTATTCCCGTACTCGCAGCGCGCCGGCACGGTGGCCGCGCGGCTGCCCGGACAGGTGCCTGTCGACGTAAAGCGACGCCGCACTGCCGAGCTGATAGAGCTGGGCGGGCGGCTGAGCGCGGCGTATCAGCGCGCGGCGCTGGGCAGTGTGCGCGAAGTGCTGCTGGAGGAGGAGGTTGCTCCGGGGCTGTGCGAGGGTTATACGCGCGAGTATCTGCGCGTGCGCGCCCAAGGCGTGCCCGGCGAGATCGTGAATTTGCGGTTGACAGATATATCAGAAGATAGTATGCTTGGTGTAAGGGAATGACGCGCGGTATGCGCATATTTATGGAGGTGTTTCCTTTGAGCGATTGCCTGTTTTGCAAGATAGCGGCGGGTGAGATCCCGTCGAACAAGGTCTATGAGGACGAATACGTATACGCATTCAGGGACATAAATCCGCAGGCGCCGGTGCATATACTTGTGATACCCAAGGCGCATGTGGCGAGCGTACTTGAGTGCGCGGCGCTGCCTGAGGGCATGTGCGACCGGCTGATGAAGGTGTGCGGCGACATAGCGCGCGCCGAGGGGCTGGACAAGACCGGCTTCCGCATCGTCAGCAACTGCGGCGACGACGCGTGCCAGAGCGTGCATCACTGGCACATACACATACTGGGCGGGCGCAAGATGGCCGACAAGATGGCTTAAGGCGTGCGGCACGCCATGAACCGGAGACGCGACGTTAAGCCGATGTAAATGCAAGCGACCTTCCAATCGATCCTACTTTTATGGACATCTAATATGTGGGAGACATGATCTGGAAGGGAGCTCAAATGAACATGACTGAACTATCGATGAGGCGCGCGTTTGCATATGTGCTGGCGTGCGCGATGATGCTGTGCGCGGTGGCGGGATGCGCGGGATATGCGCGCGCCATGGCGGATGTGGATTTGCCCGCCGATGCAGCGGCGCTGCACTATGATATGCAGCTGGAGCTGGACGCCGAAATGCGCCGGTTGACCGAGCGCGTGAGCCTGACGTTTACAAACGACAGCGCCGATACGTGGAGCGAGGTGTATCTGCGCGACTTTGCGGATTCGGTGCTGGCTGAGGATGACGTGCGCAACGGCGTGGGCGCGGCCATGGATGGCGACTATACTCCGCCGACAGCCGCGCCGCAAGGCCAGCACATAAACGGCGACAGCGCCCTGACCAGCGTGCGCCAGGGCGGCAGCGAGCTGGAGTTCAGCGTGGTTGAGGACGACCCGTCGGTCATATGCGTGACGTTGGCCGAGCCGCTTGCGCCGGGCGAGCGCATGACGCTGGATATGGACTACTACGCGGACATACCGACAGGCGCGTACCGGCTGGCGCAGGAGCGGCTGAGCGGTTGGGTTGGCGCGTCGGAGTCGGATGCGCGCACGCTGGAGCTGGCGCAGTTCTATCCGATGCTGGCGGTATACGAAGCGGGCGAGTGGATCTGCGAGCCGTACATATTCGATGGCGAGTGCTTTTACACGCGCTGTGCGGATTACGACATATCGATAAGCCTGCCTGCGGACTATACGCTGATTGCCAGCGGACGTGAGGAAAGCGCGCCGCGCGGTGACGGCACTGTGGACTGGACGGTCGACGCCGACATGATGCGCGATGTGACGCTGATAATAAGCAATGAGCTGACGTGCCTGTCGGCGCAGAGCCGGGGCGTTGACATAAACAGCTATTTCATCGACTACGGCACGGGGCGCGAACAGGGCGAGACATCGCTTGAAGCCGCGTGCACTGCGGTGGACGCGTTTACCGACGCATATGGAGAGTATCCATATGACGAGCTGGATGTGGTAGAGTCGAACTATGAGTACGGCGGCATGGAAGCGCCGGGACTGGTGCGCATAAGCATGTTGTATGCTATGATGCTTGATTCCGATTATGAAGAGGATCGCGTGGATTACGCCGGCAGTCTGCGCGGCACGGTCGCACACGAGGTGGCGCATGAGTGGTTCTACGCCGTGGTGGGCAACGACCAGTACCGCGATGCGTGGTTGGACGAGAGCTTTGCGGCGTACAGCGAGCAGGTGTACTGGCGCGCGTGCGGGCGCGACGAGGCCGACATATCGGCGCTGATGGCGGAATACCTGAATGAGCACGCCGATGCCGGAGACCAGGCGGTCGACAGGGCGTATGACGAGTTCAGCGACCCGGAGCTGGCGGTGGGCGGCTACACAGCGTCGGTATACCGGCGCGGGGCGGCGTTCCTGTACGAGTTGGAGCAGGCGCTGGGCGCACAGGAGTTTGGCGAGTTCATGCGCGGGTACTATGCCCAATACAAGTTCAGTGAGGCGGATACGGCCGGGTTCATAGCGGCGCTTGAGCCGTATATCCTGGACGATGCCGCGGCGCAGGAGCTTATCCGGCAATACCTGTCCAAGGCGCGCTGAGCGCCTGTACGGACATTATGCAGCCGGGCGTATCGGCGTGGCCAGCGCAGTGCGCAAGCTTGCCGGTGCGCCACAAAATCTTCATTGAAAAGCGAGAAATTATAGCATCTAATTCTTCGTTATTTACTTGACGGAACGGGGCAAGTGCGGTATAATGAAATGCGTGCGACGAACCCGTCCCACAATGGCTAAGCCATGCAATGGGTTTGTAAGGGCGAGCATAAAGGTGCGTAAGCATTCGGAATGCGACGCGACCCAAGCGCAAGGCAGCGCACTGCGGCGCGCGTACATCGAGCGCAGTATGTGCGTGATGTGCGAAAGAGGGGAGGGAAAACACGATGTCTGAGGTTCATGTTAAGGAGAATGAATCCCTGGAAAGCGCACTGAGGAGATTCAAGCGTCAATGCGCCAGGGCGGGCGTTATCCAGGAAGTCCGCAAGAGGGAGCATTATGAAAAGCCCAGTGTAAAGCGTAAGAAGAAGGCTGAGGCCGCTCGCAAGCGCAAGTATTGATGCTGCGTGCGCAAGTGCGTCGCGCGTCTTAGCGCCGTATGCCGAGTGCAGGGCGCGAGGGCTTGATACATAATTGTATAACGCAGTCAGAGGATGTGTCATGTGCGCAAGTTGTGCGCGATGACGCGTCCTCTTTTTGCGTTATCGTGGACCGCGGAGCGAGCGTCTAACGCGTAGCAATTATTATGCGGCATGAGCGGTTGGCCGGTATGTGGCCTGCTGCGATTTGTATGTAGCGTATCCGCAACTCAGTAACAAGCGCAAGTTGTGCGCTGTTGGTTTGAGCGGAATGCGTAAGACTAGCATCTAACGCATAGCGGCTATTATGCGGCATGGACGGTTGTCCGGTATGTGGCATGCAGCGATTTGGATGCAGCGCACCCGCAATTCAGTAACAGGCACAAGTTGTGCGCGGTGATGTACTTGTTGGTTTGAGCGGAATGCGTAAGACTAGCATCCAACGCATAGCGGCTATTATGCGGCATGGACGGTTGTCCGGTATGTGGCATGCAGCGATTTGGATGCAGCGTACCCGCAATTCAGTAACAAGCGCAAGTTGTGCGCGGTGATCTACCTGTTTGTTTGAGCGGAATGCGTATGACCAGCGTTTGCCGGTAACGACTATTCTGCGGCATGGGCGCAGTCGCGCCGTGCGATGTTTTGCGGTGCCAATTCAAAGCATGCGCAATGCGCAATATATAAAGCCGCGCGACAGCAGAGCTATCGCGCGGCCGGATAACATACACATATGCCCATGTCTATACTAATAACACAATGCTCAGAAACCATCCGCGCTTTCGATGTACGCCGGCAGCGGGAAGTACGCGCGCGCACACAGCGGCAACGCCGTCATGTCCACAAATGTAAACGGCGACAGCAGCAGGCTCTGCGCAGCCAGCGTGTCCAGTACGATGTCGGGCTTCAAATCGCCGAAGCGGCATATCACCTCGCCGCTCTGAACCGCGATCTCAAGTGACCGTGGCGCCTGGTCGCCATTGATGCCGGTTATGCCCAGCACTACGCGGCCCTCAGGCAGTGCGCCTTCGATGCGCTGCTTGAGCTTCAGGTATGCGCTCACGACGCGCTCGTAGTTGCATATCATGAACATCTCGTTGTGCTCGAGCGTGCAGCCCTCGCACAGCCGGCTCAACGCGCGTGCGTAATCGGGCAGGTATGGCGGCACGTCTATGCTTACGCTGTCGAGTTCGAAGCGCTTCAGGTACGCCTTGAGCACCGCCTGCAGCAGGCTCACGTCCGCCAGGCGCAGCTCGGAAATCGAGCGATGATCGGATGAGGCTATCGCGTAGCCTGTCGGGCAATCGTTGAGCATTATTGCGTAGGGCTGCTTGCGCCATGTGCCGCAGATCTGCTCGAACAGTTCGACGGGCCTTGCGCCGGCGACCGGGCTTTGCTCATATATCGCGTGCAGTGCGGCGATGTGCTCGCGAGCCTGCTCAAACGGCACGAAGCTCAGGCCGGTGGTATCCACGTCCTTGAGCGCGTGGCGGCAGTTGGTAGCCGTCAGCTGATATGAGCGGCTCTGACCGCCGCTTTCGTAGCCGTAGTACTCGTAGCGCTGGCGCTGGCCGCCCAGCGCCATTATGTCTATGCCATGCGTGTGCGCGTACTCGGTCGACATCGCCATGCACTTTTTCATGTGGCCCATGCCGCGTGAGTACGGGTGTACGCTTACAGTGCCTATAAATCCCACTTTCAGGCGCTCGTCCAGCACGCGCTGCTCAAATGGCAGCAATCCCACCAGCCCGCGTATGCGGCCGTTTTCGCGCGCTATGAAGTGCTCAGGCCACATCGTGCGCGCCTCGCCGTAGGCTTTGGGGATAAGCGTCTTGAACTCGTGCGGGCAATGCGCGTAGCTGAACACGAAATTCGCGTGTTCGATTATCTCGTCATAGTCCGCGCTGGTAGCCATGGAATACTTTACGTCGGTCATTGTGCTTTGCCTCCATTCGTGTTGGCTGCGCGGACAGTCCGCGCCCGGCTCAGTAGATTATATCAGAATGCGGTCAAATTCGCAATACGCCGCGCGCATAATGCCCTCTCAGAGCGCTACCGCGCCGCATTCGGCCGCCAGCACTGCATGGCCCAGCACGCCCGCCGCGCCCGGATACGCGCGCAGCACGGCCTTCAGCACGGCCTCGTCGTCGCCGCTGAACACCAGCGGCAGGTATATCATGCTGGTCAGATCCATCAGCTGCTCGCAGGCGTCATCGGCGTCAACGCCTGACAGGTCGATAATCACAGCGGGTGCGTCGCCATCGTAGTCGGCGGCATCGTCCAGCGTCAGTCGGGGCAGGTCGTGCAGCTCGCTGACGCGCGCCACATTGCGCGACGAGCATATCATCGCGGCGAGCTGGGGACGCGGCTTGTAGCCGAATTCGAGCGTATTGAATGCCGCTATGTGCGCCGGCGTGGTGCCGCAGCAGCCGCCTATCGCATCCGCGCCGGCTGCGATCAGCGCGCGCATGGGATCAAGCATGTTTTCGGGCGAATAGGGAAAAGTAGTTATGCCGCCGACCACCCGCGGCAGGCCGGCATTTGGCTCGCACAGCAGCGGCAGCGACGAATATTGCGCATATGCATCTATAATAGGAAGCATTTGCTCCGGCCCGCCCGAGCAGTTCGTGGCCAGCATGCACGCGCCCAGCGCGCCGGCCAGTACCGCGCATGCCTCGGGCGCGTCGCCCATCAGCGTGCGGTTATTGCCCTCGAACGTGAACGACAGCACAAACGGCAGGCCCGCGTCATGCGCCGCCAGCGCGGCCTGCTTGGCTTCAAGCAGCGAGGACATGGTCTCGATCATGGCCAGGTCGGCGCCGGCGGCCTGCGCGGCTTGAGCCTGCTGGTAATATGCGTCGTATGCGGCGGTGCAACTCAGCGTGCCAAACGGCTCCATAAGTTCGCCGGTGGGGCCCATGTCGAACGCAACAAGCGCCTTATCGCCGGCGGCCTTGCGCGCGGCCTGTACGCCCAGCCGTGCCAGCTCGGCGGCGCGGTCGGCCAGTCCGTGTTTTTTGAGCTTGACGGCGTTGGCGCCGAATGTATTTGTCGTGACGACCGTCGCGCCGGCGGCGATGTAGTCGGCGTGTATCTTTACGACCTCGTCAAAGTCGTCGACCAGGTGCATCTCGGGGCAATTGCCGGCAAGCCCGCGGGCAGTGAGCTGCGTGCCCATGCCGCCGTCAAAGAGTACACGGCGATTTATCATAATGTTAGCGCTTTTCATGTTTAATCTCCTCAGTTTGGTCTTATAATAAAGAGGCCGCCATAAGGCGCAACAGGCGGTTGTGAGGCAAAGTATACCAGAATAATAACACAAAAACCTGCGCCGTGGCAATAGGTTAATAGGATAACTGTTGCAAAATCGGCGGTGGTATGGTAAAATCTAAAGACTGTGAGCAACAATAAGCGGCGAATAGTCGATTTGGGAGGATGTACATGAAGGCAACAGTGGAAAAGGTCTCGTCCAATAAGGTCAAGATTTCGTTTGAGATCGAGGCGGAAAAGTTCCAGCAGGGCCTGGACGCGGCCTATCGCAAAAACGTAAAGCGCATAAGCATCCCGGGCTTCCGCAAGGGCAAGGCGCCCCTTAAGGTCATTGAGGCGCACTATGGCCCCACGGTGTTCTACGAGGACGCGTTTGAAGAAATATTCCCCGAAATATACGATAAGGTGGTCGAGGAGAACAAGCTGCGGGTAGTGGATCGTCCCAGCGTGGATTTTTCTCAGATCGAGCGCGGCAAGGACCTGATATTCACCTGCGAAGTGTACGTGATACCCGACGTGACGCTGGGCGAGTACAAGGGCGTTGAGGTCGAAAAGGTCGAGCCCGAGTTTGACGCCGCCGATGTGGATCGCGAGATAGAGCGCGCTCGCGAGAATGCCGCGCGCATGATAGAGGTCGAGCGTCCCGCGCAAAAGGGCGATACCGTCATAATCGACTACGCCGGTTTCGATGGCGACAAGCAGTTTGAAGGCGGCACCGCGCAGGATCATGAGCTTGAGCTGGGCTCCAACGCGTTCATACCCGGCTTTGAGGATCAGCTGGTGGGCGCTGTGGCCGGCGAGGATCGCGAGGTCAACGTCACCTTCCCCGAGCATTACCATGCCGCTGATCTGGCGGGCAAGCCGGTCGTGTTCAAGTGCAAGGTCAAGGCCGTGCAGCAGAAGGAGCTGCCTGAGCTGGACGATGAGTTCGCGCAGGACGTGTCCGAGTTCGACACCTTCGATGAGTACAAAAAGAGCGTAGAGGATAAGAAGCGCGCCGAGGCTCAGGAGCGCGCCGACGTCCAGATGGAAAACGCGCTGGTCGATAAGGTCGTCGCCAACGCCACGATAGACGTGCCCCAGGCGATGATAACCAGCCAGGCCAACCAGATGATAAACAGCATGGCGCAGCGCCTGCGCTATCAGGGCCTGTCGCTGGACGACTTCATGAAGTACACCGGCCAGACTCTGGACATGATGCGCCAGCAGTATGCGCCCGAGGCCGAGCATCGCGTGCGCACTGAGTTGACGCTCAAGGCCGTCGCCGACGCCGAGGACATCCAGCCCACCGACGATGAGATCTCCGACAAGATCGACGAATTCGCCAAGCAGGCCAACCAGACTCCCGAGGAGTTCAAGGAAAAGCTCGCCGAAGGCGATATGGAGTATATCCGCGACATAGTGCGCCTGCAGAAGACCGTCGACATGCTCAAGGCGCAGGCCAAGTACGTCGACAAGCCCGCTGAGGAGCCCAAGCCCGCCGAGGAAGCCAAGACCGAGGCGCCGGCTGAGGCCGACAAGGCTGAATAACAAGATTGTGACGATGCGTCGGGCCCACGCGGCCCGATGCGCTACGGTTGACCCGTGCACAAGGAGGTGCGTTCCGATATGAATCTGGTGCCAGTAGTAGTTGAACAAACCAACAGAGGCGAACGGTCATACGACATCTATTCGCGCCTGCTCAAGGATCGCATCGTGTTCCTGGGCGGCGAGATAGACGATGATACGGCTAACATCATCGTGGCTCAGCTGCTGTTCCTTGAAATGGATGATCCCGATCAGGATATATCGCTTTACATCAACAGCCCGGGCGGATCGGTGACCGCTGGTATGGCGATTTTCGACACGATGCGCTATCTCAAATGTGAAGTATCCACGCTGTGCGTGGGCATGGCGGCGTCGATGGGTGCGTTTTTGCTGGCGGCGGGCGCCAAAGGCAAGCGCAAGGCCCTGCCCAATGCGGAGGTAATGATTCATCAGCCTTCGGGCGGCGCGCGCGGTCAGGCTACCGATATCGCCATACAGGCCGAACAGATACTCAAGACCAAGCGCAAGATGAACCAGTTGCTCAGTGAGATGACCGGCCAGCCGCTTGAAACCATCGAAAAGGATGTCGAGCGCGATAACTATATGAGCGCTGATGAGGCGCTCGCCTACGGCCTGATCGATGAGATAATCAAGCCGCGGCGTTGACAGGCATATATCCAGATATGAGGTGAAACATGGCTAAAGGTGATGAGCGGGTCGGCAAGCTCGTTAAATGCTCTTTCTGCGGCAAACCGCAGGATCAGGTGCGCCGAATCGTCGCCGGGCCGGGCGTGTACATCTGTGACGAGTGCGTCAGCCTGTGCCAGGAGATCGTTGCCGAGGACACCGTCGCACGCAATGAATTTGACGGCGCGGCGCTGCCCAAGCCCGCCGAACTCAAGGCGGTGCTCGATCAGTACGTGGTCGGCCAGGAGGCCGCCAAAAAGGTGCTTGCAGTCTCGGTGTATAACCACTACAAGCGCATACAGAATCCCAGCCGCAAGAGCGATGTCGAACTGCAAAAGTCCAACATCGTCATGATCGGCCCCACCGGCTGCGGCAAGACCTACCTTGCCCAGACGCTGGCCAAGGTGCTGAACGTGCCGTTTGCAATAGGCGACGCGACCAGCCTGACCGAGGCCGGTTACGTCGGCGAGGACGTCGAGAACATACTGCTCAGGCTCATACAGAATGCCGATTACGACATCGAGCTTGCGCAGCGCGGCATAATATACATCGATGAGATAGACAAGATCGCTCGCAAGAGTGAGAACGTGTCGATAACGCGCGACGTGTCCGGCGAGGGCGTGCAGCAGGCGCTGCTCAAGATGCTCGAGGGCACGATAGCCAGCGTGCCGCCGCAGGGCGGGCGCAAGCATCCGCATCAGGAGTTCATACAGATAGATACCACGAACATACTGTTCATATGCGGCGGCGCGTTCGACGGCATAGACAAGATAATCGAAAGCCGTGTCGGCAAAAAGGTTATGGGCTTTGGCGCGGAGATACACAACGCGCACGAGCGGCTCAGCGACAACATACTGCGCCAGCTGCGGCCCGAAGACCTGCTCAAATACGGCCTGATACCGGAGTTTGTGGGTCGTCTGCCGGTGATGGTGGCGCTGGACCCGCTGGACGAGTCGGCGCTGGTCAGCATACTGTCCGAGCCCAAAAACGCGCTGGTCAAGCAGTACCAGCGGCTCATGGAGCTGGACGGCATAGAGCTGGACTTCACCCCCGAGGCGCTCAAGGCCATAGCCGAGCAGGCGCTGGAGCGCAAGAGCGGCGCGCGTGGTCTGCGTGCGATCATCGAGAATGTCATGATGGACACGATGTTCGAGCTGCCTTCGCGCACAGATGTGGCCAAGTGCGTCATAACCGAGGACGCGGTGCGCGGAATTGCGAAACCCGTGCTGATAGAGGGCATACCGACCGCGCGCCCGGTAAATACGAACCAACACCTCGACCGGCGCGGCAGCGCGGGCTGAGAGGCCGTCCGAGGCTCAACCTGATGGGTTGGGCCTCTTTTTGGTTTGGGGCTTGTGCGGGCGCGCAGGGGCTCTGCGCGGCATAATGGCGCGGGCGCAGATTTGGATGAGTTGACCCAAACGGCGACCAAAGGCTGGCTCGAGGCGCATGCGTTAATGGCGTTGGTGTTGGCATGTTGTGGCGATGCGGAACGTGGTTGTATCGGATGTGCATGGCGCGGCGCATTATGTGGAATTGGTGTATGCAGTTTAATTCACTGCCGGGCAATAGCGCTGCATAAACATGCAGCCTATGCATCGATAGATAAATCAAAAGGGAGCGATAGCATGAAGCTGACGATATTGGGCGAAAACGGGCCGTTTGCGGCGGCGGGCGGCGCGTGTTCGGCGTACCTGGTCGAGGCCGCGGGGCGGCGCATACTGCTGGACTGTGGTCCGGGCGCGCTGGCGCGGCTGGAGATGGTCTGTCTGCTGGCAGATGTGGATCTGATAGTGCTCAGCCACCTGCATTACGATCATATGTCCGACATGTACTCAGGCGCGTACAACCTGCAACAGCAGCTGGCACTGAATTTGATAAACGCGCCGGTCAAGCTGATGCTACCGGATGCGCCGTCAAATGCGCGCGCGGGTCTTACGGGCGGGGCATTTGAGCTGATATCGTTGAATGCGCAGGCGGGCACGCCGTTTGAGTTGGGCGGCGTTGAGCTTGAGTTCATGCCGGTGCGCCATCCGGTGCCGGCGTTTGCGGTGCGCATAAGCGCGCAGGGCCGGACGCTGGTATATTCAGGCGACACCAATACCTGTCCGGGGCTTGTGGACTTCTGCCGCGGCGCCGATATGCTGTTGTGCGACGCGGGGCTCACGCGGGCACAGTGGAGCGAGAATGCGCCGCACCTGAGCGCCGTCCACGTCGGCGAACTGGCACGGGATGCCGGCGTAGGCGCGTTGTTGGCCACCCATATACATCCGCGAGTAAGCCGCGCCGAACTGCTGGACGAGGTGCGCGCCGCATATCCCGACGCGCGGTTGGCAGAGGCATGGATGTCGGTTGAGATTTGACGGATGCGGGCTAAATCTGAAAGCCCGAGAATGCGTCCGGGCTATTCAGCACCGGCTGTATTATAGTGTTTGCATCCATGTCTACATGCAACGAGGCGCTCACAAGGGGTTTATGATGATTGAATATATCGGTTAGAGTCGAGGAAGCAAGGGATTACAGACGGGTTGAAGAGATAACACGCGCCGCCTTTGATTATCCTGCAAGAATAGACCGAGGGGGTCTAGCTTGTCCATATGAGCACTGGATGGTACATGAACTGAGAAAGCGTGACGGTATCCGGGAGCTGAGTTTGGTGGCCGAGGTAGCGGGCAAGATAGTAGGGCACATTATTTGCAGCAATGCCATCGTGCGAACTGATGAGCGGGAGCTTCCGGTATTAAACTTTGGCCCTTTGAGCGTCCTGCCTGAATATCAGCGGCAGGGCGTGGGCAAGGCACTGATGAATGCCATGCTCGAAAAGGCAAGCAGACAGGGATATGGTGCGATTCTGTTCTTTGGACGGCCGGAATATTACCCGCAGTTTGGATTCAAAGCGGCGGCACACTATGGGATAAGCGACTGTGAAGGTCAAAACTACGCCGCGTTTATGGCCATGGAACTGATACCGGGGTATTTGGCTTGCGCATATGGCGGACGGTATTTTGAGTCGGACATATATGACGATAATTTGAATCGGGAGCAGGTGGAGGCATTTGACAGGCAGTTCAACAAGAATGAATTGACAGATGGACACCTGTGAAGATAGATTATCGTACCAATTGCACCTCCGAAGTATGAGGCGATATTCCATCCCCAAGAGCGCGGACAGCATGCCGTGCAAATATCATCAAGAAATGCGCGTGTGCGCGAACGGGCTGTGCAGCACGAATATCAGGCGTAGAACTCAGCCAGGGCGTTTTAAATTCACAAAGCCGGAGACCTGCTACTGTGCAGGCTCCGGCTTTGCATATAGTATACTCTATTCTGGAAGATTTGCCGTTGGCATGCAAGCTCACTGCGGAGTGCTGTGACGGCCTTTGCAGGGGCGCAGGGGCTCGCTATGCTCAGCGGGCGCGCCGTCCTGTGCTGTGGACTGTGGTGCATGCGATGCGTCGCCATGTGCGGCGCCTCGGCGCACGCGCAGCAGTTGTTTGAGCAGCTCGTCAAACTCCATGCCCTCGTCGTCGATGCCGGCCAGCACGGCAGCCTCGTGCAGCTGTGCGCGCGTTATCAGCGATTCGGATGGGCTGACGCTAGGCAACACCGTCTCCGGCGGCGCGGGCTCCTGTGCGGGAACTTCGGATGCGCGTTCGCCGTGGGCCGCAGGCTGCAGCGCCGTCACGGATATTCGCTCTGCGTGCGTTTCAACGGGACCGTCGGCGGATTGAGCGGTACGACGGGGCGCTGGTTGGTCAATATCGGCGTCGGACGTTGGCTCAGCTTCGTGGGTGGCGCGAGGACGGGGTATCGGCTCCATGCCGAGTTCCGCATCTGCGTCGGCAGCGCGGGAACGGGGTATTGGCTCCTCATCGGCGTCGGAGGTACGGAAACTGGATGCCGGATCTGTATCTGCATCAGCGGCGCGAGGACGTGGTATCGGCTCCGCATCTGCATCAGCGGCGCGAGGACGGGGTACCGGCTCCGTGTCTGCATCAGCGGCGCGGGGACGTGGTATCGGCTCCGCATCTGCATCAGCGGCGCGGGGACGTGGTATCGGTTCCGCATCTGCGTCAGCGGCGCGTGAACGTGGTATCGGTTCCGCATCTGCGTCAGCGGCACGGGAACGTGGTATCGGCTCCGCATCTGCGTCAGCGGCGCGAGGACGTGGTATCGGCTCCGTGTCGGCATCAGGCTCGTCGGTCTGCCCTGCCAGCTTCAGTGAGAACTCGAACGTCGAGCCATGGCCCAGCTCGCTCTCACACCATATCGTGCCGCCCATCAGCTCAACGACCAGCCGCGCAATTGCCAGGCCCAGGCCTGTGCCGCGCGTCTCCATGCGCGACTTGTCGGCCTTATAGAAGCGCTCGAATATATATGGCAGATCATCCTTGGCTATGCCGGCGCCGGTGTCGCGCACCGACAGCCACAGCATGCCCTCAGCCAGGCGCGTGCGCAGTGTGACTGAACCGCCTGCGGGCGTGAACTTGAGCGCGTTGTCGATGAGTATTATCAGCACCTGCATTATCCGGTCCTCGTTGCCGAGCACAACCGGATCTTCGCCCTGTTCTACGATAAGGCGCACGCCCTCGTCGTCGGCGCGCTTTTCAAGCCTGCGCGCAGCGGCTTCGAGCACGCCATGCACCTGCATCTCCTCCAGATCGATGTGGATGCGGCCATCCTGCAGGCGGCTTATGTCGAGCATGTCGGTTATAAGGCGCTCAAGGCGGAGCGTCTCCTGATAGATAATATGATAGCAGTCCTGCTTTTCGGCCTCGGTATCGTAGACGCCGTCTATGAGCGGCTCTACCATGCCGCGTATGCCGGTCAGCGGAGTGCGCAGTTCGTGTGATATGTTGGCCACATAGTCGCGGCGCAACTGCTCCAGCCGCTCGGCCTCGCTGACATCGCGCACCAGTCCGACCGCGCCGACCAGATCGTCGCCCATGCGAATCGGCGACACAGTGGCGGACACCGACTGACCGGCGCCGTTTTTCCAGCCGCCGTCAAGCGTTTCGCCGGTTTCGAGCACCTGTATCAGCATTCCTATCAGCGGACTGCGCTCGGTCAGCTCGTACACATCGCACTGAGCGTCCTCCTCGCGCAGCTCGAGCAGCTTTACCGCGGCGTCGTTGCAGTGCACCATCTTGCCGATCTGGTTGATCGCCATTATGCCCTCGCCTATGCCCGAGAGCACCAGCTCCATCTTTATCTTCTCCTGATTGAGCGAGCGAATGGTGGTGTACAGGTTGCCCGAAAGGTGATTGAGCGACTCGCCAAGCTGAGCGATTTCGGTAGTGGTGGGTATCGTGACGCGCTCGCCGTAGTTGCCGTTGGCCATGCGCTGTGCGGTGCGGGTCATTGCGGCCACGGGCTGCACGATGCGCTGGGTCAGCAGCAGCGACAGCATTATTGCAAACAGCGTCGATATCGACACCGCCAAACTCATTATCAGCGATATATTGCGCGACACGCCGTCGATCTGCGACAGCGGCTGGCACAGCAGCACGCCGCCGTCGACCTGTCCGCCCGATATTATCGGCACGCCGGCGAACAGCCATGTGCCCTCCATGAAGTCGAACTGCCGCACGTCGGCAACGGTCTGACCGGAGAGTATGCTGGAGACCAGCTCGTAATCTATCGCGCTGAGTATCTGGGTATTGTCCACATCCGACGCGTCGCCGGAGGCCTCGGCGTCGACGGCGTCCTGAGCCGCGCCCTCGTCGTCCACGGCCTGGGTCTGGGTCGTGTCCATGTCCATTGTGACGGTGAGGCGGCGATTGCGCAGCATCTGGCGCGTCACCAGTGTCATGTCGGTGTTTATCAGTATCACCTGGGCGTTGGTCAGGCGCTCCCACTCGTCGAGCTGCTGTACGTTTATGACTTTCAGGCTGCCGCCGGGGCGCACGACCATATCGGCTATCGCCGCCACGCGGTCCAGCAGCGTCTCCATCGACGAATCCTGCACGTAATTGCGCACCAGCGTGACGTTCAGCGCGCCGGCTACAAACGACGTTACCAGCGTCAGCACTATGAAGCTGAGCAGCATCTGCGTAAACAGGCGAGTGCGCTTGGGCGGCGCATCGGGCAGCGGCGGCTTGCCCAGCAGTGCGCGCACGCGGTTTTTGAAGGTCATATGCTTTTTAGCGGGCGCACGTCTGGAACGCGCTCCCGCTGATGAAGACTTATGCTTTTTTCTATGGGCGCGACCGTGCGCGTTCTCCTGTGCGCGGCGCTGATCGTCGGTCAGCAGCGCCGCCGGTGCGCTCGTGGCGTCATGAGACCATTTCAAAGCGATATCCCACTCCCCATACGGTCTTGATATCCCAATGGTTGGTGTCGCGGCAGAGTTTGGCGCGTATGCGCTTTATGTGGCTGTCGACGGCGCGGGTATCGCCCAGGAAGTCGTAGCCCCAGATGCTCTGCAACAGGTGTTCGCGTGAAAATACCAATCCCGGATTGCTGGCCAGGCACCAGATTATCTCGATCTCCTTGGGCGTGCAGGCGATGACCTGGCCGTCGAGCTTGACGGTGAACGAGGCCATATTGATCTCCAGGTTGTCAATGCGCAGCTCGGTGTTTTTCTTTTCATCGCGCTGTTCGTGTATGCGGCGCAGCACTGCCTTGATGCGCGCCACGACTTCGCGCGGCGAGAACGGCTTGGTGATGTAGTCGTCAGCGCCCAGCTCGAGGCCCAGGAGCTTGTCTATCTCCTCGCCCTTGGCGGTCAGCATGATTATGGGCGTGGTCATATCGCGGCGTATCTCGCGGCACACCGCCAGCCCGTCCAGCTTGGGCATCATTATGTCCAGCACAATCATGTCGGGGTGAGTGGACTTGGCCTTTTCTATGGCCTCTTCGCCGTCGTAGGCGGAGATCACCTCATAGCCCTCCTTGCGGAAGTATACGTTTAGCGACTGATGCACATTGGCGTCGTCGTCAGCTATCAGCACACGGTAGCCCGCGCGAGTATTTTCCATAACATTACCTCCAGTACCGCTGAGCGGCGCGCGCGTCTAGGCCAAATGCGCGCGCGGACACAGCGCTTTTATGATATAAATTTAACAGTTTTATGCGATTTGCGCAAGCCATTGCGCGTTAAGTTTGAGTGCTCAACCTACCGCGCCGGCCATATCGACCTTGATCGGCTTGAGTCCGTAGGTGGACGGCGCGCCGGTTTCGAGGTATATCGTGGCCACGGCGGCGGTGAGCGCGTCATCGCCCTCGCCGGTAACTATGTCGTAGCTGACCGTAGCGAAGCCGTTGTCGTTGATCTCGACCGAGCGCAGCACGGCCTGGCGCACATCGGCGCTAACGTCGGAACCGGTCACATCGTACATGTCGGATGTGGAATCATATACTATAAGCGACGAATAGTTGCGGCTGACGGGCGGCAGCTCTTCAAACTCTACGCCATACATGTCGCAAAACAGCTGCTTGACGTAGTCGGCGGGCACGCGCACGAAGCCCTGCTCGGTGTGCTCCCAGTCGTTATCGGCGTTGAGCTCGTATGCGTTTATATAAGAATATATCGGGGCCCAATAGTCAGCGATGTCGTCCTGAGCCGACCAGCCCTGGCCGACGCTCTGCGCATCCAGCGCCAGCGTGCCCAGCAGCCGCTCCATCTGAGCCACGCGCATGATCGTCAAAGCGGCGGTCTGTGCAGCGTTTGCGGCGGGAGTCTCAAACTCGACGGACGTCAGCGTGGGCTGGGGCGTGGGGCTGGCCTGATCTGCGAGGCCCTGCGCCATCGGCGCGCACAGACATATTCCGAGCAAAAGCGATATAAATTTATTGAACATCTGCGATATCCTCCCGATTTGGCGATTTAAATATATAAATATGACGTGCCGCACGCCGCGTTGGTTGCCCAGATTATTCCTGATTTTTTAAACAATCTGTGTCCATTATATGACAATATAAGCCCCGCGCGACCGGGCATTAAATCGGCGCGGATTGGCATAATAGGGATGCAGGGCGCGCGGCGCAATGCGCGCCACGAATGCGCGAGGGAGGTAATGCCATGCTGACGGCAATAATGCTGATACAACTGGCGGTAACGATCGTAGTGGGAATATACTTTTTCAGGCAGCTGCGCGCGCAGGGGCGCGACACAAACGCGCCGCGCGTGCGGGGCTCATCAATGCGGGAGCTGGAACACCTGTCCAACCTGCGCAAGGTACACCTGTCGCGTCCGCTGGGCGAGCAGGTGCGCCCGACTGATTTCAACGACATAATAGGCCAGGAGGAGGGCATACGCGCACTCAAGGCGATATTGTGTTCGCCCAATCCGCAGCACGTCATAATCTATGGCCCGCCCGGCATAGGCAAGACCTGTGCGGCGCGGCTGGTGCTGGAGGCGGCCAAGCGCACGCCCGGCTCGCCGTTCAAGGCCGACGCGCCGTTCATAGAGGTCGACGCGACCTGCGTGCGGTTTGACGAGCGCTCGATAGCCGACAGTCTTATAGGCTCGGTGCACGACCCGATATATCAGGGCGCGGGACTGCTGGGCGTGAGCGGCATACCGCAGCCCAAGGAAGGCGCGGTCACGCGCGCGCATGGCGGCGTGCTGTTCCTGGACGAGATAGGCGAGCTGCATCCAACGCAGATGAACAAGCTCCTCAAGGTGCTGGAGGATCGCATGGTGCGGTTCGAGAGCGCCTACTACAACCCCGACGACACGTCGGTGCCTCGCCACATACGCGACATATTCGACAACGGCCTGCCGGCGGACTTCCGGCTCGTCGGCGCCACGACGCGCTCGCCCGAGGAGTTGCCGCCGGCGCTGCGCTCGCGCTGTATGGAGATATACTTCCGCGCGCTGGAGCCGGATGAACTTGCGCGCATAGCGGCGGGTGCGGCGGCGCGCGTGGGGTTTGATATGGCCCAGAGCGAGGCGACGCTGATCGGCGGTTATTCGGCGTCAGGCCGCGACGCGGTCAACATAGTGCAGATGGCCTCGGGACTGGCGCAGATGGACGGCCGCCATGTGATTAAGCGCGAGGATGTGGAGTGGGTCGTGGACTCGTGCCACTACGCGCCGCATACCGGCGGGCACGCGCATGTCGGCGGCCAGCGCGTGGGCATAGTCAACGGGCTGGCGGTGCAGGGCTTCCAGGGCGCAATGCTGGACATAGAGGCTGTGGCGCTGCCGGGCGAAGGCCGCATAAACGTGACGGGCATAATCGAGGAGGAGGAGCTGGGCAGCGCCGGTCACAAGCTGCGTCGCCGCTCCACGGCGCGCGCGTCGGTGGAGAACATAGCTACGCTGCTGCGCGGCATGGGACTGGACATGTCTGGGCGCGATGTGCACATCAATTTCCCGGGCGGCATGCCGGTGGACGGGCCGTCGGCGGGCGTGGCCATGGCGGCGGCAGCCTATTCGGCGCTGACCGGGTGTCCGCTGGACTCGCTGACCGCCGTGACAGGCGAGATAACCGTGCGCGGCGAGGTGCGCGCGGTGGGCGGAGTGCCCGACAAGATAAGCGCCGCGATCAAGGCCGGCATGCGGCGCGTGATAATTCCCGCCGACAACTACCTGGAGCGCTATGCGCAGTTGCCGGTGCGCGTGATACCGGTATCGAGCTTCAAGGATGCGCTGAGCTATCTTGCCGATGTGGAGGATCTGCCGGCGGACGCGGCGTGCGTGGGTCTGGACGAAGCCGGCGCGTGAGTTTCCGGGGGAGCTTGCGGATTTGGTTGTGCCAAGGTATGGTGCGCATGAGCGCGGCGAAGGACCAAAAGGCGTGTTGGGCAAAGGCCCGGCGCGCCTTTTGCGTGTGATTGCGAAAGCGTATATGCCGCGGCGCAAAGGTCGTGCGTATAGCGGTGAGGAGCTTTCAGGCGCTTTTGGACATGCGATTGCGCGCGGCACACTTGTGCGCGATATGGCGCGTGCCTGCCGGCGGCATGCGCAGGAAAGAATGGGGCGTATAAATATGCTAAGCATTTCATCCGATGAGTTTGACCGATGCAGAGCCTGAAAATGGATGCTTTATTGAGCTTTACATGAGCGGTGCTGAGTGTTCATTAAGGCGATATCGAGTAAAGTTAACACGATGACTGCGCGGCCAGTTGCTGAATATGGAGGATGTATACTAATTTCATGCGGATTCATGCACAAACAATCACGACAATATTTAACGCGGAACGCACATATGCGCGAAATCCAGCCAAAAGCAGGGAAAAATGTTGATATTTTGGCAGCGTATGCTATAATAAAGTCAGGTCGCCGCGCAAGCGAGCGCACAATTTGTGGTGCGGGGAGAACAGCAGTGAAGATAATTATTGCGGGAAACGGAAAGGTAGGCATAGCGCTGACCAAGCAGCTTTCCGCCGAAGGCTACGATCTGACGCTGATAGATTCAAATAACGATGTGCTGGAGGCCAGCATAGAGCGCTACGACGTAATGGCGGTTTATGGCAATTGCGCGTCGATGGCGATACTCAAGCAGGCCAATGTCGAGGAGGCCGACCTGCTGATCGCCGCCACCAGCGCCGACGAGGTGAACCTGTTGTGCTGCATGACTGCGCACGGGCTCAATCCGCGGCTGCACACGATAGCGCGCATACGTAATCCCGAATATGCCGAGCAGGCATACAAGATGCGCGATATCTTTGCGCTGTCGCTGGCTGTAAACCCCGAGCAGCAGGCCGCGCTGGAGATAGAGCGGCTGCTCAAATATCCGGGGTTCTTAAAGCGCGACACGTTTGCCAAGGGCCGCGCGGAGATAGTCGAGCTTATGGTCGACTCAAAGAGCAAACTGCGCGATGTGCCGCTCAACCGGCTGGACAGCATAGTAAAATGCAAGGTGCTGGTGTGCACCGTGCTGCGCGACGGCGACGCGATAGCGCCCGACGGCAATTTCGTGCTGCGCGAAAACGACAGAATATTCGTCACGGCGCCGTCGAACAACCTCTCGATGCTGCTTAATAATCTGGGCATAATAAATCGCAAGATACGCCGCGTGATAATCTGTGGCGGCGGGCGGCTGGGGTATTACCTGGCTACGCGGCTGCTGTCAAACGGCGTGGCAGTGCAGATAATCGAACAGGATTACCAGCGGTGCGTGCAGCTGGGCGGCATGCTGCCCGGCGCAAGCATAATCCATGGCGACGCGTCCGATCCGGCGCTGCTGGAGAGCGAACGGCTGGGCGGCTGTGACGCGCTGATAACGATGACCGGCCTGGACGAGCTGAACATGATAATATCGCTCTACGGACGCAGCATGGGCGTGCCGCACATAGTAACCAAGCTGGGCCGCATTGAAAACAGCAATATAATCAACAGCCTGCCGTTGGGCAGCGTGGTCTGTCCCAAGGAGCTGTGCTGCTATTCGATAGTGCGATATGTGCGCGCGCTGCAAAACCAGGTCGGCGCAGCGCTGACTGTGCATTCCATAGCCAATGGTCAGGTCGAGGCGGTTGAGTTCCGCGTCGACGACAAGACGCTGCACTGCGGCGAGCAGTTAAAGCACATCCGCCTGCGCAAGAACGTGCTGGTGGTGTGCATGACCAAGGGCTCCAAGATCATAATACCAAACGGCGATTCGACGTTCGCACGCGGCGATACGTTGGTGATCGTCACAAGTGGCGATACCATAATCCACCAACTAAACGAGATATTCGAATAGCTGAGGCCGGATATGAATTACAAAATGATAGGGCGGATACTGTCCTGGATACTGTTGCTGGAGGCCGCTTTCATGACGCCGGCGCTGGTCATAAGCGCCTGCCTGGGCGAACTGGAGGCGGTTCATGCGTTTGCGCTGAGCATGGGGCTGACACTGGCGGCGGCGCTGGTGCTGTACATGGTCGGCCGTCGCGCGCGCATGGGGCTGTTTGCGCGCGATGGACTGGTGTGCGTGGGCATGGGCTGGATAGTGATGAGCATATTCGGCGGACTGCCGTTTTGGTTATCGGGTGCGATACCGTCGTTTGTGGATGCGCTGTTTGAGATAGTGTCGGGCTTTACGACGACGGGCGCGTCGATATTGACCGACGTGGAGGTAGTGCCGCGCGGACTGCTGTACTGGCGCAGCTTCAGCCACTGGCTGGGCGGCATGGGCGTGCTGGTGTTTTTGCTGGCAGTGCTGCCGCTGAGCGGGCGCAATCGCGGCTTTACGATGCATCTGCTGCGCGCCGAGAGCCCGGGACCGGATGTGGGCAAGCTGGTGCCCAAGATGCGCCAGACCGCGCTGATATTGTACGTGCTGTATATACTGTTGACCGTATTGAATGTCGGCTTTCTGTTGGCGGGCGGCATGTCGCTGTTCGACGCGGTGTGCACGGCGTTCGGCACGGCGGGCACGGGCGGATTCGGCGTGCGCAATGACAGCATAGCCGGTTACAGTCCGTATCTGCAGAACGTGTGTACGATATTCATGTTCCTGTTCGGCGTGAACTTCAATATATACTATCTGCTGGTGATGCGCAAGTTCGGCGCGGTGGCGCGCGACGACGAGTTGAGGCTGTACGTGGGCGTGGCGCTGGTCAGCGCGGCGCTGATAACGCTGGACATACGCGACATGTACAGCACGTGGAGCGAGTCCATACGCCACGCGACGTTCCAGGTGTCGAGCATAATGACGACGACCGGCTTTGCCACGACCGACTTCGACCTGTGGCCGAGCTTTTCAAAATCGATACTGTTGGTGCTCATGGTGATAGGCGCCAGCGCCGGCAGCACCGGCGGCGGCATAAAGTGCTCGCGCGTGTTGCTGCTGTTTAAGCTGTTGCACCGCAATATAAACCAGGTGCTGCATCCGCACAACGTCCAGTCGATCCGCATGAACGGACATGTCATGGATGAAAAGGTGCTCGAAAAGACAAACGCGTATCTGGCGGCATATGTGACGATAGTGCTTATAAGCTTTATGGTGGTATCGCTGGACGGACTGTCGATAACAACCAACTTCACGGCGGTGCTCTCATGCTTTAACAACGTCGGCCCGGGGTTGGAACTGGTGGGGCCGGTGCGCAACTATTCGATGTTCAGCAATCTGGCCAAGCTCGTGCTGATATTCGACATGTTGGCCGGGCGCCTTGAGATATTCCCGATTTTGCTGCTGATGACGCGCCGCACATGGCAGCAGTGGTGATATGAATTGTTAAAAATCGGTTGCGCCGGGCGGATGTCCGGCGCTCTTTTTGCACGCGTGCACGCGCGGATGCGACATGGCAGCGGGCGGACAAATCGCGGTTTTCTGTGCGTTAAATGCCTGTAATCGCGCGGTTTGAGCAGTGCCCGGTCAACCGGCGTCGCTGGCAGGGCAGTGCGCGCCGGGCGTGCGCGCAGGTCGGTTGCTTGGAGATTCATCCTGTATGGGGGGTTGACAAAACGCTGATGTAAAGAGTAAGATAAGAACGGCTTGGACTATTTACGAAAGGTAAGTGTAAGAGACGTATGCCCGTCAAAAAGAATATAACTATATACGATATCGCGCGCGAGGCACACGTTTCACCGGCGACCGTATCGCGGATATTGACAGGAAACACGACGGTTAGCAAGGCCAAACGCGATGCGGTTACTGCGCTGATAGACAAGTACAGCTTTCGCCCCAATGCGATGGCGCGCGCGCTGACCGAGACGCATTCGCATATCATCGGAATGATATCGGCCGACGCCAATAATCCGTACTACAATAGCGTGTTTACCGCATGCGAAAATGAAGCGCACAGGCGTGGGTATGTGCTCATGCTGTTCAACACGTGCTCCCGGCCGGAACTGGAAGAGGCGGCGCTGCTGAAGCTGCGCGAACAGCGCGTGGATGCGATCATACTGTGCGGCGGCCGCGTCGATCTTATCGAGAACGATCCGGACTTCATGCGCCTGCTGGACAACGCGCTGGAATCGACGCCGATAATCGTGGGCAGCCGCTCGCCGCACAAGCGCGTTTACGGCGTGGGCGTGGACCACGAGCGCAGCATGGATCTGGCGTTGGAGTACCTGATAAGCCTGGGCCATACCGACATAGGCTTTATGTACACCGGCAAGCAGTTCTACGGCACTCAGGCGTATCTGACGCGGTTTTACCGCACGATGCAGCGCTCCGGTTTGCGCATCCGCGATGAATGGATGATATCGGTGGACGGTTATGACTGCATGTCCGGGCGCGAGGGCATCAAAAAGCTGATGCGCTGCCGCCAGTTGCCGACTGCGCTGCTGGGCATAAACGACATGGTGACCGCCGGCGCGCTGCAGGGATTGAGCGCATACGGCATGCGCGTGCCCGAGGATATATCGCTGATGGGGTTCGATGATACGTATATAACGACGATAACCTCGCCCGAATTGACCGCGGTCGACTTTGATTACGCTCACTACGGCAGGGAATTGCTGGATGCGGCCATGTGCGCCATAGACGGCACGCGCTCTCCGTACACTCATCTGATTGCGCCGTCGCTGTCGATAAAGAAGTCCTGCGCGCCGCTCAAGCGGCGTGAGTTGCGCGGCATGATCTGACGCCAGTGGGATCGATGTTTCTATATATGATATGTTTGCGCGCAGCTGCGGCTGCGCGCTTTTTGTGTGGCTGGGACTGACAGTGAATGCATATAACCAAAGTGATGTTTGTGTGACATGCATGGTCAATGTGCACATTGTTTTACGGTATGTCACGCATGGCGGGCGTGTGAAGCGAGTGCAGGAATCATTTGCGCAAAATGACATGATCTGACGCACAATGTTTACACGACCAATTTATGGCGTGGCGCAGATTTATGGCGAAAATATGTCGTCAAATATGCGCTGGCAATGGCGATGAACGCTGTCGATTGGCATCACACCGGTCGCCGCGGGCATGCTTTTAGCCTCAGAGTTCCCACGGTGTGCTGACTTTTAACATAACGCTCAAATGAGCTGGACGCCTACGAGAAACGGTAAACTGTAAGTTGCAAGCCGCGCTGATGCAATATCGCCACATATCCGACGCGTTTTTGTTTGTAATTGGTAGATGCCGCACTGCCAAATGCAATGCGATTGTATTTAATCGTGATGGAATAATTTGAAGAAATGTGACAAAATCGGCTTGACTTTTCAATATGCATGTGGTAAACTAGTCATATGAAATGGGTTTCAAACTGGCAGGTTGATGATTAGGATTCATGCTTGACTGCGCGCAAGTTAGATGAGATATGGCTTGGCGCTCTTTTTTGCGGACGGCTTGAAACCGATTTCAACTACGCTTCCCCGCGCGGCGGCAGACCACGCAGGATGACGGGGGAGTCGCTTGTGAAAGGGGCGGGATCGCATTGGTCAATCAGGGAAAGGCGAATGGAGCTGAAACGCCGGCGTACAAAAGGCCCAGCTTCTTTAAGCTGGTAGCGCAGAACAAGGCGCTGCTGCTTATGTGCGTGCCGGCAATCGTCTTCTTCTTCGTGTTCTCGTACATGCCCATGCCGGGCGCGTACATAGCGTTCACGAACTTTAACTACAACGCGGGCATCTGGAAGAGCCCGTTCATCGGACTGCAGAACTTCAAGTTTCTGTTCACGTCCGGCCAGCTGACGCTGCTACTGCGCAACACGATACTTTACAACGTGGCGTTCATAGTGCTGGGCAACGTGCTGCAGCTGGCGTTTGCGATACTGCTCAACGAAGTGCGCTGCAAGCTGTTTAAGAAGGTCAGCCAGTCGCTGATGTTCCTGCCGTACTTCATATCGGACGTGCTTGTGTCGCTGCTGGTTTACAACATGCTCAACTACGACTACGGCTTCATATCGAACCTGGTGCGCTCGATGGGCGGCGACATGCCCAAGGTATACCAGATGGCCAGCGCCTGGCCGGCGATCATCATACTGGTCAACCTGTGGAAGGGCACCGGCTACGGCACGGTCGTGTACTTCGCGGCGATAACCGGCATGGATACCTCGATGATGGAAGCGGCCGAGATAGACGGCGCGAACGGCTACCAGAGGATATGGTACATCACGCTGCCTACGCTCAAGCCCACCGTCGTCATACTGTTCCTGTTCGCCATAGGCGGCATACTCAAGGGCAACTTCGGCCTGTTCTACAACCTGGTTGGCAACAACTCGATGCTCTTTAACACCACCGACATCATAGAGACCTACGTTTACCGCTCGATGATGAACAGCTTCAATTTCTCGCAGAGCAGTGCGGTCGGTCTGTTCCAGAGCGTGGTCGGCTTCTTCATAGTGTTGACCGCCAACGCCATCGTCAAGAAGTTCGAGGCGGATTACGCGCTGTTCTAAACTGAGAAAGGGAGTGTGTCAAAATGGCAAACCACGTGAGTTCCAGTGCGCATGACCATCCCACTCATGTGAAACTGGATTCATCGGATAAGGTAATACGCGGAGTTACCTATACGATAGTTACGATATTCTGCATATTCTGCATACTGCCGTTCTGGCTGATAGTCGCCTCGTCGTTCTCGTCCGAGGCGGCCATAAGGCTGACGGGCTTCACGCTGTGGCCCACGGACGTGTCCACCTATTCGTATGAGCTGCTGTTCCGGGCGCCGGAGCAGATGCTGGGCGCTTATGCGGTCACGATAGGCATGACGGTCGTAGGCACGCTGGTAGGTCTGTTCGTGGTCTCGATGACCGGCTACGCGCTCCAGCGCAAGGACTTCCCGTTCCGCAACGCGATAATGTTCTACATCTACTTTACGTCGCTGTTCTCGGCCGGCCTGGTTCCGTTCTACCTGCTGATGGTGCAGACGCTGGGCCTGCGCGATACCTACTGGGCCGTGCTGCTGCCGCTGATGATGAGCCCGTGGGTCATAGTGCTGATGAAGAACTTCGTAAAGGCGATACCCCACGAGATAACCGAATCGGGCAAGATAGACGGCGCGGGCGACTTCCGCATATTCTACGCGCTGATACTGCCCTCGATGAAGCCGGCGCTGGCGACCATAGGCCTGTTCCTCGCGCTGGGCTACTGGAACGAGTGGTACTACTCTTCGCTGTTCCTGACCAAGGACATGCCCAAGCCCCTGCAGTACCACCTGTATAACGTCATAAACAAGGTCGCCAGCCTGAAGAACTCGGTTGCAGGTTCTAACATAGTGCTGGATACCGACCTGCCCTCCGAGACGCTGAAGATGGCGACCGCAGTTGTGGCGACCGGCCCCATCATACTGCTGTACCCCTTCGTGCAGAAGTACTTCGTTGCCGGCCTGACCGTTGGTTCGGTCAAGGGTTAATAGCCCCAATATAATTCAGGTTTCAGCGGCATTGCCGTTGAGAATATAATAAGGAGGCACAATCAGATGAAGAAACTGGTTGCTTTGCTCATCGCTCTGACGATGGTGCTGGCTTGCATGCCTGTCATGGCTGAAGAGGCTTCTACCATCGACACCTCGGAGCACGTTGTCGTAACCTACATGGCCACCGGCGATATACCCACCAACCGCACCAACGAAGTGCTGGCGCTGGTCAACGAGAAGCTCACCGAAAAGGTGAACGCCGAGCTCGCGTTCCAGTGGATAGAGTGGACCGACTACACCACCAAGTACAACCTGCAGCTGGCGGCTCAGGACGGCACTGTTGACCTGGTCGGCACTGCGACCGACTGGCTCGACGCGTGGCCCAACAGCCAGCGCGGCGCGTTCCTCCCGCTGAGCGAGGAGATGCTGCAGACCTATGCTCCGCAGACCTGGGCTTCCGTGTCCGCTGAGCACTGGGATATGTGCCGCTACAACGGCGAGATCTACATGATCCCCGAGGACAACTATGCGCAATGGATCAACCACGGCTTCATGTACCGCGGCGACTGGGCGGCTGAGGCTGGCCTGGAAGACGGTGTGAATTCCTGGGAAGACCTGGGCGTGTACTTCCAGTACATCGTTGACAACAAGGAAGGCGTCATACCGTGGGATGCGGGCGGAAGCGGCTCCTCCTACAGCCCGCAGCTGTCCACCGGCTGGCAGTTCTCGCACACCACCAACATCGCTATAGACGGTATGCCCGTGTCGTTGTTCCAGGGCGTGAGCAAGGACGATCCCTACACGCTGAGCCGTTACTATCTGGAAGGCGACGAGTTCGTCGAGTATGCCAAGACCATGAAGGAGTGGGCGGACGCTGGCTACTGGCGCTCCGACGTGCTCAACTACAACGGCGACACCATGGGTGAGATGAAGGAAGGCCTGACCGGCGCCCATCAGCATCACACCGAGACCTGGACCGGCGAGCGCACCAACATGGAGAAGGAGCAGCCCGGCTCCGACCTGCAGTTCTTCTACTTCGGCGAAGAGATGCAGAACATTGTCCGTATGAACATAACCCACGGCGCTATGGCTGTGGCCGCTCAGAGCGACTGCCCCGAGCGCGCGCTGATGGTCTATGACCTCATGCGCAACGATCAGGAGATCTACCGCCTGATGATGTACGGCATCGAGGGCGAGAGCTACACCATCAACGAGGAAGGCTACCTCGTTCGTCCCGATGACTTCGAGTCCACCACCGACGACGTGTCCTTCAACTTCTGGTGGGGCCGCAACGACGATCTGGGCCTGCGCGCCGCGGATCGCGACTGGGAAGCCATCGATGCGCTGTACGCTGAGTACGACTCCATCGCGGCTGACTACCCCTATGGCCAGCTGGTTATAGACCGTACCGTGCCCGAGATCTCGATGTACATCGACAACATCTCCAACGTGTACAACACCTACATGCCGCAGATCGTGTTCGGCATGGCGCAGGATCCGGAGTCCTTCGTGGCTGAGTTCCGTTCTCAGCTGCAGGCCGCTGGCATCGAGAACGTCATGGCTGAAGTGCAGCGCCAGATAGACGCTGTGTACGGCGACACCGCTGCGACGACCGAGGAGACCGCTGCCGAATAATCGGACGCGAACTGATTGATACTTTAAAAATGGGATGCCTGGCATGAGGATGGCATTCGGCCGAAAGGCCGGGGCCGGGTCTGCCCGGCATCCCTTTGATGTTAAAGGAGTACTTATGAGCAGCAAGGTTAACATGAACCTGGGCTGGCGCTTCTATCTGGGGGATGAGCCGGGCGCCGACTTCATGGGATTTGACGATTCGGGGTGGCGCGAGGTCACGTTGCCGCACGACTGGTCGGTCGAGCATCCGTTTGACAAGCACAATGCTTCCGGAACCGGCTATCTGCCCGGCGGCACCGCATGGTATCGCAAGCACTTTGAATTGCCCGATTGCGCTGCGGGCAAGCGCGTGCGCATAACGTTTGGCGGCGTGTACAAGCATGCGCGCGTATGGGTAAACAGCAATTATCTGGGACAGCGTGCGTATGGCTATTCGACGTTTACGTTTGACGTGAGCGCGTTTGTGCATCCGGGCGAGAACGTGGTCTGCGTGCGCGTCGAGCACAATGAAGTGGCGGACTCGCGCTGGTTTACCGGCAGCGGCATATATCGCGATGTCACGCTTGAGATTAGCGACATGCGGGCATTTGCGACTGATGGCATATTCGTGACCACCGAGCGCGCCGACGCCAGCGAAGCGCTGGTCAAGGTTGCCTACGAGACGCTGGGCGGCGAAGGCGCGCGCTTTGAGATAGTCGACGCTCAGGACGTTGTAGTGGCGACTGCTGAGGCGCAGGGCGAGAGCGGTGAGGCGCTGCTGACTGTCAAGGCGCCGGCGCTGTGGAGTCCCGATTCGCCGAACCTGTACACGTTGCGCGCAGCGGTGCTGGCTGGCGGCGAGGTCACCGACGAGCAGCAGGTGCGCTTTGGCATACGCACCATACTGTTTGATGCGGATAAGGGCTTCTTCATAAATGGCCAGAACGTCAAGCTCAAGGGCGTGTGCGTGCATCATGATGCGGGCGCGCTGGGCGCGGCGGTACCGCGCGGAGTGTGGGCGCGCAGGCTGAGCAAGCTCAAGGCCATGGGCTGCAACGCGGTGCGCACTGCGCACAATCCGCCGGACACGGGTCTGCTCGACCTGTGCGACGAGATGGGCTTCATGGTAATGGACGAGGCGTTCGACGAGTGGGAAGGCTCCAAGAACAAGTGGTGGCAGGGCCACAATGTGTACCCGCCCAAGCGGTTTGGCTATGCCGAGGATTTCCCGCTCTGGCACAAGGCGGATTTGGAAGGCATGGTAAAGCGCGACCGCAATCATCCTTCAATAATACTCTGGAGCATAGGCAACGAGATCGACTATCCGAACGATCCGTATGTCACGCCGCTGTTTGACGAGGTGCTGGGCAACAACGATGCCAACAAGCCCGCGGCGGAGCGCCGGTATGACCCGCGCAAGCCCGATGCAGGCCGGCTGGCAGTCATAGCGCGCGAGCTGACCGACATAGTGCATGCGGTGGATACGACGCGCCTGGTGACCAGTGCGCTGTCCTTCCCGGAGCTGTCCAATCGCACCGGTTATGCCGAGGTGCTGGACGCGGCGGGTTACAACTACAAGGAGCAGTTCTATGAGGAGGATCACGCCAAATATCCGGGCCGCGTGATCTATGGCAGTGAAAACGGCCACAGCATAGAAGCATGGCGCGCGGTGTCGGATCACGACTACATCTGCGGTCAGTTCCTGTGGACTGGTGTGGACTTCCTGGGCGAGTGCCTCGGTTGGCCGTTGCGCATATCGCAGGCGGGTCTGCTGACGCTGGCGGGCTATGAAAAACCGATATACTACCAGCGCAAGGCGCTCTGGTCGGATGAGCCGTTTGCCAAGATCGCGGTAGGCCACGGCCATGGCCCGTATGACGAGCGCTTTGTATGGGCGGGCGAGCCGGGCGTGCATCAGACCGTCAGCGTGTATACCAATGCGCCGCGCGTTGAGCTGCTGCTCAATGGCGAGTCGCTGGGCGTGCATGAGGCCGGACTGGACAACGGCTGCTGCGCCAAGTGGCAGGTGCCCTATGCGCCGGGCGAGCTGCGCGCCAGGGTAGACGGCGCCGAAGACGTGCTGGTCAGCACCGGCGTGGCGACTGCTATCGAGCTGACCTCCGATAAGCGCGCGCTGCATGCCGATGGGCAGGATCTGGCACAGATAGAGGTCACGCTGCGCGATGAGCAGGGCAATGTAGCTGCGGCCTATGACGAATGTGTGACATACCAGCTGGTGGGCGATGCGCGCATAATCGGCATAGAGAACGGCGCACCGGATGACCTGACTCCATATGCGGAGAACCACCGTGCGACGCGCGACGGCCGTGCGATAGTGTATGTGCGCGCGGGCGAGACGGCGGGCGCCGTGACGCTGTATGCGCATACGCGTTCGGGACTGCGGGCGTGTGTTGAGCTGGAGCAGCGCTGATTCAGGCGATAAACCTCAAATACTTACCGGGTGCAGGCGGAATGCTGCGCCCGGTTTTTTTGATGGCCGGCGCAATGCTTATAAGTAAACGGCCGATGCAGGCTTGCAAACCGGGCAACGTGATCGTATAATATATGGAAGAAAGAGGTGTTTGGCAGGGCCACTTATTAACATGCCAAGGAGGACGGACCACATGCGCTACATAGAGGAGCGGGAACAGACGCCGGTCGTGGGCGAGTACGATGTCATAGTTGCGGGCGGCGGCGTTGCGGGCATCGCGGCGGCACTGGCAGCGCGACGCGCGGGATGCAGTGTGTTGCTGATTGAAAAGAGTCTAATGTTGGGCGGCTTGGCAACGCTTGGGTTGATAAACTACTTTGTGCCCATGTGCAATGGGCGCGGCGTACCGATAATCGGCGGCATGTGCGAGGAGCTGATGCGGCTGGCGATACGGCGCGGGTTTGACACCTTGCCTGATTGCTGGCGCGACGGCGGTCCGGCGCCCGACTCGCGCGAGCGCTATGCGACGCGGTTCTCAGCGAATATATTTGCACTGGAGCTCAGCGCGTTGCTGGATGACGAAGGCATAGAGCTGCTTTACGACGCGCTGGCGGTGCGGCCGGTCATGGCGCAACAGCGGTGCGAGGGAGTGGTCGTGGAGAGCAAGGGTGGACGCGAATTCTATGGCGCGGGCGTTGTGATAGACGCGACCGGCGACGCCGACCTGCTGCAGCGCGCAGGCGTACCCACTGTGCAGGGTGGCAACTACTTTACATATCTGGGCACGGCGATAGATATCGAGCACTGCCGCCGTGCGGCGCAGTCCGGTCGCATACAGGATGCATTATATGGCATATCGGGCGGTCATGCCAATCTGTATGGCGGCGGTCATCCCGAAGGGATGCCGTTGATCGGCGGAGTCGACGCGCACGAGATCACACGGTACATAATCGATAACCATCGGCTGCTGCTGGCTCAACTCGATGAGGCGCAGCGCGCTGAGCGCGACGTAGTGCAGCTGCCGGGCATGCCGCAGTTCCGCACGACGCGTCGGCTTGACGGCGACTATGTACTTGCGCCCGAGGATGCATACCGTCACTTTGACGATTCGATAGGTGCAATCTGCGACTTTGACAGGCGCGACTATCTGTTCGAGGTGCCGTTGCGCTGCATTGCGCGGCGCGACTGGCCGAATTTGATTACGGCCGGGCGCTCGGCAAGTGCGCGTGAATATGCATGGGATGTGCTGCGCGTGATACCGCCGGCGATTGTGACGGGTCAGGCCGCCGGTCAGGCTGCGGCGCATGCGTTGGAGCAGCACTGCGGAGTTGCCGATGTCGACATTTGCAGATTGCAGCGCGCGCTCAATGATGCAGGCCTGATGATACACTTTGACGACGCGCTGTTGCCCGCCGGCCCCGACGCGGGCGAACATGTGGCGTCCGATCATATCTAACTGCGCGACATTCGCCTTATATATACAAAAAACTGCCGCGCGCCTGAACATTTACAGGCGCGCGGCAATTTTTGTGGGAACTCAACCGTATATGAACTCGTGCAGCAAATCTATGTTCTTGCTGAAATTGGGGTGGATCTCCCAGCGGCCATCGTAGGTGCCGCTGTCGAACGTGCCGTCGGCGGGAATGCGGAACTGCTCAACGCCGCCCGATATCGCGCTGGCGCCCTTTATGCCCAGCTGGACCGCGTCAAAGAACGGCAGGTTAGTGCGCACGTTGTTCCACAGGTTCAGCGCGGTGACCATCAATTCAGCAACCGACTGAGTGGACAGCTTATTGGCTATGGCCACCAGCACGTCGCGCTGACGTTCGGTGCGCTTGTAGTCGGTGTCCAGTTTGCGGATGCGGGAGTAGGCAAGGGCCTGCTGCCCGGTCAGGTGGATATTCTCGCCATACTGGTCGAGTTCGCTGAAGTCCTTGCCCTCGGCGAGGCCGTTCTTTTCGGCATCCTCCTTGTAGTAGTTGAGTATGTTGTTCACATGAAGCATCTCATCATATGTGACATCCATGTCGATGCCGCCAATTGAGTCGATGATTTCGGCGAAGTTGGCCAGGTTGACGACGACGTATTCGCTGATGTTCATGTCGAACGCCTCATTGACGGTTTTCATCGCCAGGTTGGGGCCGCCAAAGCGGTAGGCGGCGTTGATCTTGTTTTTGGCGGACTTACCGGGTATGCTGACCAGCATATCGCGCATTATCGAGGTCAGCTTGATCTCGCCGGTCTGCTGATTGATCGACGCGATTATCATCGTGTCGGTGCGGCCGTTGTCGTCCAGCGAGCGGGAGTCGTTGCCCAGCAGCAGTATGTTGCGCCAGCCTTCGCCCAGACCTTCGCGTATCGACAGATCGCCGTCCTGTATTATGACCTGTTCGGACGGGTCGAGTTCGGTCAGCAGTTCGCGTTCCTCGTCGGTGAGGCCCAACGTGCGGGCTATCTCGTCGAGGTTGTTTATGCTGTTTTCGCTGGTCAGCGGATTGTCCTCGGGCATGCCGCTGTTTGTGGGTTCGGTCACAGTTGTCGAGTCCTCGGCGAGTGCCGCACCAAAGATGGCGGTGACCATCATCAGCGCACACAGCATGGTCGCCAGTGCGCCCTTGAGTATATTCCGGTTCATCGTAACACCTCTTACAGAACAGTCGCTCGAATATCATCACGGAGTATGTGTCGATTTGACGAAAGCTGTCGCATATTAGTTGCATATCCGCGGCAAATTAGCAGCATGACGCGAACTTTTTCGTCAATACAGTAAAAAAATGGAATACGGGTTTACAGAATTACAAAAACAGTCTATAATTTATGTAAATAAACTGCTGCGGGAAGGAAGTAGCTATGGACAGACTGCTTGCGGATATAGAGGCGACAGCGCGTGAAGCCGCGCAAATCATGCTTAAAGCCGGCAACTCGCCGGCGCATGCCAAGGAAGGCCATTACAACTACGTGACCGACGCGGACGTGCAGGTGCAAAAGCTGTTGATAGAGCGGCTGCACGCGCTGGTGCCGGACGCGGAATTCCTGGCCGAGGAGCAGGATAATCAGCGCCTGAGCGCTGCGCCGACGTTCATAATCGATCCGATAGACGGCACGCTGAACTTCATGCGCAGCCGGCAGTGCTCAGCCATATCGATAGCGCTGTTGCGCGAGCGGCGGCCGGTGCTGGGACTGATATATGACCCGTATCGAGACGAACTGTTCACGGCGACGCTGGGTGGCGGCGCGCGGCTGAACGGACATGAGATACGCGTATCGGATGTGCCGCTGGAACGCGCGATGGTCGGCATAGGCACATCGCCATACAATCCGGCGCTGGCGCGGCGCACGCTGGACATAGCGTGTGAATTCCTGCTCAGCGCAGGCGACCTGCGGCGCATAGGCTCGGCGGCGCTTGACCTGTGTTACATAGCCTGCGGGCGCGCCGATGTGTACTACGAGCTGCAACTGTCGCCGTGGGATTTTGCGGCGGGCGCGCTGATAGTGAGCGAGGCGGGCGGACGGTTTGCGCTGCCGCGGAACGGGCGCGCCGACGAGTTGGACTTTGGCGTGCCGGGCTGCGTGCTGGCTACCAACGCGCGCTGCTATCAGGCGGCGCTGGACGTGCTGATGCGGCATGGCGTGTGACGCATCGGCGATATAATGATTTTGCGCACCGGATGCTGCTATCAGGCGGCAACCGGTGCGCATTTGCGTCATATGGAGCCAATGTTCACGTTTGAATCGGCCCGCGCACGGGAAGTATGATGCGAAGCAGGCAATTTATGCTCAATGGGGCAGCCATGACCTGCGCACATGTCCGTGCCCGGCAGTGCGGTGCAAAAGCCAATGAACAGCTCAATGCCAACAGGTATTGGTCATGCAGTCATAGTTGCCGGAACCAATATGTGTAACACTCCCGGTGCCAGCGACTATGTTGCCAAGTTGTGCAAAAAGCCAGTAAGGAAGCCGAATGCCCGGTGGTGGCGTCAATGCTGGCGTGATTCAAAACAACGGGTATTTGCCGCTGAGCGTGGTCGTCCGTTGGGCCTGGTCGTCCGTTGGGCCTGGTTGTCCGTTGGGCTTGATCGTCCGTTGGGCTTGATCGTCCGTTGGGCTTGAACGTCCCTTGGGCCTGATCGTCCCTTGGGCTTGGTCGTCCCTTGGGCCTGATCGTCCATTGAGCGTTACCGTCCCTCGAACAAGGTTGCCTCGTCCGGCAGTGCAACCACATGCCGAATTGTAGTAGCAGCTCAACCCGGCTGTCCAATTAGAGCGTCATGCGGGGTTAGCCAATTGCCGCGCTGATTTCCCGGTCGATTGCCTCGTAATCGATTTGTGACAGTATGGTGCTGTCAACTTGGATCAGCTGCCCTATTGCAAACCGCCGGAAGCCGCGCGCTTCGATTCCGGCGCAAAATGCATCAAGTGCTGGCGGCGTGCAGGGCGTGGGTGTGATCTCGGGATAACACGTGTTTACGACGTGACCGCGATGGCGCTCGGGCGAGCGTTCGCGCGCAGCGAATCGCGCGTATATGGCGGCCGGGTCGCCGTCAAAGCGCACCGTTATGGGTTTGCAGCCTTCGCGCGTAAGCAGTTCGCGCCAGGCGGGCTCATTGGCTGATTCGAAATTGTTTTCGACTATGAACGGCCGGCCTGCGTCCAGCTGAGTGCGGGCAAAGTCCAGCAGCACTAACTCGGCGGCCTGGCCCAGCTTGACCTTTTCAGCGCGGTTGGCGAAGCCCACCGTGTCGAACAGCCGCTCCTTTATCGAGTCTTTGGACATCATCGGCAGTGCGCGGCGCGCGCTCAGCCATTTGGCAAAGCGCGACTTGCCGCTGGCGGGCATGCCTGCGACCAGTATGCAGTACATGCGCGTCACCTACCTGGTTGCGAGCGGGTAACCGCTCAGGTATTTATCGGTCAGGCCGCACTCATCTATCAACTTAAACAGTGTATAGCGGGTGCGATAGTCCTTGGCGCAGTGCATCGACATGTTGAGCAGTTCGTCGTCTATGCCGCACTCGGCGGGAGTGAGCGGCGCGCCCAGCCGGGTCATGGCGTCCAGTATCTGCTGGTACGGCGGCAACAGCGCTATCGCCTGGCGTATGTCGGATATGCGCTCTTGAGCGCGGCGTATGCGGCGCAGCTGCTCGTCCCAACTCAGGAAGTCGCCCGGGTTGTCATCCATGATCGCGCGGGCGTTGGCCTCGCCGTAGGCATGAATCATCCACTTGACGCGCTCGTCATGGCCGATGCGATGCGACTTGATCGCGTCTATGTCGAGATTGGATATGTCCTCAGTGGCAAAACGCTCGAATATCGGCCACACCAGCAGTGTGGCTACGCCGACCGAAGCGCCGTGCGAGGGGGCGGGCTTGCCGCGCAGCATCTGTTGCATCTCCCAGTAATGGGCGATGTTGTGCTCTACCGACGCCACTGCGCGGGTATGGCCGACGATCATAATCGTAACGCCGGCAAGCAGCAGCGCCTCTATCAGCACGCGCATGCCCTTTTCAGTGCGGGCGAGGATTTCGTCTATATTGCCCAGCAGCTTGTTAATCGCGTCGGTGACAATCTCGCCACAGACAAAGCAGTACGGCTCGTCGTTTATGATGTTACCTATCATCCAGTCGCACTTGGCTATGAACTTGCCCAGCACGTCGCCGACGCCGGCGCGCACCATGTCCAGCGGTGCGGTGCGCAATATCTCGGTATCGCAGACTATTATCTCCGGGCAGGGGCCGTTGCGATGTATCTTGAGGCCCTTGAACGTCAGCGGCGCGACTACCGAAGTGTAGCCGTCCATGGATGGCGCGGTACCTACGCTTACGAATGGCAGTCCGGTGCGCGCCGCGTTGACGCGAGTGGTATCTGTTATCGAGCCGGAGCCGACCGCGACCAGAAACTCGGTCTCGGGCTGAATGCTCAGCAGCACCTCGCCCACGGCGCGCTCATCGGGTTCCATGTGGCCGTCGCGCACTATAACGCACTCGATCACGTCAAAGCCCGCGCCGCGCAGCGTCTCGCTGACGCGCCGCCCGGCGACTTCATAGGTGTTGTTGTCGGCCACCAGAACGCAATGTGTGCCCAGTCCGCGCGCGCGTATGTAGCCGGGTATGTTGGGCACCAGCCCACTACCCACATATATGTCCTGCCGGGGCAAAGTGTGCGGGCCGGGGCAGGCGCACTCTATGCCAGTAACCAGCAGCTTGCCGGATTCATCGTAACTTATATTATATGCCATGTCGATTCTCCTTTGCGCGCCACAGCGCTTTTATATGCCCATGATACAACATTTGCCGCCATAGCGCAAGCGCAAACATCGCGCTCGGGCAGAGGCGGCAGGCGATATGCGATTTGGGTAAATGTCGCTATACTCGGCGCAGAGGCGGCGGTGTCAAGTTTAATGAAGCGGCGCGCTCAAGGTCAGCCTGAGACATTGAAGACAAATATGTATCAGGCGTTTCCGGCGCGACATGATGCGCAGAGCTCAAGGCGCGACGCCATCCGGCTCGACGCGCTCGTGGCGGCATGTTAAAAACTTAATGGTAGCTCGACGCGCTCGGTGTAGCATGTCAACCACTTAATGATAGCTCGATGCGCTCGGTGCGGCATGTCAACCACTTAATGATAGCTCGAAGCGCCCGGGGCGTCATGTTAACCACTTAATGATAGCTCGATGCGCTCGGGGCGGCGTGTTAACCACTTAAGAATCGCTCGAATCGCTCGGGGCGGCATGTTAACCATTTCAGGTATCGCTCGACGCACCTGGCAGGTCGGGCCCAAAGCGCTCAATCAGCGCCAGGTTTGTGCGCTCCAGCTCGCGCTTGTACTGTGCATAGCTGGGGCTGAGGCGCATGAGCGCCGGTATGAATACGTCGTTGTAACCGCTTGTGCGGCAGAAGTCGCCCAGCGCTTGCTTGATGCGGTATTCGGTTGAGGCGAGGTGTTCGGGCGATTTGGCGTATTCCATGTATTGCGCGATCAGCTCGGCATTATCGCTGAGGTAGCGTTCAGGCGATTCAGCCACCGCGCGCAAAGCGGTTGCCGCTGCCTGTTGTACGTCCGAGATCATATCCTGGGGCAGTGCGTCCAATTGCTCGAAGTATTGCTGTACTTCCCGGGGTATGTCGGGCATGCCGTCCAGGAACGAGATCACTTCCGCATAAGCTGCGCGCTGGTCATCGGTCTTGAGCTCGTCGCTAAGAAACGCGCCGAAATGCATGCACAGAAATCGCCCGAAGTATCCGGGGAATGCGTCGAGCAGCTTTTCGGACAGCGTCGCGCGCCGGTTGACGCAGTCCAGCGCGCGGCTGGCGGCGGCATAGTCCATATCCTGTGCGAGCCGAGCGAGTATGGCTTCGCGCTGTTGTCGGGCCTGAGCGGCGAGCTGATGTTGCGCGCATATGTCGCGCAGCGCGGAAACGCCGCCGTCGAGCGCCCGGCGCGTGTCGGCAACTGACAGCCCCAGCCGCCTGAGCACGTTTATCTGCTTGAGCCGCTCAACGGCAGCTTCATCAAAGTCAAGATATCCGTTTGGAAGTGCAGTTGGCGCGATCAAACGCTGATCTACATAGTAGCGTATCGCCTTGCGGGTAAGTCCAGTGCATTGGCAGACGTCGCCTATCAACATAACAATCACCTCGCTGTGATGATACACCCGGCCCCAGGGGCACAGTCAAGTGCAAACAAACCGCAGCTGTACAAAACAAGCGCGACCTGCCGGACTGGCAGGCCGCGCCCTGCGATGCCGGCCGCAACCCGCCATATGCGGGTCGCGGCGGTCGCTTAGTTCAATTGCGCAGTGTTCAATGCTGAGCTTGCGTTTACTTGTTGGCGTCGATGGTGGCCTTTATGCGGCGCACGCCCGCCGAGGAGGACTCCTCTTTCTGGATGTGGAAGTGCACCAGGTCGCCGGTGTTGTTCGCATGAGGGCCGCCGCAGATCTCCTTGGAGAACTCGCCCATCGTGTAGACCTTGACGCGCTCGCCGTACTTGCTCTCGAACAGGCCGATAGCGCCCTGAGCCTTGGCCTCGTCCACGGTCATCTCCTCGCAGGTTATCGGAGCGTGAGCGTCAATCGCCTCATTGACCAGGCGCTCGACTTCCTTGAGCTCATCCTTGGTCAGCTTGCGCGGGCACGAGAAGTCAAAGCGCAGGCGCTCGGCGGTTATGTTGGAGCCTTTCTGTGCGACCTCGGGTCCGATTACCTTGCGCAGCGCGGCGTGCAGCAGGTGAGTGGCGGTGTGCAGGCGCGCGGTGGCCTCGGTGTTGTCGGCCAGGCCGCCCTTGAAGCGCTGCTCGGCGCCGGCGTGGCTGGTGGCCTGATGCTTCTTGAACGCTTTCTCGAACGCGGGTTCGTCCACGCTCAGACCGCGCTCGGCCGCCATTTCCTTGGTTATCTCTATCGGGAAGCCGAAGGTATCGTACAGGTGGAACGCGGTCACACCGTCTATCATGCGCGCCTCGCCCAGCTTGGACACGGCCTTTTCGAACTCCTTGAGGCCCTGGCGCAGCGTCTTCTGGAAGCGCGCCTCTTCGAGCTGGAGCTGTTCGAGTATGAATGCGGTGTTGCGGGTCAGCTCGGGGTAGACATTTTCGTACTGCTTGATTACGACCTTGGCGATCTCGCCGGTTGCATTTTCGGGCATGCCCAGCTTCATGCCATGGCGCACAGCGCGGCGTATCAGGCGGCGCAGCACATAGCCCTGGTCGACGTTGGACGGGCTGACGCCCTTGTCGTCGCCGAGTATCATGGTGGCGGTGCGCATGTGGTCAGCGACTATGCGCATAGAGCGAGTGACTTCCTCATTCTCGCCGTACTTGTGGCCGCACAGCTCGCCAATGCGCGCGATTATGTCGCTGAACAGGTCGGTCTCATAGACGGTGGACTTGCCGGTCAGCACGCTTATAGTGCGCTCCAGTCCCATGCCGGTATCGACGTTCTTTTGAGCCAGCGGGGCATAGCTGCCGTCGGCCTGCTTGTTGTACTGCATGAACACGTCGTTCCAGATCTCGAGGTACTTGCCGCACGAGCACGCGGGCGAGCAGTTCGGGCCGCAGTCGGGCACGTCGCGTATTATGAACATCTCGGTATCGGGGCCGCACGGGCCGGTCACGCCGGCAGGTCCCCACCAGTTGTTCTCCTTGGGCAGGAAGAATATGTGATCTTCCTTGACGCCCATCGAGCGCCACAGCTCGTAGCTCTCGTCATCGCGGGGGCAGTTTTCGTCGCCGGCGAACACGGTAAACGCGAGCTTGTCAGGATCCAGGCCCAGCCACTCAGGGCTGGTCAGGAACTCCCAGCTCCAGGATATAGCTTCCTTCTTGAAGTAGTCGCCCAGCGACCAGTTGCCCAGCATCTCAAAGAACGTGCAGTGGGAGGCGTCGCCCACGTCGTCGATATCGCCGGTGCGCACGCACTTTTGCACGTCGGTCAGGCGAGTGCCCATCGGGTGCTTGGCGCCCATCAGGTAAGGCACGAGCGGGTGCATGCCGGCGGTCGTGAACAGCACGGTGGGGTCGTTTTCGGGTATGACCGAGGCGCTGGGTATCAGCGCGTGGCCCTTCTGCTGGAAGAACTTGAGAAACAGCGCGCGCAGTTCTGCGGCGGTCGAGATGTTCATTTGCATTCACTCCTTAAACAGTATTGGCGCGTGGGCCGCATCGGGCCGGACGCATAAAAAGGCGCCATCTCGTTCAAGGACGAAATGGCGCTCTCGCGGTACCACCTTGATTGCCCGCTTGCGCGAGCCTCTTTGCGATCGATAACGGCGAAATCCGCCGCGCCTTAGCGGAAGCGCTACGGGGCGCGGTGCTGGCGACCGATCAGCGCGACGCGTCAATCCAAGTCGACTCAGGGGGGCCGGCCGTTCCGCCGCGCACCGGCTCGCACCTGCCGCCGGCTCTCTGAAGCGCTTATGCGCAAGGGCACATCCCTGTCTCAGCATTTATCCATATTATATCCACGCGCGCCGGGGCTGTCAAGCGCGTCGGGTTAACATATCGTGAAGCGCGGCGCGGGAGTGCGGCATGACGCCACGCGCGTTGGTCAGGTGAAAGCGGCCGCATATGCGGGGCGTGGAAGCATGGCAACAAAATACCCGCCGCCCACGCGGGGCAGCGGGTCGATAAGCGTGACGGCATCAGCCCACAGCTTCGATCTCCTGTATCGAGTTGACGAACTCGGTTGCGAAAGTGGAGATGCTGTCCTGGGTGCCGTTGATGGCTATCGTGTAGAACGAGCCCATGCCGCTGAAGCACACCAGCAGGTCGATCAGCGAACCGTCGGAGCCGACCACGGCCAGCTCGCGGAAGGTCTGCGTCGACAGCGTGGCATCGGCTACCGTGGACATGTCGTATGTATAGGTCACGCCCTCAGCCGCGCCGGAGGCCACTATGTCGTTGGCAAACAGCTCGATGTACTTGTCGGCGGTGTCGATCTGGAGCTCGGACTCGAGCTCCTCGCAGGTGATGACCAGCTTTACGCTCTCGTCGGCGTTGGTCATCATGGCTATGACGTAGGGGTACAGCGCCGTGTTGGCCGCGGTGGCGTCGGTTGCGGCGGCGTCGGTTGCCGCGGGATCAGTCGCGGCCGTGTCGGCGCCGTCGATCATGGCGTTGCTGGTGTTGAGTATGTCTTCGTTCATCTTGGCCAGCGTCTCGTCATCGGCGCGCGTCCAGCCTTCTGGCATGACTATCGAAAAGCCCAGATCATACATGTCGAACTGCACGTCGCTCACCCAGGCGTAGCTGGACACATCGCTGTCGGCCAGCGACATCACAGGGGTCAACATAAGGCACAGCGCTATCAGGCATGAAACAAATTTGCGCATGGTTATCCTCCTCAAGTGTTGTATCTTGTTGCCGTGTATATTATATCATATGCGCGGCAATTTACAATCGCCCGACACAAAAAAGTATCGATTAACCATTGATATGCCATTTGTTTAAAGCGGATTGCGCAAATTTACCGTTAAACCGTGTAAAATGGAAGCATGTGCGCGCGCAAAAGCAGGAATTGTTAGACTTTGGTCGAAATATTAAAGCTATGAATACATCTTTCGGGAGGCATATCAATGGCTGCGAAGTATTGTATAGGCGTGGACTTTGGCACGCTGTCGGCGCGCGCGTTGCTGGTCGATGTGGCGGACGGCCGCGAACTGGCCACGGCTACTATGGATTATCCCCATGCGGTTATGGACGAACAACTGCCCGATGGCACCAAGCTCCCGCCGGATTGGGCGCTGGAACATCCCCAGGACTACATTGACACGCTGAGCTATACGGTAAATGAGGTGCTGCGTCAGTCGGGCGTGAACAATGCGGACGTGGTTGGCATGTCGATAGACTTTACCGCCTGTACGATGATAGCGGTCGACAAGGCGGGCGTGCCGCTGTGCTGCAAGGACGAGTTCAAGTCCAATCCGCACTCCTATGTGAAGCTGTGGAAACATCACGCCGCGCAGTACCTGGCCGACAGGCTCAACGCGATAGCCGAGGAGCGCGGCGAGACCTTCCTCAAGCGCTACGGCGGCAAGATCTCCAGCGAGTGGATGATACCCAAGATCTGGCAGGTGCTGCTGGAGGCGCCCGAGGTATACGCGGCCACCGATCGCTTCATGGAGGCGGCTGACTGGGTCATAATGCAGCTGACCGGCAAGGAAGCGCGCAACAGCTGCACCGCAGGCTATAAGGCCATGTGGTCCAAGAAGGAAGGTTATCCGAGCAAGGAGTTCTTCAAGGCGCTCGACCCGCGGCTGGAGAACCTGGTCGAGGACAAGCTCAGCACCGACATATACCCGATAGGCTCAAAGGCGGGCGAAGTTACGGCTGAGGCGGCCAAGTGGTCGGGCCTGGCTGAGGGCACCGCGGTCGCAGTCGCAAACGTGGACGCGCATGTGTCGCTGCCGCCGACCGGCCTCACCGAAAAGGGCAAGATGCTTATGATAATGGGCACGTCGACCTGCGACATAATGCTGCATGACGAGGAGCTGATTGTGCCCGGCATGTGCGGCGTCGTCGAGGACGGCGTAATACCGGGGCTTATGGGCTATGAGGCCGGTCAGAGCTGCGTCGGCGACCACTTCAACTGGTTCGTCGACAACTGCGTGCCCGAGGACTACAAGCGCGAAGCCGACGCGCGCGGCATCAGCCTGCACGTGCTGCTGACCGAGAAGGCCAGCAAGTTCAAGCCCGGCGAGAGCGGTCTGCTGGCGCTGGACTGGTGGAACGGCAACCGCAGCGTGCTGGTCGACACCAACCTGACAGGCATGATGATGGGCATGACGCTGACGACCAAGCCCGAGGAGATGTATCGCGCGCTGGTCGAGGCCACGGCGTATGGCGCGCGCATGATAGTCGATACGTTCAATAAGAGCGGCGTCAAGATAGAAGAGATATACGCGTGCGGCGGCATAGCGCAGAAGAACGCGTTTATGATGCAGATCTACGCCGACGTGCTGGGCTATGAGATACGCATAGCGCGTTCGGCTCAGGCCCCGGCGCTGGGTGCGGCGATGTTCGGCGCGGTTGCGGCGGGCGCAGCGCGCGGCGGCTATGACTCGATAGTCGATGCGGCCAAGCACATGGGCGGCGTCAAAGACGTAGTCTACCGTCCGATACCCGAGAACCAGGCGATCTATGAGAAGCTGTATGCCGAGTATGTGACGTTGCACGACTATTTCGGCCGTGGCGGCAACGACGTCATGAAGCGGCTCAAGGACATAAAGCGCGCGCAGTCCAAGTGATGTGCGGCGCGTAAACGCGTGAGCAACGGCGCGCCACCTGCAAGTGTGATTGCGGGTGGCGCGCCGATTTGCATGTGATGCGCTGCTTAGCGCGAGGCGCGCCGATTTGCATGTGTGCGCTGCTTAGCGCGAGACGCGCCGATTTGCATGTGTGCGCTGCTTAGCGCGAGGCGCGCCGATTTGCATGTGTGTGCTGCTTAGCGCGAGACGCGCCGATTTGCATATGGCGCGCTGTTTAGCGGGTGGCTGCTGATTTGGTGAGTGAAACATCGTTTATATGGCATGTATTAGCCGTGAGGCACGCCGCTGACAGCGCGTGCAATAGTAAGGCCGATTTTTAAATTGAGCGCTTGCCGGGCTATATTCGCATGAAGCCGGGCAGATCGCGGTCGCATTCCGCGGCTGTCGGTGATTTTGCGGCCTACGGGTTTTACCTGCGTGCCATGCGGCCTTCATGGCACTTCGTATTGGCTGTTTGGACTGGGGCGGGTCAAGATGTCAGTTTTCCGCGATGCTGCATAATTTGGGATGCTGCGGCTGCCGGCAGCGGTCGTGTATTTGCTGGAGACCACATTTAAACTTTGGCGCTTTGGGTGGGCATGCACCAGAGCATTCAGCCGGAATTTTAAGTGTCGTTATACATATCAATGAAACGTTCGGAACGGGTGAATAATAAATATACCTGTCATGTGCTCAACGTGGCCATACTGTCGCGAGTGGCGAATGCTGCCGATTCAACTGTACACATTTGACATAATATAATGAAGAAATTCAGCTGCATCCGGCTGTGGCACGGCCGGGCGCAGCTTTTTTTGAAAATATGCAGTGGATGAATACATAAAACATGTGGCGCGAGCATATAAATATCGTGTCCGAAAATATCCGGGGACTGGGGGTGCGAGCGGCGAAGGGCAGGCTGGCGATGCGCGTCGCTGTGTCGGCACTGGCGCTGGCGATAGCGGCGCTTATGGCGTTGCGCGGCGATGTGGCGATACTCTCGTTTGCGGCACAGTGGGACGCGCGCGCGCCGGTCAGTCGAGTGCGGCGCGACGACGGCCGCATAGCGCTCACGTTCGATTCGGGCTGGGGTGAGGATCTGACGGAGCTGGTGCTGAACGAGCTGGAGGCGCGTCAACTGCGCGCGACGTTTTTCCTGACCGGATACTGGATAGACGAGAACCCGGACAGCGCGCGCCTGATAGTCGAAGCCGGACACGAGTTGGGCGGCCATTCGGTCACGCACAGCCGCATGGTCGGCATGGACGATGGCGCGCTGGATGCCGAGATAACCGGGGTCAGCGCACGGATCTGGGAACTGGCCGGTGGGATGCCGCGGTATTTTCGGCCGCCGTACGGCGACTGGGATCTGCGGTTGCTCAGGCGCGTGCGGCAGCAGGGCCAGATTGCGGTCACATGGAGCGTGGACGCGCAGTCGCTGAGCCCGGCGAATCTGAGCGCGGCGCTGGATTCGGCGCGCAGTGGCGACATAGTGCTGATGGGTTTGAGCGACGCGGCGCTGGGGGAGGTGCTGGGTGCGGCGTTGGACGACATGCTGGCGCGAAGACTCAAGCCCGGTACGGTGTCGGAACTTATGGGACGCGGTGCGCATCTGGTATGATGCGCTCCGCGTCGAGGCAGGCGGGCGGGCGCAATATGCGCCGGGGTTATTCGGGGGACTGGCATGCGCCGGTCGAGAGCGGAACTTGGGCCGGGCGTAGGCGCCCGAGAATAAACAGGCGGGGAACATAAGCGATGGCCCGCGTTAGGAGGACTCAGTTATGGATCGGGACAACAATCATATAGTGCTTTCGGGTGTGCTGGAGGATAAGCCGGTGCCGGATCATCAGGTGATGGGCGAGATGTTCTATACGTGCATGCTGAAGGTGGACAGGCTGTCCGGCGTGCCGGACTATCTGCCGCTGACGGTATCGGAACGACTGCTGGATGCCGAGATCAAGCCCGGCACTGCGATATCGCTCGACGGTCAGGTGCGCACGTATAACCGCATGGTGGAAGGCGTGGGGCGGCTGGTGGTCACAGTATTTGTGCAGCATCTGGAGGTGGCCGAGCTGACCGAAAACCACAATCAGGTCGAGCTGCATGGCACGATATGCAAACAACCGATCTTCAGGACGACGCCATTTGGGCGTGAGATATGCGACATGATGCTGGCTGTGAACCGCTCGTTTGGCAAGAGCGATTATATACCCTCGATCACCTGGGGCCGCACGGCGCGGCATGTGTCCCAGCTCAAAGTGGGTTGCAAACTGCACATAAAAGGTCGGCTGCAGTCGCGGCAGTACGACAAGCAACTGCCCGACGGCACGTCGCAAAAGCGGCAAGTATATGAAATATCGGTATTTTGGCTGGAGGATGAGACGGCGCCGGTCGAAGAGGCCGAGGCGCAGACGGTGCTTGATGAGGCGCAGTGAGCGCGGCGCTCGGGCAGGAGAGCGCTTATCCGGGGCGATTCGCTTGAGCGGGTCGCCTTTTTTGCATGGCGCAGGCCTATCCGGCGCGCTTTTATTGGCGCAGTATTATGCGGTATTATTTCGGAGTGCGTTTATTGAACAGGCCAATTCTGCGAAGGCTTATGATGTGGTTTTGTCTGTCAAGGGCACCGTAACAACGGCCCGCGGTGGTACGGTTGAGCGGGTTCGGGTTGTGCGATCATGTTCGCATCAAATGTCTGAATGCCAAGTGTGAGGGCAAACGGTTGTCACCTGCACATGGTTTACGCCCACCAGCGCAGAATGCCACGCGTGTTAAGGCAGCTATGCGCGGGTGCGGGTAGTGACGAGTCGGGGCTGCTGAATGCCACGCAAGTGAGGTCAGCCGTTTGTCACCCGCACAATGCTTGCGCCAAGCAGCGCAGAATGCCGCGCGTGTTAAGGCAACTATGCGCGGATGCGTGTGGTGACGATTCGGAGCTGCTGAATGCCATGCGTGAGGGGCTAACAGTTGGCACATGCACAGGGCTTGCGCCCATCAGCGCAGAATGCCGCGCGTGTTAAGGCAGATGCGCGCGGGTGCAGGTAGTGACGAGTCGGGACTGCTGAATGCTAAGTAAGTGAGGTCAGCCGTTTGTCACCCGCACAATACTTGCTTCCGGCAGCACAGAATGCCACGCGTGTTAAGGCAACTACGTGCGGATGCGGTCGTTGACAAGCCAGGCTGCAGAATGCCGCGCATGTGATGTCAGCCGGCTTTAGCAGCGCGCGACCGATCGCGACAGACGGGGCGGCTCACCGCAGCGTGAGCCGCCCCGCAGAGTTTGCGCGTCACAGTTCAAAGCGGTATACCTTAACCTGACGCTTGCCCTGTAAGTACATGTCATCGTCCTCGGGTATTGGAGCTATCTCGACGAACTGTCCGCCCGCCAGCTCGCATGTGCGGGCCGAGGCGGCGTTGTCGGGTACGCAGGTTATGAACATGTGATCCATGCCGTGCCTGCGGGCCAGCTCGAACAGCAGCTTGCAGGCTTTAGCGGCGTACCGGTGGCCGCGATAGGGTTCGTCTATGTGATAGCCGATATTGCCGCCGACGTAGGTTCGGGCGTTGTGGCCGATGCGCAGATTGCACCCGCCTATCGCGGTGCCGTCGGGCAGGCAGATGTCGAATGTGTATGAGGGCACGAAATCCCTTTCGGGTATCGCCTCGCTGGTATTTGAGAGCCTGAGGTAAATCTCGTCGCTTCTCAGGTCGCTTGTGTCCAGAAATGTGAACATGGCGGCGCCTCCTTTATGGAATCTGTGCGAGCTTTGCGCCTGGATATGGCCAGGATATATGCAATGAGCATTTAACGGCGTATGCAATGCGCTGAGTAAAACCGGCAGTTCTCTATGCGCACGATTGGGGATTGACGCAATTTGGCGTGCAAATGGGCTTGACCGCCATGCGGGCGATAGCTATATGCGACGGAGCGGCCCGCAGTCAGGAGGGCCGCTCCGCAATGTATGTTGCTTAATTGGCGCCGATGCCGTCACTCATTGCCGGCCACGTAGTTGAGCGTGGTCTCGCCGAATGTCAGCGCGAGCGTCCAGTCGCCGGTCTGACCAGCCAGCGCCGCAGGCACCTCAGCGTACGCTATGAACCGCCCGCCGCCCAATGGCAGCAGCGTTGAACCGAATGCCGTGCCGCCGTCGCGCTCAGTGGTCAGCGTGCACTCATAGGTATACCGGCCGTCGAGCGTCAACGCGGCCGAATAGTCCCATGCCAGGTCGGTCTGAGACGGGGCCAGGCTCTGTACTTCGCCCTCGAACACTATGAATACGTTGTCGTCGTTGCTTACGGTTATCGAAGTCGTGCCGTCGCCCTCGCTGGGGGATATGCGCGCCGCGAAGCGGTACTCGTCCAGCCGCAGCCGCACCGCGTTTGCGACTTCATAGGTTGCGCCTGCGTCGGCGGCTATCTCGCCGGTGCCGGCGTCGAGGATTTCCTGGGTTTCGGCGGCGGTAGTCGAACCGGTTTGCGGGACGTCGCCCGACTCGAGCAGGCTTATGAGCAGTGCGTCGGCGCTGCCGGTGGGCGTCAGGCCCAGTTCACGCTGTGCGCGCACGACCGCGGCGCGGGTCTGCGTGCTGAAGCTGGACGTCGGGTCGACGTACATATAGCCCGTATCGCACAGCAGCTGTTGCAGTTTGCGCACTGCGCTGGAACTGGTGCCGGCCTTGAGCAGGCCGTAATCGTCATCTATGTCTATTGAAATATCGATATCGGAATCTATTTCGGTTGCAGAATAGGCGCACTTGAGTCCGGTCTCGCGCTCCCAGCGGCCGATCAGTGCATCCGACTGCATATCGCCCATGCTGCGCCACAGTTCGAGTCCGCGTGCCACGCAGCTTACCGAAGCGGCCTGCACTTCTTCGCGCGCATTGCGGTAATCGCCGTCCAGCTCTATTTCCTTTTGGTAGGCGCGCTTGGGTCCGTGCAGTACCACTGCGAACTCGTCGACGCCAGCCAGTTTGTCGAGCATGGCGATACCGTCAGCGTTCAGCGGCGCGCGCATGAGTTCAGCGCGATTGCCGTCGAGTTCGACCTCTTCGTTGGTCACTTCGAAGTCATAGCGCGTGCCGTCTATCATCAGCGATGCGGCGGTCGCGCCTATTTCGGTATTGCCGAACATGTATATGTTCAGCGTTGGCAGCGCGCTCGCTTCCAGCGCGTTGCCGGCCAGCGTCACGCACATGAACACCGTGCCCGATGAATTGTAGCCGCGCACGTAATCATTGGCCACAGCGTCGAGCACGGCGGCAGCCTCGTTGGGCGTCAGGCTCCAGTCGTCGGTCGTGGCGTCGCGCTGGAATGCCTCATATATCTCAAACGTGCGGATGTCTGCGGCCGGCTCAGCGCCCGGCAGCGCGGCCTGCGCGCACGCCGACCCGCCCGCCAGCAGCAGAGCCAGCGCGGCCGACAGGCTACCCAATCCTCTGTTCATATTAGCCATCGCTTTCCTTTCAACTGATCTGGATAAGTGCATTTTACATAACGCACGCCATTCTGTCAACCGTTTATTAAACATTGGCGCGAAATATGGGCGTAAAAGCGATTTGCGCGAGTCAATGTAAAACGTTTTGTTCGATCTGGACGGTTTAGGTAAAGAATTGTCTTGTACGGCGGGGCGCATTGTGATAAAATATGTGGCAAAAGTCCAGACCATAAGGAGTTAATGCGAGTATGAAAGCCAAACGGGTGATAGCGGGCGCGCTGATACCGCTGGCGCTGTTCTGTCTGCCGGGCTGTTCGATGTTGCCGGAGGAGGAGGAGTTCCGCTCCGCGCCGGTGATACGCGACTATCAGGAGCAGGAATACGAAACGACTACCGTAAAGCGCGGCGATCTGGCGTTGACGCAGTCGCTGTACTGCCGCTATGAGCCGGTCAAGGAGGAGAATCTTTCCTTTGGCGTGGGCGGAGTGTACTACGAAGGCGTGTACGTTCAAAAGGGCGACTACGTGACGGCGGGCACGCTGCTGGCCGAACTGCAAATGGGCAGCCTCAAGGATGAAATCGCCAACTGCGAATCGGAGCTTGCGCGGCTTGAGCTGGTGCGCGAGCAGACGGAACGCATGCAACAACTCCAGCTTAAGCGTCACAGCGCGTATCTGGCCACGCTGGACGCGACGCAACTTGAGTCGGCGCAGACGCTTGACGAACTGCGCCGCCAGCTGGATCAGGAGATGCAGGCTCAGGACGATGCGATATACATCCAGCAGCTCAAGCTGGCCGAGCTCGAGCAGCAGCGCGACCAGCGCCAGATAGTGGCCGGCATGGATGGCACGGTTATGTACGTGCGCACGTACGACGATGGCGACACGTCGACCGAGAATGCGACGTTCATAAAGCTGTCGGACACCGAGTCGTCGATGTTCTCCGTTGAGACCGAGTATTACGACTTCCTGCATCCCGGCGATACATTCGACATAACGTGCAGCAAGGTGGTCTATCCGGCCCAGGTCGTGACGGCGGCCGAGCTGGGCATAGCCGAACCCGAACCCAACGGCGAGAAGCGTACGGTGTTCCTCAAGCTGCTTGAACCGGCGGTGGACCTGGAGTCGGGCGACCGCGGCACGCTGACGCTGACGCTTGACACGCGCGAGGATGTGCTGTATGTGTCGGCCGATGCGATAAGCTCTGCCGAGGGCAGGTCGTTTGTGTACTATATAGATGAGCAGGGCATGCGGCGCATGCAGGAAGTCGAGGTAGGATTGGAGACCGGCAAGCTCACCGAGATACTCTCCGGGCTTGACGAGGGCGACGAGATTATACTTTCTTAAACGGAGGAGCGCATATGAAAAGGCTACTTACGGTGCTGATGGCGGCGCTGATTGCGCTTATGCCGGCGGCGCTGGCCGATGAGGCGCCCGAACTGCTGGAGCCGGTCGGCGTCAAACTGGACACTGCCGAGGTAGTGCGCCAGGACATATACGAGCTCAAGTACTATGACGCGACCGTCGCGCCCTACGTCGAGGAGCTGTCGTTCACGGTGGACGGCGAGATCGATAGCATAAACGCGCTGGCTGGCGACGTCGTGCACAAGGGCGATGTGCTGGCCACGCTCAATCAGGATGACCTGATAGAGCGTGCAGAGGAGCTGAGCGCGCAGATTGACTACCTCACGACCGAGCTGGAGTTCGATCAGCGCGACGATCAGCTGGAGCTGAGCATGGCCCAATTGGAGCTGGAGCAGTTGCGCGCGGGCGTGGCGTCGGGCGAGGTCACGCAGCAGCAGGTCGAGCTGAAGGCCGCGGATGTGGACATATTGCGGCTCGGTCAGCAACAGCAGCGCGAGCTGGCCGAGTTCGAGATAGCGTCGCTGCAGCGCCAGCTGGACAGCGTAAACGAAGAGCTGGGCAACAATGAGATCGTGGCGCCGTTTGACGGGCGGCTGGTCTACATGGAATTGCTGCAAAAGGGAGATCAGATAAAGGCGTACGACGTGGTGTACTATATAGCCGACGACACGCGCCTTTACATAGACAGCGCCTACATCAGCGAGAGCTCGCTGGCTATCGCCAATCAGCTATATGCGCGCATAGGCGGCGCCAACTACGACATAACGCCGCAGGAGTTTGACTGGCGCGAGTATGTAGCCATCGCGCTGGCGGGCGGTGAGCTGCGCACGGGTTTTGACTTTGCGGACGGAGTGGTGCTGGACGGCATAGAGAGCGGGCAGTACGCGGCGGTATTCATGAAGACGGGGCTGGTTGAGGACGCGCTGGTCGTGCCGGCCAATGCGCTGTACACCGACAGCGAGGGGCGCTACGTATACAAGATGGAAGGCGATACGCGCGTGCGCACTGAAGTCACGACCGGTCAATCGACCACTACGCTGGTCGAGATAACCGAGGGGCTGGAGGAGGGCGACTACGTATATGTCAAGGAATAAGCTGAGGCGCATGTTGGCGCTGGGGTTGGCGTTGACTGCGTTGAGCGCGGTCGCGCGGGCCGACGACCTGATAGACGACACGCTGCTGGTGCCCGAGTCGGCCAATTATGACACCGTTACGATAACCTATGGCGACTACACCAAGGAGGTCACAGCGTCGGGGTATCAGGTGTTTGTCGTAGAGCAGAACCTGTCCATGGAGGAGGGCAGCGCGCGGCTGCGCGGGCTGAACGTGATACGCAATGGCCAGGTCAAGGCTGGCGATGTGATAGCCACGTACGAAAAGGAGGGCTCGCGCGCGGAGCTGGAGCGCATGGAGCTGGAGCTGGAGCGCGCAAAGCAGAGCTTTGAGGACGGCAAGCGCGAGCGCATGGATCAAATCGAAGTGCTGCGCACACAGCTTGCCGCGCAGACCGATACATATCAGGCGCAGTTGGGGCAGCTGGAGTTGCAGCGCGCGCAGCTGGACTACGAGCGATACGTGTTCGAGACCGAGCACAGTCTTGACGAGCAGCGCGAGCAGATCGACGAGCTGACAGAGTTCTATGCCGACACCGAGCTGGTGGCGCCGTTTGACGGCGTTATCACCTGGTTGACGACCAAGAGCGAAGGCGATACGATCTATGCGGGCGAGACGCTGGTCACGCTGCAGTCGCAGGCGCGATATGTGATAGGGCTGGACAACTCGTCGGGCAATTTCCGGTACGGCATGCGCGTGAGCGTGGGGCTGGGCCCGCGCAACAACAAGGAGTACATCGATGGACGGATAATCGCGGCGGCCAACATACTGCCCAACGAGGACAAGATAAGCTACGCCCTGGTAGAGCTGTACGGCGAGCCGGACGAAAACGGGTTGAAGAACATCACAGTTACCGGTAACAGCATTGAGCTGAACGACGTGCTTATGATACCGCGCACCGCTATAACGTTTGATGGCGGCAAGAGCTATGTGTCGATACTCGATGGCGATATGGTGCAAAAGCGCATCATCGTATCGGGACACAATACCGCCGGCGATACGTGGGTCGTGCAGGGCCTCACCGAGGGCCAGCAGGTCATAATCGATTAACAGCAAAGGGGCGCGAGCATGTTTAAATTCGTCTTCAACAAGATGCTCAATAAAAAGTGGATGGTGCTCAGCCTGCTGATAGGCAATATACTGCTCATATCGATAGCGTGCGTGAATCCGATGTACACTCAGGCCGTGTTGCAACGAATGCTCACGCGCAACCTGGCCGACTACATGGAGGAGAACAACCGCTATCCGGGCACCATATCGATAACGGCGGCGCTGAGCGTGCGCGAGAACGCCGTGACCAACATGGACATGTTTGAAAGCGCGCGCAACAACTACCTGCACGTAGCCGAGTGGTACGGCGTGCCGGCGCGCGAGAGCGTCGAGTACTACTACCTGGGCAATATGACCGGCATGTACGACGTCGTGCGCAATGAAAAGAGCGATACGGTCGGCATGCAACTGGGCGGCATGAGCGGCCTGCCCGAACACGCCGAACTGGTCGGCGGGCGCATGTACTCCGACGCCATAGCCGACGATGGCACGATAGAGGTCGTCGTCAGTCAAAGCGGCATGGTCAAGATGGACCTGCTGCTGGACGAGACGCTGACGCTCAAGAACGTGACCGATCAGAATGGCGAGCCGCTGCGCTTGAAGGTAGTGGGCGTGTTCAAAAACAGCGCGGCCGACGACGTGTACTGGGTCAAGACGCCTTCGTCGTATGTCAACACGGCGTTTATGTCCAAGACGCTGTTTGAGCAGCTGTTCATGGAGCGCACCGACACAGCGTATCCCGTAAACGCGCAGTGGTATGTGCTGCTGGACTACGAGCAGATGCGCGGAGACTGCGCGCAGCAGATGTACGACCTGACGCTCAAACTCGAGGAACAGTTCGGCGACCTGTATTCGTTCAGGTACAGCACAAACTTCAAGTCGACGCTTGAGAGCTACCTGGTCAAGGCCAATCAGGTCGATATTACGCTGTGGGTGTTGCAGGTGCCGATACTTGTGCTGTTGTGCGCGTTCATATTCATGGTGTCGCGGCAGATGCTCCAGCTCGAGCAGAACGAGATATCGATTCTCAAGAGCCGTGGCGCGGCGCGGCGCCAGATAATCAGCGTGTACTTTGTGCAGTCGCTGGGCATATCGCTGATAAGCTTCATAGTGGCGTTGCCGCTGAGCGCGTGGCTGTGCCAGGTGCTGGGCTCGGCGAACGCGTTTCTGGAGTTCGTGCGGCGCAAGTCGCTCACGGTCGAGTTTTCGCCCGAGGTGCTGCTGTTTGGGGCGGCGGCGGCGGTGTTTTCGATATGCGTGATGGTATTCCCGGTGATGCGGTTTGCCAATGTGTCGATAGTGGCGCACAAGCAGCGCAAGAGCCGGCGTTCGGATAAGCCGTTTTGGCAAAAGGTATATTTGGACGTGGTGTTGTTGGGCGTGGCGGTGTACGGGCTGTACTCGTTCAACAACCAGAAGGACGTGTTGGCGCAGCGCGTCATGGAGGGCGCGTCGCTGGACCCGCTGCTGTTTTTGTGCTCGTCGCTGTTCATAATCGGCGCGGGACTGGTGGCGCTGCGGATCATACCGGCGATAGTATGGGTGATATTCACGGTGTTCAAGCGCGCGTGGAGTCCGGCGCTGTATGCGTCGTTCCTGAGGGTACTGCGCACGCGCTCGAGCCAGGGCTTTATAATGGTGTTTTTGATGCTGACGGTCGCGCTGGGCATATTCAACGCGCAGACCGCGCGCACGGTCAACACCAACGCCGAGGAACAGGTCATGTATATGACCGGAGCCGACCTGGTCATGCGCGAGAAGTGGCAGGACAATTCGCAGTCTATGGGCTCTGACGGCACCATGTCCGCATCCAGCGACGATATAGTGTACATAGAGCCGGACTATGGCAAGTATTTGAATATAGATGGCGTTAAGAGCGTGACGCGCGTATACGCGGCCGACGACGGCACGGTGTCGGCGGGCGGCGCGACGGTCAAGAATGTGCAGATAATGGGCATAAACACCAAGGAGTTCGGCGAGACGGCGTGGTTCAAGCCCTCGCTGCTGAGCCGGCACTGGTATGAGTACCTGAACGTTATGGCGCAGAACTCCAAGGCGGTGCTGGTGTCGAGCAATTTCCGCGACTTGCAGGGCATGAAGATAGGCGATGTGATAACCTACAAGCTGGGCAACGGCAAGTCGACGCGCGGCATAATATACGGCTTTGTGGACTACTGGCCGACCTACGCGCCGGTTATAATGTCCAAGGGCAGCGACGGGCTGTACACCGAGACGCCCAACTACCTGGTCGTGGGCAACCTGAGCCAGATACAGGCGTCGTGCGGCGTGCTGCCGTATCAGATCTGGATGAAGGTCGACGGCTCGACGCAGTTCATGTACGACTACATCGAACAAAAGGGCATAGAGATGACGTCGTTCACCGACACGTCCGAGCTGCTCGTCGAAAAGAAGAACGACCCGATATTCCAGGGCACCAACGGCATATTGACGGTCGGGTTCATTGTGGTGCTGCTGCTGTGCACGACGGGCTTTTTGATATACTGGATACTGTCGATACAGTCGCGGGCGCTGCAGTTCGGCATATTCCGGGCGATGGGCATGTCGCTCAGGGAGATAATCTCGATGCTGATAAACGAGCAGCTGTTCATTTCGGGGCTGTCGATAGCGACGGGCGCGGCGATAGGCATAGGCGCGTCGCGGCTGTTCATACCGCTGATACAGATAGCGTACGCGGCGTCGGACAACGTGCTGCCGCTGAGCATAATAACGGACACGAGCGATTTTGTGCGGCTGTTCAGCGTGATAGGCGCGGTGATGCTGATATGCATGGTGATACTGGGCGTAATAATCTCGCGCATCAAGATAGCGCAGGCGCTCAAGCTCGGAGAGGATTGAGGTGGCGGACATGGCGGAGGATATGCTTAGGACGATCAACGTATCGCGCTGCTTTGCTACGCCGAGCGGGCAGTTCTGGGCGCTGCACGACATAAACATGGCGGCGCCGGAGGGCAAGCTGACGATACTCAAGGGGCGCTCGGGTTCGGGCAAGACGACGCTTATGAACATACTGGGCGCGCTGGATAAGCCCACCGGGGGCAACGTGCTGCTGGCGGGCGAGGACATAGTAAAGCTGGACGAGCGCAAACGGGGACTGATCAGGCGCAAGAGCATAGGATATGTCTTTCAGTCGGTGGCGCTGATACCGATGATGAGCGCATATGAGAACGTCGAGTACGCGCTCAGGCTGGCGGGGTACAAGGGCGACCGGCGTGAGCGCGCGAGCGAGTGCCTGCGCATGGTGGGTCTGGCGCAGCGCATGAACCACATGCCGCAGGAGATGTCGGGCGGCGAGCAGCAGCGCGTGGCGATAGCGCGCGCGATTGCGCACAAGCCCAAGGTGATATTCGCCGACGAGCCCACGGCTGAACTCGACACCGCGACCGGCCTTCAGGTGGTCAAGATATTCAAGAACCTGTGCGCCGGCGAGCATATAACAATAGTGATGACGACGCACGACACGGGGCTTATGGAGATAGGCGACATGGTATACGAGCTGCAGGACGGTGAGATAGTTGGATAAGCGTCAGGAACCCATTATCACATGCGAAAACCTGGTCAAGATATACAAGACCAAGGACATAGAGGTGCTGGCGCTGCAGGGGCTGGAGCTGGAGATAGCGCGCGGCGAGCTGATGGCGATAATCGGCAACAGCGGCAGCGGCAAGAGCACGTTCCTGAACATGATAGGCGGCCTGGACCGGCCGTCGGCGGGGCGGCTGATAGTCGACGGCAAGGACCTGTTCAAGCTCAGCGAGCGCGAACTGGTCGAGTACAAGCGCTCGACGGTGGGGTTTGTGTGGCAGAACAACGCGCGTAATCTGCTGCCGTGGCTGAGTGCGTGGCGCAATGTGCAGATGCCGATGCTGTTCAACAAGGGCCACGCCAAGCGCCAGCGCGCGATAGAGCTGCTGGAGCTGGTCGGCATGGAGCAGCGGCGGCGCAGCCGGCTCAATCAGCTGTCGGGCGGCGAACAGCAGCGCGTGGCGATAGCGATAGCACTGGCCAACAATCCCAAGATACTGCTGGCCGACGAGCCTACCGGTTCGGTCGACGTAAAGACGTCCAATTATCTGCTGGACGTGTTCCGCAAGCTCAACAGCGAGCTGGGTCTGACGATAGTCATAGTCACGCACGATCGCATGCTGGCCCACAAGGTCAACCGCGTGGTGTCCATACGCGACGGCAAGACCAGCTCCGAGCGCATAATGCACTCCTATGCCAAGGAGATGGCCGAGCTGCACGGCTTCGACGAGGGCAACGACACGCATGAGGAGTTCGCGGTGCTCGACCGCGCGGGCCGGCTGCAGATACCTCGCGAGATGCTAAATCAGCTGGGCGTGGAGGGCAACAAGGTGAAGCTCGAGTTGCAGGACGACCGCATAGTCATTGAAAAGCCCGTCGACCCGGACAAGGCGACGGTGGAGGATGCGGTTAATGCCGCGCTCGAAAAATAGAATATATACAAAACCGGCGCCCTGCGGCTCGATTGCAGCGACGCCGGTTTTTGCTTGCGCGACTGCGCGAGAGCATGGGTTAACTATGCGCGTTTGCGTTATAGCGCGGGGTGAGCGATGCGCGCCAGAGCCAGAGCGTGGGTCGAGCGATGCTTGCCCGAGTTAGGGCGCGTGTTGAGCGACGCACGCCCAAGTTAGGGTGTGGCTTGAATTATGTGCGTTCGGTTGAACGCTGCATGCCGTGTTATAGCGCGTGTCGAGTGAGTCTGCCCAAGTCAGAGCGCGGGTTAAGCTATGCGCAATCAGGTATGAGCAAGCATTCAATGCTGCGCTGAAAAGCACATATGTGATGAGGCTCAATCGAACGTATGCCAAATACACTTGCGCGAGGCGGGCGCATTGCAAACCGGATTGGTATGCCATTCAATCGAACACGCTGTGGATGATTTCGTCGCGAAACAGTTCGTAAATGTTTGATCCGCTGAGCGCATCAAAGTGCGCCTTGCGCGCGTAGTACAGCTTCCACCTGTCCAGCGTGTAATCGTTCAACCCATGGCGCAGTGCGACGTCTATCAGGCGGCTGTCCATCAGCGAGATGCGGCCGGGCAGCGCCAGCGCGTCGCAAAGCTGTATCAGCTCGTCGTATATGTCATATTCCACGCTGGCGATGAACGAGCGCAGCATGGCAAGCTCATCGGGCGAGCAGTCGTGCCTGCCGGCGTATGAGTCCAGTTCGCGCACCGGGAACGAATGCGTCAGACATATGCGCGCCACGCCCGGCCAGCCGTGATTAAGCGCAAGCGAGTAGCCGGCCACCACGTGGTGCAGGTCGCGCACGCCTTCATAGCGGCCTATGTCGTGCATAAGGCCCAGCACGTATGCGCGTTCGGGGTCCAGGTTGCAGCGGGCTGCTATCGCCTGAGCGGCCCGTGCGGCGGCCTGGCTGTGTTGCACCCAGGGGCCGGGGTTGAGCGATTGCGCCCATGTGAGCAGTTCTTCGGCCTGTGCGAGCGTGGGGATTGCATCGGTTTGGGGCATATCTATCATCCTTTCAAATGTGTCGAGTTCAGCTTGACTTTGCGGTTTGGCGGGCGCGCTTGACAGTGTATTCGGCGGTGAGTATCATTTAAATATGTGCATGCGCGACAGGCGCGCCAAATACCGCTTGCGCAGCGCGATCTGCGCTTTGCACGCAAACTGCGCCAGTGTGCAATCGGAGGTGGAACATATGGCCAGACCATTTCTGATAATAGTGACCGGCTGCCCGGGCTCGGGCAAGACAACGCTGGCTGGCGAGCTGGCGCGCGCGGCGCGCTTGCCGCTGGTCAGTCGCGACGCCATAAAGGAAGGCTGGGTGCGCACGGCAGGCCGGCCGCATGACGAATTGCCTCCGGATGCCAATCTGCGCGCTACCGAGCTGTTTTTCAGATCGGTAGAATGTCTGGTTGAAGGCGGAGCGTCGCTGGTGGCCGAGGCTGCATTCCAGCATGCCGTATGGGCTGCAAGGGTGGAACCGTTGTTGCCGCGTGCACGCGTGCGCGTGTGCGTCTGTGAGCCGGGCGGGCCTGCAACGTCGTATGCGCGTTTTGTCGCGCGCGCTCAGGCTGACCCGTTGCGCGAGTACTACCACGGCGCGCCGCCCCGTATGGCACCGGGCATAAATCCAATGGCCGCCTGGCTGGACTATCAGCCGCCGCGATTGAATGCGCCTACATTTATAGTAGATACGACGGACGGTTACTCGCCGAACATAGATCAACTGCTATCTGAGCTGTTGACGGGCGATTGAGCTGTCGCCATAGGCGTGCATGGCGCTCTATCGGCTAATAAGCTTGAGCCACGTCAAGGCGCCGCCGCAACTGATGCAAAGCGTGTGCTGGTGTATATCCTTGGCGAGACGGCCCGTTTACAGCCAGCGCCGCACTTTGGCCGCATAGCGCGCGTACTCGTCACCGAACCGCCGGGCGCATTCGCGCTCCTCAGCGCGCACTATCCAGCGTGCGGACGCCTGGAACGCGAACGTCAGCGCCATAAACGCCATTGAACGGGTCATAAGCGCCATGCCTGCAAAGCACAGCGGGTAAGCCACGTACATCGGGTTGCGCGACAGGCAGTATGCGCCGCTAGTGCACAGGCCGTCGCATCGCGCAAAGCTCAGACATGCGGCGGCACACAGCGCTATACCTGCGGTATAGACCAACAGCCCCACAGCGAATGTCCATGTTTGAACGGCGGTTACACGCAGCGCAGGCAGATACAGCAATATCGCGGCGGTCAGCGCTTGATACGCCCAGTACGCCCAGCGCTCGCGGCCGTGCATGGGTGCAAAGCGAGCGGCGCGGCGCAGTGAATCGCGGTTTATCAGCGCGGGAAGTGCAAATCGCACGCACAGAAATGGCAGCAGCAGTACGAGGCCGTTCATAATATTCAACTCCTTATGATGGTGGAGCACTGTTGAAACACGAATTGCCGAGCCGCTTGACCGCGCGTAGGAGTTGCTACATATTTAATGCGTTGCTGTAAGTCGCAGCCGCATGCGCACTGACGCGCGGCATCATGTGCGACTGCGTAACTGTGCGGCTTTTACGACGCCATTGCCATTGCAAAGCAGCATGCACGGGGCATGGATAATGGGGCTGCCGGCGCGATTCGCAGCGCAGGGCACAGACGGTAGTGGCGTATCACATCCGCCGCATGCAGTCACGCGTAGATGCCTTGCGCATTCGAATTCGGCCTGCTGCGCCGGCGCAAACAGGCGTGTCAGTGACAAGCAAGTCTATCTGCTTGTGCACCAGTATGCCTTGCAGCCCAGCTCGGCTACCGGTACAAAGCCTGCGTGCGAATAGAAGTCGTTCAGTGCGGGCGTGTCGTCGGCCAGCAGCAGCCGTTGACGCACATTTGGAAAGTCGTTCAGCGTTCTGTTCAGCAGCAGTCGGCCGATGCCGCGACGCCGGTATTCGGGCAGCACCAGCAGATCCTGTATCAATATTATCGTGCAGCCGTCGCCGACAGCCCGCACAGCGCCGACCAACCTCCCGCCGTCGAACGCGCCCAATGCGTACAGCGAGCGCGAGTATGCTTCGCGCAGCAATCCGGGCGCGAGATACGCTTGCCAGCCGGCCGCGCCGTAAAGCTCCAGCAGTGCGGCTTCGGGCAGACTGCGGTCGCAAACAATGGTTATATCAGACATGACATTACCTCCAGTTGCAGGTGCGTGCTTAAGGCGTATAAGCAAAGTATACCATGCGCTGCGACGTGGCGCAACCGGTTGATATATGCAGTGACGACATGATTTCATCATGAAAAATTTGCCATACTTTTTCAAGAATTAGCGTTCGCCGTGTTGCAGTTTCATGGTAATTAAGGTATACTAGTGAACAGTGAGGGAGCTCAATTAAAGGAGGTACTTCTCGATGAAGAAAATTGATCTTACCAAATACGGCATCACCGGTACGACCGAGATCGTATATAACCCGTCTTATGAGACGCTGTTCGAAGAGGAGACCAAGCCCGGTCTGGAAGGTTATGACAAGGGCCAGGTCACTGATCTGGGCGCCGTGAACGTCATGACTGGCATATACACCGGCCGTTCTCCCAAGGACAAGTTCATCGTCATGGACGAGAACTCCAAGGACACCGTGTGGTGGACCTCCGACACCTTCAAGAACGACAACAAGCCCGCGTCCCAGGAGGCCTGGCAGGCCTGCAAGGAGCTGGCTATAAAGGAACTGTCCAACAAGAAGCTCTACGTCATGGACGTGTTCTGCGGCGCCAACGCCGACACCCGCATGGCCATCCGCTTCATAATGGAAGTTGCGTGGCAGGCGCACTTCGTAAAGAACATGTTCATACAGCCCACCGCGGAGGAGCTGGAGAAGTTCGAGCCTGACTTCATTTCCTACAACGCCTCCAAGGCCAAGGTCGAGAACTACAAGGAACTGGGCCTGAACTCTGAGACCGCGGTCGTGTTCAACATCACCAGCCGTGAGCAGGTCATACTGAACACCTGGTACGGCGGCGAGATGAAGAAGGGCATGTTCTCGATGATGAACTACTACCTGCCGCTCAAGGGCATCGCTTCGATGCACTGCTCGGCCAACACCGACATGAACGGCCAGAATACCGCGCTGTTCTTCGGCCTGTCCGGCACCGGCAAGACCACGCTGTCCACCGACCCCAAGCGCCTGCTGATCGGCGACGACGAGCACGGCTGGGACGACAATGGCGTGTTCAACTTCGAGGGCGGCTGCTATGCCAAGGTCATAAATCTGGACAAGGACTCCGAGCCCGACATCTACAACGCCATACGTCGCGACGCGCTGCTTGAGAACGTCACCGTGGACGAGAACGGTCA
>DVNK01000039.1 GCA_018714445.1 Candidatus Fimadaptatus faecigallinarum | reverse complement strand
AATAAGGGGGCAGGGGGCGTATAATAACAAGTATGATTCGGAGCGATCCGGAGATTAAGGAAAAGGGGAATAATGTTATGAAGAAGTTGTTTTGTTTGATGCTGGCGTTGGCCATGCTGCTGCTGAGCGCTACGTGTCTGGCGGATGCCGATACTGAGGAGACGGTACTGCGGGTAGGAACGAATCCGGAGTTTCCGCCGTTTGAGTATGTAGGGGACAGCGGCGAGATAGAGGGCATAGACGTTGAGATAATCAACGCGATAGCGGCCGATCTGTGTATGACGGTGCAGATGGAAGCGATGGACTTTGACGCGCTGGTACCGTCGCTGGTATCGGGCAAGCTGGACGTGGCGATTGCGGGCATGACGATAACCGAAGATCGCAAGAACAGCGTGCTGTTCTCGGAGCCGTACTTTGACGCGACGCAGGTCGTGATATTGCGCGAGGATTCCGACATAAACACGGTCGAGGATCTGGCGGGCAAGAAGGTCGGCGTGCAGCTGGGCACGACGGGCGACTTAATGATGTCCGAGCCTGAGTATGGCGTGGGCGAGGTTTCGCGCTACAACAAGGCGATGGACGCCGCGCTGGATCTGCAGAACGGGCGTCTGGACGCGGTGGTAATCGACACGCTGCCGGCGCGCCAGTTCGTGCTGTCGCTGGACGGGCTGATAATGCGCGACGATATACTCAAGGATGCGCCGGTAGAGAGCTACGGCATAGCGGTGCCGATGGGCCAGGAAGAGCTCGTCGAGAAGATCAACGATTCGCTGGAGCGCATGATGGAGGACGGCACTTTTGACGCGATACTGGTCAAGTACGTCGAGAGCGAAGAAGCTGAAGAATCCGCCGATGCGACCATCGAAGCCGCTACCGACGATACGGTAGCAGCGCCCACTGAAGAGCCTGAGGCCGCTGCCGAGGAGCCCTCAGAAGCCGAATAACAAGCCGCAACAGGTACCGATACGCCGCCCGGACTGACCCGGACGGCGTTTAATATACGGGTGGGCAGGCCGGGCGCGGCCTCGCCGCCGGATTAGGAGAGTGGCATATGAGAAACGGCAAGGCGCTGTCGTACAAATACCTGCTGTTTATGGCGTGCGGCTGGCTGATGCTGATGTTCATGGGCGCGGCCGACGCCGGGAGCGAGGGCGCGAGCTGGCTGGACAACCTGTGGGCGCAGATAGACTTCAACCTGATACAGGGCGAACGCTACAAGATGATACTGGAAGGCCTGGGCGTGACGCTGCGGGTGTCGATAATAGCGGCGATAATAGGCTTTTTCCTGGGCACGGTGCTGGCGCTGATGCGGCTGAGCAACCTGCGCATAGGCAAGTGGTATCCGCTCAGGTCGCTGGCGTCGATATACGTGGATGTGATACGCGGCACGCCGGTGGTCGTGCAGCTGTACATAATGTACTTTATCATAATGCTGAACGTGTCAAACAAGGTGCTGGTGGGCTTTATCACGTTCGGACTGAACAGCGCGGCGTACGTGTCCGAGATAATCCGCAGCGGCATACTGGCCGTGGACAAGGGCCAGACCGAGGCGGGCCGCTCGCTGGGCCTGAGCTCGTTTATGACGCTGAGGCTGATAGTGCTGCCGCAGATGATAAAGATAGCGCTGCCGTCGCTGCTCAACGAGATAATAGCGCTGCTCAAGGAGACGTCGGTGCTGGGCATGATAGGGCTGACGGACCTGGCCAAGTCGGGCGACTTCGTACGCAGCCGTACGTATTCGCCGTCGGTGCCGCTGTTCACGGTGGCGCTGATATACCTGGCGATGGTCACGATACTGTCCAACGTGTTCCGCAAGGTCGAGGGGAGGTTGCGCGCAAGTGATCTACGTTAAGGACCTGAAAAAGGACTTTGGCGAGCTGAAGGTGCTAAAGGGCGTCAATCAGCACATAGCCAAAGGCGAAAAGGTCGTGGTGATAGGGCCGTCGGGTTCGGGCAAGTCGACGTTCCTGCGGTGCCTGAACCTGCTGGAGACGCCCACATCCGGCCAGATACTGTTCGAGGGTACCGACATTACCTCGCGCAAGTGCGACATAAACGCTATCCGCCAGAAGATGGGCATGGTGTTCCAGCAGTTCAACCTGTTCCCGCATCTGACCGTAATGGACAACATAACGCTCGCGCCGGTCAAGCTCAAGCGGCTGACGCGCGATGAGGCCCAGGCCAAGGCCATGAAGCTGCTCGAGCGCGTGGGCCTGACCGACAAGGCCAATGTGTACCCGCGCGCGCTGTCGGGCGGCCAGTGCCAGCGCATCGCGATAGTGCGCGCACTGGCGATGGACCCGGACGTGATGCTGTTCGACGAGCCCACCAGCGCGCTCGACCCCGAGATGGTGGGCGAGGTGCTGGACGTGATGAAGAACCTGGCGCGCGACGGCATGACGATGGTCGTGGTCACGCACGAGATGGGCTTTGCGCGCGAGGTCGGCGACCGCGTGCTGTTCATGGACGGCGGCCAGGTGATAGAAGAGGGCACGCCGGCGCAGATATTCGGCGCGCCGCGCGAGCGCCGTACGCAGGACTTCCTGAGCAAACTGCTGTAACAAGCGCCCGCGGCTGAGCTTAAATGCATACTGGTTAATCCAAAACACAGACCGGCGCGGCATCCGCCCAATCAGGGGCGAATGCCGCGCCGGCCGTTTTATGTGGAAATATGAGGGGGAAACTCAGCTCAGCTCCATCATGCCGGTATACAGCTGATAGTAGCGGCCCTTCTGAGCGAGCAGCTCTTCGTGCTTGCCGCGCTCGATGACCTGGCCGTGCTCGAGCACCAGTATCATGTCGGAGTTGCGCACGGTGGACAGGCGGTGGGCAATGACGAACACGGTGCGGCCCTGCATCAGCTGGTCCATGCCGCGCTCGACGAGCTGCTCGGTGCGGGTATCGATGGAGGAGGTGGCCTCGTCGAGTATCAGCACCGGCGGGTTGGCGACGGCAGCGCGCGCTATGGCGAGCAGCTGGCGCTGGCCCTGGGAGAGGTTGGCGCCGTCCTGGGTGAGCATGGTGTCGTAGCCCTGAGGCAGGCGCGTGATGAAGCTGTCGGCATTGGCCAGGCGCGCGGCGGCGCGGACTTCCTCGTCGGTGGCGTCGAGCTTGCCGTAGCGGATGTTCTCCATGACGGTGCCGGTGAACAGGTGGGTGTCCTGCAGCACCATAGACAGCGAACGCCGCAGGTCGGTCTTGCGGATCTTGTTGATGTTGATGCCGTCGTAGCGGATCTTGCCGCCGGGCACGTCGTAGAAGCGGTTTATCAGGTTGGTTATCGTGGTCTTGCCGGCGCCGGTCGAGCCGACCAGCGCTATCTTCTGACCGGGCAGCGCGTGCAGGCTCACGTCGCGCAGCACGATCTTGTCGGGCACGTAGCCGAACGTGACGTCCTCGAACACCACGTCGCCATGCACGGGCTTGTAGTCGGTGCCGCTGCCGTCGGTGTGCGGATGCTTCCAGGCCCATTCGCCGGTGACCTTGTCGGATTCGACTATGTTGCCGTTGGCGTCGTGCTTTACGTTGACCAGCGTAACGTAGCCTTCATCCTCCTCGCTGGGCTCGTCGATCAGCGCGAACACGCGCTCGGCGCCGGCCAGCGCGTTCAGCACGGTGTTGAACTGCTGGGAGATCTGCGATATGGGCATTGAGAACGAGCGGGTGTACTGCAAGAATGCTATCAGCGTGCCCAGCGTGAGCCCCGAGAAGCCGTTTATGACCATCACGCAACCCACCATGGCGATTATCGCATACAGCGTGTGCGAGAGGTTGTTGTTGATCGGGCCCATGACGCCGGCATAGGTGTTAGCCTCGGTGGCGGCGCTGCGCATGTTCTCGTTGAGCACGTCGAACTCCTGCTTAACCTTTTCCTCGCGGCAGAACACCTTGATTACCCGGGCGCCCTCTATCATCTCTTCGATGTAGCCGTTGAGCGTGCCCAGCGCGGCCTGCTGCTTGCGGAAGAACCGGCTGCTCAGCCCGGCGATCTTGCCCGATACGAACAGCATGAACGCCATCATCGCAAGCACCAGCAGCGTCAACAGCCACGAGTAGTACACCATCATTATGAACACGCTTATGACCGTTATTCCCGACGATATGAAGCTGGCCACCGCGTTGGACATCATCTCACGGATGGTATCGACGTCGTTGGTGTAGCGGCTCATCAGGTCGCCGTGAGCGTGCGTGTCAAAGTAGCGTATCGGCAGGGTCTCCATGTGATCGAACAGGTCGGTGCGCAGCTTGAGCAGCGTGCCGGTCGACACGCGCAGCATCAGGCGCGCATACGCAAACGTCGAAAACGCGCCGAACAGGTATATGAACGCCATCGTAAGCAGCGTGCGCGCAAAGCCGGAGAACAGCTGCTGATCGATTGCGCCGTCGGCGGCGAACTGCTGCATCAGCGGGGTCAGGTATTCGTCGACCACGGTTTGCAGGTAGCTCGTGCCGGCGACCTGCGCCAGCGACGAGAGCGCTATGAGCACCACGACCAGCATCAGGAACCATTTGTATTCGGCCAGGTACCGCAACAGTCGGATAATCGTGCCTTTGACGTTTTTGGGCTTGGCGCCGGGCACTCTGCCGCCGGGGCCTCTGCCGGGACCGCCCATCGGACGGGATTCGTTATTGCGCTGCGACATTTATGCCACCCCCTTCTGCTGCGACTGATAGACCTCGCGGTATATCTCGGAGCGCTCCATCAGCTCGCTGTGCGTGCCCACGTCGGATATGCGGCCGTCGTCCAGAACGATAATCATGTCGCAGTCGGCAATCGACGTTATGCGCTGGGCGATTATTATCGACGTGACGTCGCTGAGCTCGCGGTGTATGGCCTCGCGCAGGCGGGCGTCGGTCGCGGTATCCACGGCGCTGGTCGAGTCGTCCATTATGACTATCTTGGGCTTCTTTATCAGCGCGCGGGCTATGCACAGGCGCTGCTTCTGACCGCCGGACACGTTTACGCCGCCCTGGCCCAGCTCGGTGTTGTAGCCGTCCGGGAACGAGGTTATGAAGTCGTGGGCCTGAGCGCTGCGACAGGCGGCTTCGATTTCCTCCTGTGTGGCGTCCTCCTTGCCCCAGCGTATGTTATCGGCAATCGTGCCGGAGAACAGCACGTTCTTTTGCAGCACCATGGCCACGTCGTCGCGCAGCACGGGCAGCGGGTAATCCTTTACGTTGTGGCCGCCGACGATCACCTCGCCTTCGGTCACGTCGTACAGGCGGGGTATGAGCTGCACCAGCGTCGATTTGGCCGAACCGGTGCCGCCGATTATGCCCACGTGCGTGCCCGAGGGTATCGTCAGGTTTATGTCGGACACGGTCGGGCGCTGCTGATTCTTGCCGTAGGAGAAGCTGACGTTTTTGAACACGATCGAGCCGTCTTCGACCTTTATCGACTTGTCGGCGTTGGCGTCGGATATGCTGGGCACCTCGTCGAGCACTTCGTTTATACGGGTTATCGACGCGCGCGAGATTATCGTCATCATAAGTATCATCGACAGCATCATCAGCGACATCAGTATCTGCGATATGTAGCTTATGAAGCTGGACAGCGCGCCTATCTCGAACGTGTTGCCTATGACCATCTGGCCGCCGAACCACAGCACCGCCACTATGCAGCCGTACATGCTTATCTGCATCAGCGGCTGGTTGAGCTGGACGAGCTTTTCAGCGCGGTACTGAGCCTTGCGCACGGCGTCGGCGTTGCCGTCGAACTTGTCGGACTCGTACTTCTCGCGCACGAACGCCTTGACGACGCGTATGGCGATCAGGTTTTCCTGCACGTCCGAGTTGAGCGAGTCGTACTTTTCAAGCATGACCTTGAAGCGGGGATGCGCGTGGGACATTATGTAGCCCAGTCCCAGCGCCAGCACCGGTATCGCCACCAGGAATACCAGCGCCAGCCGGGCGTTGAGGCTTATCGCCAGTATCAGCGCGCCTATCATCATCGTCGGCGCGCGGAACGCCATGCGGGTCAGCATCATGAACGCCATCTGCACGTTGTTGATGTCGGTCGTCAGTCGCGTGACCAGCGACGCCGTCGAGAACTTGTCGACGTTGGCAAACGAGAACGACTGCACCTTTTCAAACACGGCGTGGCGCACGTTGCGCGCAAAGCCCATGCCGGCCTTTGCGCCGAACCGCGAGCCCATAGCGCCGAAGCACAGCGATATCAGCGCCATCGAGATCATCAGCAGGCCCATCCATATCGTATAGCTGACGCCGCCTTCGCCCAGTATGCCGTCGTCTATCATCGTGGCCATTACCATTGGTATCAGTATTTCCATCAGCACTTCGCCCATCATGACCAGGGGCGTGAGCAGTGCATACTTCTTGTATTCGCCTATATAGCGTATTAGCCTTCTCATGTGCAACCTCCCTTATCCGCGAGATTGTCTATTATTCTGCTCAGGTAGTCAAACAGTTGCGTGCGCTCGGTCTCGTCAAACCCGGCCAGCATCCGCGCATCATTGGTATGGATTGAGTTCAACAGCGCCGCGTCCAGTTCGCGCGCCCGCTCGGTCAGCGTTATCTGATTATATCGCCGATCGGTTTCAAGCGGCGTGCGCGCGATGAACCCCTTGGCTTCCAGCCGTTTTAGCGTGCCGGTCACGGTCGGGTTCTTCAGCATCAGCGTGGATTCGATTTCCTTTTGACACATCGGCTTGCCATGACTGCGAAACAGTGGAATCAGCACATCCAACTGCGCGGCGGTCAGGTCGTACTGATTCAACATGTTGTTGAAGTTGCGATCCATTATCATGTGTATTCGCTTTAGCAACCGGCCGACATGCTCCATGCACAGTGCCTCCTCTCTGCGCGCCCTTGCGTATTGCCGCCCGTGCCGGCGACCGGCGCGCCATATTAAAAATATATCGCTCGCTATGTATTATAGTCGTGGTGCAGGCCGGTGTCAATCGACTTTAGGTAAATAACATACGCGCCATAATCGTAACGCGATTAACCAGCGTGCTGTTTTAACATGCGCAGGTTGCGCGGGCAGGGGCGGGCGTGGTATCATAGCGTAGATGAATTGGCGCCGTGCGGGGCGCGGCCAGGGGAGTGAAGGCTATGCAGACAGGCGGACGCCAGGATGGCCGGCGGGCGATGCAGGTACCCAAGTGGCCTCTGGACGCGCAGGCCAATGACGTGGGCGAGCGTGCGGTCATGGAAGCGCCGCGCGGGCGGACTGCGCGGGCGGACTATGGGGCGGGCAGTTACGAGGCTCAGGCCGACGAGCAGGGCTACGCGCGGCAAGGCGACGGCTATTCAAGGCGGCAAAACGACCGATACGCCGCCGACGGGCGAAGCTACGAGCGGCAAAGCGACGGCTATTCAAAGCGGCAAAACGACCGATACGACGCCGACGAACGAAGCTACGCAGGCCAAGGCTACGGCTACGCAAGGCGGCAGGACGACCGATACGCCGCCGACGGGCGAAGCTACACGGGTCAAAGCGACAGCTACGCAAAGCGGCAGAACGACCGATACGCTGCCGACGAGCGAAGCTACACGGGTCAAAGCGACAGCTACGCAAGGCGGCATAACGACCGATACGCCGACGATAGGCGAAGCTACGCAGGCCAGGGCGACAGCTATGCAAAGCGGCAGAACGACCGATACGCCGCCGACGAGCGAAGCTACGCGGGTCAGGGCAGCGGATATGGCGATGATGCCCGGAGGCGACTGCGCGCAGACAGCGCGGCACGGCGCGCGTCGGACGACGATTACGGCAGGGATTTCGCAGACGACGAGGATCAGGGCTATGAGCGCGACTACGGTCGCCGGAACGCGGGCCCGAATGCGTTTGAACGCATGACGGAAGCGGCGCGCCGCGCGGGCGAGCGGTTGCGTGACGGTGCGCAGGCGCGGCGCGCGTCGCGTCGGACGCGCATAGAGCCCGACGATTCGGATCAGCGCGATTCGGCGGTGTTCGGCGGACGCGAGCACGACAATATACACGCGGCTGACGCGCGGCCGGGCGTAGGGCGTGCGCCGATAGTGGCGATGATACTTGTGGTGGTGCTGCTGGTTGTGTTTGTGCCGATGATGGTGCAGGCGTGGAACCGGCGCGCGGCGCTGGGCGGCAATGCGATAGCGGTGCAGGGCGCGGTGGCGCCGGGCGTGAGCATAACCGCGCAGCCCGGCAGCGTGATCCCCACGCCGACGCCCGAGCCGACCGCCACGCCCCAGCCCGATGCGGCGGTGCAGGCCGCGCCCGAGGCCACGTCCAGCGGCCTTATGGTATCTCAGTACACCGGGCGCACGCTCGATCGCAACCGGCCGGCGGTGGCGCTCACGTTCGACGACGGCCCGAGTGAACAGACTGCGCGCATACTCGACGCGCTGGAGGCCAACGGCGGGCTGGGCACGTTCTTTCTGATAGGCGAGCGCGTGGCCACCGGCGAATATGCGGACGCGTTGCGCAGACAGCGGGAGATGGGCTGTCTGGTGGGCACGCACATGTACAGCCACACCAAGCTTACCGAGCTGACGGCCGATGAGCTGACGCAGGAGCTGGGCCAGTGCGTCGCGGCGCACGAGGCGGCCGGCTCGAGTGCGCCCGAGATAGCGCGCGCGCCGTATGGCCAGGTGAGCGACGAGGTGCTCAGCGCGCTGGGCCTGCCGGTGGTGAACTGGTCGCTGAACTCGAACGACTGGCAGACCCAGGATGCCGACCGCATCTACAACGACGTTATGAATTCCGTGCAGGATGGCGACATAGTGCTGTTCCATGACCTGAAGGACTTCACGGCGGCGGCGTTGGAGCGCATTGCGCCGGCGCTCACGGCGCAGGGCTATCAGCTGGTCACGGTACAGGAACTGTTCGAGCTCAAGGGCCAGACACTGGAGCCGGGCAAGCTGTATGCCGAGCGCGTCGTGGCGGCCGGGGTATGAGCGGCGGTGCGAATGATTAAAGCGTAAAACGCAATTTTGCGGCATGGCGAGCTGTTCGCCGTGCCGCTTTATGTTTGGCGATTATATAAGGATATCGGCGGGGATGGAGCCGATGCTTTATCCGGATTGCGAGCGGGAGCGGGCGGGCGGCCTGCGCGGCGGGCAGGCCTGCATGGATACCGGGTCAGTCGGGCGGGCGGAGCTGCGTGGCGGGCGGGCCTGCGTGGCTATCGGGTCAGTCGGGCGGCCGGAGTTGTGCGGCGGGCAGTCCTGCGTGGCTATTGGGTCAGTCGGGCGGCCGGAGCTGCGCGGCGGGCGGGCCTGCGTGGCTATCGGGTCAGTCAGGCGGCCGGAGTTGTGCGGCGGGCTGGCCTGCATGGATACCGGGTCAGTCGGGCGGGCGGAGCTGCGTGGCGGGCGGGCCTGCGCGGCTATTTGGTCAATCGGGCAGCCGGAGCTGCGCGGCCTGTATTTCGCTGTGATCTTGTACGTCGTTGCGATCTGTGGCTTTTAAGGCAAGGCCGGACGCGACATAGATGTTCAAATGCGATTTGCTGCGGCCCGCCACTCGCGCTGAGTCGCGCACTTTGCTGGATATGCGCTGCCACAGCAGTGCGTTTACGGACTGCTGAAACGAATATATGTTTGCATATGCCTGCGGCTGTCGCGTTGCCGTGCTGCAAAGTTCCGGCGTAACGGCTCAAAATGCCCCTAAATGCGTTATCACGGCGTTAAAGATTGCGAAAGCGCCGCACAAATATTGCGCAGGCCCTTGAATTTGTCATACTTTCGTAATACAATGGAACGCGTACGAAAGAACTGCGCAGAAGCTGATGCGCTGGACCACTACGCACTTGGGAGGATAAACGCAAGATGATATTTTCAAAGAGCGGCAGGCGGATGAGGAGCGTAACGGCATTGACCCTGGCGGCGGTCATGTCACTGGGCATGGCGCCCACGGTGACGCAGGCCGCGGGGGATACATATACGGTAAACGTGTCGTCGGTAAACGTGCGGGCCGAGGCCTCGACCGACAGCGATGTGCTCACGCGCGCCAGCCGTGGTGAAAACGTGGAGGTCGTGGACAGCAGCGGCGACTGGTACAAGGTCAAGTACGACGGCCATACCGGCTATATCAGAAAGGACATGCTGGTCGAGGGCGATGTCGCCACGTCCAGCGCGTCGTCCGGGGCGACGGCCAAGGTCACCGGCAGCTCGGTAAATATCCGCAAGAGCGCCTCGACCAGCGCGACAATACTCGAGCGCGCGAGCAAGGGCACCGTGCTGGAGGCCATATCGATGTCGGACGGCTGGGTCAAGGTAAAGTATTCGGGCGTAACCGGATATGTCAGCGCCGACTACGTGAGCGTGAGCGGCCTGAGCTCGTCGCAGGGCAGCTCCGAGAAGCTGACTGAGATGGACCGTCAGGGCGTCATAAACGCCAGCGAGGTCAACGTGCGCGAGGGCGCGGGCACCTCTACCGACAAGCTCTACTCGCTCAGCGAGGGCGCCAAGGTCGACGTGACCGGCCTCAAGGGCGACTGGTATCGCGTGCACACCTCGTCGGGCACGGGCTATGTGCTGGCCAAGTACGTGTCGCTCACGTCGACCAGCTCCAGCGGCTCCGACAGCACGTCCGCGTCGCTCAAGGAGATAAGCGGCACCGGTACCGCGACCGGCAATGGCATCAACGTGCGCAAGAGCGCCAGCACATCCTCGACGGCGCTGTACAAGCTGTCCAAGGGCGATTCGGTCACCGTGACCGGCAAGCAGGGCGACTGGTACCGCATAAAGACGTCGCAGGGCACCGGCTTTGTGCTGGATGAATACATAGACTACACCGAATCCTCGTCGGGCTCGTCGTCGAGCTCGAGCACAGCGGTCGAATCGGCCAGCGGGTCGGCCACGATAACCGGCAGCGGCGTCAACGTGCGCGAGAACCCCTCGACCGACGCCGACAGGCTCTATCAGCTCGACAACGGCGCCAAGGTCGACATAACCGGCAAGTCCGGCGACTGGTATCGCATATCCACCTCGCAGGGCGAGGGCTTCGTAAAGAAGGACTTCCTGGACGTGTTCGTCGCCACCAGCAGCGCGATCAAAGAGGGTCAGAGCGGCGACGACGTAAAGCAAATACAGCAGCGCCTGATCGAGCTGGGCTACCTTACGGGCAGCGCGGACGGCAAGTTCGGCGCGGGCACCGAGGAGGCCGTCAAGGCGTTCCAGCGCAAGGCGGGCCTGACGGCGGACGGCATAGTGGGCTCGGGCACGCTGAGCGCGCTGAATGCGTCCAATGCGCCCAAGGCTGATGCCGGCGCGACGGCAACCACCGCGCCGACCACCACGACGGCGCCGGAAGCCGGCGATTACACCACGCTCAAGCAGGGCTCCAACGGCGAGGCGGTCAAGCAGCTCCAACAGCGTCTGATTGAGCTGGGGTACCTCACCGGCAGCGCGGACGGCGATTACGGCAGCGCTACGACCGACGCGGTAAAGACGTTCCAGAAGCAGGCCGGTCTGACAGCCGACGGCATCGCCGGCAGCAACACCCAGAAGGCGCTGTTCGCATCCGACGCGCCCTCCAAGAAGACCGAGGCTGACGAGATAGAGGAAGAACTCGATTCGATAAAGTCGACGCTGTCGATGGGCTCCAGCGGCGCGGAGGTCAAGCTGCTGCAGGAGCGGCTGATATCGCTTGAGTATATGTCCGGCAGTGCGGACGGCGACTTCGGCGCCAAGACGCGCGAGGCAGTCATGCTGTTCCAGAAGCAGGCGGGCCTGACGGTGGATGGCAAGGCGGGCAGCGCAACGGTGTCCAAGCTGTTCAGCTCGAGCGCTGAAAACTACGATGGCAAGACTACGGTCAGCACCTCGGGTTCGAGCGATTCGTCCAGCGGTTCGTCGAGCCAGAGCTCCTCGGGCGTTATAATGGCCGACTGGTGGACCAGCAATATACAGAGCGTGTTCTCGCGTGGCACGATAGCCACGGTTACCGATGTGGATACCGACATCAGCTGGAAGGTCAAGCGGCGCGGCGGCACCAACCATGCGGACGTGGAACCGCTGACGGCAGCCGATACCGCCAAGATGAAGCAGGCATACGGCGGCAGCTGGTCGTGGAACCGGCGTGCGATCTGGGTCACGGTAGGCGGCAAGACCTATGCGGCGTCGATGAACGGCATGCCGCACGGCACGCAGTCGATAACTGATAACAACTTCTCAGGCCATCATTGCATACACTTCCTGAACAGCCGCACGCATACCGGCAACCGGCTGGACAGCGCGCATCAGGCCGCGGTCAAGAAGGCGTATGAGGCTGGCAACTGACGCGCAGGCGCGCATGACAGACAGCGCGGGGGCTGCTCGCTGGCAACAGCGGGCAGCCTCCTCTCTTTTTGGAGGCGCAAGCGGCGGACGCGGGCCGGCCGGACTTTGTGCGCATTATGCTTGCGTTGCAGCTGTGCGCTCATGCCGGCTGGTGCAAGTTGCGGCCGGTTTGGCATTCGACGGCTCATGGCATATGCGCATTTGCCGTGCGCTCGAGTCGTCGGTGAAAGCGGCATGCCAGTTCCGGCACTGCATGCCGGACGTTTCGCTGTGCATGGCGCGCGAGATGATCGCGCTGCTGAAAAGGCATGTGGCATCGCTGCGGTTGAGGCGCCTTCTGCAAGTGCGCCTGCGCATTGGCGGCTTCTCGGTGCATAGCCAGTGGTATGTAAAACAGATGCCGTCTGCAAGTGTGCCCGCGCATTTGCGGCTTCTTGGTGCATAGCCAGTGGTATGTAAAACAGATGCCGTCTGCAAGTGTGCCCGCGCATTGACAGCTTCCCGGTGCAGAACCATCGGTATGTAAAACAGGTGTCGTCTGCAAGTACGCCCGCGCATTGACGGCGTGGCCGGCGCGATGTCCATGCGCGGTTAAGACCGGATAATGCGCGGCTTATTAGCCCAACAATTGCCCAAAATGGAACACAATCGGCTGTAAAACGTCTAAAGGTCATGCAAAGGTCGCGCGCGGTTGCGCCGGCCGACCGAGGAGGAAATATATGGATACTGACACCCGCGCCCCGCTTGCGCCGGAACAGGCGTCCACAGCGTCGAAACAGAACTCTGCGTCGAAACGGCCGCCCAATAAGCCGGAGGTGGCCGGCGTGGCAAGCCGGTCCGCCGCACGGCGAGGCTTAACCGCGCGTCAACAAGCGTGCGTTGTACCGGATAAGCCCGATGCAGGCGCGCGGGCGTCCGTCGCTGCGGACAATGCCGCATCGGAAGAGCGCGCATCAATTACGCCAGGGGTTTCAGCTGATTGCGGTAGCGCATCCCCCGCGCCGAAGGCATCAGCCGGCCGCAACAGTGCATCCGCCACGCCGGTCAGCTCTGAAATGCGCCAAGCAATGTCGATTGCGCAGGCGGAAGCTGCCGCGTCGCCGCAGATGGTCGAGGCTGAAGCGTCAGCGGCGCCGGCTTCACCCGCGCCGGCGTTTGTGCCGCGGACGGGGCAGGCGGTGCGCATGTGCGTGTGCGGCGCGTCCAATCCGGAGTCGGCGCGGTTCTGCTACCGCTGTGGGCAGGACATAGCGGACGTGATGCCCACGGCGTACTCAGGCGACGCGCCTGAAGCGGCCGATGCCGTCGCGGCGGACGCGGTGAACGAAAGCGCGGCGGAGGCGTTTGGCGGGGCGCTGCTCAGGCTGTGCAGCCTGGACGGGCTGTGCGCGCTGGACGTGAGCGAGAGCTGCGTGCTGGGGCGGGGCGCCGTGCTGGCCGAGTACCTGGCCGACAAGCCATATGTGTCGCGGCGGCAGGCGTATCTGACGCTGGAAAATGGCCGGGTGTACATAGTGCATGGCGGCGGGCGCAATCCCACCTGCCTCAACAATCGCCCGCTGCGCGAGGGTGCGCCTGAGGAGCTGCATCCGGGCGATGAGATCGCGCTGGGCGGCATGACGATAGACGGCGAACGCCAGACCATGGCGGCGTACTTCGTGGTGCGCCGCACGGGCGATTCCGCCGAGTGTTAACACCGCCGCGGCAGGATATGCGCGCGCCGGGCGCGAATATAACCATCGTGCGCGCCGGGAGCGTGGTTGCCGGGCGCGCCGATACCCTGGCAGGGACGGTGGAAAGATGAGACTGGACAGATATATATCCGCGATAACCGGGCTCAGCCGGCGCGATGTTAAGGCGGCGCTTGCGCGTGGACGGGTGCGCGTGGACGGCGCATCGGTGCGCGACGCCGCGCAGCAACTGGACGAACACAGCGCCCGCGTCGAACTGGACGGGCGGCTGCTGGAGTACCGGCGGCACATGCACGTGATGCTGAACAAGCCCGCGGGCGTACTGACGGCGACCGAGGATCGCACTCAGCCCACGGTGCTGGATCTGCTGCCCGAGCAACTGCGCGTGCGGGGCATCACGCCGGTGGGGCGGCTGGACAAGGATACGACGGGACTGCTGCTGCTCACGACCGACGGTCAGCTTGCGCACCGGCTGATATCGCCCCGGCACCACGTGGACAAGGTGTATATAGCGCGCGTGGATGGCGCGCTGGATGAGTCCGACGTGCGCGCGTTTGCACAGGGCATGGAGCTGAGCGACTTTACGGCGCTGCCGGCCGAGCTGGCGATTGTGCGGCCGGACCTGGCGCGCGTGACGCTGGGCGAGGGCAAGTATCATCAGGTCAAGCGCATGTTTGCGGCGCGGGGCAAGCCGGTGCTGGAACTCAAGCGCGTGCGCATGGGCGCGATAGCGCTGGATGAGCGCCTGGCGCCGGGCGAGAGCCGCGAGTTGAGCGCGGATGAGCGGCGCGAGCTGTATCGCTGCGCCGGCATGGACGAGGCCGACTGAGCGGGGGAGGATAATATGGGCGAGCACTACTTCACGCCCGAGCCGACGTCGCGCCACGACGTGCGGCGCATTTCGGCGCAACTGGACGGGCAACGGCTGGAGTTTGACACCGACGCGGGGGTGTTCTCGCGCGGCGAGCTGGACGCGGGCACGGAACTGCTGATACGCGCGCTGCCCGAGCTTCGCGGGCGGGTGTTGGATCTGGGGTGCGGCTGGGGTGCGCTGGGGCTGTTTGTCAAGGCGCGCAATCCGGGCATAGCGTTGACCGCGGTCGACATAAACGCGCGCGCGGTTGAGCTTACGCGCGGCAATGCGGCGCTCAACGCGCTGGAATGCGAGGCGTTGGAGTCGGATGGGTTTGGCGCGCTGGCGGGGCGGATGTTCGACGCCATAATCACCAATCCGCCGATACGCGCGGGCAAGCGGGTGATATACGGATGGTTTGACGAGGCGCGCGGGCATATCGTGCCGGGCGGCGCGTTATACATAGTAATACAGACCAAACAGGGCGCGGATTCGGCGCTCAGACACCTCAGGGACGCATACGCAACGGCCGGGATAATAGATCGCGGCGGTGGGTTCAAGGTGATCGAGGCGCGGGTGCCGGATGGGACCTGAGCGCGTGTGAGGAGAATATCAATGGAACAGGCAATGCTTTCGTCGGTTAAGAAGCAGACGGCGTTCGAGGGATTTTTGCGGGTCAAGGCGGCCCAGCAGCGGCAGGCGGTGAGCGGGTCGAAGTACCTGGACATGACGCTGGCCGACATATCCTGCGAGGTCAACGCCAAGATGTGGGACGGCACGGTGCTGCCGCCCGAGCCGGGCACGGTGATAAAGGTACGCGGACTCATGCAGGAATACAATGGCCGGGCACAGTTCCGCGTGGACAGGATGCGCCCGATGAACGATTCCGACAACGTGGATATGTCGCGGCTCATAGCGTGCGCGCCATATCCGCCGCAGGACATGCTGGACGCGATACTCGAGGTTGCGCTGGCGATAAAGAACGACGCGCTCAAGAACATTGTGCTGGAGCGGCTGGACGAGGTCAATGACCGGCTGCTGTACTACCCGGCGGCGCAGCGCATACACCATGCCGAGCGGGCGGGACTGCTGCACCATACGCTCACGGTGCTCAAGTGCGCCGAGGCGCTGCTGCCGATATATCCGTTCCTGGATGGCGACCTGCTGCGGGCGGGCGTGATACTGCACGACCTGTGCAAGACCGACGAGATGAACAGCGACAACATGGGACTGGTCAGCGGCTACACGCGCGCGGGGCAGCTGCTGGGCCACCTGGTGCAGGGCGCGATAGAGGTCGACCGCGTGGCGCGCAAGGTCGGCGCGCCCGACGAGTTGCGCGAGATGCTCGAGCACATGCTGCTGAGCCACCACGACATACCTGAGTACGGCTCGCCCAAGCCGCCCATGTTCCCGGAGGCCGAGATGCTGGCGCTGCTGGACCGCATGGACGCGCGCATGTACGAGATGAGCCATACCATTTCGTGCATAGCGCCGGGCGAGTTCACCGACAAGGTGTGGTCGCTTGACAGGCGGCTTTACCGGCGCGAGGCGCCGCCGGCTGAGCCGGAAGGCGGGAAATAGAGTTTTCATCCGGCGGCGGGGGCGTGCGTTGTGTCGTACGCGACAAGTGAATCGACGCCGGTGACGGGGACATTTGCAACGTTGCATGCAACCAAGTGAAGCCGGAACCCAATGAATCAATGCCGGCGGGTGCGTAATCGACGCCTTGCGCAACCAAGCGAATCAACGCCAGCGGCGGGGGCTTATGCAACGTCGCGTGCAACCAAGTGAATCGACGTAGGCGTGTGTGTAATCGACGCTTTGCGCAACCAAGCGAATCAACGCCAGCGGCGGGGGCTTATGCAACGTCTCGTGCAACCAAGTGAAGCGAAGCCGGCACTGGTGGCGTAATCGACGCCGTATGCAACCAAGTGAATCAATGCCGGCGGGTGTGTAATTGACGCCTTGCGCAACCGAGCGAATCAACGCCAGCGGCGGGGGCATATGCAACATAGCGTGCAACCAAGTGAATCAATGCCGGCGGGTGCGTAATCGACGCCATATGAAACCAAATGAATCAACGCCGGCGGGTGCGTAATCGACGCCTTGCGCAACTAAGCGAATCAACGCCGTTACCGGGGACATATGCATCGTCGCATTCAACCAAGTGATTCGAAGTCGACACAACCTTAGTGCGGCGTTGGTGAGGGCCGGTTTGAGGCAACGTTCTATAAGCGTGCTTATGCAATGAAAAGCATCCCGCGGTTTTGAGGCTGCGGGATGCTTTTATGCGCGTTCGCTGCCGTGGAGCGTGAGGTGTAGCGGTTGTCGATATTCATAGTGCGCGCCTGAGCCGGTGTTCGTGGTTTGCCCAATGGTACGAGGCGGCCTTCATATTATTACGTCTTATTACGTCAGTCAAACGTTGATCGCATTCGTTTGAGCCTGGCGACGAGCTCCAGTAGGCGTTCTGGACGCAGAGCATGCTTTTCGGCTCCGGCGTGGGCGACGTACTGTCGTGTGGCCGCGTTGCTTTTTCGTGGGCGCTTTCTGCGTTGGGGTTGACCGGTTGCGGCGCGCGGTGGCCTGCTGGCCGATTGGCCTGAGCGCGGATCTGTGGCAGGGCTGTTCTCGCTGTCGGCTGATATCCACCTAACAGAATATATAATAATGGCGCGCTGTTTACAATCAGTACGCCATTCGATAGGTGTAGACATGCCGCAGGCGGCGAAGATTGGAGCCGTAAGCGAGAGCTTTGCCGCATGCCGAACGATTCACCCAAGTGCGGGCAATTGCCGCCGAGGCTTGGAGCTGCCGCTGTGAGGCCTGTCGACAGAGGTCATATCCGCTTATCATCATGTTGCAACTCTTTGCCGCAGTAAGGACAATATCTGCTGCTGAATGGCATTATTTTCCGCAGTTCGGGCAGGCGTTATTCAACAACTTGTAGGCTATGCCTGTGGGCGCCATGACCCAAAGACAGCCCAGCCCGATATACGCGCCCGCAGTAATGTCATAGTTGCCGCTTAGCAGCGATAGCCCAACGATACCCCAATCGACAGCGAACGCAACGATTGATATAATCCATATCCAAAACAGCGCGCGTTTCATAAGGCGCCCCCAATCACATAAAGATAATACCTTGCCCATCAGGGCGCATCAGCTGCGCTCTGGCGGGCAAGCGCCTTTGTCGATTAAGTCCTGACGGGGCGGCTCGACCGGCGGCAACAGCTCCTCGCCCAGCGGGTCATGGCGCGCAAAGTTGCGCTCGACTGCGGCTGCGCTCCAGTTGGCGTAGCAGTATGCGCACATGTGCGGGCAGCAGTGGTATGCGCCTATGTCGACGCTGGGCAGGCACAGACAGCCCTTGCGCTGACCGGGATCGCGTCGGGGATTCGGCGCATGGCCGGTCGCGGCGTGTATCAGCGCCGCGCTTATGCACGCCTCGCGCTTGACGCCCGTCAGGTCCAGCTCCTCGGGCGCGCAGCAGCTGGTCAGCACGATGTCGTGCGCGCGGGCGACTTGCGCCAGTTCGCCGGCCAGCGCGCGCATCTCATCGGGCGAGGGCAGGCGGCACAACCGCTCCATAGTGCGGCGCACGCGCGGGTACAGCTGCACAAAGCTGATAACGCAGCGCCGCGTCGCGCCGCCCAGCAGCCCGCATGCCCGTTCGAACGCCCTTATGTGCCATTCGGGGGTCAGCGCGTCCGACAGCACTATCGGGTCATAGCGCCATACCAGGCAGTCAGGCCCAATCGTGCGGCTGAGCGTGCACATGCCCTCGACTATGGCGCGCTTGTCGGTCAGGCGGGGTTCCAGCGGCGCGGAGTAGGGCGTCAATGTGTGGTGCACGGCGATGGGGAACGCGTCGCGTATCTCGCCTATGTGCGCAAGCAGCGGCCGGAAGTCCTTGCTCCAGAACACGCACGCGTCTACGTCGCCCGGCCTGAGCGACACGCGGCGCAGTTGGCGCGGGTTCATCGGGTTGCGCGCGACTGCGTACCCGGCGCGCAGCCGGTTCATGAACCACTCGCCATAAAACGCGGGTATGTCGGTGCGGCGCGATGCCGAGACTATCATATTCCATTGCCCTCCTTTTGCCAGAACGGCCCGCGCCGCCGTTGCAGTAGGGGCGGTGCGGGCCGTTCTGGTTTTGCGCGGCAGGCGCTTGCTGCCGGTCATATGCGATGTCTTTGGGGTTGAATGGGCGCTATGCGGACGGCGCAATAAGATTGCGGGCCGTGTGGCTTATCTGTCGGAACAGCCTGCCGGTTATGCTGCGTTGCCGGTATGCGAGACGCGCGGCTGTTGCACGATACTTTTGCCCGCAATGCGGGCCGTCCGTCAATAACGCGGGCCGAACGCCCCAAACGTGGGCTGAGGGTCAATAACGCGTTCTGATCGCCCTAAACGTGTGCCGAGCGTCAATAACGCGGGTTTATCGCCCCAAATGTGGGACGTCCGTTGATAACGCGGGCTAATCGCCCTAAATGTGGGCCGAGCGTCAATAACACGGGTTTATCGCCCTAAACGTGGGCCGTCCGTCCACAACGCGGTTCAACTTATTCAGGCGACCGTTGTGCGCCGGACTAGCCCAGCGTTATCACGGCGTCGCCGACCGGGTGCAGTATTACTGATATTGCGGTGTTTATAAGGTTCATCAGCGATTGATTGAGGTCCTGCCAGACCCAGCCCATAAGGCTCATCAGCAAGCCCAGCGCCAGCAGTATGCACAGCGCCGCGACCGCCGCGCCGACCACGTTGAACATGCCCGCCCAACGCTTGAACATGCGCCGCCGGTCGAGTTCGCGGTAGTACTCCCATCTGTTCACGCGCGCAGCCTCCTTTGGTTAGCTTACGTATATTTGACGCGCGCGCCGGGCGCAAGGTTGCGCTGCGATGTGACGCGCGCGTTATGTTTATTGGGCGATGCGGGGTCACTCCTCCTGTATCGAGAAGCCTATGTTGGTGGCGTGGTCGGCCACGCGCTCGAGGTTGGACAGCATGTCCGAGAACACCATGCCCGAGCGCGGGGTGCACGCGCCGCGGGTCAGGCGTTCGACGTGATTGCGTTGGAGTTCCTTTTCCAGGTCGTCAATGTTTTCCTCGCGCACCAGCACCTGGGGCAGCAGCTTGCGGTCGCGCGTGTGGAACACGTTCAGCGCGAGCCGGCACAGCTCCAGCGTCTTTGAGAGCATCTCATGCATTTCGCGTATGCTTTCGTCAGAGAAGGGTATCTCATCGTCGATGCGGCTCTGGGCGTATTCGGCCATGTTTTCGGCGTGATCGCCTATGCGCTCGAGGTCATTGACGACGTGGAACAGCGCGCCCATGCGCTTCATGTCGTCGGCGGGCAGGTCGAGCTGGCTGACCGAGACCATGTATCGGGTTATCTCGTGGTTCAGGTAATTGATGGCATCCTCGTTATGTTCGACCTCGGGTATCAGCGCGGCGTTCTTGTCGAAGAACGCGTCCATGGCGCGGCTGAGGTTGTCCACGGCTATATCGCCCATGCGTTCGATCTCCTTGGAGATCTGGGCGACGGCTATCGGGGGCGTGGACAGTATGCGGTCGTCGAGGTATTTGAGCCGGCGCTCCTCGGTGCGCGAGTCGTCGCCGGGCACGAGTATCATGACCAGCTTTACCAGGTATCCGCGCAGCGCTATGAAGCACATGACCTCGAACACCTTAAACGACGTGTGCGCCACGGCTATCTGCAGCGCGGGATCCTCTATCGCGCTGAGCCAGTTGGCCACCGGCAGCACGCTCACCAGCACGAACACCACCAGCGTGCCCAACACGTTGAACATCAGATGGATCAGCGCCGCGCGCCGGGCGGTGCGGGTCGCGCCTATCGCGGCCAGCATAGCGGTGACGCATGTGCCTATGTTCGTGCCCATGATTATGTACAGGCTGGTCTCCAGCGGCACCAGGCCCTGCAATGCCAGCAGCTCCAGTATGCCCACCGACGCCGACGACGACTGTATGACCGCCGTTATCGCCACGCCCATCAGCATCGCCAGCAGCGGATTGGAGAACGTGGTCATAAGGCGTGCGAACTCGGCCGATTCAGCCAGTGGGCTCATTGCGTTTTTCATCATGTCCATGCCCACGAACAGCATGCCGAATCCGGCGACTATCTGGCCTATCCGCTGGAGCTTCAGGCGCTTTACGAACATTATCATCGCCACGCCCACCAGCAGTATCAGCGGCATGAACGTCATCGCCTGGAAGCCGGCCACTATCCACGCGGTCACAGTCGTGCCTATGTTCGCGCCCAAAATAACGCCGGTTGCCTGCATCAGATCCAGCAAACCGGCGTTTACAAAGCCCACGACCATGACCGTGGTCGCGGATGAGGACTGTATTATCATCGTGAACACTACGCCAACCAGCAACCCGATTATCGGATTGCGCGTGAGCGACTCAAGCAGCCGCCTCAGCTTATCGCCGGCAGCCTTTTCAAGGCCTTCGCCCATCATCTTCATGCCGTACAGGAACAGCGCCAGACCGCCCAGCAGTGACATTGTCATGGTAAGCGACATAATATTCTCCTTCTTGCGCGCGGCACGCACCCGCGTGTCCTTACACATCGCGCTCTTTCTCTTGCCTGTTTCTTACAAACCCATTTTATTAAACGATGGGCGGCGCTGTCAACCACAGCCGTGAAAAAGATGAATAACTTTGCGAATATGTGTGGCTGATATGTGGCCGGCGAACCGGCGCAGTGCGCAAAGCTGTGGACAAGTTGCGCAAGACGGGAGTTGCGACGTGCGGATGTTTGGGCGCTGAACGGCCTGGCGGTGCGGGCGCGGTGTGAATGGTCGCGGGCATGCGGCGGGCGGCGCGAATGTACGATGGTGCTGTCAAAGTTGTGGACAAGTCGTGCAATACGGGAGTTGCGCCGGGCGGATGTTGGGCGCTGGATGGTTTGGCAGCGCAGGCGCGGTGTGAATTGTCGTGGACATGTGGCCGACGGTGCGAATGTACGATGGCGCTGTCAAAGCTGTGGACAAGTCGCGCAATACGAGAGTTGTGCCGTGCGGATGTTTGGGCGCTGAACGGCCTGGCGGTGCGGGTGCGGTGTGAACGGTCGAGGGCATGCGGCCGATGGCGCGAATGTACGATGGCGCTGTCAAAGCTGTGGACAATTTGCGCAAGACTGGAGTAGCGCCGTGCGGATGTTTGGGCGCTGGATGGTTTAGCGGCGCGGTTACGGTGCGAATTGTCGTGGACATGCGGCCGACGGCGCGAATGTACCACGGTGCTGTCAAAACTGTGGACAAGTTGCGCAAGACGGGAGTCGCGCCGTGCGGATGTTTTGGCGCTGAACTACCTGGCGGCGCGGGCGCGGTGTGAACGGTCGCGGGCATGCGGCCGACGTCGCGAATGTACCACGGTGCTGTCAAAGCTGTGGATAAAACAAACGGGCAGAGCAATGTTGTGGAGCTAATGACCGCAAGTCATGCGGTCAGAAGAGCAAAGCCGCATGCAAAACAGCCAGGCAGCACATGCGGACGACAGAGCACATATTCATGAAGCACGCAAGTGCATGCGCGCGGCTCTCGACCGGTGTGAACATGATCCAAATACACCGCATGGCGCAACACTTGGCGCATGGGACAAGGCGTCCGTTGCAAGAGATATGCAGCGCGGGCACGGCTGACGCCGCGCCCGCGTGAGTATCATATGAAGCGCACCGCCGGTTCATCGCCGGTGATGCCGTGCGCCGGGTTTTGGACTTGCCATGCCGCCCCCCAATGCGGCCCATGTGTATGGGACTTCGGGCCGCGGCGCGCAAACGCTGTACAGTCACATCTCGCGCTCGTCGAGGCCGCCCTCCTTTATCGCGCCGGAGGCATACGCGTCTATCAAACAGGTCAGGTCGTCGATGCGCTCCTGGAGCCGGGCGCCCTGATCGGTGTCGAGTATGCGCAGCCGGCGGGGCATCTGCTCGACCACGGTCTGTACCGAGTGGATGTCCTGCTCGTCGGTGATCGCGCGCGTGGTGGACTCGAACGGCTGGTGCGCCACCAGCAGCAGCGCGTGCGAGCTGAATATCAGCGTGTAGCCCGCTATGCCGGTCACGCCCTGGTATGCGCGCGACAGCCCGCCGTCTATCACCAGCAGCCGTCCGCCGGCGTGCACGGGACTTTCGCCCTTTTTGACGCGCACCGGCACATGGCCGTTGATTATATGGCCGGTGTCGGGGCTGAGTCCGAACGCCTCCAGTATGCCGCGTGCGACCGATTCGTCGTGCATCAGCGCGTAGTACGGGTTCTTCTGTTCGGTCCATGTGGTCTCGTCGGCTATGAAGTAGCGCTCGAACGTGGCCATGCGCGACTTGCCGAACAGCGGCGACACCGGTCCGCACCACAGATACCACATCATGTCCTGACCGTCGCGGCGCGCGCGCGAACCCGCCCGCGCAAAATAGCCCTGGCGCGCGATCCGCTCGGCGCAGTCCAGCGCGGCGCGCCCGGTGGGCCGGCCGTCGGGGGTGTCTATCGGCAACTGCATCAGCGAGCCGTCGGCGTTCATCGGTATGCAGCCGTGGTACAGCAGGTTGCCGTTGCAGCACAGGTACATGCTGCCCGCCGCGAACAGGAACTTGACGTGCTTTTGGAGCTTTTCGGAGTGCTCGAACGCTATCTGGAGCCGGTACATAAGTTCGCGCTCGCCCTCGGTCAGCGCGGTTGGGTCGGCCGGATCGACCGTGGGGAACGCGTTGGACGTGAGCGCATGGCGCACGCCGTCGATCTCAAGCGTGCCGTCGCCGAAGTCGACCCGCTCCAGCAGCCGGCGGTCGTCCATGCCGTACTCGGGGTGGCGGCGCAGCAGCTGGCATTCGAGCTTGAACATGATTATCGCCATGGCCTTGTGCATGCGGGCCAGCTCCATGTCGTCCTCGCCGGAGTCGGCGCCGCCCAGGCGCTTGGGCATGAACTCGGCGCAGGGATCGGACGCATACGCGCCGGCGGCAAACGTGGCCAGCGCGCGCAGCGATATGCCATATCCCACTTCCAGCGCGTCGAGGTTGCCGTACTTGAGCTGAGTTACCAGCACCTGCGCGATGCACACCTGCGAACCGGCTGCCGCGCCCATCCAGACGATGTCGTGATTGCCCCACTGTACGTCGACGTTGTGGTAATTGTCCAGCGCGTCCATTATCAGATCGGCATGCGGGCCGCGGTCGTATATGTCGCCTATGATGTGCAGATGGTCGATGGACAGGTACTGTATGACGCGCGACAGCTCGATTATCACGGCGTCGGCCTGGCCGCATTCGATTATCGCGTCCACTGTCTCGGAGTAGTACGCCTGTTTGTCGTGCACGTCCTCGCGCAGCAGCAGTTCTTCCATCAACTCGCCCAGGTCCTCGGGCATCGCCGCGCGCACATGAGTGCGGGTGTACTTGACCGCCATCAGCCGCGCCAGCTCGACCAGGCGCAGTATCGTTATCCGGTACCACTCGGCGTTGACCGCGCCCTGCTTTTTAAGCAGCGACAGCTTTTCCTCGGGGTAGTACACCAGCGTGCACAGCATGTCGCGCTCATGAGTGGGCAGTATGTCGCGGTACAGGTCGTTGGTCTTTTGCTTGATGACACCGCTGGCGTTGCGCAGCATGTGCAGGAACGCGGCGCTCTCGCCGTGCAGGTCTGACAGGAAGTGCTCGGTGCCCTTGGGCAGCTTGAGCACCGCGCGCAGGCGGATTATCTCGGCGGAGGCCTGGCGCGCCGTGGGGTACTGGCGGCGCAGTTGCTTTAGGTACTTGAGTGTGTCGCGCGAGTAGTTCATAATCATCCTCACCATCTGCGCGCGGTGGAGCGCGCCGTGGCAGGCCTGCGCCTGCCGACATGTGCAAAATGCAATGGGCCGGCCGGCGGTCCAAAGGACTTGCGGCCGGCTCGATTTACCGACTTATCATTAGATTGCCGCGTGGCTTGGCTGGCTCGGCGTTGGGTTTGCGGTCGCGCCGGGGATGAGCTTGTGCCGGGAATGGGCTTGTGCCGGGGGGTAAGACCGATTGGCCTTGCGGCATGCAAACCGTAAGTTCATGCGCGGCTCAGTGGAGCGGCATGTGGCCCTCTGGGTTGGCCGGCAATATGCTGTGCTGCCGTTGGCTGCAATGCACCTGTGTCGGGGTAAGACCGATTGGCCTTGCGGTGTGCAAACCGTAAGTTCACGCACGGCTCAGTGGAGCGGCATGTGGCCCGCTACGTTTGCCCGGCATAATGCTGTGCTGGCCATTGGCCGCAATGCGCCTGTACCGGGGAAAGACCGATTGGCCTTGCGGTGTGCAAACCGTAAGTTCACGCACGGCTCAGTGGGCGGCATGTGGCCCGCTACGTTTGCCCGGCATGATGCAGTGCTGGCCGTTGGCCGCAATGCGCCTGTGCCGGGGATAAGGCCGGTTAGCCTTGCAGCATGCAAACCGGAAGCTCACGCGCGGCTCAGTGGGGCGGCATGTGGCCCGCTGCGTTTGCCCGGTATGATGCCGTGCTGGCCGCTGTCCGCAATGCGCTTGTGCCTGGAATACAATTATGCCTGGAATGGGCTTGTGCCGGGGTAAGGCCGATTGGCCTTGCGGTGTGCAAGCCGTAAGTTCACGCGCGGCTCAGTGGGCGGCATGTGGCCCGCTGCGTTTGCCCGTCATGATGCAGGGCTGGCTGTTGGCCGCAATGCGCCTGTGCCGGGAATGCGCTTGTGGCGGGAATGCGCCTGTGCCGGGATAAGGCCGGTTGGCCTTGCAGCATGCAAGCCGGAAGTTCACGCACGGCTCAGTCGTCCAGCACGCCGCGGGGCAGCTCTCCCGCGGCCTGTGCGCGCCTGAGCGCCAGATACGTCGCCGCCGCGTCAAAGCGCGCGTCGTGCGCCACCGCGCCTGCGCCGAAGGTCTGCGCGGCGAACGTGGCTATTTCGGGCTCGGTCAGGCCGTAATGCGTCCACAGCTCGCTCAGGCTGGGCGGCTTGGGCTTGCCGCCGGGCAGTTCGCCGCCGCAGCGCCCGGTAAAGTGGCGCATGGTGCAGAAGCGTCGGCGCTCGGGCAGCGCCAGCGCCAGCCGCTCGAACTCGCGGCGCAGGTAGTCCATGTCGCCGCTGACGCCGTGGCCTATGTACACCTCGGCCCAGTAGAAGTCGCGGCAGATCTCGCGGGCGTGGTCGGCGAACGTGCGCCCGCCCGACAGCTTATCCAGCGCCTTCATGCTCAGGTGATGCACCTTGTAGGCGTGGGGATTCATGGCGCTCACGCGAAAGAAGAAGTTGCGCGCCTCAAGCCGCGCGCCGTCCGAGATCAGATATGCCAACTGGCACACCTGCGGCTGAGGCGTGCCATTGGCTTCCACATCGAATATGAGCGCGCGCATTTACTTGGCCGTCAATGTGCGATAGGCCTTTTCCATGCAATCCAGCGCGGCTTCGAGCTGTGCGCGCGGGCAGGCCACGTTAAAGCGCAGATAACCCGCGCACTGGTTGCCCACGCCGTAGCCTTCGCCGCGGTTGAGGCCCACGCCGGCCTCGCACAGCGCCTTGAACACCGCGTCCGGCTCGCCCAGCGCGCGCGCGTCCAGCCACATGAGGTACGTGCCCTCGGGCTTGCGGCACTTAATGAGCGGCATCGTCTCCGCCAGGCGCTTGAGGGTGACGTCGACGTTGGCCTCTATGTATTCGGTCAGCTCGTCGAGCCACTTGCCGCAGCGCGTGTAGGCGGTGCGCTGTGCGACCGAGCCGAATACGTTGTTGGCGCCGTTGTTGGCGCCGTTGCACTGCATGAACCGGCTTATCAGCTCGCGGTAATCGCGCCGGGGCACTATCATGTTGCTTATGCCCAGGCCGGCCAGGTTGAACGACTTGGTCGCCGACATGAGCATTATCACGTTGTCGTAGTCGAAAGTCAGCACCGAGGTGTGCTTATGGCCCTTGAATATGAAGCCGTCGTGTATCTCGTCGGACAGCAGCAGCACGTCGTATTTGCGGCACAGTTCGACCAGCCGCGCCATCTCCTCGCGCGTCCAGACGCGGCCCACCGGGTTGTGCGGGTTGCACATAACGATCATGCGCGCGCCGCCGCGGAACGCGTTTTCCAGATCCTCGTAATCGAGCGTGAAGTAGCCGTCCTGCTCCTTGAGCGGGCTTACGCGCAGCATGCGTCCGGCGTCGCGCGTGGCGTTGAAAAACGGCGTGTATACGGGCGTGGCTATCACTATCTTGTCGCCGGGGCGCGTCAGCGCGTTTATCGCAACGCGTATCGCGCAGACCACGTTGGAATTCCACATTATCCATTCGCGCTCTATATGCACGCCGAACCTGTCGCGCAGCCAGCCTATAACTGCGTCATAGTCCTCGTCGACTTCGCCGGTGTAGCCGAATATGCCGTGCTCGGCGCGCGCCTTGAGCGCCTCGACTATTTCGGGCGCGGTGGCCACGTCCATGTCGGCCACCCACATCGGTATCACGTCCTCGCTGCCGAATATGGACTTGCAGGCGAGCAGCTTTTCAGCTGAGGTGCCGCGGCGATCTATTATTCTGTCGAATTGGCTCATTGCGTAACTCTCCTTTGCATATGTGTTTGCGTATATGCCGCCGGGCGCGGACTGCGCGCCGGTCTATGTGATATTATTGTATCGCGTTTTAATATAAAACGCAACCTTACGCCGTAAAATCGGGCGTCGCGGCGGAGCGTGACTTCGGATGGAGTGCGGAATATGCCGCCGCCATCAAATGCAAGATCAGGTGCCGCGGCTGAGTGTGACACCTGATGAAATGCGGAATATGTCGCCGCCATCAAATGCAAGATTGCGCGCCGCGGCTGAGCGTGACTCCGGATGGAGTGCGGAATATGCCGCAATCAAATGCAAGATCAAGTGTCGCCGCAGAGCGTGACGCCGGATGAAATGCGGAATATGCCGCTGCCATCAAATGCAAGATTGCGCGCCGCGGCCGGTGCGTGACGCCTGATGAAGTGCGGAATATGCCGCAATCAAATGCAAGACCAGGCGCCGCAGCCGGGCATGACGCCACGGCCGGGCATGACGCCACGGCCGGGCACGACGTCGCGGCGTCCGGGCAACGCGCCCACGCCTGTATAGTCTGAAATGCGAGCGCACGCGCGGTCACAGCGCGATTGGCGTGCCATGGCGTTGCTCGAATGAGAGCGTATACTTTGCTCCGCATTCCAGCGCCATGCGGCGGGCGCGGTCGAATTCATAGCCGACGTACTCCGCGTAGTGCGCGTCGCTGCCCAGCATAACGAACTCGCCGCCCAGCTCTATGAAGCGGCGCACTATGTCGGGGCCGGGTATCGGGGCGGAGCCGCCGTTTTTGAGGCCCGACGTGTTGATCTCCAGCGCCTTGCCGTCCTGGGCGAGCTTTTTGAGTATCGCGTCGACGACGTCGGGGGCGTATTCGCGGTCAAACGGGCGCACGCCCGCCTCGCGCGGCGCAAACTTGGAACAGTACCCCAGATGCGCCAGACAGTCGAAATCGTCAAAGCGGTTTATCGACTCCCATACGCACTCGGCGTAGCGGCGGAACGCGGCCTCGGGCGTGCGCCCGTTCAGGAAGCGCTCGTAATAGTACGGGTCCACGCCGTCTATCATGTGCTGGCTCAGCAGTACGTAGTCGAACGGATGCGCCTGGACGACGGCCAGCGTTTCGGCGGTCACGCAGGCATGTTCGCCGGCCTCTATGCCGGCGCGCACGGTGAGGGCGGGATGCTGTGCGCGCAGTGCGTCCAGTTCGGCAAACCAGCGGTCGTAGTCGACCGGGACGTCGAATATGGGCTCCTGATGCTTCAGATCCAGGTGGTCGGTCAGGCACACGCCGCTGAGGCCGACGCGTTCGGCGGCGTCGAGCTGCTGCGCCATCGTTGCATGGCCGTCGGGTGAATATGTAGTATGCATATGATAATCCTGCATAGCGCACCTCCGCAGATAAATCTTCCTTTACAAGTATAAAATTCCGTGATTATCGGCGAATGCTGCCGAGTGTTAAGAATTTCTATCAAAAATCGCAGCTTTTACGCATAAATGACTTTTCTATTCGGGTCAAAGATGGTATAATCAAGCCACTGGATTAAAATAAATGCGCGCCCGGCGCGCGAAACGAGGTGGCATCGCTCAGGTGAACTCGATGAGGGCGGACGCGCCCCGAATAAATCTTGCGCAGGTCGCGGCTGAGACGCGCGCGCTGCTGCGGCGCGACGGCAACTACCGCCGCACCGCGCTGACCGTCGCGCTGATGCAGACGCTGATCTCCGTGCCGGTGATGATACTCAACTACGCGCTCATGTTCACGGGGGGCGGGGTGGCGCAGGACGCTCAGACCACCATGAACATAGGCAATTTGTTCATGATGCTGATGCAGGCGCTGGTGGCGCCGGCGCTCACGTTGGGGCTGGCGCGGTACGAGCTGAACATGTACAACGGGCGGCCGCGTTCGCCGATGGACCTGTTCGAGGGGCTGACGCGCGGGAGCTACTTCCTGTCGGTGCGCGCGATGCTCTGGCGCGCGCTGTCGATGCTGGTGTGGGTGATGATACCCATGTCGCTGGTGCTGAACGAGATCGCCATGGCGCAGCTGTACGGACAGATGTCGCTCATGTTCTGGCCGGCGCTGTTGACGCTGCTGTTTTTGATGTTCAATCGCGGTCTGGCGTATTCGCAGCAGTTCTACTTTCTGGCGCAGGAGCCGCACGTGGGCGCGATAATGTCGCTCAGGCTCAGCACCATGGTCATGCACGGCCGGCTCAAAGAGCTGTTTTGCCTGTATTTGAGGTTCTTTTACTGCTTTATACTGACTGCGTTGCCCAATGTGGCTTTACAGGTGATGGCCAATACGACGCAACTGGGGTTTGAGTTGAACACGGCTGAGCAGGCGCTGGTGGGCGTGGGCGTGACGCTGGCGACGATAGTGCTTACGAGCCTGTGCATGCCGGTGCTGGAGACCGCGTCGGCGATATACTTCGTTCGACTAAACGAGATACTGTCGCGCCGCGCCGAGGAGCTCAGACGCGCGCACGAGGATGCGTTCAACGAGGCCGCGCAGTCGAGCGGCAGCCTGCCGGGCTGGGGCGAGTCCAGCAACGGCAGCGCGCCCAGTGGCGACGCGCACAGCGACGGCAATGCGCCCAGTGGCGACGCGCCCAACGACGGCAATGCGCCCAGTGGCGACGCGCCCAACGATGGCAATGCGCCCAGTGGCAGCACACCCAACGACGGCAGCGCGCCCGGGGCGGACGGCGCGACTGATGGCGGAGCGCGGCCCGGCGATGATCGGAGCGGGAACGGCGCGGGCAATACGTGACGTAAAGCGGCGCCAGTGGCGCTGATGGGGCGACAAAGAGGAAGGACGGTTTGCTATGCTGGACAGAAGGACGATAAAGAGGGATGTCAAGGGTATCCTTGGCGGCGAGAGCAGGGGAGCCGTGTTTCTGGCGGTGCTGCTAACGTTCATAGTGCTGATTGTATACTTTGGCGGCGTGTGGGCATTGGGGCAGTTTTACCCGGTGACGCAGGCCGATATAGACGCGATAGTGGCATGGTATCAGCAGCCCATAGCATATGAGACGGCGGGCGCGGTCAATGCGGCGGGCACGGCGAACGCGCTGGGCGGGTTCATGCAGGGCCTGAGCACGCTGGGCCGCACGCTGACCAACATCGGCATGATATACCTGATAGCGTTCGTGCTGGAGCTGATAATAGTACTGCCGCTAATGACCGGCGTGCGCAAGTTCATGCTGCGCGTGATAAGGCTCAAGAACCCGAGCGCGGGCACGGTGTTCAAGGGATATACGGGATCGTATTTCTTCAGGTCGATAATACTGCCGTTCTGGCAGGGGCTTTGCCTGCTGGGCTGGCAGATAATAATGCTGATACTGCTGGTGGGCGGCCTGGCGGGCACGGCGCTGGCGACCGGGCTGAGCACGCAGGACTTTGCGGCGCTGAGCAGCGGCGTGTCGATGGAGTCGATAAGCGCGGTGTTCACGGCTGAATACATAGCCCGCTGCGGCTGGATATATGCGGCGGTGCTGTGCGCGTGGTACGTGCTGGACATATGGCTGATTATATTCAAGTGCATAAGCTACTCGATGGCGCCGGTAGCGCTGGCCGAGCGTCCGCAGATGGGCGTGCGCAAGGCGGTGCGCGCCAGCCGCCGCATAGTGCGCGGCAATCACTTTGCGCTGCTGGTGGTGAGCCTGAGCTTTTTGGGCTGGTACATACTGGCCGGGCTGGCGTTCGGGCTGGTCGTCGCGCTGGGCGTGGGCATGAACGCGCTGAACATGGGTCAGCTGGGGCTGATAATCACGCTGGGCGTGCTGGTCGTGGCGGCGCTGCTGATAATGTATCTGCTGATGCCGTATCGTGTGGGCGTGCACTCGATGTGCTATGTGATGCTCAAGCGCGAGGCCCTCGAAAACGGCATAGTCGACAAAGAGGACTTCCGTGGCAAGCGCGAGCTGATGAACGCCGCGGGCGAATAAGGCCGGACTGCGCCGGACATATGGATGATACCTGCCGCTGCCGTATCGACGATACGGCGGCGGCTTTTTATCTGCGGCGGCCGCGCGGTCATGCGGGCACGGTGCGGCATGGCAAAGATCCAGTCCATGCTGCACGGCTGTGAGCGACTTGCGCTCGCGATACGCCCGGAGGCGCCGCAGCCGCAGTGGATGCCCAGCGCAGGTTCATACGCTGCGCGGGGGCGTGAAACATGGGCATTTGTTGTGGTTTACTGGCAATATTGGGTGGTTTGAAGCGTGACTGTGCCATTGGCAGCGCCCGCGCAGTCAGCGTGTAAATCGGTCAATTGCCCCATGACCGAGCCATCGACAGCGCCCGCGCGGTCAGTATGTCAACGGTTGATTGTCTCATGGCCAAGCCATCGGTAGCGCCCGCGCAGTCAGCGTGCAAATCGGTCAATTGCCCCATGGCCGAGCCATCGACAGCGCCCGCGCGGTCAGCGTGCCAAGCGGTCGATTGCCCCACGAACGCGCCACTGGCCGCTGCCGTGCAGCTTATTCGCCGGCCGGGCTTCACGAACAGGCGGCTCATGCGCGGCAAAAATTCATAATCGGCAGTATTTTACTCTTTACATCTGCACAAATTACTCATATAATTATCATATGGAGCGCCGTGCATTTCAATGGATATGGAGGCAGTCTACATGAGAAATACCCGGCTCGATGAGATGGAGAAATATATACTGCAAAACGAATCTGTGTCGATGGAGCAGCTGTGCCAGCAGTTCAAGGTGTCCATGATAACCGTGCGCCGCGACATAGCCCAGCTGCAACGCAAAGGCACGATAGAAAAGATATACGGCGGAGTCACAGCGCGCAAGGGCGAACAGCTCACGCCTTTCGACGTGCGCCGCATAAAGGGGCGCGAGGCCAAGGCAGCCATAGCCGCGCGCGCCGCGCAGTTCGTGCACGACAATGATACGGTGTTCCTGGACAGCGGCACGACCACGCTGCACGTGCTGGATAACCTCTCCGCACTGCACAACGTCACGATCGTCACCCATTCGCTGCAGGCGATGATGGCCGCATTGCCGTATCAGAACCTCAACATAATCTCGCTGCCCGGCCAGCTCTACCGCAAGACCAGCTCGTTTACCGGGCTGGACGTGATACGGTTCCTGAAGACATATAACATATCGGTCGCGTTCATGGGCGCGTCGGCGTTCTCGATAGAGCATGGCGTGTCCAACTCCTCGCCGCTGGAGTATGAGATCAAGATGACCGCGATGCAGCGCGCCGAAAAAAGCGTGCTGCTGCTGGACAGCGAAAAGTTTGGTCGCACCGCACTGCTGACATATGCGCAGATCGCCGATTTTGACGCGATAGTCACCGAGCGCATGCCCGCACCCGAGTATGAGCGCGCCTGCCGCGATGCCGGCACGGAGCTTATCATAGCCGAGCTGCCCACGCACGCGCCCGACGGCGGCGAGGGTTGACGCGTGCGGCGCGCGTGACGCGTTCAGGCTGGCATGCCGGCGGCAGAGCGTGCGGCGTGCGCCGGGCGGATCGCGCGGCCGGCGCCAATTGCCGACTTGCGCTTTTGGCAAAAGTGGAGTACAATTATAGTGCAGTGCTGAATGCTGAATATATGAGGAGAGTGTGTAACCAATGATAACTAATGAAATGTTGAGCCGCTTCTCCGCCGACTTCAATGCCGACAAGTGCCATCGGATAGCGATGAACGCCGTGACGCAAAACGGCGTGACCAAGTCTGCGGTGTCGCAGGCTGCGCTGCGCGAGGATGTGCACCAGTTCTCGATAAACCTCAAGCAGGGCGAGATAACCAATCAGAAGTCGTCGGGCCGCTGCTGGATGTTCGCGGCGCTGAACACGATGCGCTTTGCGATCATAAAGAAGCTGAACTTGGAGACGTACGAACTGTCGCAGAACTACCCGCTGTTCTGGGATAAGCTCGAAAAGTCGAACTACTTCCTGGAGAACATACTGGCGACGCTGGACGAGCCGACCGGTGGCCGGCTGATAGCGTGGCTGCTGTCGGCGCCGCTGGGCGACGGCGGTCAGTGGGACATGTTCTGCGCGCTGGTCGACAAGTACGGCGTAGTGCCCAAGGACGCGATGCCCGAGACCGAGTGCTCCAGCAACACCCGCGAGATGGACAAGTTCCTCACGCTGAAGCTGCGCGAGTACGCGTGCAAGCTGCGCGCGATGCATGCCGAGGGCAAGTCGGCTCAGGAACTGGCCGGCGAAAAGGAAGCCATGCTGTCCACGATATACCGGATGCTGTGCATCTGCCTGGGCGAGCCGCCTAAGACCGTCACGCTCGAAGTGCGCGACAAGGACGACAAGTTCATCCGCGACGCCGGCATAACCCCGCAGGAGTTCTTCAAGAAGTACGTGGGCTGGGACCTCAACAAGTACGTCAGCCTCATAAACGCGCCGACCGCCGACAAGCCCTATGGCCGCACTTTCACGGTGCGCTTCCTGGGCAGCGTGCACGAGGGCCGGCCCGTCAAGTACCTGAACCTGCCGATAGAGTCGCTCAAGCGCGCGGCGATAGCGCAGCTCAAGGACGGCCAGCCGGTGTGGTTCGGCTCGGACGTGGGCCAGTGGCTGGTGCGCCAGGGCGGACTGATGGACATGAATGTGCTGGAGCTGGAGCAGCTGTTTGACACCGACTTCCCGATGGACAAGGCGCAGCGCCTTGACTACGGCGAGAGCCTGATGACCCACGCCATGGTGCTGATGGGCGTCAACCTCGACGAGGACGGCAAGCCCACCCGCTGGCGCGTTGAAAACAGCTGGGGCAAGGATGCCGGCAAGGACGGCTACTACATAATGAGCGACAAGTGGTTCGACGAGTTCACCTATCAGGTGGTCGTCGACGAGAAGTACCTGACCGACGAGGAGCGCGCGCAGTTCAAGCAGGAGCCGATTGTGCTCGAGCCGTGGGATCCGATGGGATCGCTGGCGCTGTAATCGCGCGTAGCGTGGGCGGTGGGCCCGGATCATACCGGTGTCCGCCGCCCGTTTTTTGCTTTGAGGGCGGGTGCGCTGCGCGCATGCGGCCGCGCAGACCGGTGGAAGGAGCGATATGATGGCAAATGAGGACATAATGGAGCGCAAGCTCAGCGGCGAGACGATGTTCAGAGGCAAACTGCTGGACGTGGAGCACTGGCAGGTCGAACTGCCCGACGGGCGGACGGCGCTGCGCGAGATAGTCGTGCACGGCGCGGCGGTAGCGGTCGTGCCGGTCGACGCGGACGGGTATGTGACGCTGGTGCGGCAGTACCGGCCGGCGGTGGGCCGGGCGATGCTGGAGATACCGGCGGGGCTGCTCGACTCGCCCGACGAGCCCGAGCTTGAGGCCGCTCAGCGCGAGCTGCGCGAGGAGACTGGGCTGATAGCCGCCAACTGGGTAAAGCTGTGCGACATAACGCCGTCGCCGGGGTATCTTACCGAGCGGATAGCGCTGTTTCTGGCGCGCGACCTGAGCCAGGGCGAGACAGACCTGGATGACGACGAGTTCCTGCGCGTGGAGAAGCTGCCGCTGGGCGAGCTGGTTGGGCGCGTGATGCGCGGCGAGCTGACCGACGCCAAGACGCTGCTGGGCGCGGTGATGGCGGCGCGCGTGCTGGGCGTATGACAAAGCGCATGGAGCGGCTGCTGGACGCGCTGACCGGGCCAGCCATGGCGTTTGAGGGCATTGAGCGCTGGCGCGAGGTGCCGCTGGCGCACCAGGGACTGGTCGGGCCGGACGCGCCGGGCAACTCGCTGGAGGCGTTCGATAAGGCAGCGCGGAGCGGATATGGCATCGAACTGGACGTGCGGCTGTGCAAGGACGGGCTGGTGGTGCTGCACGACCGGACGGTGGACTGCGCAGGCGGCGTGCGGCGGGTGCGCGACATGACGCGCGCCGAGCTGCTGGCGGCGCTGCCTAAGGGCTGTGCGCCGGAGCTGGGCCCGGCGCTGATGCTGATAGCCGGGCGGGTGCCGGTGGCGGTCGAGCTCAAGAGCGACGGACTGCGCGGCGCGGGCAAGCTGGCGCGTGCCGCGGCGCAGGCGCTGGGCAATTATGCGGGGCCGCGCTGCGTGCTGTCGTTCGACCCGCGAGCGCTCAGGGCGTTTGGGAAGCTGTTGCCGGATGTGCCGCGTGGGCAGCTGGTCGCGGGCAGGGCCGATATGCGGCGCTGGTGCGGCGGGGCGCTGGGCTGGCTGCTGGGCAATCTGCTGCTGAACCGCGTGTCGCAGCCGGCGCTGGCGGCAGTCCAGGCGGATGCGCACAGCCGCGGCATAGCCGCGTGGCGGAGGCGGGGCAGGGCATGCGCCGCGTGGACGCTCACGACCCGGGCACAGGTGCGCCGTGCGCGTGCGCAGGGCGATATCGCGATATTCGAAGGCGAGGAAGCGCGGGCGGCGGTCGAGCGCGAGTATGCCGGCAGATGGGACGTGTTGCGGCGCTGGACCGGATTGCGCGGCTGAGCCGGGTGTTGCGGTTGAACCGAATAGTGCGACTGAGCTGAATAGTGCGGCAGAGCCGGGTATTGCGGCAGAGCCGGGTGTTGCGGTTGAACCGGATAGTGCGGCAGAGCTGGATAGTGCGGCAGAGCCGGGTATTGCGGCAGAGCTGGATATTGTGGCAGAGCCGGGTATTGCGACTGAGCTGAATGGTGTGGCTGGGCCGGGTATTGCGGCTGAGCTGGATTGCGCGGCAGAGCCGGGTGGCGCAATGGAACTGCGCCGGGCGGACGCGCGCCGCGTCATATGCGCATGGTAAGGTCGCAGTGCGATGTGCCGAGCAGGTGCTGGATCTGAGCGAGTCTCAGATGAACAGGCTTATGCCAAAGCTCCGGGTGGTGAAGCCGAACGGCAAGTGCGCAGAACACCGGCGCTACGATGGACAGCCCCGCGGCTGAAACGCGAGCCGCCGGGCCAGTCCGGCGACGGCGCATGCGATGTGCCGGGCGACTGACTCTCGGGGTCGGCGGTTCGCCTTGTAAATTGCCTTGCGACCGCGCGCTGTCGGCGGCTCGAGCGCGCCGGGCCGAATCCCGCCGTAAAACAAAAAATCCGAACCGCTTTACATTAAAGCGATTCGGATGTTGAAATGCGATCGACGGGACTTGAACCCGTACCCTTATCGGACACGCCCCTCAAACGTGCGCGTATGCCAATTCCGCCACGATCGCGCATGACTTGACAACAAGGTATATTATACGCCTGTGCGGTGCGTTTGTCAATATCTATGTCGCTAAAAAATTTCGCAAAAGCGTGCCGGCGGCGCGCGACTCGGTATTGAAAACTGGTTAAAATAATGGTATACTTTTGCTTAATAATAAATCAAACGGACGCGCGCGTCCGCCAAGGAGGTCAATATGTTACGCGATGTTGCAAAGGCGTCTGCAATGGATGCCGATACGCTCAAAGCGCTGCGCGCCGAGCAGGGTACGCGCCTTATGCTGCTCCAGCAGCAGGTGCGTGCGGCCAAGATACCGGTGATAGTGCTGTTTGAGGGCTGGGACGCGTCGGGCAAGGGCTCGATGATAGGCGAGCTGATACGCAATCTGGATCCGCGCGGGTTCAAGGTGTTCACGCTGGACGTGGACGACCCGGCCGAGGAGCGCTATCCGTACATGCACCGCTACTGGAACGTGGTGCCGCTGTATGGCAATATGGCGATACTGGACGGCAGCTGGTACCGGGGCGTGGCCGATCCGGAAGTGCGCCCCGGCCACAAGGAGCTGGAGCGCCGCTATGGCCAGATAATCGACTTTGAAAAGCAGCTGGCCGACGATGGCTACGTCATACTCAAGTTCTTCCTGCACATAACGCGCAAGGAGCAGAAGCAGCGCTTTGAGGCACTTGAGGACAGCGCTGAGACCCGCTGGCGCGTGACCAAGCAGGACTGGAAGCACAACAAGGAGTACGATGAACTGCTCGCTGCATATGACGAGATGCTCGAACGCACCGACAAGCCCTGGGCGCCCTGGACGGCGATACATGCGACCGATCGCCGCCTGGTCGCCAGTCAGGTCTACTCGGTCGTGATAAGCGCGCTGGACGCCGCGCTGCGCCAAAAGGAAGCCGATGCCGCGCGCCGCAAGGACCAGGACAAGTCCGCCAAACAGGCCAAGGCCGACGCCAAAGCCGACGCCAAGTCGGATGCCAAATCCGAGGCAAAGCCCGCCGCTGCGCCGGCGCTGCCCACGCGCGAGACCGTAGCGCGCGAATCGGGCGCCAGGCTGATGGCGATGCCGCGCCTGCGCGATATCGACCTGAAGCACGAGGTCGCCGACGAGCAGTATCGCGCCGAACTGAAGGACGCACAGCAGCGCCTGGGCGAGCTGCATAACCGGCTCTATCAAAAGAAGATGCCGGTGGTGCTGGGCTTTGAGGGCTGGGACGCGGCCGGCAAGGGCGGCGCGATAAAGCGGCTGACGCGCGCGCTGGATCCGCGCGGATTCGAGGTCGTGCCCACGGCGGCGCCGTCTCCGGTTGAACTGAACCACCAGTATCTGTGGCGGTTCTGGCGGGCGCTGCCCAAGGATGGCCATATAACTATATTCGACAGGACATGGTATGGACGCGTCATGGTCGAGCGCATAGAGGGATTTGCGCGGCCCGACCAGTGGCTGCGCGCGTATACCGAGATCAATCAGTTCGAGCGCAGTTTGACCGAATGGGGCGCGGTAGTGCTCAAGTTCTGGCTGCACATCGACCCCGACGAGCAGCTGCGCCGGTTCACCGACCGCCAGCAGACCCCCGAAAAGCAGTGGAAGATAACCGACGAGGACTGGCGCAATCGCGACAAGTGGCCGCAGTATGAGGAAGCGGTCGATCAGATGCTCAGCCTTACCAGCAGCGTCGATGCGCCGTGGATAATAGTCGAGTCCAACGACAAGCGCTATGCGCGGCTCAAGGTGCTCGAGTCGGTCATAACCGCGCTGGAGGAGCGTCTATGAGCGCCGGGGCAAGCGCTGCAGAGGGCGCGCCGCTCAATACTTCAGGCGCGGCGGTAAAGCCGCTTGACGCTGCATGCGCCGCCAACACGGCAAGTGCATCAGCCGTTACATGCGGCACGGATGCGGCCAAAGCGCCGGATGCCTCATATGCCACCAACATGGCAACGCCACCATCTGTTACATGCGGCACAGACGCGGCCAAAGCGCCGGACGCCTCATATGCCGCCGACACGGCAACGACATCGGCTGTTACATGCGGCACAGACGCGGCCAAAACGCCGGACGCCTCATATGTTGCCAACACGGCGACGACATCGACCGTTACATGCGGCACGGACGCGGCTAAAGCGCCGGATGCCTCATATGTCGCCGACACGGCGACGCCACCATCCGCCTCAAACGCCAAAGCGTCGAACGTGCGAATGAGCGAATGGCACGGCTATGCGCGCGAGGACTTCACGCTGGACGGGCTGGAGTGCATACTGGTGACGCCGCGCGATCCGCTGCCGGGCAGGCCGTTTGCATGGCGGGCGGAATTCTTCGACGCGTTCGCGCAGTGCGATCTGGAGATGGTGCGGCGCGGGTATCATCTGGCGTACATACGGCTGTCGGACAAGTACGGCTGTCCATGGGCAGTGGAGCGCATGCGCATGTTTCATGAATATCTGACGCGGGAGCGCGGACTGGGCGCGCACCCGGTGCTGATAGGCTTCAGCCGCGGCGGACTGTACGCGGTCAACTTTGCGCTGAGCTTTCCCGAGCGCGTGGGCAAGCTGTACCTGGACGCGCCGGTGCTGGACGTGTTGAGCTGGCCCGGCGGGCGCGGCAGGGGCGTGGGCGCTGAGCGCGAGTGGCGCGAATGCCTTGCGTGCTACGGCGCGACCGAGGCCACGATCCAGTCCAACGTGCAGGCACGCCCGGTCAAGCGGGGCGCGGAACTGGCGCGGCTGGGCATACCGCTGGCTATGGTCATAGGCGGCGCGGACGATCTCGTGCCGTTTGAGGAGAATGGGCGGCCGTTTGCCGACGCGTTTGCGGCGGCGGGCGGACTGCTGCTGCTGAACATAAAGCCGTCGTGCGGGCATCATCCGCATTCGCTGGACGATGTGAGCGAACTGTGCGACTTTTTGTGCAGGTGATTAAGGTTTTTCAGGGCAGCCCCGGCGACATTTGCGAGCCGGGGCTGCGGTTGCTTATGCGCCGCCGCGCACACCGGCCAGTATGCGCAGGCCGATATGTGCAATTATGCCAAATGAAGGCGCCATGAGTTAACGGGCGGGCAAGCACTTGCGCATTGCCAAAGCGCCGCCGCCGCACTATAATGGACATAATAAGTACGACAGCTGCGCAAAGAGGGTTTATTATGCAAGTCGATATCGACGCGAGGCTGGACAGATGGCAAAGCGAGCTGCTGGATCTGACCCGGCGCAACCGAATGCTGAATTACCGCCTGACGAGCCGCTCCACGCTGAGCATAGTGGAGCCGGGCTTTGACGAGCTGTACGCGCGGCTGGGCGCGGAAGGAGCGACGCTGTCATTTCAGCGGCCGCTGGACCGCATGACCGACGCGCGGGTGTATTCGCTGCTGGCGCTGATGGAGGCGCTGGGCACGCCGCTGCCGGTGGTGCTGGGCGACATAAAGACCGAGGGCACCATGCTCGAACGGCAGCGCACGCTGGCCAACCTCAGGCAAAAGGCGCGGCTGGCGCTGGAGGAGCAGGGCGCAAACATACTGTTTTTGTCGCTGGGCTTTTTAAAGTGGCGGGATGGCGAGGGCGCTCAGAGCGTGGATCGACTTGCGCCGCTGGTGCTGATGCCGGTCAACATAACGCAGGCTACGGTCGGCGCGCCGCTGATGCTGGAGCGGCGCGACGAGGAGGTCGTGGCCAATCAGACGCTGGAGTACTTCCTGCGCAGCACGTATGGGATACAACTGCCCGCGTTTGACAGCGATGCGCCTGCGCTGGACGAGTACCTTAACGGCGTGCAGCAGCTGGTGAGCGGACGGGGCTGGCGAGTCGTGCGCGCGGCCAGCCTGGGACTGTTGTCGTTTTTGAAGCTGAGCATGTACCAGGACATGGAGCGCAACCGCGCCGCGATGCGCGCGCATCCGGTGATACGCGCGATAGCCGGCGACCGCAGCGCCCTGACGCCGGGCGAGGACGTGGCGTGGGACTTCCACGACGCGCAGGACCCGGCTGACAGCTGTCAGGTGGTCAGCGCCGACTCCAGCCAGCAGGACGCGATAGAGCTGAGCCGGCGCGGCGAGAGCTTCATAATGCAGGGCCCGCCCGGCACCGGCAAGAGCCAGACGATCACCAACATGATAGCTCAGGCGCTGGCCGATGGGCGGCGGGTGCTGTTCGTGGCCGAGAAGATGGCCGCGCTGCAGGTCGTGTACCGCAAACTGCAGGACGCGGGCCTGAGCGATTTCTGCCTGCCGATCCACAGCCACAAGGCCAACAAGCGCGACGTGCTGTCCAAACTGAAGCGCACGCTGGAACTCGACCGGCCGCAGGTGCGCGACGAGGCGCGCGCTCAGCTGGAGCAACTGCGCCGCACGCGCGACGCATTGAACGCCTATGCGCGTCAGCTGCACGCGCCGCTGGGAGCGCTGGGGCTGAGCGTGTACGAGGCCTGTGGCGAACTGGCGCAACTGCGAACTGGCGCGGCGCTGGCAAAAGGCGGCATGACGGGCGCAGGCGAAGCGCAACTGGCGGGCGGGCGTGATGCCTGTGCCGGCGCTGCTGCAAAACCGAATGCCGCGGCGGCGCCGCTGGATGCCAAGGTGCAGGCGGGCGGCGGGGGTAATGCGCCGTTTTTGAACCCGGACAAGTCGGATAACGCAAACATATCAGATACAGATGCATGTCAAACATATGATGCCGTCCAATCGACAGCGCCGGTGAGCGCTGCGGCTGCAGGCGCGTCCGTGACGCCGGTCGCGGCCGATGTACGCGGCGACGACGCTCATGACAATCATAACACGCAATCGACAGATATATCTCAGGCGGCGCGCGACAGTGCCGAATATGCCGCGCTTGCGCCGCGTACCGTCGCGCTGATCGAGCGGCTGGCGCGCGTCAGCTTTGCGGTGGAGGATGCTCCGGCGCTTAATGCGGCGGCGCTGGCGCTGCGCTGCGAGCGGGCGCGCGTCTATGGCGCGGCGCGCGCTGATTGTCCGATTGACAATCCGTTTGAGGGCATGTGCGCGGCGGGTGGATTGGCGCGGCGCGGCGAGCTGATGCGCGCGCTGGAGTCAGCCCGGGATGGCGTGGACGAATTGGCAACGCTGATGTCCGAACTGCGTGCGCGCGGAGTGCGCAAAGTTACGCTGGAGGATCTGGACGCATTGCGCGCCGCGCTGCAGGCGGCGTCGAGTGCGCGGCTGCTGCCCGAGAACTGGCTGGGCGAGCGCGACGGCGCACGACTGCGCGCGCTGTGCGCCGGGTTGCGCGCCGACGCCGGGCAGCTGGCGCAGGGCCTTGCGGACATCGAATCGGTCTGCGACGCGCGGGTGCTGGACGTGGACTTTGACGCGATATGCGCGCTGCTGGATGTGCTGGTGCGCGTGGATGGCGCGCCGCCGCGCTCCGGCGACGAGCTGCGCAGCGGCGTGGAACGATTGCGCGCGCTGACGGGCGAGGTGCTTTCGGGCGTGGCGGGCCTGCTGGCGCGGGCGCGGGCTTACTGCGCGCTGACCGGCATGGCGGGCGATAATTCGCTGGCGGCGGCCGATTCGCGGCGTGTGGAACTGGAACTTTTGCAGGCTTGCGTTGGCCTGCCCGAGGGCTGCGTGCTGGCTGAGCCCGGGGCGTTGGAAGCGCTGCGCGCGCCGTTGGCGGAGAAGCTTGAACGGCGGGCACAGTTGACATCAAAGCTCGGCAGGGCTGATGTAGATCTGACTGACTGGGACGCGGCGCGGCATATGGCGGCGTTGGAGTCGGCGCTCGACATAGCCGCGGGCGTTCATGCCGCGGGCCTTGCGACTACGCCCGAGGGCATAGAGCGCTGGGCGGGCGCTGCCCAGGCGGCGCGCGAGCGGTACGGGCGGCTGTGCGATGCGGTGACGGCGGCGGCGCGCGCGGCGCAGGTCGAGGGCGATTCGCTGGATGCGGCGTTGCGGGCGTGCGCGTTGCTCGACATGTTGGGCGACGTGCCGCCGGCGTGGGTCGACGCGGGCGTGCGCAGTCAGCTGGCTGGCGCGTTGGTCGAACTGCGCGCGCGTGCCCAGGAGTTGGCGCGTGAGCGCAGCGCGCTGGAAACCCGGTTCACTGCGCGCGCGTTCGCGCCGGAAACGGCGCGGCTGCTGACGCGGTTTAATTCGATGCGCGGGTCGGTGCTGCGCATGTTCCGGCCGGCGTACCATGCCGACCGGCAGCAGATGCGAGAATGCTTCCGCAATTCGGAGCTGTCCGACGAGGACATGGCGCGTCAACTCAGCGAGGCGGTAGAGCATGCGTCGCGCGCCGGCGAACTGAGCGCAGAGCTGTGGGCGCGGGCGCCGCTGCTGGGCAGGCATCTGGCTGCCGACGGCAGCGTCGCCTGGGATCAGCTGATGGCTGAGCTGAGCGCGTTCGCAGAGCTGTGCGGACTGCTGGGCGCGCAGGGCGCGCTGTTGGCGGCCAATCAGCCCGACAGGACTCCAGTGGCGGCGCTGCGCGAGGCGATACTGGCGCTCAGGCGCGGCGTGGAAGAACTGGGACAGTTGGGCGTGCACATAGACCTTGACAAGGGCGCGGCGTCGGGACTGGATGCGTGCGCTCAGGCGGCGGCGCGGGGGCGTGCGCTGGCGGCGCAGGTGCGGGAGAGCTGCGCCGCGTTGGGCGCGCCGGACGCCGATTACGAGACGGCTTGCGAGTATGTGCGCGCGGCGCAGGAGCTCAATGCGTTGGACGCGGCGCTCCGACATCCCGGCGACGGCTGGCGGGTGCTGGGCGCGGAATTGCCGCGCACGCCGGCTGAGTGGGCGGCGCTTGAACGCGGCATGGCGGCGCTGGGCGAACTGGCGCGCGCACAGGGCGGGCGGCTCACTATGCGCACGCGCGAACTGCTGTTGAGCCGGGCGCGCGACCGGCTGATGGCGGCGGCGCTGGCGGATGCGGGCGCGTGGGCAAGCGCGCGTGCGGCGGGTGCGCAGCCGGCTGGCGAAGGGGCCGACATCAGCGCGGCACGGCTGTGCGAAGATGCGGCGCGACTGCTGGGCGCAGACGTGGACGGGGCGGCGCCGGATGAGCTGTGCGCGGCGCTGGAAGCACTGCTGGGGCGCGCGGCGCAGGGCGCGGCGGCATTCGATGAGGCGTGCACGGCGCTGAAACCGGGCGTGCCCGAGCGGCGGATAGCCGATTATGCGCGCGATTTTGCGCATTTGCGGGCGCTGCGGCGACGGCTGGGCGCGGATGGCGAAGCGGCGGCGGCGCTGGGCGAACTGTGGCGCGGCGCGGACACCAATTGGGCTTATCTGGACGACTGCGTGACGCTGCTCGAACAGGTGCGCGCGGCTCGTGCGCGTCTGAGCGGGTTTGAGGCGCTTATAGACGGCGCATTTGGGCGCGGCCCGGCGGATGCGCTGTGCGACAAGGCGATAATGGCACTGAGCGGCGCGCAGCGTGCGCGCGCCGCGCTGGAAGGCGCGCAGGTGGGCGAATCACTGCTGCAACTGGAGCCGGACGCGTTGAAGGCGCGGCTTGAGCGGTGCCTGGCCCGGCCGGAACTGCTGGCGGCGCAGGTGGCGCTGGATGCGGCGCGGCAGGACTGTGTGCAGGCGGGCATGGCGGAATTTGTGCGCGCGGTTGATGAGGAGTTTGCCGCTGAGGCTGACGGCATGTGCGATGCGCCTGCCAACGTCGGCGCGGCGCGGGCGCATGCCCAGCCCGGCGATGGAGCGAATGAGCGCGCCCGGTTCGGCGATGGTCAAGCGCAGTCGGATGGCGTGATTAGCATCCCTGAGCAGTCTGGCAATGAACATGCGCGGCCTGGCGGCGTGGTTAGTATCCCTGAGCAGTCCGGCAATGAACACACGCAGCCGGGTGGCGTGGTTAGCATCCCTGAGCAGTCCGGCAATGAACATACACAGCCAGGCGACGTGATGAGCATCTCTGCGCAGTCCGACAATGAACATACGCAGCCGGGCGGCATGATGAGCACCCCTGCGCAGTCTGACAATGGTCAAGCGCAGCCGGGCAACATAACAAAAGAACGCGCATCGTTGCATGGCGAACTGAACGCGCAGGCTCAGTCCGACGGCAGGGCGAACCATGCTGAGGGCGCCTTGCGCGGCAAAGCGATGCGCGAGACTGATTCCTCAATTGGGGCCGGTTCGAATTCGGCGAGCGGCGACGGCGCGGTCGAACGGCAACGGCGCGTTTTAGGCGTACAGGATCGCGAAGCGTTGGCGACGGCGGCGCGCGATGCGTACCGGCGCGTGTTTCTGGAGAACTGGCTGGACTGGGCGGTGGCGGGTCAGCCGGCGCTGCGTGAGTTCGCGGCGGCGGCGCAGTCGGCGCGGGTGGACGAGTTCGACCGCCTGGACGATGTGCAGCTCAAGATAGCTCAGGCGCGGCTGCGGCAACAGCTGTGTGCGAATCTGCCGGGTTCGGGGCATGTGGTGCGCGGCGGCGACGAATATGCGGTGCTGATGCGCGAGCTGGGCAAGCGGCAGCGGCACATGCCACTGCGGCGGCTGTTCAGCGCGATACCCAATCTGCTCATGCGGCTGAAGCCGTGCCTGATGATGTCGCCGCTGTCGGTGGCGTACTTCCTGGAGGCGGAGACGTATAAGTTCGACCTGGTTATATTCGACGAAGCCTCGCAGATACAGCCGCAGGATGCCCTGGGCGCGATTGCGCGCGGAACGCAGGTAGTGATAGCGGGCGACCCGTTGCAGCTGCCGCCGACGCGGTTCTTTGCGTCGGCGCTGGACGACGAGTCGGACGGCGAGGGCGACGACGAGCCGCTGTACGACTCTATACTGGAGGGTGCAGGCACCGCGCTGAGGCGCTGCATGCTGAAGTGGCACTACCGCAGCCGGCACGAGCACCTGATAGCGTTCTCCAACGCGCACATATACGGCGGGAGCCTGATAACGTTCCCGGGCGCGCGCGAGCGCCAGCGCGACATGGGCGTTGAATACGTGTACGTCGAAAACGGCGTATACGAGGGCCAGGGCATAAACCAGAGCGAGGCGCGGCGCTGCGTGCAGCTGGTGCACCGGCATATACTTACGCATCCCGAGCGGTCGCTGGGCGTGATAGCGTTCTCGCAGAAGCAGCAGGCCGCGATAGAGTACGCCATTGAGCAGTTCCGGCTGAGCCATCCCGAGCTGGAGTGGTTTTTCGGCGAAGCGGACGGCAACGGCGTGCGGCGCGACGAGCCGTTCTTCATAAAGAACCTGGAAAACGTGCAGGGCGATGAGCGCGACACGATAATATTCTCAATAGGCTATGGGCGCAACCGGCAGGGGCGCATGTACATGCGATTTGGACCGCTCAGCGGCGCCGGAGGCGAGCGGCGGCTGAACGTGGCGATAACCCGCGCCAAGCTCAATGTGAAGCTGGTGGGATCGATATTGCCCGAGGACATGGACGTGAGCCGCACGTCGGCGGCGGGCGCGCATATGCTCAAGGGGTATATGGAGTTTGCGCTGCATGGCGCGTCAGCGCTGGGCGCAGTCGCCGTTTCGCAGGCGCGGCGCGACGAGTTTGCCGACTACATAGCGTCAATGCTCGCGCGGGCGGGCTATATCGTTGAGCGACGGGTGGGGTGTTCGGCGTACCGGGTGGACATAGCGCTCAGACGCCCCGAGGCGCAGGGCGCGTACTTTGCCGGCATAGAGTGCGACGGCCCGATGTATGCCACGGCCCGCACCGCGCGCGAACGCGATCACCTGCGCGCGCGGGTGCTGGAGGGCATGGGCTGGCAGCTGCTCAGGGTGTGGTCGCGCGAGTTCCTGAGCGATCCGGAAGGCCAGCTCCAGCGCGTATACGAGTTTGCTGCGGCGGCGTATGCTTCATACACCGAGGACCCGCCCGCGCCCGAACCTGAACTGGAACCTGAGCAGGACTGGCTGACCAGTCCGCCGTCCGAGCCCGAGTCGGATTCGCTGCGCTACGGCATGGCGGAATACGTCGTGGCGGACTGGCGGGCCGCGCCCGGCGCCGGCGAGCGCGGCGCAGGGCTGGAGGCGTGCATAAAGTACATAATCTCGATAGAACAGCCGATACATATCGAACTGCTCCAGCGGCGGCTGGCGGGTTATTTTGGCAACGAGAAGGTCACGGCCAACTCGCGCCGGGCGGTCGATGAGGTGCTGGCGCGGCTGGATGGGCGCGAGATCGAGCGCACGCCGGAGGACTTTGTATACCTGACGCCGCGGCCGCCGATACGCGCGCGCACGCCCGCGCCGGGAGATGCGCCGCGCCGCATAGAGCACATAGCGCCCGAGGAGATAGAGGAGTGCATGTGCGGCATAATCGCGGGCACGTTCGGCATAACGCCCGAAGCGCTGATGAGCGAGACGGTGCACGCGCTGGGCTATGACCGTGCGGGCGCGCGCATAACCGCGGCGTTGAACAGCGCGTATGCGCATATACTCAGCAGTGGCCGGGCCGGGCTGCTGGACGGCAAGCTGAAGCTTACGGGCGGGCAGTAGCGCAGGAGCGATGGTGCGCCGCGCTCGTTCCGGCCGGGAATGCAATTGACGGCGCTGCGCCTGGCGTGGTGCGGCCGCGCGCACTCTGATGCGCTTGAACGCGCGCACGCGCTAAGGCGTGGACGCTGCGCACGGCCAATGCCGGGCGCAGCCATGCACTACCTTTGAGGCAGTTTACACGGGAGGCGAACAGCACAGTGTCGATACAATACGTGCATCCGGCGGTGCCGCATCAGCCGGGCGGGCCGCCGGTCACCCGGTTCAACTTCGAGGCGGCGCGCATGGTGCCTACGCTGCTGAACCCGGAGGCGCATTCGCCACGCGAGATAGCGCTTGGACCGGGCGAGCGGATAGGCGATTACACCGTGACCGGGCCGCTGTCGACCGCGTCGGGCGAGGCGGCGCTGTACCGGTGCCGGCGCGACGGGCGCGAGTACGTGGCCAAGCTGTACCGGCGCTCCGGGGCGCTCAGCGCGGACATCAGCCGCGCGCTCAAGGCGCTGGATTCGCCGTATGTCGCACCGCTGGTGGACGCCTTTGAACTGGATGGGCATCCGGTGGAGGTGTTTCCGTTTTACCGGAACGGCTCGCTTGCGGGGCGCGTGTTTACGCTTGATGAGCTGGAGCATATCGTGATACCCGGCGCGATAGAAGGTCTGCGGGCGCTGCATGCGGGTCACGTGCTGCACCGCGATCTAAAGCCGTCCAACATAATGCTCAGCGACGACGGCAGGAGCGTGGCGCTTATAGACTTTGGCGTGGCGGCGTACCGGGGCGGCGCGGGCATGGTGGTGGCGCAGCCGGCGGGTCTCACGCCCGAGTACAGCGCGCCTGAAACGCTGGTGGGGTTGTACCTGGAGGAGTCGGACTACTACTCGCTGGGCATAACGCTGTTTGAACTTTACGCCGGCTATGGGCCGTACCATGGCCTGATACCCGAGGAGATAGAGCGCCGCATGAGCCAGCCGCTGCCATACCCGGCGGACATGCCGCTCAGACTGCGCGAACTCATCGGCGCGCTGACCTACGCGGACATAACCAATCGCCACGACAAGTACAACCCCAACCGCCGCTGGAAGTACGACGAGGTGCGCAGGTACCTGCTGGGCGAGTACGTGGCGCTGCCGGGCGCGGCGGGCGCGGTGGACGAACCGTTTGCGCGGCCGTTCAGGCTGGCGGGCGAGACGCTGCACGACATGCCGGCGCTGACGCGGGCGCTGGCGCGCAACTGGGACGCGGGCCGGGCGCTGCTGCTGGACGGCACGCTGGCGCGGTTTTTCAGGCTGACGCGGCCCGACATGGAGGAGATCTGCCTGCATGCCGAGCGCGACGCGGCGCGTCGTCCGGGGCATGAGGACGTCATATACTGGAAGGCGCTGTACCGGCTCAATCCGCACCTGGGCGCGTTTTACTGGCGCGGGGCGGAGTTCTCAAGCATAGCTGCGTTTGGGCGGGAGATGCTCAGGCGCTTGTGGGCGGGCGATGAGCAGGGGTATGCGCTGTGCGACGGCGTGCTGCGCGAGCGCGTGATAGGCGAGCATCTGAGGCTGTTCGAACCGGACGACGCGGCGCTGGCGGCGTCGGTGGCGGCGATTGAGGACGGCTATGCCGACGACCTGGTGAACGGCCGTCCGCCCGAGCGCGCGTTTTACCTGCTGAGCTATTTGACCAGCGGCCACAGGGTGCTGCATCTGGCCGGGCAGGAGTTCAAGAGCGTTGCCGAGCTGACCGGCTACATGCAGGCGCTGCTCAATCGCGGCTATGAGCATCTGGTTGCGTTTTGCCATGCGCTGATAGACTACGATTGCCGGCTGGACATGCAGCTGGAGTGCTGGCTTACGGCGCTGGGCTGCGGCGCGCAGTTGGAGCTGTGGCGCGAGCAGATGCGGCTGGCGTAGGGGAACCGCTGCTGTGGCGCGATGTTCCAAAGCGCACGTCGGCGCCTGGAGGACGCCAAGCTGACTGGCTTTGCGATATGGGGATCAATCGACCTGCGCGCATTAGCGGCGCGCCAAACCATGTCGCGCGAACCAGGGCGACAATCACCCACGCGTGCATGAACAGCGCACCGAACCACATTGCGCGAACCAGGGCGACAATCACCACGCGTGCATGGACAGCGCGCCAAACCATGTTGCCCGAACCAAGGCAACAGTCACCCTGCGCGCATTAGCGGCACGCAAACCACGTCATGCGAACCAGGGGCGACAATCACCCCGCACGCATGAACAGTGTGCCGAACCACATCGCGCGAACCAGGGCGACAGTCATTTCGCGTGCATGAACAGCGCGCCAAGCCACGTTGCGCGAACCAAGGCAACAGTCACCCTGTGCGCATGAACAGTGCGCGAAACCACGTCGTGCGAACCAGGGCAACAATCACCCCGCACGCATGAACAGTGTGCCGAACCACATCGCGCGAACCAGGGCGACAGTCATTCCGCGTGCATGAACAGCGCGCCAAACGACATCGCGCGAGCCAATGCAACAGTCACCCCGCGCATTAGCGGCACGCCGAACCACGTAACTCAAACCAGGGCAACAATCACCCCGCGCGCATGAACAGCGCGCCAAGCAACAGCGCACCAAGCAACAGCGCGCAAAACTGCACTTTGGCGCCACCGCCCGGCCATCTCCGCTTTGCGCTGACAATTCAGACGCGAATATGTATGTTTGGGGCAAAAGCTCTTTTCGCATTGGCGGACGGATGCTATAATGCAACCAGGCAATAAAGCTGCTTAAACGGAGAGGATGGTGGGTATGGAGGCGCTCAGCCAGTTCATATTGGAGAATCTGCCGGCGATACTGTGCCTGATGTTCGGGTTTGTGCTGGTAGTGGTGGAGATGTTCGTGCCGGGGTTCGGGCTGCCCGGCATATCGGGCATCATACTGTTGGTGATAGGCGTGGCGCTCAAGGCGCGCTCGCCGCTGGAGGCGCTGATAATCGCGGCGGTTATAATACTGCTTTTGTGCGTGGCGCTGTCCATATCGCTCAGAAGCGCGGCCAAGGGGCGATTATCGCGCTCATCACTGGTGCTCAGCGACGTGCTCAAGGGCGACGCGTCCGAGGTGAGCGAGGTCGACCTCAAGTTCTTCATAGGGCATAAGGGCGTGACGCAGTGTGCGCTGCGACCGGCGGGCATAGCCGAGTTCGACGGCGTAAAGCTCAACGTAGTGTCCGACGGCGAGTTCATAGACAGCGGCGTCAAGGTGCGCGTGGAGCGCGTCGAGGGCAATCGCATAGTCGTGCGCACGCTCGGCGAACCGGCCAAGGCGTGACGGTCTGGCGGCCATCTCCCGCAGCTTTGCGGATTCAAGGTATGCTTAAATTATAGGGAGGAGTGTTGGTATGCCGTTTGCTGAAGGTGGAGTAATAGGTCTTATAATTTTGATTGCAGTGATATTCATTGCGCTGATAATCTTTTTGTGGCTGGTGCCGCTGCGGCTGTGGATATCGGCCATGGCTTCGGGCGTGCGCATCGGGCTGGGTACGCTGATAGGTATGCGCATTCGCCGCATCAACCCCGAACGCGTGGTGCTGCCGCTGATAAAGGGCACCAAGGCCGGTCTGGACGTGTCGATAAACGGGCTTGAGACGCACCTGCTGGCCGGCGGTAACGTCGATCGCGTCGTCAATGCGCTCATAGCCGCGCAGCGCGCCGGCATACCGCTGGAGTTCGCCAACGCGACCGCGATAGACCTGGCCGGCCGCGACGTGCTTATGGCGGTGCAGATGAGCGTCAACCCCAAGGTCATTGAGACGCCGATAGTCGCCGCGATAGCCAAGGACGGCATCGAACTGCGCGCCAAGGCCCGCGTGACCGTTCGCGCCAACATAGACCGGCTGGTCGGCGGCGCCGGCGAGGAGACCATAATCGCCCGCGTAGGCGAGGGCATAGTCACGACCGTAGGCTCGGCCGTGACCCACAAGGAAGTGCTCGAAAACCCCGACCGCATTAGCCGCACCGTGCTCAGCAAGGGCCTGGATGCCGGCACTGCGTTTGAGATACTGTCCATCGACATAGCCGACGTCGACGTGGGCCGCAATGTGGGCGCTCAGCTCCAGATGGATCAGGCCGAGGCCGATCGCCGCATAGCTCAGGCCAAGGCCGAGGAGCGCCGCGCGATGGCCGTCGCCAAGGAGCAGGAGATGAAGGCCGCCGTCCAGGAGATGCGCGCCAAGGTCGTCGAAGCCGAAGCCGAGGTACCTCAGGCCATGGCCGCCGCACTGCGCGAGGGCAAGCTGGGCGTGATGGACTACTACAACATGCAAAACGTCATATCCGATACCGCCATGCGCGACGCGATAGCCAAGGGCGGCAAGTCGGATAGCCCCGCCGAAGCGCCCAAGAAGTAATGCGCGCATGTGCACCGCCCGCCGGAGCGACCGGTTCCGGCGGGCACGCAGCGCGCGGGAAGGGGGGCCGCATAAGTGGAAGGATTAGTCGTAATCATAATCATACTGGTAGTGGTGAGCAACCTGCGCAAGCAGACCAAGGGCAAAAGCCGCTCGGGAAACGGTACGCCGTATAAGCCTGCTGAGGGCATGACGCGCGACGCTCAGCCCCAGGACGCGGAGCGGCGCGCGCCGGCGGAAGGCGTTCCCACCCAGGCCGCTCCCGAGGGCGGAACCGCCCGGCCCATGCGCAAGCCGTTTGCGCCGCGGCCGCTGACTCCGGTTGCGCCCATGGGGCCGATGCGGCCTGCGAAACCGGCGCGCCCGGCACAGCCCGCGGCTCCGGCGCAGGAGCAGACCATGCTGCCCGAGCGGCCGGTGGCGCGGCGCGAGGAGACCATGTTGCCCGAGCGACCGACGGCGCGGCCGATGCAGACGCTGCGGCCGGCGCAACCGTCAAAGCCTTGCGACGATGGGTATGGTTCGCTGGAGCATACCCGGCATGAAGGCGAGGAGTTCCATTCGCCGGGCACGCACGGCATGGCGGGCCGCAAACCGGGCGCGCTGGCGGCGCAGGGAACGCAGGCGGTCGCGATGGCGAGCGACGAGGCCGTGCCCGAGCTGCTGGGCATGGAGCTGGATGCCGAGACGATGCGCCGCGCGGTGGTGTTTTCCGAAATAATCAACAAGCGGGGAGGCCGGCACGGTTGGGTGAGGATCTGATAAGGGTAGCGATAGTCGATGACGACGCGGGCATGCGCCTGGTGATGCGCAAGATAATCGAGCGCCAGCCCGGATACGAGTTGGTGGGCGAGTTCGCGGACGGGCGGGAACTGCTGGACGCGCTGGACGAACTTGAGCCCGAGGTGTGCGTGCTGGACGTGGAGATGCCGGGCATGACCGGCGTCGAGTGCGCGCGCGTGATACAGGACACGAACCCCATGACGGTGCTGATATTCGCCACCGCGCACGAGGAGTATATGGGCGACGCGTTTGCGGTGTATGCGTTCGACTATCTGCTCAAGCCGTTCAAGGTGGAGCGGGTGGTCAAGACGCTGGAGCGGGTGCGGCAGCTGCTGCGCCACGGCGCGCGCGGCGAACCGGCGCTGACCGCGCCCGCGCCCCGCGCGCGCACCGGCCGCATAATGCTCAAACACCGCGACGGCGTGAGCTTTATGAACCTGGACGACATATTGCTGGTGCAGCGCGAGCAGCGCGCGACGGTGATATATACGCGCGACGGCGGGCGCTACGTGACCGGCGATACGCTCTCCGAGCTGGAGGAGCGGCTGGATCCGGCGCTGTTCTTCCGCTGCCACAAGTCGTACATAGTCAATCTGAACCACATCGAGGACATCACGCCCTATGGCCGCTGGACGTACATAATACGGCTCAAGGGCATAGAACAGGATGCGCTGATAACCCACGAGAAGTTCGAGGAACTGGAGCGCATGTATTCATAGGCACGCTGGATCGGGCGGTCAGGGGGCGCCCGCGCAGGCGCACACCAGGACGTATGGCGCGCCGGATCATCGGACTGCCATCAACGGGAGGAGAGTGGCAGAAATGAAGTGGAAAATCACATGCGTTTTGATGCTCGCGGTACTATTGGCAATGGCGCCGGCTTTGGCTGAACCGGCGACGGATGATCTGACTGCGCTGGCGAAGCGGTATGTGCCGCTGATCGGGCGGAGCGAGACCGAACTGAGCGCTGAGCTGGGTCAGAGCGCGCTGCGTCAGGATGATGCCGCGCACGAGGCCGTGCTGGATGCAAAAGCGACGCTCGCGGGCGAGGCGTATGACATAGCGCTATTGTACAATGGCGAACTGCTTTACGGCGTGCGCTTCACGCGCGGAGGGCTGGACGGGCAGGGCGCGGCAGACTGTGCGCAGGCGCTGGTGGAAATGGCCAGAGCGCAATATGGCGCGCCTGCGACCTATCCTATCGAACAGACCGACAAGAGCGTGCGCGAGTATTGGTACTTTGCGCGTCCGAAGAATCTGGTATGCGAAATAGCCGCGACCGGCGCCGATGAGTCCGGCTATGCGGTGCATGTGCAGTTTGCGCTGAGCGCACTGCCCGGAGTGGAATACGCGCTGGGCGACCAGGTCGCGCCATATATGGAAATGCTGGGAAATGACCGTGCGGATGTGTGCGCGGCGGCGGGACTGTCGCAGGCGGATGCTGAGCCCGAGGCAAATGGCGCGGTCGAGCTGGAGCCGGTGATGCTGCTGGATGGCGAGTTCGACCGGGCGCTGCTGTTTGACGCCGATGACGATACGCTTTGTGGAATTGCATATGTACTGCGCGGCGCGGATGCTATGGGCATGGCGGGCAAGCTGTATGCCCAGGCGGAACAGGAATATGGTATGCAATATACGAGCTCTGCCGACGTCCCATTCAGGCAGGCGCTGGCGTCGCTGGAGAACGGGTCTGAGCTGGATGTCGGCTGGCGCCTGCCGGTGGCGGACGGCTCGCTGCCAGGCGTGAACGTGGAGCTTGCGACCTGCGTCGATGATGATGGAATCGGGCATGTCAGGCTCACATATTCGCTTGTGGACGATGTATGATCGCAGATAATACGGCGCTTTGAGCTCAGGGTAGGGCCGCTCATCCGGCAAAACGGATGGGCGGCTCGGATTTTTTATGATGATCGACGGTCGCTGGCGGCCGTTCGGCCCGTGCTGCGCGGGCCGGGCGTGGCGGTGTTTTGCCCGGCCATTTACATAATTTAAACTCTTAACTTTGCCATTCCCGTAATGACATCGCGCGAAACTTGACAGTCGCCGGAGATAACCTTATAATATTACTGTTGGACAGCCAGCATTATTTTCAGCTTGGTTCCAGGTATGTGAACATATAATTTTGTGCTGCCAAAACAATAACAAGGGGGTATTCCAGTTGAGCACCAAGATGACTATCGACGGTAATACCGCTGTTGGCCACGTTGCGTATGCATTTTCCGACGTGGCGGCGATATACCCGATAACTCCCTCCTCGCCTATGGCCGAAGTGTCGGATGAGTGGGCCGCAATGGGCCGCAAGAATCTGTTCGGCCAGACCGTGCGCATCGCCGAGATGCAGTCCGAAGCCGGCGCTGCGGGCGCGGTACACGGCTCGCTGGCGGCGGGCGCGCTGACGACGACGTTCACCGCGTCGCAGGGCCTGCTGCTGATGATTCCTAACATGTACAAGATCTCCGGTGAACTGATGCCGGCTGTGTTCCACGTGAGCGCGCGCGCGTTGGCGGCCCATGCGCTGTCGATATTCGGCGATCACAGCGACGTCATGGCCTGCCGTCAGACCGGTTTTGCAATGCTGGCTTCCAACTCTGTGCAGGAGGCCATGGACATGGCGCTGGTGGCGCATCTGTCCACGCTCAAGGCCAAGGTTCCGTTCCTGCACTTCTTCGACGGCTTCCGCACCTCGCATGAGGTCCAGAAGATCGACGCCTATGACTACGACGAGATAGCGCCGCTGGTCGACTGGGATGCGATCAAGGAGTTCCGCGCGCATGCAATGAACCCCGATCATCCGCATCAGCAGGGCACCGCGCAGAACCCTGACATCTACTTCCAGAACCGCGAGGCGGCCAACAAGTACTACAACGCCACCCCCGAAATCGTTGAAGCGGTCATGAAGCAGGTCGGCGAGCTGTCCGGCCGTCACTATCACCTGTTCGATTACGTGGGCGCGCCCGATGCCGAAAAGGTCATCATCGCCATGGGCTCCGGCTGCGACACCATCGAGGAGACCATCAACTACCTGAACGCGCGCGGCGAGAAGCTGGGCCTTATCAAGGTACACCTCTACCGTCCGTTCTCGATCAAGCACTTCATGGCGGCGATACCGGCCAGCTGCAAGAAGATCGCAGTGCTGGATCGCACCAAGGAGCCCGGCAGCCTGGGCGAGCCGCTGTATCTGGATGTGTGCTCGGCGCTGGTCGAGGCCGGCCGCACCGACATCAAGGTCGTCGGCGGACGCTATGGCCTGGGTTCCAAGGAATTCAACCCGACGATGGTCAAGGCCGTGTACGATAACCTGGACGCCGATGCGCCCAAGAACCACTTCACCGTGGGCATCGACGACGACGTGACCGGCACTTCGCTGCCGCTGGGCGAGAAGATCATAGCCGCGCCCGAAGGCACGATAGCCTGCATGTTCTACGGCCTGGGCTCCGACGGCACCGTCGGCGCCAACAAGAACTCCATCAAGATAATCGGCGACCACACCGACATGTACGCGCAGGGCTACTTCTCCTATGACTCGAAGAAGTCCGGCGGTCTGACCGTGTCCCACCTGCGCTTTGGCAAGGTGCCGATACAGTCGCCGTACCTGATTGACGCGGCCGACTTCGTCGCCTGTCACAATCCGTCCTACGTGACGCACTATGACATGGTGGACAGCCTCAAGGACGGCGGCACGTTCCTGCTCAACTGCCCGTGGACGGCTGAGGAGCTCGACAGCCAGCTGCCCGCGTCGATGAAGAAGGCGCTCGCTCAGAAGCACGCCAAGCTCTACACGATCGATGCCATCAAGCTCGCGGCCGAGGTCGGCATGGGCAACCGCATCAACACGATCATGCAGGCTGCGTTCTTCAAGCTCGCCAACGTCATACCCTACGAGGACGCCGACAAGTACATGAAGGCGGCCATCAAGAAGTCCTACGGCAAGAAGGGCGACGACGTCGTCAAGAAGAACTGCGACGCTATCGATATCGCCATTTCCGGCCTGAACGAGGTCAAGGTGCCCGAGAGCTGGCTGAACGCGACCACCGGCGCGGTGGCCGTCGAAGTGCCCGCGACCGAGCATTTCAACGAGATAATCAAGCCCATAATCCAGCAGCAGGGCGACAAGCTGCCCGTGTCCGCGTTCAACCCGGCCGGCATCGTGCCCACCGGCACCACTCAGTACGAGAAGCGCGGCATCGCGGTCAAGGTCCCGCAGTGGATCCCCGAGAACTGCATACAGTGCAACACCTGCTCGCTGGTGTGCCCGCACGGCTGCATCCGTCCGTTCCTGCTGACTGAGGAGCAGGCCGCCGCCGCGCCCGCGACCTTTAAGACCGTCGCGGCCAAGGGCAAGGAGTTCGCTGGCAAGCTGTACCGCATACAGGTCAGCCCGCTGGATTGCACCGGCTGCGGCAACTGCGTGCAGGTCTGCCTCGCCAAGAACAAGGCGCTGGAGATGAAGCCGCTGGCCAGCCAGTCCGCCGAGGAGAAGGATTGGGAGTACGCGGTTTCGCTGCCTGATTTCAAGGGCGAAGTCAACAAGAAGACCGTCAAGGGCAGCCAGTTCCTGCGTCCGCTGTTCGAGTTCTCGGGCGCGTGCGCGGGCTGCGGCGAGACCCCCTATGTGAAGCTGATAACCCAGCTGTTCGGCGACCGCATGATAATCGCCAACGCTACCGGTTGTTCGTCGATCTATGGCGGCTCGGCTCCGACCTGCCCCTACACCACCAATGATGAGGGCCATGGCCCGGCGTGGGCGAACAGCCTGTTCGAGGACAACGCCGAGTTCGGCTTCGGCATGAACCTGGCCATCAGCCAGCGCCGCGCCAAGCTCGCCGAGACTGTCAAGGCGCTGATCGCCGTCGAGTGGGCGCAGCCTGACATCAAGGCCGCGGGCGCCGAGTGGCTCGAGAAGATGGACGATGCTGAAGGCTCCAAGGAAGCCGGCGCCAAGCTGCTGGCGGCCTGCAAGGACGGCATCGACCTGACCGGCACCCCCTATGAGGGCAAGGAGTGCAACTGCGACGCGTGCAAGCTGGCCAAGGAAGTCATAGCCAACGCCGACCTGCTGACCAAGAAGTCCATCTGGATCTTCGGCGGCGACGGCTGGGCATACGACATCGGCTACGGCGGACTGGATCACGTGCTGGCGCAGGGCGAGGATGTAAACGTGCTGGTAGTTGATACCGAGGTTTACTCCAACACCGGCGGACAGTCGTCCAAGTCGACGCCTACCGGCTCGGTTGCGAAGTTCGCGGCGGCCGGCAAGCGCACCAAGAAGAAGGATCTGGGCATGATGGCCATGAGCTATGGCTATGTGTACGTGGCCACCGTCGCTATGGGCGCCGACCCGGCACAGCTGCTCAAGGCCGTCAACGAGGCGGAAGCCTATCATGGCCCGTCGCTGATAATCGCCTACGCGCCGTGCATCAACCACGGCATCAAGGTGGGCATGGGCAATGCTCAGGCCGAGATCAAGAAGGCCGTGCAGGCGGGCTACTGGCCGCTGTACCGCTACAACCCGGATCTGGCTGCGCAGGGCAAGAACCCGATGACGCTGGATTCCAAGGATCCGACCGGCAACTATCAGGAGTTCCTGGCGGGCGAGACGCGCTATGCGTCGCTGGCCAAGATGTTCCCCGAGGCTGCTCAGAAGCTGTTTGCGCAGTCCGAGCAGGATGCCGCGCGCCGTCTGGAGAGCTACAAGCGCATGGCTGCCAACGACTGATTGATTCCATAATAAGCGCCGCTTAGCTAGCAAAGCGACGTGCGCCCCGTCCACTGATCACGGACGGGGCGCATTTTTATGCATATGATAAATGGCCGCGGACTGTGCGTTCGCGGCCATGCTGTCATATTCGCTTTTGCGCCGACAGCCCCAGCCACGCCGGCAGGCGCGCCCAGGGGTTGTAACTTGCATCGAACATGCGCTCGCCGTCCTGCCGGGCCTCTTCCAGCGTGCGGTAAAACCACAGGTCGTGAGCGCCGCGCTCGGCGTGAAACTCCTCGATGCGCTGCACGTCAAAGCCCTGCTCGCTCAGCGCGTTGAATATGTCCATCACGCGCCAATTGTTGTCCGCAGTGTCGTCGTAGTCCCTGCACAGCCGTATCTCGGCGGTCGAATCGTCGAACGGGCGGTTGAACGGATGCGTGTCGAACATTATGTAGCGCCCGCCGGGCCGGAGCACGCGCGCAAAGCTGCGGTACATCGCGCTCAGATCCCATATCCACGTGTGCACGCCGTTTGAGGTGTATACCAGGTCGAACGCGCCGTCCGGTATGCCCTCCAAAGTCATGCTGTCGGCGCAGATGAACTCGATATCCCAGCCATTCGCGTCGGCGATTAAACGGGCGTTGTGGAGCTGGCGAGGGGATATGTCCGCGGATGTGACGCGCGCCCAGCAGGTGGAACGCAAACGCTGCGCCATTGTCGCCGCTGGAGGGCGTCAGCACGCGCGCACCCTCGAGCGAGCCGCATCCGGCCCGGAGCATGGCCCGAACCGGCGTGGGGAAGGCCCACCACGGGTCGGCCTTCAGCCGCGCGACGTCGCCGTTTTTGTATATTCGGTCATAGTATGCGTCGGACCACTCGTCCCACGCCTTGGTTATGCTGTTGTCGGGCATGCTGACCTCCGTCCGGGTGCGGCGATGCTTCAGCGCGCGGCGATCGTCGTCATCAGCGACATGTTGCTCTGCGTGGTGTCCAGGCGCGAGTACTGCGCGTACACCGGCGCGCTGCTGCTGAGCGCTATCGCGTAGGGCACGCCCATCGGTATGTGCTTGCCCGCGGCGTCGGTCAGCTTGTCCAGCCGGATGTGGTGCGTGCGGCGCGCGGGGCAGACGGCCTTAAAGCCGCCGCGCGGCTCGGCGTCCTCGAAGTAGAGCGTGATGCTTATGTCGGCGTCGGCGTCCGTCGTGTTGAGCACGCAGATCGCCTCGTGGCTCACGTAGTGGCCGGGCGTCGTGATCTCGGGCCAGTAGCAATCGGGTATGAACCATTCACAGCTGCCATTCATGTTGGGAGACCTCCTTTGTGGGTCGTGCAGGTGGGGACGGCGCGATCAGGCAGCGCCGCCAATTATGCGTTTGACTTGCGCGTGAACGTGAAGCACACGTCGAACCGCCGTGGCGCGGCGCGCTGCGTGAGCACCATGCGGAACAGCGTGCGCCCGCACAGCGTGAGCAGCCATTTGCCATACAGCCCCTCGGGGTCGTAGGCGCTGGACTGGCGCGGCGGCAGCTCCTGCACGTCGCATTCGAGCTTGCCCTCGGTCTCCCAGGACATGACCACGTTGCCCAGCTCCACGCTGTTTCTGCCCAGGTAGGGGCGGTGCGTCGTTATGAAGTTGTATTCGATATCGTTTGAATCGCCCTTGAACTCGGCGATCTCCCATAGCCGCACGCACGGGCGCTCATTGCGCATCAGCGCCACGGTGCGCTGCCAGGTCAGCACGCCGGCCTCGTCGGGGTAGGCGCGGCTTATGTCCAGCGTCGCGCGCGAGCGCTCGGGGGCCAGCTCCCAGATCGGCTCTATCGCCTGGAACTGTGCGCCCATCGACTGGGGCTGATTGTTTATGACCGGCAGGTTGTGATACTGCGACTGGGTCTCCCACAGCGCGGCGCGCTCGTCGGGGTTGAGCGCGCGGGCGTACTCTATCTCGCCCAGGTCGGGCAGCACCGGCTCGCCGTCGCAGTACAGCGCCATATTGCCCGAGTCGGCGTGACTGCCGGGCAGGTTCGCGCCGCCGCACAGGCTCACAAAGAAGCCGCTCGACGACCCGGTGCGCTCGCGCGCGCACAGCAGCGCCTCGCTGCGCAGGTAGTAGTCCATGGGCATTGGCGGCCGGGCGTCATGGCGCAGCATCGCGCTCTCGCCCAGCGCGGTGCGCGCGCCGCGCAGCAGCGTGGCCGCGGCCGACACGCCCTCGTCGCTGAGGCTGAGCAGGTACGCGCCCAGCGAACACAGCTCATCCGAGCAGATCAGCTCGCCGCACCTGTATGCCAGGCCCGCGTCCAGCCTGAGGTGCGCGGGGCAGTCGCCCGGGCAGTTGAAGTAATCCAGGTCGATGTGGTTGCCCACGATGTACTCGCCCATGCACCGCAGTGCGGATATCGTAAAGAAGCTGGTATTGCCGCCGGAGGCCTCGTTAATCAGCGCCAGCGCCTCCATAAGGCAACCCGCCACCGCCTCGAACGCGCCCATGTCGCCGGGTATGCCGCCGTCGCCGGGCAGCGCGTCCAGGCACGCGTCCAGCAGCTTCATAGCGCGCTTGACGCCGCCCCAGCGGTAGCGGTCCTCGCGCTCGGTCAGCAGCAGCGCGACCAGGCACTCCTTTATGCCCTCGGCGGTCATGGCCTCGCCGCCGCGCACGTAGTTGAGCTGCGCCGCGTTCAGAAACGGGTCGATTACCCGAAGCGTAATCTCGCGCTCAACGCGCACCGATATCAGCGGCGACGCCTCGCGGAACTTGTCGCGGTGCAGGTAGAGCGCGGTCGCCAGCAGCGCGCCGGTGCGCGCCGCGCCTATATCGAGTGTGGGGCGCTCTATGTCGGCCATGCAGTCGCGCGTGCCGTCGGGGCGGGTCAGGTTCTCGGGCAATGTCCAGGCGGTCTCCTCGCAGATCATGACGCACAGGTTGATTATGTCGCCCAGAAAGCGGCCCTTGCCCTCGAGCGCCTCGGCCAGCGCCAACGCGCTCAGCGCCGTGCGCCGGTAGTTGTACTTGCTCGCAAACGCGCGCGCATCGCCGCCGGTCGCGGCCAGCATTATGTCGGTGGCGTATATGACCGGCCAGGCAAAGCCCACGTACTTTTCGGCGCGCCCAATCGCGGTAGCGGCGGTCTTCTGGCGCACGGCGGACCAGGCCTCGCGGTCGGATGCGGGCGGCAGCGGGCGGAACTCGCTGCGCGGCCGGAGCGATACCATTATCTCATCCAGATGTTCCAGCAGCGCGCTCATACGCCGATCCAGCCTCCCTCCGCGGCGCTTTGGTACGCCTTTTCCATGACCAGTTGCAGGTATGCGCCTTCGTCCAGCGACGGGCTGCACGGGCCGTCATGGGCCACCGCGTCCAGGAACGTGTAGTACGAGTGCACATGGCCGCGTATCCAGCCGATGGCGTTCTTGGCGGGCACGAAGCTGCCGCCCGGCGCGGGATAGCGCCCGCCGCAGTGCACATGCGTGAACCCGCCTGCGGCCGAGGCGCAGTCGTACACGTCCAGGTAATCGCCGGTCAGGCTGGAGTAGCGTATCGCGCCGCCGGTCAGGTATATGCTCAGGTTCAGTTCATCGTCGGTGCCGGTGGCTATCTTGGAGGCGTCCACGGTGCCGACCGCGCCGCTCTTCAGGCGCAGCATCATCAGCGCGCGGTCATCGCCGAGCGCCGAGGTGCGACCGCCTTCGGGCGTGGGGCGGGAGGGGTAGAGCGTCTGCGTGACGCAGTTTATGTCGCGCACCTCGCCGCACATCCACATCACCAGGTCGAGCGCATGGCTGCCCAGGTCGAGCAGTACGCCGCCGCCGCATACGTCCGCGCGCTGCTTCCAGCCTACCGGGCGCTCCGGGTCGACCGAGCCCGAGTGCAGGTATTCGGCGGTAAACGACGTCACGCGCCCAAGCCTGCCCGATGTAATCAGCTCATGCGCCTTCATCGTGGCGGGGAAGAAGCGATTATTCAGCGCGACCTGGCCCTTTACACCGGCGGCGCGGGCGGCGTCGGCTATGCAGCGCGCGCCGGCGTAGTCGGTCGAGACGGGCTTGTCTATGTATACGTGCTTGCCGGCGGCTATTGCGTCCAGCGCCATCTGCTTGTGCAGCGCGTTGGGCGTGCAAATCGATACGACGTCTATCGCCGGGTCGGCCAGCAGCCGGCGGTAGTCGTCGGTCGCGAACGAAAAACCCTGTTCGTCGCAGGCGCGCTGCGCCTGTTCGAGCCGGCGCGAGCACACGCCCACCAGGCGCGGCTTGAAGTCCAAATCGTAGTGCAGCGGCATCGTCTTAATCGCAAACGTGTGCGTGCGGCCCATAAATCCCCAGCCGATCACGCCTATGCCGATCTCTTTCATCTATATCCTCCTAAATGGTCCATGCGGTCGGACGGTGCGCCGCAGTTGATTGGGCGGGTCGATTTCACTGACAGTGCGACTGCGCGGCAATGGGCGAGACGCTCGCCGCCTCGCCCGTGAAGTCGTTGCCGCTGGGCCAGCCGTCATTCGGCGGCCAGTGTGAAGCTCACCGCGAAATCGCCGCCCGACAGCCATGCGCGGCTGTCGATTGCCGTGGACCAGGCCATGTTGGAGCCTATGCCCTCGTGCGCGGCGTCTATGTGCAGGTATGTCTCGGGGCGGCGCTTCAACTCGTGTTCGTGGCGTGCGCGCTGGTAGTCGGCCACCGTGTTGTGGTGCGCGTCGAAGTGGAACCGGCTCAGCCCGCGCACGCGCAGCGTCCGGCCATCGGCACGGCTCAGCGCCAGCCAGCGCGCGTCCTCGTGACCGCCGCACTCGCTGGGCGGGTTGAACGGGAAGTGCTGCGCCTCGACGGTCGAGTCGTACACGCCCGGCGCGCCTGCCATCATCATGTCGGAATAGCTCTGGTTGGGGCCATGCGCGAAGTAGCGCAGGTCCTCAAAGCCCGCCGGCACGGTGAACTCGATGCCCGCGCGCGGTACGCCGCCCACCGACTTGTCGATGTGGGCACGGAAGTCCACGCGCAGCGTGCCGCACGGCCATACTGTGTATCGAATCGAGGCGTTGCTGACCGCGACGCCTTCCAGCGCGTAGTCGACGTCCACGACCACGCCATAATCCGCCGCCAGCACGTCAAAGCGCTGGAGCGTGAGCTTTGCGCCGCGCAGCTTGGCGTAGGTGTCGTACCAGCCCCAGCCCTTGTCGGCGTCCAGCCCGGTGTACGGCCGGTCAAAGCACGGCAGCCCGCCCGCCAGGTAATCGACGTCGCCATAGCGGTATCCGGTGAGCGCGCCTGTGGCTGAGTCGAAGTTCACCTCAAAGCGCGTGCCATAGCCGTCGCCGCTCACCGCAACCGCGGCGCCTTCGCGGCGCACGTTCAGCGCGGCGGGCTGCGCGCCGGCGGGCGAAGCGGCCGTCTTATCGACGATGCGGGTCAGGCCGCTCTCCAGCGCGAACGCCGGGCGGGCCACCTCGTAGCCGTCGGTGCGGTCACGGATGCTTATCTCCAGGCCGTACTCGCAGCCGGGTTTGCGCTCGTGGTCGAAACTGAACTCGACCTCGGTGCTGGCAAGCGGCGCCAGCTCGGGCAGGTCAAACGGCTGTTCGGCCACTATCACGCCGTCCTCGCGCAGGTAGGCCGTGGCGGCGTACTCGTGCAGGTGGCGCGTCAGGCAGCGGTTTATGACCAGATACCGCTCAAACGGCTGCGCGGTTTGCCAGCCGCTTGAGCGCGGCGGCCGCACTATGCGCACCGGCGCGTATGCCTCCTTGACTTCGTATGCGACCGGCTTCCAGGTCAGGTCGGCCAGCACTATGCCGTTGTTGGTCATGAACGGCGGCGCGCCGGTCTTGAGGTTGTCCTCGACGAAGCTCTCGCCGAAGTCGCCGCCGTAGCCCGCGTAGTGAGAGCCATCGGGCGCGGTAGCCGTAAGGCACTTGTCCTGCCAGTCCCAGATGAACCCGCCCTGGAACCGGGGATAGGTATTGACCAGCTCGTCAAAGCGCGCCATGCCGCCGCCGCTTGAGCGTATCTGGTACAGGTATTCGACCAGCACTATCGGGCGGTCGTCGTACGGATCGGCCAGCATGCGCAGTATGTTCTCATAAGTGGCGTACATGTTGCCGCGTATGTCGCTCTGATTGGGGCCGGGCACGCCGGCCTCGTACTGGCACAGGCGGGTGGGATCGTATTCCTTGATGAAGCCGTACATAGCGGCGTGATTGGCGCCGCAGCCACTCTCGTTGCCCAGCGACCAGGAGTAGATGCAGGCGTGGTTCTTGTAGTTGACGGCCATGCGCATCGCGCGGTCTACGTATGCGGGCGCGTACGCCGGGTCATGCGACAGCTGGCCCGCGACGCCGTGAGTCTCCAGGTCGCATTCGCATATGACCAGCAGTCCGATCTCGTCGCACAAGTCGTAGAACCGTGGACTGTCGGGGTAGTGGCAGGTGCGTATCGCGTTGATGTTCATGCGCTTCATCTCGAGCAGTTCGCGCCTGAGGTGTTCAAGCGGCACCGCGCGGCCGTGCTCGAGGCAGTGCTCATGCCGGTTGACGCCGTAGAGCACCAGCCGCCGGCCGTTCAGGCGCAGTATGCCGCTGGCGATATCGACGCGCTTAAAGCCTATGCGGCAGCTCTCGAAATCGAGCTCGCGTCCGTCGGGGGCGACGAGCGTGGCGGTCAGCGAATACAGCGCGGGGGTTTCGGGCGTCCACAGCGCGGCGTCGATCACTTCCAGCGTCACGCGCGCGGTCGCGGCCGAGGGGTTGCGGTCGGTGCGATACTCGGCCGAGCGCCGCACGCGCGATTCGCCCTGAGCCACCAGCTTGCCCGCGGCATCGTACAACCGGACCCTGACGCTGTTGTCGGCGTAACCGGGCACGCGGCTGACGCGCACGTCGCACTCGGCGCGGCCGATTCGCAATACCGGATCGGCATCGACGTTCGCCTTTATGTCGAATATGTGCGACTCGGGCTTGGATATCAGCCATGCGTCGCGGTATATGCCCGACAGGTACCAGTAGTCCTGATCCTCCATATATGTGCTGTCGGCGAACCTCAGCACTTCGAGCGCCATCAGGTTTTTGCCGGGGCGCACCAGCTCGGTTATGTCGAACTCGGAGGGCAGCTTGCTGTCCTTGGCAAAGCCGGCGGGCTGACCGTTTATCCAGAGATAGTACGCGGTCTCCACGCCCTCAAAGCGCACGAACACCCGTCGCCCGGCGAAGTGCTCCGGCACATCGAACGCGCGGCGATAGCAGCCGGTGGGATTGGCGCGCGGTATCAGCGGCGGATTGGGCACGGGCGGCTTGCCCGACTCGGCCTCGATGAGCGCGTGCCCCAGTTCGTCGCTCTGGAATGGGTAGGTCACGTTTGTGTATATCGGTTCGCCATGGCCCTCGACCTCCCAGTTGGAGGGCACGGTTATGTCGCAAAACGCCGCATCGTCGTAGTCCTCGCGGTAGAAGTCGTCCACGGCCTCAGGCGAGTCGTACAGCCGGAAGCGGTACGCGCCGTTCAGCGAGAGCATGTAGCGGGAGCTGCCGGGCGTGCAGCCGGCGGCATCGGCCTCGGACGCGTATGCGCCCCAGCGCGTGTGCGGTTCAACGCGGTTTATCGAGAATACGGCCGGGTTCTCGAAATCGCGCCGGGTGTGGAAGTCCTGGCGGTTGTTGAGCATTTTAGCGCCTCCCTTAACAGTTGTGAACTGCGCATAATCCATTAACGATATTGTACACTGCGCGGATGTATTTGGCAAGCGGGCGCGGGACATTTTGCGGAGTGGCGGGCGCGGGACGAGCCGAAGCAACTGCTCCGAAGGCCGCGGCAGCAAGCGCAGAGTCAAGCGTTTGCGGCTTGGGGCAGGGGTAGTTGCGACAGATAGCGACGATGGGATGGCGTCTCACAGTCGTATGCGTGGGGCTCAAAGCGGGGCGACGCGAACTCCTGCGGCCATAAGTCGGCGGAGCTGGGCCGGCGCTCATATGCCGCATGGCTGCCGCGAATTGTATAAGGCCGTGGACAGACGCTGTGGCGATAGCATCTGGCGCTTCGGCCATGACACGGACATATGATTTCGTGCCTTTTTAGAGCTGCGCGGACGTGCGAGACCTTGCGCCTGGCCGGTGCAAGCACTTGGACTAAAGCAGTTTGTAGAACTACGTGGACGTGCAAAACTGCGCTGCCATAAGTGCGGCGTGCAAAGCTGCGTGGCAATGTCGGTATCATTATGCCTGATGCAACGCTGCCAACAAAGCTGCTGTAACGGCATCGCTAGAGCTGTGCGCACGCGCAAGACCGCGCATCATTTCCGGCCATGGCCCTGCGCGCGGGCAAAGCAAGACCCCCGTCCGCAGCGCGCTGTTTCAGCGCAATCGCGGGTGGGGGTCGGATCATTCAACCGTGCACAGCCGGGCAGTGTCGTCAGCGCGGCGGCATGTTACAGGTTGTCGATGATGTACGCCAGCATGAACGCGGGCACATTGCGATTGGCGCTCCAGATCGCATTGAAGCGGGCGATGCTCTGCGGGGCGTTCTCGCTGCCGGGGCCCAGCTCCAGCGTGAAAGAGGGCAGTCCGCGCGAGGCGATCATCCAGTCCATGAACCCGCCGCCCTTGCCGGAATAGTTCTCATCGCGCAGGTAATAGCCGGTCAGCTGCGACAGCTTGTCGGCGATCTTCTTGTCGCGGGTCTTGGCGGCGCCGGTCTGGCCGTAGTGCCAGTAGATGCAGTTGCCGGTCGTGTGGTAGTTGATGCTGGCCTTTATGTTGGTGTGGTTCTTGACGAAGTTGACCATGGCCTGGGTCTCGGATTCCGAATTTGCCCAGGCGCCCGAGTACTCCGAGCCCGACGGCTTGCCCTGATAGACCCAGCCCGCGTCGAAGTTGCGGTTCAGGTCGACGCCGTAGCCGTTGGCCTTCCAGCGCGTGAAGTAGGTGCTGCCGCCGTTCATGGCGATGAGGTTGTTCTTCTGGGTATTGCTCAGGCCCGCCAGACCGGTCTGCGATATGCGCACGCCGTCCGGGTTTATCATGGGCACGAACCATATGCAGCATTCCTCGAGCATGTCGCCTATGCGGTGGCCGTCGTAGTAGGAGTTCTGGTTGTCGAGCAGGTACTCCATCTGCCGCATTATGAGCAGCGTGGACATGTATTCGCGGCCGTGTATGCCGCCGTCGATCAGCAGCGCCCTGCTGGCATTGACATTGCCTATGCACACGGCGGGTATCTGCTGGCTCCACATCGTGTCGCCGATAGCGACGCGGCGGGTGACCTGGCTGGGATAGCGGTTGTAGAGCGCGTTTATGTCCTCGAGCATCTGCTGGTAGGAATAGATCTGCTCGGAGGTATCGACTATGCCCGAAGTGGGCTGCGGCGTTGATGTCACCGTCTTAACGTAGCGCAGGTACTGGCTGCTCATGTAGCCGTATATGCCGTCGGTCGTGCGGATGTAGTACCAGGAGTTGGAATACTTGCTGTACAGCGTGACGTAGGTGCCGTTGGACAGCACGCGCTTGCTGGCGTATCCGGTCGAGGGGCCGCTGCGCAGGTTGACGTTGGCGGTGGTCACGTAGATATCGCCCGGGCCCAGGCCGGTCGTGGGTATGGGCGGAGGCGTGGGCGTGGCGGTGGGCCGGGATGTGGGCCGGACAGTCGGCGTAGCGGTCGGACGCTGTGTCGGGACTGCGCCGCCCTCGGTGCGCACGTAGGTCGCGTAGGTGTTCATAATGTAGCCGATGCGCCCGTCGCGCAGCTGTATGCGCATCCAGCTCGCGTTGACGTCGGCGAGCTTGTATATCTCATCGCCGTTGTAAATCAGCGTCAGCACGCTGTAACCGGTGCTGGGGCCGGTGCGCACGTTCAGCGCCGAAGCGGTCACGCGGTAAACCTGGCGGCCTGTGGGCGCGGCGGTGGGCGTGGGCGTGGCCGCGCCTATCGGGTCCAGGTACTGGCGCGATACGTAGCCGTACACGCCGGTCGTGGACACTATCCGGCAAAACGTGCCCAGTATCGCCACGACCTGTACCTTGTCGCCGCGGTGAATTATGTCGCACACCGGGTAGTAGTCGTTGGGGCCGGTGCGCACGTTCAGCGCGGCCGGAGTGACCACATGCGTGCCGGTCGAGTTGACTATGAACATGCTTTCCGAGACCAGTCTGCCCGAGGTTACCGGCGCAATCAGACCGGTTGCGGCTTCATTGGCCAGCGCCGGCACCGTGCCCAGCGCCAGCAACAGCGCGAGCATGGCGCATGCCGCGCGCCGTATGCGCCTCAAATGCGTCGTCATGATTATACTCCCCTCCATTGGCCGCGCCCGTTTTCCCCATAGGGCGCCAAATTTCTGCCATATACTGTTAGACGTGGCAAAGGTTGATTTGGATGCAACAATTGGAGTTTTAATTTGGCGAATCAAAGGCGGAGCACTGCTCGCCTGGCCGGACGCGCCGCGCGCATGGCTTCCGGGCCCGGCCCGCATTGCGTTCAGTCCAAAAACAAAAACGCGCGCCGCATAAGTGCGACACGCTGACATCCCTGCTATTGTGAAACCGCGCGGTTTATGGATCCGCCGCTTGCCGCTAGTCGTCGCTGCGGGGCCTGCGCCCATTGCGACGCGCGTTGCCCGCGCTCACTTGGCGGCGAAAGTGCGCGCGGCCGGCCGGTTTTTTCTCAGCGAATTGATGATATTGGCCACGCACTGCTGCCAGGTAGTCTTGCGGCAGCGGTCGCGCAGCGATTCAGCGCTGCGCAGCGCGGCACGGTACTGGGCGCTGTCGGGGCTCATGCGCGTCGATACGCCAAAGTACACGCTCGCGCGGTCGTAATCCCCCATGCGCATCAGTATTGCGCCGAACAGGTAATTCCACTCGGCGCCCCGGCCCTCGGCGCGCATAAGCGCACGGCGTGCATTTTCCAGCTGTCCCAGCGCCATGAGCGATCTGACGTCGCTGAGCAGTTCCTCCTGCTCGCGACCAGCGGTCGCGCCGGGCGCGGTTGCGGACTGCGGCGGGCGCAGCGTCATGCTGTGCTTGAGCGCCTCTTCGTATGCGTGGTTGAGCTTTATCATTTTACCCTCGGCCTGGATGCGCTCCGGGCCTTCGGGGAAGCGATCGGGATGCCATTGGCGGGCCAGCGCGCGATAGGCGGATTTTATCTCCTCCACCGTAGCGCCCGGAGCGATGCCCAGCGTCTGGTACGCATCGGCCATTGCGCCCCCTCCTTTTCCGTTGGCGATGTATATGCTGCCGGCGCAACCGGTAGCACACTATATTTTACCATGCCAACCAGACTCTGTCACGTTAAAATGACGCACATGCGCAATATATATCTGCGTTTTAACACACCGGGAACGCAGCGGTCATTCGACGAGCTTTTCGATGAAATAGCGTGGGCGGCGTTTGACTTCCGAATATATCTTGCCTATGTACTCGCCGACGACGCCGGCGCATACTAATTGTACGCCGCACGCCAGCCAGACAGAACACGCGATCAGCGCCGTGCCGCCGCCTGCGCACAGCCAGACGATCAGCGCGATTATGCTCAACAGCATAATCAGCGCGCCCAGCCAGCCTATAAGTCGCAGCGGCTTTACGCTGAACGAGGTTATGCCCTCGACCGCAAACGCAATCATCTTCTTGAGCGGGTACTTGGTCTCGCCGGCAAAGCGCTCGGCGCGTTCATATGTGACTATCGCGGACGGGAAGCCTATCAGCGGCACGATGCCGCGCAGGAACAGATTGATCTCGGTATAACCTTCGAGCGCCTCAAGTGCGCGACGGCTCATCAGGCGGTACTCGGCATGGTTGAACACCAGCTCGACGCCCAGCAGCGCCATCAGCTTGTAAAAGCCTTCGCCGGTCAGCCGCTTGAACGCGGTGTCCGAAGCGCGCGATGACCGCACGCCGTAGACGATATCGTGGCCGGAGTAGTATTCGTCGAGGAACTGGTCCACGACGTCTATGTCGTCCTGGAGGTCGGCGTCCATGGACACGACCATGTCGGCGCGTTCGCGGGCGGTCATAAGGCCAGCCAGCAGCGCGTTCTGATGGCCGCGGTTGCGGCTGAGCTTGGCGCCGCAGAACAGCGGATCCTCCGCGTGTGCATGTTCAATGATGTTCCAGGTCTCGTCGCGGGAGCCGTCGTCGACGTAGAGCACGCGGCTGTCGGGGCTCACGCGGCGGGCGTCGATTAGCGCATGGAGCTTGGCGCTGAGCCGGCGGGTGGTCTCGGGCAGCACGGCCTGCTCGTTGTAGCACGGCACGACGATGTATAGAGTGTCAACCCGGTCGGGCATAGCGAGCGCCTCCAATCTTCAAATTAGTGCAATATAATCAAGTTAAGTTTATCACGCTTTGAAACCCGCGTCAAGTGCGGCGCGCGGCAAATTTGTGTCGCCGCGCGGGCTTTGTAGCGATTGTCGGTGGGCATCTGCGCCATAATTCGCCTGGCTGGCGGCCGGCTGTGTGCGTTGACGGCGATTGGGCGCGGGCCTGCGGCACGGATGTGCGCGCAGCGATTGAACGCTGGCAGAGGCCAGCCAAAGCGCGGGCCTTTATGGGGCGCGTTGGGCGTGCGGTCATGCGCCGGCGGATGGCGGGATGCGCGAGCGATTGGCGCATGCGAGTTCGGGAATGCGACTGACGGCGGCGGGCTGGTCAGCATGGCTTGCGCGGGGTCCGGCGGCTGCCCAACGATGTAAATGGTGAGAGCGTTGGCATTGCGCAGATGTAAACGCTGAGAGCGCTGGCATTGCGCAGATGTAAACGCTGAGAGCGTCGACGTTGCGCATGCGATGGCGTGCGCTGGCGGTGGTGCGCCGGCTGAAGAGTACCGGCGCCAACGCGCGAACAACTTCTATAATATAGGCGTGCGGGACTCAACGCACCCTGATGCGCCCGGTCATGCTTGCCACGGCGCGGGCGGCGCAATGGCGGTATGGCTCGCCTGGCGGGTGGAATGGTGGCGCGAATGGCGGCTTTATGTCAAATGCGCTGCTGCCGGCTGTCAACATTTGCGGCTTTTACGTCGGCATGACCAGAAAAAACCATAGCTTTGGTGTAGACTAGGCGATAATCAGTGCGCGCGGCGTGGACGGGGCGGTGCGCGCCTTGCACAGGGGGTGTCCCATGAGAGAACTGGATTATGTATTGCGCCGCGCGCGCCGGCGACTGGACGAGGTAAGGGTCTGCGCATATGCGCCGGTCGCGCCGCTGGAGTGCGAAGCATGGCTGTTCGAAGCGCCCGTGCCGTTTGATGCGCGCACGAGTGGCCAGAAGGTCGTGCCTGAGCCCGGCGGGTCATGGGCGCGCGGCGAGCTGTGTCACGCGTGGCTGCGAGTGCATGGAGCGGCCGGCAACCAGCCTGCCGGCGTGCGGTTGGCGGTGCGACTGAATGTTGCGGGCGGGATGCTGGCGGTGGACGGCGCGGGCAGGCCGCTGTGCGGATTGCGCGCCGGCTCAGGGCTGGAGGACGGCGTGCTGGCGCTGGACGAGGATGCGGCGCAGGGCGAAGTCGAGCTGTGGCTGCGCGCGGAGCTGACGCCGGACATGCCCTGCCAGTGCGACCCGGCGCGGCCTGTTGCAGAGCTGTGCGCCGAACAGCCCAACCTGCGCCAGCTCTATTACGACATGGAAGTGATAATGGAGCTCGCGCAGGCGCGGGGCGAAGGCGCGCGGCACGATATGATCGCACGGGCGTTGCAGCGCGCGCTGGGCGTGCTGACCGATCTGAACGAGGAGCGCGCGCTGGCGGCGATATATGCGCTCAGGCCCGAGCTCGAGCGCGTGAGCGGCGATTACGGGTTCATGCTGTCGGCGGTGGGGTGCGTGCGGGTCGCTCCGGCGCGCATGGCGCAGTTGGACAGTGCGGCGCGGCAGTTTGCGCGCATGGCCGCGGGCGCATTGCAGCTGATGGACGGCTGGGACGGCTATGTAACCGGCGCGGGTCAGGCGCAGCTGTACGACTGGCTCATGCGGAACGAGCCGGAACTGTTTGAGCGCATGCGCGAGCGCGTCAGCCAGGGCCGCTGGGAGATACAGGGCGCGCTGTGGGCCGAACCGGATATGCGCATGACCGGCGGCGAGGCCATAGTCCGCCAGATACTCTACGGCAAGCGCTTTTACGCGCGCAATTTTGCGCTGGATGTGAACGCGGTGTGGCTGCTGAACAGTCCCGGCTGCTGTGCGCAGATGCCGCAGTTGATGCGGCGCAGCGGCATACAGTACATACTGTGCGGTCGCGCGGCGCGGCCGGAGCGCTGGGAGTTCCCGCATACGAGCTTCTGGCTGCAGGGCCAGGACGGCTCGCGCGTGCTGGCGCATGTGCCGGCGATGGCGCGCGGCGACGTGTTGCCGGGCGACGTGTGCGCTGCGGAGCGCGGGTGTGGCGAGCTGGGGCTGACCGAGGGCGCGCTGATGCTCTATGGTGCAGATGGCGCCGGCCCGGGCGTCGCGCAGATGGAGCGCCTTGCGCGCATGGGCGATCTGCGCGGACTGCCGCCGGTGCGCTGCGAGCGCGCGATGGACTTTTTTGAGAGGTTGCGGCGCAGCCGGGTCGAGCTGCCCTGGTGGAGCGGCGAGTTGAACTGCGGCGGGGCTGCGGGCGAGTTGACGGCGGACGTGCGCGCGCAGAGGCTGAATCGGCGGCTGGAAGGCGCGCTTAGACTGGCCGAACTGGTGCTCACGGCGATGCAGCTGCGCGGCGCGGAGTATCCGCGCGCCGAGTTGAGCGAGCTGTGGCAGCGGCTGCTGACGTGGCAGGCGTGCGGCGCGTCCGGCGGTGAAGCACGGCGGCGCGAGTATGAATCGCTGCTGGCCGGGCTTGGGGCGCTGATTGAGCGCTGCTGGAGCGGTGAGCGCGGGCTTGACGTGGTGCTCAATCCGCATGCGTGGACCATGGATATGTGGCTGCCGGGCACTGCGGACGGCGACTCAGACGCGGGGCTGCGCGTGTCGTTGCCGCCTATGAGCGCGTCGTCCACGATTGGCGCGCGGCGGGTCGAACTGCCCGAGCGCACCGCGGATGAGCGCATGCTGGCCAACGACCGGCTGCGGCTCAGGTTCGACGAGCGCGGGAGGCTGGCCAGCGTGTACGACCTGCGTCAGGACTGGGAGGTGCTGCGCGGCGCGGGCAACCAGTTGAGCGTATACGCGGTGGACGACGGTGAACTGGATGCGGATGCGCCGCGGCGCGTGGGCGCGTTTGCGCAGATCAGCGCGCGGGGCGAGGTGGACGGCGCGGTATGCCGGCGCGTGGCCGAGTACAGCTTTGGCGAGTCGAAGCTGGAGCAGACCGTCGAAATCACTGCGGGTTCGGCGCGGGTGGACTTCATAACGCGGGTGTACTGGCGCGAATCGGGGCGGCTGCTGCGGGCGGAGTTCCCGCTGAACGTGAGCGCGGGCAAATTCAGGTGCGATGCGCCGTTTGGCAGCGTGGAGCGCCCGACGCACCGCAATACGCCGCGCGAACAGGCCGAGGTGAGCGCGCTGAACTGGGCGGATCTGAGTCAGGTCGGCCGGGGCGCGGCGCTGATGCTGGACGGCGGATATGGATACGGCTGTCTGGACAATGCGCTCAGCGTGAGCCTGCTGCGCGCGCGGGACGATGGCGATGCGGCTGGATGCGAGTTGAGGTACGCGCTCTACCCGCATGCGGGCGACATTGTGGATGTGACGCGCCAGGCGTGCGCGTTCCATCAGCCGCCGGAGCTGGCGCAGGGGCCGACGTTTGGACCGCTGTGCTGGGTAGACGCGCGCAATGTGGTGCTGGAGACCGTCAAGCTCGCCGAGGATTCGCAGGACATAGTGCTGCGCATGTACGAGTGTTTGGGCGCGAGCTGCACGGCGCGACTGCGCACTGGCTTTGAAGCGGAATCGGCCAGCGTATGCGACCTGTTGGAGCGCGTGACTGCGCCGCTGACGATCGACGGCGAGGCGATAGAGCTGGAGTTCACGCCGTTCGAGATCAAGACTGTGATTATTACGCCGCTCAGATAGCGGTCGGGCGTCAAGCAAGGCGTGAACGCTGCACGATTGGCGTGGCGGCTCTGCTGCAATTTGTGAGCGCATGCCGATGGCGCCGCTTTTGACAGCCTGATGTGAGGTTTGCATGCCGCGCTGTGGCGATGCTGCAGCTATCTCGCCAGTCGCGCAAATGCCGGGATTCGGCGGCGGAGGTTCGGGCCGCGACGCCTGTCGCGTTCGCCGCGCAATCGCCCGCGCGGCGGCGGACTCATGGCGGAATGCCGGCATGGGCTGAGCGACCGCGCCAACATGCCCGCGCGCCCGGCGACTGCGCAGGTTTACCGCAGTTTTGCGCATTGCGCCGGTGTAACTACTGGCAACGGACGCGCGCTTGTGATATAATGATAGCATCCTGTATGGGAGGGATTGATTTGGAACTCAAGAGCTTCATAGGCGAGATGGCCGCCGCGCCGGGCCTGCCGGGCTACGAGCGTGAAGTGGCGCAGCTGTTCTGCCGGGAGATGGAGGCGCTGGGCGCGCGCACTGACATAGACGCGATGTCCAATGCCACCGCATGCCTGGGCGAGGGCGCGCCGCGCATAATGGTCACCGCACATCTGGATGAGATAGGACTCATCGTCACCGAGATACTTGAGGACGGCGCGCTGCGCTTTACGCGCATGGGCGGCGTCGATCCGCGCATACTGCCCGGGTCGCGCGTGCATGTGTACGCGGGCGGCGGCGCGGCGATTACCGGCGTGATAGGCGCCAAGCCCCCGCACCTGCTGACCGCGGCCGACCGCAAGAAGAACCTCGAACTCAAGGACATGTATATCGATCTGGGCATGGACGCCGCGCGCGTGCGCGAATTGGTGCGCGTGGGCGATCTGGTGACGCTCAGCGGGCCGCTGACCGAGCTTGCGGGCGACAACCTGGCCGCCAAGACCATGGACGACCGCGCATGCGTGGCGGTCATGTGCGAGGCGGCGCGGCTGCTGGGCGACGTAAAGCTCGCCGGTGAAGTGTGCTTTGTGGCCGCGGCGCAGGAGGAGGTCGGCTCGCGCGGCGCGCAGACCGCGGCGCATAGGCTCGCGCCCGATCTGGCCATAGCCATAGACGTGACCCACGGCACGATGCCCGACTGCCGTCCGCAGGAGATATACCCGCTGGACAGCGTCGTCATGTCGATAGGCCCCAACATTCACCCGATGATGCACGCGCGCATGATGGACACCGCCCGCCGCAATGGCATAAAGGTGCTCGAGAGCGTGTGCGGCGGCGTGACGTCGACCGATGCCGCCGCCACTCAGGTCGCGCGCGAGGGCATACCCACGCTGCTGCTTGAGCTGCCGCTCAAGTACATGCACACCACCGTGGAGACGCTCAACCTGAACACGCTGCGCGAGACCGCGCGGCTGCTGGCGTGCTTCGTGCGCGATACTCTGGCCGACTGGGGGAACATACAATGGCAATAGACACTCAAAGGCTGCTAAAACTGCTGCGCCGGCGCGGCGTGTCGGGCTGTGAGGGCGACGTGCGCGCGGCGATAATGGATATGGTCAAGCCGCTGTGCGACGAGGTCTACGTCGACACGATAGGCAACCTGTTCGCGCACAAGCGCGGCGCTGGCAAGCGCGTGATGGCCTGCGCGCATATGGACGAGGTCGGCATGATGGTCAGCCACTTCCGCGACGACGGCCTGCTCGAGTACGCGACCGTGGGCGGCATAGATCCGCGCGTGCTGGTCAGCAAGCGCGTGGTCATAGGCGAAAACCGCGTGCCGGGCGTGATAGGCTCCAAGGCGATACACCTGCAGTCCGAGACCGAGTACCATTCGGTGCTGGGCCACGACAAGCTGCGCATAGACATAGGCGCGACCAGCGCCGACGAGGCCAAGAAGCTGGTCAAGCTGGGCGACTACGTGACGTTTGACTCGGAGCCGGAGCTGTTTGGCGACGGGCGCGTGTGTTCGCGCGCGCTGGACGACCGGGTGGGCTGCCTGGCGCTGATAAGCGCGCTGGAGGACAGCTTTGATTGCGACTTCACCGCTGTGTTCACGGTGCAGGAGGAAGTCGGCCTGCGCGGCGCGCGGGTGGCGGCGTCGCGCGTGCAGCCCGAGATAGCGATAGTGCTCGAGGGCACGACGTCCAACGATCTGGGCGATGTGGACGAGCACCTGCGCGTATGCGAGGTCGGCAAGGGCGTCGCGATATCGTTCATGGACCGCGGCTCGATAGCCAACGTGCAGCTGTACCGCCAGATGCTCGAGCTGGCCGAGCGCGAGGGCATACCGCATCAGGTCAAGAACGTGATAGCCGGCGGCAACGATGCCGGCGCGATACAGACGCGTGCGGGCGCGGTGGCGACGTGCGTGCTGTCGGTGCCGTGCCGCAACATACATTCGCCCGCGTCGGTGGCGGCGCTGGACGACATGGATGCGCAGGCCAGGCTGCTGCGCGCGTTCCTGCGCACGCTGTGAGCGGTGCGATACTGTGACGGCCAATTATAAAAGGAGTTGTATTGCTGTGGATGTAAAGAGCACACTTAAAGCCGTATGCGAGGCGTTCGGCCCCACCGGTCACGAGACGCGCGTGGCCGCCGTGATAGAGGACATGATAAAGCCCTACGTCGACGAGATACGCTACGACGCGCTGGGCAACCTGATAGCGATAAAGCATGGCACCGGCAAGCGCATAATGCTTGCGGCGCATATGGACCAGATAGGCTTTGTGGTCACGTCGGCCGATGAGAACGGCTTTCTGCGCATACACCAGCTGGGCGGCATAGCGCGCAATGTGACGCTGGGCCGTCGGGTGGTGTTTGAAAACGGCGTCGAGGGCGTGATATACTTCGAGCAGACCTCCGAGGGCGGCGCATACGACGTGGACATGTCGCGCATGTTCATAGACATTGGCGCATCGACCCGCGAGGAGGCGCTCTCGCGCGTGAGCATAGGCGACGCGGCCACGTATGCGCCGGGCGTCGTGGACATGGGCGCGCGCATGGCCTCGCCCGCGATGGACAACCGTGCGGGCTGCGCGGTGCTGATAGAGCTGCTGCGCGACGTCGAGACCACCAATGAACTGGCCTGCGTGTTCACGACGCAGGAGGAAGTCGGCCTGCGCGGCGCACGCGCGGCGGCGTTTGAGCTCAAGCCCGACGTGGGCGTGGCGCTGGACGTGACGCCCACGCGCGACATGCCCAAGGCGGTGCGCCACAGCGTAGTGCTGGGCGAGGGCCCGACGATCAAGATCATGGACTCGTCGCTGATATGCAATCCGCAGGTAGTGGCGGACATGCGTGCGGCGGCCGGGCGCGCGGGCGTAAAGTACCAGCCCGAAGTGCTGACCGCGGGCGGCACCGACGGCGCGGCGATGCAGCTGACCCACGGCGGCGTGCCGGCGGGCGTGATATCGGTGCCGTGCCGCTATGTGCACACGCCGGTCGAGACCGTGCAGATATCCGACATGGAAGGCGCGGTGCTGCTGCTGCGCGAGTTTGTCAAGTAAGGCGCGAGAGTGCGCGCCGATAGGGTGCGTGCGGAGGGCTTGCCGTGTGTGGCAAAGGCGCAGCGCTGCTGTGCAAGTTTGTCAGGTAGGGCGCGAGAGTGCGCGCCGATAGGGCGCGTGCGGAGGGCTTGCCGTGCGTGGCAAATGCGCGGCGCTGCTGTTGCGCGCTGGTAAAGCAAGGCTCGGCGGGCGTGCAGATGTCTTAATAGTATTATCATATGTGCGGGCGGGTCGCGGCGGCGCATGTGCGGCTGCGTTCCCGCCCGCATGGCGTAGTGGCAAGGAGGTGTCTGGCGACAGATGGTAGGCATAATTTGGCTGTGTGCGTTCGTGGCCGAGGGCGAGGTGATAGCGCGACGCGCATTCGGACGGCATGCGCTTATGACACGGGCGTGGCTGGGCGCGGTGATCGGGCTGGTCATGGCCATGTGGCTGCCGACGCTGTGCGCATTTGCGATGCGGTTCACGGTGGCGGCGCAGTGGACGGCGCTGGGACTGGGCGCGGCGATAGCGGCGGCGGTATATCTGGGATTGAAGCCGCGCCGGGTGCTGCCGGGCGACGATGCGCCGCCATGGCTGGCGACGCTGGCGGTAGTGCTGCCGCTGCTGATAGTGGGCGCGTATTTGCAGTACACGCACAACCTGCGCCCGGTCGATGGGGCGTACTACGTCGGCCAGTCCACATACAGCGACATCAACCTGCACATGAGCATAGTGACCGGACTGCGCAACGCGTCGTTCCCGGCCGAATACATACTGTTGCCGGGCACGCGGCTGTGCTATCCGTTCCTGGTGGACGCCATGTCCAGCTCGATGTACATGCTGGGCACCGATTTGTCGGTGAGTTTGTGGCTGCCGGGGATAGTCATGATGGCGCTCACGTTCCTGGGGTATGCATGTCTGGTATGGCGGATAGGCCACAAGGCCTGGATGGTCGTGCTGTGCACGCTGTTGCTGTTTGTAAACGGCGGGTTTGGCTTCTTTGACATGTTCGACATGGTGCTGCGCGACCCGTCGCGGTTCATCAACATATTCACCGGCTACTACCAGACGCCGACCAATCTGCCCGATCTGAACCTGCGCTGGAGCAACATACTGGTGGACATGCTGGTGCCGCAGCGCACGTTCCTGGCGGGCTGGACGGTGCTGATGCCGGCGCTGTACCTGCTGCTGGGCGCGACGCGCAGTCAGCGGCGGCTGGAGTTCGTGGCGACCGGACTGCTGGCGGGCTGCATGCTGATGATAAACACTCATGCGTTTCTGGCGCTGGGGCTGGCAAGCGCGGGCTTTATGTTCTGGCAGCTGTGGCAGGCCACGCGTGAGGTAAAGCAGGCCGGCGCACGCGCGGACGAGGCGCGCGCCAGGCGGCGCAAGCTGCTGGTAAACTACCTGATATACGGCGGCATAGCGGTGGTCATGGCGTTGCCGCAGGTGCTGATATGGACCATCAATCAGGCGTCGGAGGGCGGGTTCCTGAAGTTCCACTTCAACTGGGTCAACAACGACGGCGGGCTGATAGACGAGTACTTCTGGTTCTGGATAAAGAACATCGGCCCGGTGGCGCTGTTCATAATACCGGCGCTGCTGGACTCGCGCGGCGAACAGCGCATGATTGCGGTGGGCGCGTTTACGATATTTGCGGTTGCCGAGTTCATAGTGTTCCAGCCCAACATATACGACAACAACAAGCTCCACTACGTGTGGTATCTGCTGATGCTGCCGGTGACCGTGCGGTATCTGGAGCGGCTGTGGCAGGCGCTGCGCGCGGCAAAGCTCCGAGGCATCGCGCTGCTTATGGCGGGGTTCATGTGCTGCGCATTCGTATCGGGCACGCTGACGATAGCGCGCGAGTGGATATCCAACTACCAGCTGTACAGCGCGACCGAGGTCTCCGCGATGGAATACGTGGACGACAATGCGCTGGACGATGCGGTGTTCCTGACCGGCGGCCAGCACAATAACGCCGTTGCGTCGCTGGCGGGACGCAAGCTGGTCTGCGGTTCGGGCACGTTCCTGTACTTCCACGGCCTGAACTACGCGCAGCAGGAGTCCGATGCCGCCAGCATGTTCACCGATCCGGTGGGCAATGCGGCGCTGTTTGAGCAGTACGGCGTGGACTATATCTACATAAGCAATCAGGAGCGCAGCCAGTATGCGCTGGACGAATCGCTGATAGCCAGTCTGTATCCGCTGTGGTACAGCCTGGGCGATATCAACATATACGCCGTGTCCGAGCGCGCGCAGGCGGCTATGGGCTGACGGCGATGCGGATCAAGGGCGGCATAGGCGCCCGGTTGGCGGCGGCGCGGCACGAAGGTGCCGCGCCGCTGAGCTTTTTGCCGTGATTAACCGCACGCCTGCGCGCAAAGTCGCAACGCAATACAGGCGCTAAAACGATGCAGATTATCGGCTGATATCGGCAATGCACGGCATGATTTTGCGGCGCTGTCGATCAGAGCACGCCCAGATGCGCTCGTGGCAATCGTGCAGTTCAGTTTAAGAGGCTTTGTCAACTGTCCGACGGCGCGGCATGGAGCCGCGGCGCTTGCCTTAACGGTCGCGCAGGCGCCCTGGCGGACGCGTCGCATCTGCAATTTCATGCAATAAAATTGTTAACCTGATTGCGTGTGAGTAAAACCCTCAGCATTAAATGCCGCACAAAGCCGCTGATTTATGTGAGAAATGGCATATCGCAACAAAGAATACGCGATTTCTTAATATTCCAAGCGCATATAATACTTGCAATTAAAGCTGTTATAGTATAGAATATGGGGTGGATGGGAAATTCTTTAGATAGATTTGTTTGGCCGGAATAAAGGAACAGGAGGTATGAACAATGAACACAAAGCCCGATGACCGCACTGTAGAGCAGATAGCGTCCAATATATTCCATGTGCTACCGCTGCTGCGCAAGCGGTTGCTGCGGCTGGATGTGGTGCAGGCGGAGCACGGCATACCGCTGAGCCATGCGCAGGTGTTGACGATGCTCAGCGAGACCAACAGCATGTCGGTATCCGAGATATCGCGCCGGCTGGGCATAGCCAAGCCCAACATCACGCCGTTGGTAGACCGGCTGATAGCTGCCGACCTGGTGGATCGCGTGCGCGACACCGGCGACCGGCGTGTGGTCAACGTTGTGATACAGCCCGCAGGCCGCGAAAAGCTGGTGGCGATACAGAAGTCGATAGGCGACCAGGTGCGCGAATGGAGCGAGACGATGTCCGAGGAGGACTTCAATGAGCTGGCGCGTGCGCTGGACAGCATCACCCGCATACTTTCAAATCTGCAAAACGACAAGTAATTGGAATATTTATCTCCCCTGCCGGCCCGGCGCCGACGGGGGAGTTTTGCGTTTGGGCGCGCGGGCAGTAGCTTAATGTGCAGGCGGTTGAGCCTGCTCGGGCGCGCGAAGGGCAGGGCTTCAAAGTGCAGGCAGTCGACATTGTTCGGGCGCGCACGGGCGTAGCTTCAGTGTGTAGGCGGTCGAGCCTGTTATGGTGCGTGGGGCATGGCTTTAATGTGCATGCGGTTGGGCCTGCTTGGGTGCGTGGGGCATGGCTTCAAAGTGCAGGCGGTTGGGCCTGCTCAGACGCGTGGGCATAGCTTCAGTATGCATGCGGTTGGGCTAGCTCGGGTGCGTGGGGCATTGTTTCAAAGTGCAGGCGGTTGGGCCAGCTCGGGTGCGTGGGGCATTGCTTCAAAGTGCAGGCGGTTGGGCCTGTTCGGGTGCGCGCGGGCGTAGCTTCAAAGTGCAGGCGATTGAGCCTGCTCGGGCGCGTGGGGCGTAGCTTCAATGTGAAAGTAGTTGAACTCGCTCGGGCGTAAGCGGGCCGTAGCTCCAATATGAAGGCGATCGAACTCACGCCAGCGGCACTGAACCTTGCGCATATGCGTATAACCGGTCGGCAAAACGCTTTGCGTTCAGGCAATAAAGGTAGCACGCATTTTGCCGGTAATTGAGCGCGCTTGACCGCTCAAGCGTAAACGGTTGATTTGCGCGGACAAATGTATTATCATTAGACGGGAAGCCCGCGCCCGTGCGGGCGGATGAACGCAAATGCTCTTTTGGATGGGAGGTAACTTGCGAAAATGATGGAAATGGAACTGCTCGACAGGCGTGTGGAACGCCTGCTCAGGGAGATCAAGACGCTGGCCTGCGAGCGCGCCCGCGACGTGGCCGACATAGAGATCGCGCTGCGCCAGGCATCGCTGGACGACGCCAGCGTAGGCCAGTGGCAGCCGTTTGCCAACGGCGGCGAATGGGGCGGCGAACAGCGCTGGTGGGACTTCAGGTTTACCGCGCGCGTGCCCGAGGGCTACACCGGCAAGCAGCTGCGCCTGGAACTGACGACCGGCTGCGAAGGCGCCTGGGATGCGACCAATCCTCAGTTCGAGGTGTTCATAAACGGCGAGCTGCGCCAGGCCGTGGACACCAATCACACCGAGGTGCTGCTGGGCGAGGGCGTGGCGGCGGACGCCAGCTTTGACGTATACCTCAAGGCGTACTGCCAGACCGACGCCGGTCGCCATGCCCGGCTGTATGCGCGCACCGTGGAAGTCGCGCCCAATGTGCTGGGGCTGTACTACGATGTGCGTGTGCCGCTGGAGGCGGTGGCGCTGCTGCCGCGCGAATCGCGCACGCGCCTGAACGCGCTGGAGGCCATGAGCGATTCGCTCAACTGCCTCGACCTGCGCGATCCGGGTTCGGAGGCGTTCTACGCATCGGTCGACGCCGCGCGCGAGTGCATGCAGCGCGAATACTATGAGGCGCTGTGCGCGCGCGAGCCCGAGGTCATAGCCAACTGCGTGGGCCATACGCATATAGACGTGGCGTGGCTGTGGGATCTGGAGCAGACCCGGCACAAGGCCGTGCGCTCGTTCGCGACGGTGCTGGAGCTGATGCGGCGGTATCCCGAGTACGTGTTCATGTCCAGCCAACCGGTGCTGTACAAGTTCGTCAAGGAGGACGCGCCCGCGCTGTACGACCAGATCAAGCAGCGCATAGCCGAGGGCCGCTGGGAGTGCGAGGGCGGCATGTGGCTGGAGGCCGACTGCAACCTGGCGGGCGGCGAGGCGCTGGTGCGGCAGCTGCTGCACGGCAAAGAGTACTTCCGCAAGGAGTTCGGCAAGGACAACCGCATACTGTGGTTGCCGGACGTGTTCGGGTATTCGGCCGCGCTGCCGCAGATACTGAAGAAGTCGGGCATAGACTACTTCATGACGACCAAGCTGAGCTGGTCGGAGTACAACAAGACCCCGTATGACACGTTCATGTGGAAGGGCCTGGACGGCTCGGAGGTGCTGACGCACTTCATACCGACGCGCGACCTGGTGGGCGACGAGCATCACTCGCTGACGCACTTCACGACCTATAACGGCGACATAACGCCGATGCAGATCGCAGGCGGCTGGAACCGCTTCCAGCAGAAGGGCCTGGACAACCAGTTCCTGGTCAGCTACGGCTTTGGCGACGGCGGCGGCGGCCCCACCGAGAAGATGCTCGAGTATCAGCGGCGCATGGCGCATCAGCTGCCGGGCATGCCGCGCACGCGCCCGAGCACTGCGCGCAAGTTCTTTGAGGAGCTGGACGCGCGCGTGCGTGACAATCGCCGGCTGCCCAAGTGGTCGGGCGAGCTGTACCTGGAGTACCACCGCGGCACCTATACCGCGATGGCCAAAAACAAGCGCAACAACCGCAAGATAGAGATAGAACTGCGCGAGGTCGAACTGTGGAGCACGCTGGCGGCGCGGCTGGGCGTCGAATACCCCGAGGCCGAGCTGCATGACATCTGGGAGCGCGCGTTGACGCTGCAGTTCCACGACATACTGCCCGGCTCGTCGATAAAGAAGGTCTACGACGACTCCGACGAGATATACGCCGACTGCTTCAAGCGCCTGGCCGCGCTCAAGCAGGCCGCGCAGGCTGCGATAAGCGCGCAGGCGGCGGGCAACATAGTGGCGTTCAACTCGCTGTCCGAGGCGCGCGACGACGTGCTGTGGTTCGACGCGCCCGAGGGCGTGACGGCGCTGCGCGACGCGGCGGGCAATGAGTATCCGGTGCAGCGCACGCCCAAGGGCTGCTGCGCGGCGGTGTGCGGCGTGCCGGCGATGGGCGCCAAGTCGTTCGAATATGTGTACGGCGAGGCCAGCGCGGACAAGCTGGACGTGACGGACAAGCGCTTTGATACGCCGTACTTTGCGGGCGAGTTCGGCCCGGCGGCGCGCATAGTGTCGCTGATAGACAAGCGCAATGGCCGTCAGGTCGCGCGCGAGCCGCTCAACCGCATAGTCTGCTACGAGAACAAGCCCCACAACTACGACGCCTGGGATATCAACATCTACTACACCGAGCACAGCTGGGAGGTCGACGACCTGCGCTCGCTGGAGGTCGTGAGCAACGGCCCGGTGCTGGCGATGCTGCGCGCCGAGTTCGCGTATGAGCATTCGACCATCGAGCAGTACATACTGCTGTACCGCACGCTGCCGCGCATAGACTTCGACACCCGCGTGCAGTGGAACGAGAAGCAGTACATGCTCAAGGCGCACTTCCCGGTCGACGTGTTCTACAACTCGGCGACCTACGACGTGCAGTACGGCAACGTGACCCGCGCGACCCACAAGAACACGTCCTGGGATGTGGCGCGGTTTGAGTCGTGCCACCACAAGTGGATGGACGTCAGCGAGGCGGGCTACGGCGTGGCGGTGCTCAACGACTGCAAGTACGGCTGCTCGATAGACGAGCACTCTATGGCGCTTACGCTGCTCAAGAGCTCGACCCACCCCAACCCCGAGGCCGATCAGTGCGAGCACGTGTTCACGTATTCGCTGATGCCGCATATGGGCGACTGGCGCGTGGGCGGCGTGGTGCGGCAGGCGTATGGCCTGAATATGCCGATGACCACGTGCGCGGCAGGCGGCGCGGGCGACCTGCGTGCGACCGCGGACGAGTTCGCCGTGGACGCGCCGGGCGTGCTGGTAGAGGCGGTCAAGCGCCAGCTCGATGGCGTGAACACGATAGTGCGCATGTACGAGTGCTACGGCGCGCGCACTCAGGCCACGCTCAGGCTGGGCGTGCCGGCCAAGCGCGCATACCTGACCGACCTGATGGAGAACGTGGAGCGCGAAGTGCCGGTCGTAGACGGCAGCGTGACGCTCGAGTTCAAGCCATATGAGATACTGACCGTGATGCTGGAGGGCTGAGGCGCAATGCGCGGCTGACCTGACGGCATGATGAAACGCCCGTCCCCGGGTGCAGCGAGTGCTGCATGAGGGGGCGTGCGTTTGCGCGTCGCGGAGCTGACAGGCGCTGAGTACAGCGCGTGCAGGTTAGCGGTTGAGGGCATTTGTGCGTCGCGGAGCCGACAGGCGCCGAGCGCAGCGCGCACAGGTTAGCGATGGCGTGCGTTTGCGCGTCGCGGAGCCGACGGGTGCTGAATACAGCGCGTGTAGATTCGCGGTTGAGGGCGTTAGTGCGTCGCGGAGCCGACGGGCGCTGAGTGCAGCGCGCGCAGGTTAGCGGTTGAGGGCATTTGTGCTTCGCGGAGCCGACAGGCGCCGAGCGCAGCGTGCACAGATTCGCGGTTGCGGGCGTTAGTGCGTCGTGGAGCCGACGGGTGCTGAGTACAGCGCGTGTAGATTCGCGGTTGCGGGCGTTAGTGCATCGCGGAGCCGACGGGCGCTGAGCACAGCGCGCGCAGGTTAGCGGTTGAGGGCATTTGTGCTTCGCGGAGCCGACAGGCGCCGAGCGCAGCGCGCACAGATTCGCGGTTGCGGGCGTTAGTGCGTCGTGGAGCCGACGGGCGCTGAGCACAGCGCGTGTAGATTCGCGGTTGCGAGCGTTAGTGCGTCGTGGAGCCGACGGACGCTGAGTACAGCGCGCGCACAGATTCGCGGTTGCGGGCGTTAGTGCGTCGCAGTGCCGACGGGTGAATACAGCGCGCGCACAGGTTAGCGGTTGTGGGCGAATTGCGTATGTCGCAAGGCCGGACTGTATTGCTTTGGAATGAGCGCATGTTGGATGTGCGGCCCGGGCCGTGCCGGAGTCGGCGGCGTGCTTTGAGCGTGTCCGTGCCATTGCGGGCGGAACAAGTGGCAGTGCACAGTATGGCGAATCGAGCAGAACGCCGCTTTATGCTGATGGCGGCGCACTAATCGGCGCTGACTCGCAAACGATCGCCAAAGTGCGTGCGTTTTGCGCGGCTTTGCGTTAAATGGTGAATAATATCCTGGCGTATGGGGCAAAACGGCTTGCTTTTTCCGAACAGCTACGCTATAATGAACGCGAAATATGCGCTTTGAGCGCGGTTTGTGAGGTGCCCATGAACATGTTTGCAAAAATAACGCGCTCTGCGCGGCAACTCGGCAACACCCGTACGCTGACTATGGCGGCATTGCTGGTAGCGCTCAACGTGGCGCTGGCCAGTGTGCGAGTGCAGATAACGCCTGAATTGCGGCTGAGCATAGGCTTCATAACGCAGGTCACGGCGGGCATGCTGCTGGGGCCGGCGGTGGCCATGCTGACCGGCGCGGCGGGCGACATAGTGTCGCTGGTATGCTTTCCGTCGGGCGCGTACTTTCCGGGATACACGCTCACGGCGGTGGTTGGCGGGCTGATCTACGGACTGATGCTGTATGAGCGGCCGCGCGTGGGCTATCTGTGGGCGCTGCTGACCAAGGCGCTGGTGAGTCTGGTGTGCAACGTGTTTTTGAACACGCTGTGGCTGATGCTGACGTCAGGTCAGGCGATGGCGGCGCTGTTGCCCGTGCGCGTGCTGAAGAACCTGGGCCTGTTGCCGTTTGAGGCGCTGCTGCTGTGCATGACCGCAAGCGCCGTGATGCTGGTGATGAAGCGCCTGCACCCGCGCCGTACGCGCGATTGAGCGGGCCATATTGTCAAATCTAAACCTTCATGACGTCCTCGCAGTTGCGATGACTGCGGGGGCGTCTTTAATATGCGCCGCGTCAATGCCGGACGTCGATTCGGGGCGGCTCCGAGCGCGGCGGGTTGGGTCGGAGCTGCCCACGGCGGCAATTTGGGGAGCACATCGCACCGCCGCGGCCTTGTGCGGCCGGGCGTTCTGCTTGTGCGGCCGCACAAGGCAACTGTGGTACGGCCGTTTATGCAGATGAAACGCGATCAGTTACCGCAACCGCGCCGCATAAGTATATATCACCTGCGCTGCGGTCGGGCATTGCTGCATCATCTCTGGGTTCACCTCTCCGGCATGTGTTGTGATACCACCTGCTCCGCGACCGGGCATTGCTGCGTTATCCCGGGGTTCACCCCGGCCAGTGAGATACCACCCGCACCGCGGCAGGGCATTGCAGGGGCGTCTCGGTTTTCCCCCCGTCCAGTGGGATACCACCCGCACCGCGGCCGGGCATTGCAGGGGCGTCTCGGTTCACCCTGACCAGTGAGATACCACTCGCGCCGCGACCGGGCATTGCAGCAGCAACGCGGCGGACTGTGCCAGGTGCGCCGTGCCAGGTCGTGCCAACTGCGTTGCGGTTGGTCGTTTTAATCTGGGGCGCGGTCGTTATGCAGCCGAGACGCGTCCTGCCTGAAGGCCGCGCCGGTACTGCTTGCATCAATTGCATTGCGGCCGGTAATGCATGCGCTCGCTCCATCGGCACTGCAAAGCGCGAAAACTCCCCCGCAACATGACAGGCTGCGGGGGGCGTTTTGAGTCATGGCTTGACGGTTCATGCAGGTGGCGTCACTGCTGTGCGCATATGCGGCGCACGTCCTCGTACATGCGTTGCACGGCGTCGAACGCCTGGGCGATGTTGTCGCCGGTCAGCGCGCATGCGCCTTCGAGCGTCGCGGCAAACCCATCTGGCAGCGCCACGTCGCTGGCGACGAGCCGTTTGAGGCAACCCTTCTCGTTCAGGCAGTACATGCGGTAATGCGCGTACAGCGCGTAGACCAGCGCCACCGCCGACCTGAACAGCGACCCCGATGCGTATAACACGTCGCGCTTGGACGCGGCCTTGCGCCCGCACATCAGCGAGAAGTCGCATTCCCACAGGAACTTTGCCATGGCCTCGCGGCGGTAGGTCTCGGGGTAGGGTTCCAGCCTGCGCTTGAGCGCGGCCAGCGCGCCGGTATGCTCGCACAGCGGCTGGCACAGGTATACCTCGCCCATGTAGATCGAGTTGACAAAGCCGAACGGATGGCCGCACTGATAGTCGATTGTGAGTTTGCCCGCTATGCAATCGTCTATGCAGCGCGCGACCTTGCCGGTATCGCGCAACAGCAGGTCAACCGCCATGCCGTCAACGGTGAGCCAGCCGCCGCCATTGATCCATGGGCCCCATTCTCCGATGTCTGTAATGCAGTCAGGGCGTCTCGCGTCGTCAAGCGCCATGCCCAGCGTGCGAAACGCCGCCATGTCAAACGATTCGTTGTAGTAGATGCCGATATCTATGTCGGATGATTCGGTTGCGGTGCCGGTGGCGCGCGAGCCGCCCAGCACTATCGCGTCGATGCCGGGAGCAGCCGCAAGCCCGTCTGCCACTTGCCTGATTACGTTGTCGGCTTTGGATGTGGATGCCATGTCGATTATCTCCTTCAATGAAGCATTGAATGTCAGGCGCAGTTGGGACAATCAGTGCGCAAGGGCCGTGCACTGTTAGCAGCCGTATACCGCGGCTCAATGTGCGCGCGGCTTATGTGCGCGGATTGCATATTCAATGGATTGACATGCCATATGCGCGAGCCATGCATTGCAGCAGGTTGTGCGAATGTGTGTAGGCAAACCCTCTGCGCAATTCATGCATAGCGGCGCGGTTTAAACGCTTCAACGGTAGGGCGCGGGTTATGCTCCTTACGGGCCTCATACGCCCAGGCGATGCATGCGCTGCCGCCGCGACGCTTTGTGCCGCGTGGCTGTAGGTGTTATGCGTTGGGTCATGGTTGATTGCCGACCTCCGCCTCGATTGCGTCCAGCAGTATCTGGGCCAGGTCGCCTTCGACTTTGACGGGGCGTTCGCCCTTGCGAAACAGCGCGCCGCAGCCGCTGCCACCGGCTATGCCTATGTCGGCGTTGCGGGCCTCGCCGGGGCCGTTGACCACGCAGCCCATCACGGCGACCTTGAGCGGGCGCTTTATATGGCGGGTGCCGTCGAACACCCGGCGGGCGATCTCGGCCACGTCTATGCGCGTGCGGCCGCAGGTCGGGCAGGATATGACCTCGACCGAGTCCTCGAGCTGGCCTATCGCGCGCAGTATCTGCTTGGCGGCGGCGATCTCCTCGACGGGGTTGGCGGTCAGCGATACGCGTATGGTGTCGCCTATGCCGTCCAGCAGCAGCGCGCCAATGCCTATGGCGGACTTGACTATGCCGTCGGCGGGCAGTCCGGCTTCGGTCACGCCCACGTGCAGCGGGTAGTCGCACAGCTTGTGCGCCAGCCGGTAGCTTTCCACCGTGGTGCGCACATCGGACGACTTTAGCGACAGCACTATGTCGTCAAAGCCCTCCTTTTCCAGATACGACGCGTGCTTGAGCGCGCTTTCGACCATGCCCTGTGCGCTGGCGCCGTACTTTTGCAGTATCTCCTTTTCGATTGAGCCCGAGTTTACGCCTATGCGCACCGGCACATGGTGTTGCTTCAGGCAGTCGGCCAGCTTGCGCACGTTTTCCTGCGAGCCTATGTTGCCGGGGTTTATGCGCACTTTGGCTATGCCGTTTTCGATTGCGCCTATCGCAAGCCGGTAGTCAAAATGAATGTCCGCGACCAGCGGTATCGGGCTGCGGTCCACCAGGAATCGCACCGCCTTTACGCAGGCCTCGTCGTGTACTGCCACGCGCGCTATCTGGCAACCCGCCTCATACAGCGCGTTTATCTGCTCCAGCGTCTTATAGCGGTCGCGGGTGTCTGTGTTGGTCATCGACTGTATGCTGACCGGCGCGCCGCCGCCCAGCTTGACCTTGCCTACCATTACGTACTTGCCGCTCATGCCGCACCTCCGTATTGCCAAAAGCGGGGGACTTGCCCCCGCTTGTGATTTAGCCCGTTATCAGTCGGGCAATGTCTTTATATGTAACAAACAGCATCAGCCCAAACAGCAGCGCCAATCCCACCAGATTGACTATTGCCTCGCGCGCCGGCGGTATCGGCTTGCGCCGCACCATTTCGATCAGCAGCACGACCAGCTTGGCGCCGTCCAGTCCGGGTATCGGCAGCAGGTTGAGTATGCCGAAGTTCAGCGATATCACCAGCAGCACATTGAGTCCGTACTGCGCGCCCATGCGCACCTGTTCGGAGATGATCTGCACCGTGCCCACCGGGCCGGTGAGCTGCTGATCCAGCGGCACTTCGCTGTGGAACATCTCGCCCAGCGCCGAGTACATGTCGCGAGTTATCATGACGATGTACTGTCCCGCGCGGCTGAGCGCCTCGCCCACGGTGCACGGCGAATAGACCTTGCCAAAGCTGGCGCCTATCATGTAGCGGCCGTTCTCCTCGCTGTAAAGCGGCGTGACGGTCAGCGTGAGCTGCTCGCCGTTGCGCTGGACGGTGAACTCCATGGGCTGGCCCTCGGACGCGGCTATCGCGTCCAGCACCTGCTGTGCGCCGTTCAGGTCGTAGCTTACCGGCTGGCCGTCCACCGCGACTATTATGTCGCCGGGCTGCATGCCGGCCTGGTAGGCGGGAGAATCGGTAGTATATTCGGCTATGCGCGGCGCGTCCATCGGGTTGCCCTGCATCGCAAACAGCACCACCGCCACCACAAATGCCAGCACAAAGTTCATGAACGGCCCGCAAAACGCGCTTATGAACCGCTTCCACGCGGGCTGATTGAGGTAGCAGCGCGCGCGCAACGCCTCGGCGTCGGCCGGCGACAGCGACGTGTCGGCCTGGTCGGCGTCAGCCGGCGACAGCGACGCGTCGGCCTTGCTGGCGTTGGCCGGCGACAGCGGCGCGTCGGTCTGGTCGGCGTTGGCCGCGTCCGGTTCGTCCAACTCGTCGTCATAGCGCGCCCTGCGGTCGACGGTGAGCAGGTCGCTCTCGTCCATGAAGTAGCGCACGTAGCCGCCCAGCAGCACCAGCCGCAGCGAGTACTTGATGCCCCGGGCCTTGAACTGCACGAGCTTGGGTCCAAAGCCTATCGAGAATTCCTCGACAGGTATGCCCAGCGCTATCGCCGAGACGAAGTGTCCGATCTCGTGCAGCAGTATGCACAGCGCCAGCAGCAGTATCGCGCCAATTATACTCAATGCCATAATCAATCCTCCGAAGTCAACTGCCGCGCGTCAGCCGCCGCACCGCCGTGCGACGTCGCGCGCGTATGCCCGGGCCTGACGGCCCAGCTCTATCAGCTGCGCGGTATCAAGCGCGGGCGCGCCGGCAAAGTGCGCCAGCGTCTCCTCGATAACGCCGGGTATAGCGCCAAAGCTCAACCCGCCGCTCAGGAACGCCTCGACCGCGGCCTCGTCGGCGGCGTTCATCACGCAAGGTGCGCCGCCGCCGGCGCGCAGCGCGTCATACGCTATGCGCAGGCAGGGGAACCGCTCCAGGTCGGGCGCTTCAAACGTGAGCTGGCGTCCGGCGAGCTCGAGCGGCGACAGCCCCGCCTCGATGCGCTCGGGCCAGCCCAGCGCCAGTGCGATCGGGCCGCGCATGTCGGGCGTGGCCAGCTGCGCCAGTACCGCGCCGTCGTCGAACTCGACCATCGAGTGCACTATGCTCTGCGGATGCACCAGCACGGTCACGCGCTCGGGCGCAATGCTGAACAGCCGGCACGCCTCTATCACTTCCAGGCCCTTGTTCATCAGCGAGGCGCTGTCTATCGTGACCTTGCCGCCCATGCGCCAGGTGGGGTGATTGAGCGCCTGTGCGGGCGTGGCGGCGCGTATCGCGGCGGCGTCCCACTGACGGAACGGCCCGCCGCTGGCGGTCAGTATCAGGCGCCTGACCTGCGTCGGGTGGCCTGCCATGCACTGGAATATCGCCGAGTGCTCGCTGTCGACCGGCGTAAGGCTTTCGGGCGGCATGTGGCCCCTGGGCGCGATGCCGCGCTTTGCGTCCAGCGCGCGCGCCGCGTCCATGACCAGCTCGCCGCCGGCGACCAGCGCCTCCTTGTTGGCCAGCAACACGCGCCGGCCGCTCTCAAGCGCGGTCATGACCGGCCCCAGGCCCGCCATGCCCACCACGGCGTCCAGCACCGTATCGCAGTCGGTATCGAGTATCGCGCGCTCATTGGCATTCGGGCCCCAGACCCAGCCCGCGCGGGGCGCGAATGCCTCGCCGGGTTGGGTCACGCCCAGCAGCGCCGGGTCGAATCCGCGCACGGCGGCCTCCAGCGCCGCGGCATCGTGGCCGCAGGTTGCGCTGCTGAGCGCTATGCGGTCGCGGTGGCGCTTCATTACGTCCAGAGTCTGCCGGCCTATCGAGCCGGTCGCGCCCAACAGCGCCAGCTTCATAGATCCTCACACCTTTACTATATCAGCATCAGCCGGAAGTATACGTACACGACCACGACATTGAACATCGCGCCGTCAAGCCGGTCCATCATGCCGCCGTGGCCGGGGAATATCGTGCCGTAGTCCTTGACGCCGCAGTAGCGCTTGACTATCGAGGCAGTCAGGTCGCCGCACTGCGAGCACACCCCCGCCACCAGCCCCAGCAGCGCAAAGTGCCACAGCGGCGGCAGCCCCTCTATGAAGAACCCCGCGAACACCGCCGCCGCAATCGACCACGCCACCGATGCGGCCAGTCCGGCCACTGCGCCTTCCACGGTCTTGCGCGGCGATATGTTGGGGCAGAGCCTGTGCCGGCCCCAGCGTATGCCCACGCAGTAGGCCGCTATGTCGCCCATGAACGCTATCGTCATGCTCAGCGTCAGCGCCAGCGTGCTCAGTCCATGCGGCTCCAGGTCGATCAGCGGGTATACTAGCGACAGCATCAGTCCGGGGTATATCATCGTGAACATCGTGGCCGACAGCGATGGGAAGTCGGCCTCCTTGCGCGCGACCATGACCACCAGCGACACCATCGAGAACATCAGCAGCACCGGCATCATCAGCGACTCGCTGTGGCCTATCTGCCTGCCCAGTGTGTACGCGCCCAGCAGCGCCGCCGGGTACGCCACGCACAGCCACTGTATCGGCTTCATGCCCTTTTTGCGGAACGCGTCGTACAGTTCGAACATGCAAAACGACGTGGCTATCATGGCGACTATGCGCAGATACCAACCCTGGAACCACATAAGCGATGTGAAGAACAACCCCAGCACCACGCCGGTTATAATGCGAACGCGCACAGGCGCACCTCCCAAATATAGTATATAGCGCGGCGCGCCCCTTCCCGGGCACGCTCAGCGCCCGCCAAAACGGCGCTGTCGGCGTGAGAACTCGGCTATATCCCGGTCCAGCGCGGCCGCGTCGTAGTCGGGCCAGAGCACCGGATCGAACACGAATTCGGCATATGCCAGCTGGTAGAGCAGGAAGTTGCTCAGGCGCTGTTCGCCGCTGGTGCGTATCAGCAGGTCGACCTCGGGCAGGCCGGCCGTGTACAGCTCGCGCTCAAGCGCGGATTCGTCTATCGCGCGGGGGTCTATTTCGCCTGCCGCCGCGCGTGCGGCCAGATTGCGCGCCGCCCGCGCCAGTTCCGCGCGCGCGCCGTAGTTGAGCGCTATGTTGAGCTTGAGTCCGGTGTTGGCGCGGGTGCGCTGCATGGCGGCGCGCACGGCGTCGCGCTGCTTTTCGGGCAGGCCGTCGACGTCGCCCAGTATCAGTATGCGCACGTTTTTGCGATTCAGCTCGTCTATCTCGCGCGTGAAGTACTCCAGCAGCAGCGCCATCAGCGCGCCGACCTCCTCGCGCGAGCGCGCCCAGTTCTCGGTGGAGAACGCGTACACTGTGAGCGCCTCGATGCCCAGTTCATCGCAATGGGTTATCACCGCGCGCAACGCCTCCACGCCGGCGCGATGGCCCGCGGCGCGCGGCAGCAGACGCTTCTTGGCCCAGCGGCCGTTTCCGTCCATGATTATAGCAATATGGCGCGGCAATTTTGTGGCGTCTGAATGTATATTGGTTTGCATAGGCGTACCTTCCGATTAAAATTCGCTTAAAAGGCATATGCCGACGCGCCTGAGGGTGCGCTTTGCGCTCCCGCGCGTCGGCAATGGAATAAATATATCAGGCATGCGGGCGCGGCTCCGAAAAGCGCGCGCAGATCAGCACATCGCCGTCGCGGCGCAGCACGCGCGCGACGAGATCAGCCGGCTGAGCGTCGTCGCGGGCGCGGCGCGGCGCCTGAGTAAAGCGCACGGTGAGCGTAAGGCCGGCGGATTCGGCCTCGCGCAGCGCTTCGTCGAGCGGCAGGCCGGTCATCATACGCTCATGACTTCCTTTTCCTTTTCGGCGCCGAGCTTATCGCAGTCCTTGCTGGCGGCGTCGGTAATCTTCTGGAGCTCTTCCTCGGCGCGCTTCTGATCGTCCTCGGTGATGGTGGAGTCCTTCTTGAGCTTTTTGAGCTGTTCCATGGCGTCGCGGCGTATCGCGCGCAGCGCGACCTTGGCCTCCTCGACCATCTTCTTGACCTGCTTTACGAGTTCCTTGCGGCGTTCCTCGTTGAGCTCGGGCACGACCAGGCGCACGACCTTGCCGTCGTTGGAGGGATTTATGCCGATATCGCTCTTCTGTATGGCCTTTTCTATGGCGCTTATCATCTTGGACTCCCAGGGCGATATGACCAGCATGCGCGGCTCGGGCGAGGATATGTTGCCTAGCTGATTGAGCGGAGTGGGGGTGCCGTAGTAGTCCACGGTTATCTTGTCGAGTATCTGGGGGTTGGCGCGACCGGCGCGCAGCGTCGTCAGATCCTTCTTGAGCAGCGCGGTGGTCTTGCCCATCTTTTCCTTGGCGGTGGTTATGACCTGCTTATACATGATAGCGTCCTCCTGTTAAATTCAACTCATGCGCCCCGGCGGCGCGGCCCGGGCGTTTACCATGCTTATATTGTAGCGAATAATCGGCGTGTTGGCAAGAGTAAATATGGCTGATTGCGCCGCAACCGGCGGCAAGCGGTGGAATTTCGCGGAGCGTTCGCTTTCGCGTGCGGGCGATGTGTGCTATAATCGCGATGACGGGTGCGGCGGCTGATATGCGCAAGCCGCGCGCGGCCGTTGCATGGGCCTGCGCGATATCGCGCGAGCCGATTACTGCGCGGGCGCGACCCGCACGGGAGGTAGATCGATATGATGATAAGGGTAAGGTTCGCCACGCCCGACGACGCGGCCGAACTGATTGAAATGAACCGCGAGTTCAACGGCGTGGAGGGGTTGGACCAGGACACGGTGCGGCAGGAGCTGGCGCGCGGCACGGAACTGGTCGCGGTGGCCGACGCGGGCGAGCGCCTGGCGGGTTACTGCTGCGTGCAGCACTACAAGTCGTTTTGCTATCCGCGCGGCATTGCCGAACTGACCGAGCTGTACGTGCGCGAAGAGTACCGCCACAAGGGCCTGGCCTCGCGCATGATAACCTGCCAGCTCGAGGCGCTGCGCAAGCTGGACGTGGACGAGCTGGAGGTCATAACCGACGCCGCTAACGCCGCCGGCCACGCGGTCTACCGCGCAAACGGCTTTAAGGAGCAGCACTGGACCTGCCTGGCGCGCAAGGTCTGAGCATATCGAAAGGAGGCAAAGGCGCGATGGAGCAATACTGGCAGAGGCTGCTCAAGGGCGTGCGGCCCGAGCTGCTGGACTCGCTCAGGCTGGAAAAGGCGCTTATAAACCGCGAGGGCACGCGGCTGATGGTGTGCTTTTTTGCGCCGGAGCTGATATCCGACGCGGACTACGACGACGTGGAGCGGCGGGTGCGCGCGGCGTTTCCAGGGCGGCAGGTAGCGGTGCGCGTGGCGTGTCCGGAGCTGGGCGCGCAGGTCGAGCGCGATATTACGCCCTACTGGGACGCGATAAAGCGGCGCGCGCTCAAGACGCTGCCGGCGTGCCGGCCGTTTTTCAGGTCGTGCGCGCTGAGCCAGGACGGGCGGCACGTGACGCTGGAGTTCGGCGACGAGGCGGTGGTGGCGTTTCTAATCAACTGCCATGCCGACAAGACGCTCAGCCGCATCTGCGAGGACATGTTCAAGGCGCACATCAGCTTTGAGTTTACATGCCGCGGCGACATGGACGAGCGGCTGCGCTACATAAGCGAGATGCGCAAAAAGGACGAGGAGCTGCTGATGGAGCGGCTGGCGCTGGAGCAGAAGGCCGCCGCGGCTGCGCACGAAAAGCGCAAGCCGGCATTGCCGCAGGTGCTCTATGGCCATGCGATAGACGGCGAGGTCATGCGCATGGATTCGCTGGCCGAGGACGCGGGCCGCGTGACCGTGGCGGGCGAGGTCGTGTCCAGCGAGGCCAAGGAGGTGCGCGACGGCGCGCTGACGATACTCACGTTCACAGTGACCGACTTTACCGGCACGGTCTATGTCAAGGCGTTCATGCGCCAGAAGCAGTCGCGCGACGACGCGCCCGCGCAGCCCGACCCGCTGCTTGAGTACTTAAAGCCCGGCGTATGCATAAAGGTGCGCGGCCAGTACCGCTACGACGACTTCCTCAAGGAGATGGTCGTGATGCTGACCGACGCCGAGCAGCAGAAAAAGGAAGTCCGCCAGGATAACGCCCCGCGCAAGCGTGTCGAGCTGCACATGCACACCCAGATGAGCAGCATGGACGGCGTGTCCAGCGCCACGGCGCTGATAAAGCGCGCGATCAGCTGGGGCTTCCCGGCGATAGCGGTGACCGACCACGGCGTGTGCCAGGCATTCCCGGAGGCGTTCAAGGCCGCCGGCAAGGACATAAAGTTCATACCCGGCTGTGAGGGCTACCTGATAGAGGACGCCGCGGTCATAGTCGACGACGCCGATTCGCGCGCGCTGGACGACACCGCGTTCGTGGTGCTGGACGTGGAGACCACGGGCCTGAACACCGCTACCGACATGATAACCGAGATCGGCGCGGTGCGCATAGAGCACGGCGAGGAGGTCGCCGAGTTCTCCGAGCTGGTCAACCCGGGCCGCATGATACCCGAAAAGGTCGTCGAGCTTACCGGCATAACCGACGCCATGGTGCGCGACTGCCCCACGATTGAGCAGCTCGCGCCGCGCTTTATGGAGTTTTGCCGGGGCGCGGTGCTGGTGGCGCACAACGCCGCATTTGATTCGGCGTTCATAAAGCGCGCGTTTGCGCCGCTGGGCGGGCTGCATGCGCCGGTGCTGGACACGCTGGCGCTGGCGCGCAACCAGTACGCCGGCCAGATGAAGAACTTCAAGCTCGGCACGATATGCAAGTTCCTGGGCATAAGCCTCAAAAACGCCCACCGCGCTGTGCACGACGCGCGCGCCACGTCAAAGGTGCTGCTGCGCGCGCTGGATTCGCTCCGGGCGCAGCAGCCCACCGTGCGGCAGCTCGACGACCTCAACCGGGTCTACTACGCCGACAAGGACGCGCGCTCGTATCACATAATACTGCTGGCGCGCTCGCAGGACGGGCTGACCAACCTGAACCGCATAGTGTCCGAGGCGCACCTGCACCACTTCAACAAGCGTCCGCGCATACCGCGCAGCGTGCTGCAAAAGTACCGCGAGGGCATAATAGTGGGCAGCGCGTGCGAGGCGGGCGAGCTGTTCCGGGCGCTGGTCGCCGGCAAGAGCGAGGACGAGCTGCTAAAAATAGCGTCGTTCTACGACTACCTGGAGATACAGCCCATAGGCAACAACGCCTTCATGATACGCGAGGGCACGGCGCGCGACGAGGAGCAGCTGCGCGACTACAACCGGCGCATACTCGCGCTGGGCGACAAGCTGGGCAAGCCCACCTGCGCGACCTGCGACGTGCACTTCCTGGACGAGAAGGACTCGAAGTTCCGCGCGATACTGATGGCCGGCCAGGGCTTTGAGGACGCCGACCAGCAGGCGCCGCTCTACCTGCGCACCACCGAGGAGATGCTCGAGGAGTTCAGCTACCTGGGCGACCGCGCCGAGGAAGTCGTGATCGACAACCCCAACCGCATCGCCGACATGGTGCAGGGCGTCAAGCTGTTCATACCGCATCCCAAAAACGAGGTCACGTTCCAGCCGTACTGGCCCGACGCGGCCGACAATGTGCGCAACATGGCCGAGACGCGCGCCCGCGAGGTCTACGGTGACCCGCTGCCCGACATAGTGCGCGCGCGGCTGGACAAGGAGCTCAAGTCGATATTGGGCTACGGCTTCGGCACGCTGTACAACATCGCCCAGAAGCTGGTCAAGAAATCGACCGACGACGGGTACATAGTCGGTTCGCGCGGCTCGGTGGGCTCGTCGCTGGTGGCGCACTTTATCGGCATAACCGAGGTCAACGCGCTGCCGCCGCACTACGTGTGCCCCGAATGCAAGTACTCCGACTGGAACCCGCCCAAGGGCTACACCTGCGGCCCCGACCTGCCGCCGCAAAAGTGCCCCAAGTGCGGCGCGGACATGCGCAAGGATGGCTTTGACATACCGTTTGAGACGTTCCTGGGTTTTTACGGCGACAAGGTGCCCGACATAGACCTGAACTTCTCGGGCGTATACCAGCCGCGCGCGCATGCCTACATAGAGGAGCTGTTCGGCAAGGGCAACGTGTTCCGCGCCGGCACGATAGGCACGCTGGCCGACAAGACCGCCTACGGCTATGTGAACCGCTACCTCGAGGAGCGCGGCCTGCACGCCACCCGCGCCGAAAAGGATCGCCTGGTCGCCGGCTGCGTCGGCGCCAAGCGCACCACCGGTCAGCATCCCGGCGGCATAGTCGTGCTGCCCAAGGATTACGAGATATACCAGTTCACCGCGATACAGCACCCAGCCGACGACACGAATTCCGACATCATCACGACCCACTACGACTTCAACTCCATGCACGACGTGCTGGTCAAGCTCGACTGTCTGGGTCACGATGATCCGACGATGCTGCGCGCGCTGCAGGACATAACCGGCATAGCGCCCAAACAGGTGCCGCTGGGCGATCCCAAGGTCATGAGCCTGTTCACGTCGCCCGAGGCGCTGGGCATAACGCCCGAGCAGATATACGGCTGCAAGTCGGGCACGCTGGGCATACCCGAGTTCGGCACGCGGTTTGTGCGGGGCATGCTGGAGGAGACGCAGCCGCACACGATGGAGGAGCTGATCCGCATAGCGGGCCTGAGCCACGGCACCGACGTGTGGCTGGGCAACGCGCAGGAACTGGTGCGCAGCGGTCAGGCGCAGCTCAAGGACTGCATCTGCAACCGCGACGACATAATGAACTTCCTGATAGCGCAGGGGCTGGAGCCCAAGATGGCGTTTACGATAATGGAATCGGTGCGCAAGGGCAAGGGTCTAAAGCCCGAGATGGAACAGGCCATGAACGAAAAGAATACGCCGCAGTGGTTCATCGACTCGTGCAAGAAGATAAAGTACATGTTCCCCAAGGGCCATTCGGTGGCGTACGTCACTATGTCGCTGCGCATCGCGTACTTCAAGGTGTACTATCCGGTGGCGTACTACAAGTGCTACCTGCAGCGCAACCTGGACACGTTCGACGCGTCGATAATGATGGGCAGCGCCAACGACATACTCGAACAGCTCGTCGCGCTCGACGACAAGGGCAAGGACATCTCCGCCAAGGAAGCCAATATCGTCACTATGCTCGAGATACTGCTGGAGATGCATGCGCGCCACATGGAGCTGCTGCCGTGCGACCTGTATCACAGCGAGGTCAGCGAGTTCGTGATAAAGAGCGATCACGAATTGCTGATACCATTTACGGCGATACCGGGCCTGGGTGCGGCGGCGGCGCAGGTGGTCGTCGACGCGCGCGCCGACGGGCCGTTCATATCGGTCGAGGACATGCTCAAGCGCCACATAGGCAAGGCCACGATAGAGCTGCTGCGCAAGTTCGGCTGCCTCAAGGGCATGCCCGAGACCAGTCAGATCAGCCTGTTCGACATGTTGCAGACCGGCATGTGAGCGCAGGCCGGGCGCCGGGCGTGAGCTTGCGCGCCCGATGGCAGTGCGCGGCCGCAAATTTATGGCGGCGGCCCGCGATTTGCGGAATGCAGCCGTCAGAAATTGCGTGAAGTCGGCTCGATGCGATGGGCCGCTGACGGATGCACCAATGCACTGAAACGTATAAACCCGGCGCGGAACGCAGTTGTTCCACGCCGGGTCATGCCGCCTGCGAGATTCTAAGCTACGATAACGCATGAATGATAGAGCAATTACAACCCCATGCGCCGCTGATATGACTGGACGCGGGTGTTCATTGGCGGCGGCCCGCGATTTGCGGAATGCTACCGTCGGAAATTGCGTGAAGGCGGCTCGATGCGATAGGCCGCTGACGGATTCGCCAATGCACTGAAACGTATAAACCCGGCGCGGAACGCAGTGGTTCCACGCCGGGTCATGCTGCCTGCACGATTCGAAGCTACGATAACGCATGAATGATAGAGCGATTACGGCCCCATGCGCCGCTGATATGGCTGGACGCGGGTGTTCATTGGCGGCGGCCCGCGATTTGCGGAAAGCGGCCGTCGGAAATTGCGTGAAGTCGGCTCGATGCAACGGGCCGCTGACGGATGCACCAATGCACTGAAACGTATAAACCCGGCGCGGAACGCAGTTGTTCCACGCCGGGTTTTTGTATGTGTCGATGCCGTCGACCTGTATCCGCCGAGGTTAGCCCTGGCGGCGTTGCGATGTTGCGGTTGGCTAATCGCGCGCTATCTCTGACGGCAGCGTCAAACCGCTATTGACGCTGAAACGTCGCCGCATTCGCGCCGGCAGGTCGAGGCGGATTTTCAAGGCGCCGCCCCGCCGCAGCCTACGGCCGAGACCGGTTCTGACAATATGATGCGATGTGATGTGACCGCCGTGCGTAAGTTCGGCTTTACGCCGCTCAGTACGCCGCTCAGCCTACGAGCGGATCGGCGCTGTCATGCGAGTATATCCATTCGCCCTGGGCGTTTATCAGGCCGTGCCGCGTGCCCTGCCTTACGGTGAACACGCCTTCGCACATCGATGCGACGCTGTCGTATTCATACGGCAGTATCTCCTGCCCGTCCAGGTCGCAGGCGCCCCAGTGCTCGCCGTCGTACACGCAGACCGCGTAGGGCCTGCCGCCGTCGCGCAGCGCGTATGCCTCGACGGCGCCTTCGAGCTCGACGGTGCCGTCCGTGCCGGCCAGATATACGCCGTCCGTGCCGGTGACCAGCGTGCGCCCGGAGCCCAGCGTCTCCATGAACTCGTCCGCGCCGATCTCAAGCAGCACCCGGCCCTGCGCGTTGCACAGTGTGGCGCCGTCCTCGCGCACCAGCACCGCCAGTTCCGGTTCGGGCATGTAGGCGTACTGCACGCCGGACTCGGTGTAGACCGGCAGCATGTCGTCGTCGTACACCGTAGCCACGCCCGTGCAGATCGCGACCGTGAGCTCGGCCGCGCCGCCGCCGCTGGAGGCGATAATCGAGTCATAGCGCGCCGGCAGTATTGCGTTGCCCGCGCTGTCTATCAGCCCCGCCAGGCCGCCGCGCCATACTACCGCCTTGCCGCCGGCAAAGTCGCCGGCTTCGTCGTACATGGGCGCGATTGCCCAGATGCCCTGCTGGCTCAGGTATCCGTACTTGCCGTTGTGCGAGCGCGCACGCACCAGCCCCTCGCAGAACTCGCTTATGTAGTTGGCGCTCAGATTCAGGTACCGGCTGGAGCCGTCGGGCAGCGTCAGATACATCTCGTCGGCTATGCCGTCGCCGGGGTCGTCGGTGGAGGTCAGGTAAGCGCCCGCGCCGTTGGGCACGAGTATGGTATAGCGGGTGGGCAGCACCTCGTTGCCCTGCCAGTCCAGCGCGCCCAGCAGTCCGTCGCGCTGCGTGATCAGCGCGCCGCTCTGGGCGTATATGGCGTCGTAATACCTGTCAAGCAGCGGCTGGCCCTGCGCGTCCAGCAGCGTTGCGCGTTCCACGTCGTCAAACAGCTTCCGCGCTATGAATCGCCGCTCGCCCGTGTCCGAGTTTACGGCGAGTATCGAGTCGAACGCATCCGAATGGATCTCGCCCTGCGCGTCGATGAGCACGCAGCCCTCGTCGCCGTAATAGGCGTACAGTTCGCCCGCGCACTGTCCCGCGGCGCATATCGCAAGCGCCAGAGCCAGCAGCACGGCGCAGATCCGGCGCGGCATGGCAATCCCTCCCTTGGCGTGATGAGCCGCGGCATCGCGGCGCAGTGTATGTGTTTGACGGGTGTGCGCGCGCAAAAGTTTCGGCCTGCGGGCGCACCTTGCTGCAAACATTTTACCGCGCGGCGGCGGCCGCGTCAAGCCGGGAGCGCATATATCAGCGGGCCGGCTTGCGCATGGCGGGCCGAGTGCGCGCCGGCACATGTGTACGCCGGCAAGGCGCATTTGAGCGGGCGCCTGTGCGGCCGCGCGAGCGGGGCGGCGGGAACTTGGAAGCCGGGCCGCACGGGGGCGTATGGCGGGGTTATTCCAATATATGCGTGAAATTTTGGTTTCGTCGGTTGTAATTGGGCGCGGTAGGTGATATAATATCGATGTTGGACTGTGCGCGGGGCGGTGCCCGGCGCGCAACGCAAACCGCGTTTTATGGATGCACTTAAAAGAGCGGATATATAACCCGCTCTTTATTGTTGAATGCGCGCAGCGCAGATGGAGGTGGCGCATGGCCAAACGCACGAAAAAGCCCGCGCAGCCGCTGGGCAGGCTGAGACAACAGGCCGCGGCAGAGGCAGAGGCGCTGGGCATAGAGCTGGTGGACGTGGTCATGGCGCGCGAAGGTGCGGGCGATGTGCTGCGCTTTACGATAGACCGCCCGGGCGGCGTGTCGCTGGACGACTGCGAGGCGTTCCACCGGCGCGCGCTCAAGCTCGCTCAGGATGTGGATTACGACTACATGGAGGTGTCCTCGCCAGGCGCCGACCGGCCGCTCAAGACCGAGCGCGACTTTGAAAGCGCGCTGGGCCAGCTGGTCGAGGCGCACTTCTACCGCCAGCTGGATGGGGCCAAGCGCCTGATGGGCCGGCTGGAGGCGTGGGACGCGGCGTCGGTCTCGCTGGACGTGGGCGGCGAGACGCGCAATATCGCGCGCGCCGACATTTCGCAGTTGCGGCTCGCGGTGGACGAGGCCGAACTGGACAGCCCGCTGTTTGACGCGCTGGAGGCCGATGTACTGGAGGCTTCGCAGCCTGACGCTGGCGCCGGTGATGACGCCGATTTGGACGATGGAGGTAATGACTTGAGATGAATGCGGAGTTCATCAGCGCGCTGGACGCGATTTCAAAGGAACGCAATATAGACCGCGACGTGTTGCTCAGCGCGATAGAGGCCGCACTGATATCGGCCTATAAGCGCAATTACAACGCCGGCAATGTGCGCGTGGCGATTGATTCTACTACGGGCGATGTGCACGTGTTCGCGCGCAAGATAGTGGCCGAAGAAGTCGAAAACGAAAACATGGAGATATCGCTGGAGGCCGCGCATCAGATACGGCCGCACTATCAGGTGGGCGATCTGGTCGAGGTCGAGGTTACGCCGCGCAAGTTCGGCCGGATAGCCGCGCAGACCGCCAAGCAGGTAGTAGTGCAGCGCATACGCGAGGCCGAACGTGGCATAATCTACAATGAATATGTCGAAAAGGAAAACGAGATACTGACCGCGGTCGTGGAGCGGATAGAGGGCAAGCAGGTGTACGTCGAACTGGGGCGCATACAGGGCCTGCTGGACGCGCCCAATCAGATGCCCGGCGAGGAGTATCACATAAACGATCGCCTCAAGGTGTACGTGCAGGAGGTGCTGCGCCAGCCCAAGGACAAGGATCTGCAGGTGCTGGTGTCGCGGGTGCATCCGGGACTGGTCAAGCGGCTGTTTGAGATAGAGGTGCCCGAGATACGCGACGGCATAGTGCTGATAAAGTCGATAGCGCGCGAGGCCGGGTTCCGCACCAAGATGGCCGTTACGTCGACCGATCAGATGGTCGACCCGGTGGGTTCGTGCGTGGGTCCGCGCGGCATGCGCGTCGAGAACGTCGTGCGCGAGCTCAAGGATGAAAAGATCGACATAATCAAGTGGTCGAACGATCCGCAGGAGTACATCGCCAATGCGCTGAATCCGGCGCGCGTGCTGTCGGTATACGTGTCCGAGAAGGACAAGACCGCGCGCGTGACCGTGCCGGACAACCAGCTCTCGCTGGCGATAGGCAAGGAGGGCCAGAACGCCCGCCTCGCCGCCAAGCTGACCGGCTGGCGCATAGACATAAAGAGCCAGAGCCAGACCGAAGACGCGCTGCTGGGCATGGAGGCCGATGCCGCAGACGCGCCCAAGGCCGACGCCGAGCCGCAGGATTCGGCCAGCGCCGCGCCGCAGGACGCCGCGCAGCCGCAGGGCGAGTAACGCCAGTGGGCGCGCCGCGCCCGGATTGGAGGAAGTATGCCCCTCAAGCAGAAGAAGATACCCATGCGCATGTGCGTGGGCTGCCGTGAGATGAAGCCCAAGCGTGAGATGGCGCGCATCGTCCGCTCGCCCGAGGGCGTCATATCGCTGGACAGGGTGGGACGCGCGCCGGGCCGCGGCGCGTATGTCTGCCACAACCCCGAGTGCTTGAAGCGCGCCATGAAGGCCAATCTGCTGGCCAAGGCGTTCGAGTGCCCGGTGGAGCGCGAGGTGTATGAGCAGCTGATGGCGCAGCTGAGCGACGAACCCGGGGATTCGCCCGGGCCGCGCTCATGAGCGTTTTTGACGCTCCGGGTCTTGTCGGACTGGCGATGCGCGCCGGCCGGCTGACGCTGGGCCAGGACGCCTGCCTGGACGCAATTCGCGCGGGCAAGGCGCAGCTTATATTGATCGACGAGGGGGTATCGCCCGGCACGTTAAAGAAGTTCCGCGACGCTTCAGAGTTCCACAAGGTCAGAATGATCACTCTGAAGGCCGGTCAACTCGCGCACTCGGTCGGCAGGCCGAATCGCAGGACCGCCGTCGTGCAGGATGCAAAACTTGCCGAGGGCATTTTAAAGGGCATCGGCGTCGATGCCGGGGGTAAATGATAGATATTATTACCGATTGCAAAATGCGGGGGTGCATATATTAGATGGCCAAAGTCAAGGTACAGGACGCTACCAAGGAAGTTTCATCGGGCGCGGGCCGGCTGTTGGAAAGCGTGGCGCGGTCGCGCAAACAGGCGCAGGAGGCGCTCAGGACGCTCAAGGCGCTCGAGGACAGGTTGAACGCCAGCGAGGCTCAAAAGCAGGATGAGAAACGCCGCGACGCGCGGGTCGAAGCGCCCGTGTTCATGAACGCCTTCTCGTCCGACCAGTTTGAGGCGCAGAGCGAACTCAGCCAGAACGCGGCCGATGCGTTACCCCGCGCGCACAGGCAGGATAAGCCCGCCGCAGACCGGCCTGAGCAGAAGGCTCGCCCGGTCGCAAAGGCCGAGCCACAGCCGGCCAAATCCGAGCAGCCCAAGGCCGAGGCGCAGCCGGCCAAGCCCGAGCCGCCCAAGGCCGAAGCGCAGCCGGCCAAGCCCGAGCAGCCCAAGGTCGAGGCGCAGCCGGTAAAGTCCGAGCAGCCCAAGGCCGAGGCGCAGCCGGCCAAGCCCGAGCCGCCCAAGGCTGAAGCGCAGCCGGCCAAGCCCGAGCAGCCCAAAGCCGAGGCGCAGCCGGCCAAGCCCGAGCAGCCCAAGGCTGAAGCGCAGCCGGCCCGGGCCGAACAGCCCCGTCAGGCGGGCGCGCGCACAGATGCGCCGAGGCCACAGCAGCCTGTGCGGGCGCAGGGCGCGCCGGTGCGCAGCGATGCGCCGCGTCAGGGCGTACAGCCCCGGCCTCAGGGCGCGCAGGGCGATCGCCGTCCGGGTCAGGCAGGCGCGCGGCCTCAGGGGCCGTATGGGCGTCCGGTGCAGCCCGGCGACCGCCAGGGACCGTATGGACGTCCGGTGCAGCCCAGCGACCGCCAGGGACCGTATGGGCGTCCGGTGCAGTCGGGCGACCGTCAGGGGCCGTATGGGCGTCCGGCACAGCCCGGCGCACAGGGTCAGTATGGGCGTCCGGCGGGTCAGGGCGGATTCAGATCCCAGGGCGACAGGCCCGCGCGTCCCGGCGGAATGGGCGGCAGGCCCGCGTCCGGCGGCGGTTCAGGCCGGCCCATGGGCGGGCGCAAGGCTGCCAGCGAGCTGGCTCCGACCGTAGAGAAGGAGCGCGTATCCAATTACGATCCCAACAAGAAGAACTACGTGCGCCAGCATGATCCGGAGCACGTGGCCAAGAACCGCCGGCAGTTGGCCCGCAGCGCCGCGCCGTCGTATAACGATGACGAGTTCGTGCGCGGCGGCAAGCGCGCCAAGGGCAAGAAGGCCGCGCCCAAGCAGGAGCCCATCAAGATAGAGAAGGCGTTCATGACGGCCGAGCGCATAACGGTGCGCGACCTGTCCGAGCGCATAGGCAAGCCTGCCGGTGAGATAATAAAGAAGCTGATGGGTCTGGACATCATGGCGACGATCAACTCCGATCTGGATTACGATACGGCGCTGCTGGTGTGCTCGGACTTCGGCATAGAGCTGGAGCTCAAGCTCGACAAGACCGCTGAGGACTTCCTCAGCGATGAAGATGTGGTCGATGATGAGAGCGCGCTGATAACGCGTCCGCCGGTGGTCACCATAATGGGCCACGTCGACCACGGCAAGACCTCGCTGCTGGACTACATCCGCAAGGCCCACGTCACCGCGACCGAGGCCGGCGGCATAACCCAGCACATAGGCGCTTACACCGTCGACGTCAACGGCCAGCAGATAACCTTCCTTGACACCCCGGGCCATGAGGCGTTTACGGCGATGCGCGCGCGCGGCGCACAGTGCACCGACATTGCGATACTGGTCGTGGCGGCCGACGACGGCGTCATGCCGCAGACCATTGAGGCCATAAACCACGCCAAGGCCGCAAAGGTGCCGATCATAGTGGCGATAAACAAGTGCGACCGTCCCGGCGCTGACCCCGAGCGCATAAAGACCCAGCTGACCGAGTACAACCTGGTCTGCGAGGAGTGGGGCGGCGATACGATCATGGTGCCGGTATCGGCGCTGACCGGCGAAGGCGTGAGCACGCTGCTGGAGATGATACTGCTGGAGGCCGAGGTGCTCGACCTGAAGGCCAACCCGAACCGGCTGGCGCGCGGCATAATCGTCGAGGCCAAGCTGGACAAGGGTCGCGGCCCGGTGGCCACGGTGCTGGTGCAGAACGGCACGCTGCACACCGGCGACACGATAGTGGCCGGTACGGCGTACGGGCGCGTGCGCGCGATGGTCAACGACCGCGGCGAGCGCGTGACCGAGGCGGCGCCGTCCACGCCTGTCGAGGTGATAGGCTTTAACGACGTGCCCGAGGCCGGCGATCAGATAAGCGCCGTCGAGGACGACCGGCTCAGCCGCCTGGTCGCCGAGGAGCGCAAGCAGAAGCTGCGCGCGGCACTGGTCAAGAACGACTCCAAGGCGTCGCTGGACGACCTGTTCAACCAGATAGGCAGCGGCGTGAAGGATCTGAACGTGATAGTCAAGGCCGACGTGCAGGGCAGCGTCGAAGCCGTCAAGCAGTCGCTTGAAAAGCTGAGCAACGACGAGGTCCAGGTAAAGACGATACACGGCGGCGTCGGCGCGATAAACGAGACCGACGTCATGCTGGCCGCGGCGTCCAACGCGATAATCATAGGCTTCAACGTGCGCCCGGACAGCAAGGCCTCGCAGGTAGCCGAGCGCGAGCAGATCGACATTCGCCTCTACCGCGTGATTTACGACGCGATAGAGGAGATACAGGCCGCCATGAAGGGCATGCTGGCGCCCAAGTTCCGCGAGGTCATACTGGGCCACGCGCAGGTGCGTCAGACGTTCAAGGTGTCGGGCGTGGGCACGATAGCCGGCGGCTATGTGACCGACGGCAAGATACAGCGCAACGCCCAGATCCGTCTGCTGCGCGACAACGTGGTCATACACGAGGGCAAGATAGACTCGCTCAAGCGCTTCAAGGACGATGCGCGCGAAGTCGCGCAGGGCTTTGAGTGCGGCATAGGCATCGAGAACTACAACGATGTCAAGGATGGCGACGTGATCGAGTGCTTCGTTATGGAGGAGATTAAGGATTGACAGGCGCGCCGCGCACGGGCATCAGCTGTGCGCGGCGTTTTTGGCGTCAGCGGCACTTTGAGCTTGGGCGGGGCGATGGCCGATTTGCAGGTGTGCGCCTGCATGGGGCGATGATGGTGACGAGTTCTTTGTGTACGCCGACATGCGGCGATGACAGTGACGAGTGCTTTGTGTGCGCCGGCATGGGGCGATGATGGTGACGAGTTCTTTGTGTACGCCGACATGCGGCGATGACAGCGACGAGTGCTCTGCGCGCCTGCATGCGGCGATGACAGACGAGTGCTCTGTGTGCGCCGACATGAGGCGATGACCGCGATGAGTGATTTGCGAGTGCCTGCATGAGGCGATGACCACGACGAGTTCTTTGCGCGCCGGCATGGGGCGATGACCGCGACGAGTGCTCTGTGTGCGCCGACATGTGGCGTTGACAGCGACGAGTGATTTGTATGCGCCGACATGCGGCATTGACCGCGGCGACTGCGTTGCGCGCGCCGGCATGCGGCGATGACAGGATAGCGGTTGCAGGGCATTATATGCGCCGTGCTGCGCTGTGAAGCGGCGGCGCGTCATGCGTCTAAATGAGCGATTGCCTGCAAACGGGGCGGCTTCTGAGCTTTACGCGGCATGCAAACGCCTGCGCGTTGCGGCTTTGACTGTTGCGCGAGGGGCATTTGGCGGATATATGGCTGTATGCCGGACTGCCGCGCTGGTGAAAATATAAGCATAGTTCGCCGACGCCGAATTGGCCGTGCGCCTGTAAACGGCGCAGATGCACATATGCACGACCCGCGTCCGCGCGGGCAAAGTAACAGGCGTCCTGCGCCGCATATGGATGCCGTGACCGACTGCGGCGGAGCGCCCGTATGGCGCGACCGCATGAGTATAAGGAGAAGTAAATGGCATATAACAGGATAGACCGCATATCCGAAGAGGTGCGCCGCGAGCTGGACAAGCTGCTGCGCGAGGATATGCGCGACCCGCGACTGGCGGGCACGTTTTCGATAACGCGCGCCGAGGTGACGCGCGATCTGCGCTACTGCAAGGTGCATGTGAGCGTGCTGGAGCAGGACAAGCGCGCAGGCGTGATGGAGGCGCTCAAGAGCGCCGCGGGCTTTCTCAGGCGCGAATTGGGACGGCGGGTGGATCTCAGGTACACGCCCGAACTGATATTCGAGCTGGATACCAACATAGAATACGCCAGCTACATGACCAAACTTATAGATGAGGCGGTGAAGCGCGATGCCGCGCGAAGTGACGATACGCAATGACGTGGTGGGGCTTGCCGATTGGATGCGCCGGCAGGACGACATAGGCGTGGTATGCCATGTGTCGCCCGATGGCGATACGCTGGGCAGCGCGCTGGCGCTGGCCGAGTGCCTGCGCAACATGGGCAAGAACGCCTGCGTGCTGTGCCAGGACGAAGTGCCGCACATGTACCACTTCATGCCGGGCGCGCTGGACATCTGCTCGCCGGAATCGGCGCCGTTCATGATTAGGGCGCTGCTGTTTTCGGATGTGAGCGACCAGCTGCGGGCCGGGAGCTGCCTGCTGCCCGAGATAGGGCCGCGCGCGCTGATAGACCATCATCCGACCAACCCGGCGTTTTGCGACGTGAACTATGTCGACGGCGGCGCGGCGGCGACCAGCGTGTTGGTGGTCGAGCTGATGGACAGGCTGCGCGTGCCGGTAACGCCCACGATGGCTGAGAACCTGTACGTGGGCATAACGACGGACACCGGCAACTTCAGCTTTCGCTCGACCGATGGCCGCACGCTGCGCGCGGGAGCTAAATGCCTGGACGCCGGCGCGGATCCGGACAAGGTGACGCGGCTGATGTTCCGGCTCAGGAGCGTGGCGCGCACGCGGCTGTTGGGAGCGGCGGTGTCGCAGATGGAGCTCAGGCATGGCGGCGAGATCGCGGTGTTCAAGATAAGCCGGCTGCTGATGGACGAGTTCGGCGCGAGCAGCTCCGACTGCGAGGGCATAGTCAACTACGGCATGGAGACCGAGGGCGTGCGCGTGGCAGTGCTGTTGCGCGAGCAGGCCGACGGCGTCAAGGCATCGCTGAGGTCGCTGGGCGGCGTGGATGTGAGCCGGGTTGCGGTGGCGCATGGCGGCGGCGGACATGTCGAGGCCGCGGGCTGCACGCTGCACGGCGGACTGGACGAGTGCGCCGCGCGCATAGTCAGCGAGCTGGCGCAGGAGCTGGAGCGCCTGCCGCGAGAGTGAGTACGCATGAATGGCGGGCGCAGTCCCGCGTGAGGTATCGATGGATGGATTTATAAACCTGCTCAAGCCGCCGGGTATGACTTCGTCGGATGCGGTCGTGTACGTGCGGCGCCGGCTGCCACGGGGCACCAAGGTTGGCCACGCGGGCACGCTGGACCCGGAGGCGGCGGGCGTGTTGCCAGTGATGGTGGGGCGCGCCGCGCGGTTGAGCGACTATATAATGAGCGGCGCTAAGGAGTACGTATGCGAAATAGCGCTCGGTGCGGCGACCGACACGCAGGACGCGCAGGGCGCGCTGATAGGCGAGGTGCATGAGCCGGCTACGGCGGATGCGCTGCGTGCGGTGCTGGGCCAATTCACCGGCGACATAATGCAGGCGCCCAGCGCGTACAGCGCGCTCAAGCAGGACGGGCGCAAGCTGTGCGACATAGCGCGCGCCGGCGGCGAGGTGCATACCCAGCCGCGGCCGGTCAGCATATACGAGTTGGAATACCTGCGCCAGACCGCGCCGGATGGCCATCTTATGCGGGTCAAGTGTTCCAAGGGCACGTACATACGCGCATTGTGCGACGACATAGGCCGGGCGCTGGGGTGCGGTGCGCACATGCGGTTCCTGCTGCGCACGCTGAGCGCGGGGTTTGGACTGGCGGGCGCCCACACGCTGGAGGAGCTCGACGCGGGCGTGGAGCGCTGCATCGAGCCCATCGACGCGCCGATAGCGCATTTGCCGGCGGTGTATGCGCCCGAGTCGCTGTATCCGCGCGTCAGGTGCGGCAACCGGTTGCCGGCGGGCGAGCTGCGCGGCGACGTGGATATGGAGGGGCCGCTGCGGCTGTACGCGGCGCGCGCGGGCCGGGACGAGTTCGCCGGCATCGTAGAGCGCGACGGCGACGAGCTGAAGTTCCGGGCGATGCTGCTGAGTGCGGAGGGCTGAGGTATGCAGGTATATCGTGATATGGACGAGTATGCGCGGTCAGCCGGGCCGTGCGTGGCGGCGCTGGGCATGTTTGACGGCGTGCATGCGGGCCACGCGGCGCTGATCGCCGAAGCGGTGCGTCAGGCGCGGGCGCGGGGCGTGGCGGCGGTGGCGGTGACGTTTGACGTAAATCCGTTGCGCGTGTTGCGGCCCGAGTGCGCGCCCGGCGACATACAGTCGCTGGACGAAAAGCTGGCGGCGCTGGCGGCGTTGGGACTGGACGCGACGGTGTGCGAGGCGTTTACGGCGGAGTTTGCGCGCCGGCCGGGCGAGGCATTCGCGCGCGATCTGGCGGACAAGCTGCGGGTGCGGGCGATTGTAGCGGGATACAACTACACGTTTGGCGACCGCGGCGCGTGTGGGCCGGACGAGCTCAGACGGCTGGGCGACGAGCTGGGCTTTGACGTGGTCATAGTGCCGCCGGTTGAGATGGATGGCTGTGCGGTGTCGTCGACGCGGGTGCGGCAAAAATTGGCTGAGGGCGACATAGCGGGCGTCAGCGAGCTGTTGGGGCGGCCGTATGAGCTCAGTGGAACGGTGGCGCATGGCAAGCGGCTGGGGCGCAGGCTGGGCTTTCCGACGGCCAATCTGAACATAGCGCCGGGACGGGCGCTGCCGCGCGCGGGCGTATACATATGCGCGCTGAACTTTGGCGGGGAGTGGCTGCCGGGAGTGTTGAACATAGGTTCGCAGCCGACCGTGCCCAGCGGACACATGACCTGCGAGGCGCATGTGCTCCAAGACGTGGGCGACGTGTACGGCCAGTATATGACCGTGCGGTTCATTGAGTTCGGGCGGCCCGAGCGCAAATTCGACGGCGTGGAGGAACTGCGCGAGCAGGTAGAGCGCGACAAGGCCAATGCGCGGGCGTACTTCCAGGCGCATGACGGCCTGCTGGCGGCGCTGAATGCTGAGCGTACGCCGCAAAATAAGCTTCAGATAACAAATTTAACGTTTACAAACCGATGATAACATGGTAAAATAGAGTTCGTGATTTGTCGCGCGACCGGTAGGTGCGCGGCGGCTGCCGCAGGCCAGGCTTGGCGCAGCTCCGACGCTTTGCGTAGTCGGCGGCGTAATGAAATAAGGAGGAATACACCATGATCGACAAGACGGCTATCATCAATGAATACGCCACGCATGAGGGCGATACGGGTTCTCCCGAGGTACAGGTCGCGCTGCTGACTGCGCGCATCAACCACCTCAACGAGCATCTGCGCGACAACAAGAACGACCATCATTCGCGGCGCGGCCTGCTGCTGATGGTTGGCCAGCGGCGCGGTCTGCTGGACTACCTCAAGCGCAAGGACATAGAGCGTTACCGCGCGCTGGTCGCCAAGCTCGGCCTGAGGAAGTAAGCTAAAGAGAAGTGAACTTTGCGCCCGCGGTACGGCTCCGGCAAGCGCAAAGCGATTCGTCGACTGCGCGGAAAAGGCCGGGCAGGCCGCTGTTGGATCGGTACAAGCGCCGTCGTTTGGCAGGAAGGCCTGCCAAGCGGCGGCTTTTTTAAAAGCCGTGCGGGCGCGTGCCGCGGCGGCAGGCCGGGCGCGCGTGTCATGCCGGGCGTGGCTGCCGGATGCATCGCGGCGATTAGTTGACGCTGGGTGCGCGGCTGCCGGGTGCATCGCGGTGATTTGCTGACGTCGAGTGCGCGGCTGCTGGATGCATCGCGGCGATTAGCTGACGCCGGACGCGCGGCTGCTGGGTGCATTGCGGCGATTAGCTGACGCCGGGTGTGCGGCCGCCTGATGTATCGCGGCGATTAGCTGACGTCGAGTGCGTGGCCGCCGGATTGGCTGACATCGAGCGCACGGCCGCCGGGTACATCGCGGCGATTAGCTGACGTCTTGCGCGCGGCCGCCGGATGCATCGCGGCGATTAGCTGACGCCGGGCGCGCTGTATATGCGTAAGCGGCGGTTAAAGCACACTAAGGCCGAATATGCATCACGGGCGGCTCGCCGGTGCAATGCGGCAGGCGATAAGCGCAAGCATTGCATGGCAGACGCAGCATGCACGGCAGCGCAAGAGCCCGGCAACTGCGTCGCAGCGGTTTTCGGTCGCAATGCGCGGCGGGCGTGCCCGAACGGTGCGGGTTTGCGCCGCCGGAAACCGATGCGCAGGCGGCTCATACGCACATCAAACTTGGCGCCGGGACCGGCGCGCCGCGTCCTGGGTGGCCAAGTCCCATATATGCCGCGCCGGATATGCCTTGAATGGCGCTGTCCACGGCATGTCGACAGCACGGCGCATCTGACAGTGTTATCAATAAAAAGGTTGATATAGACAGGTTGCCTGAAAGGAGGCAAAGCATGGAAAAGACCTATTCAATGGAGTTGGCCGGGCGCACGCTCACGCTGGAATTCGGCAAGTACGCGCAGCAGGCCAACGGCAGCGTGCTTGTGCGCTACGGAGACACGGTGGTGCTGGTGTGCGCCACTGCGGCGGCTCAGCCGCGCGCGGGCATGGACTTCTTCCCGCTGAGCGTGGAGTTTGAGGAAAAGCTGTACTCGGTCGGCAAGATACCCGGCGGCTTCATAAAGCGCGAGGGCCGGCCCACCGAAAAGGCGATACTGACCTCCCGCCTGATCGACCGTCCGATACGTCCGCTGTTCCCCAAGGGCATGCGCAACGACGTGCAGGTGGTCGCGACGGTGCTGTCGGTGGATACCAATCAGCCGCCTGAGATACCGGCGATGATAGGCTCGTCGATAGCGCTGAGCATAAGCGATATACCCTTCGCCGGTCCGACCGGTTCGGTCAATGTCGGCCTGGTAGACGGCGAATTCGTGATAAATCCCAATGATGAGCAGCGCGCTGCGTCCGACCTGAACCTGACCGTGTCCGGTACCAAGGACGCCGTCATGATGGTCGAGGCGGGCGCCAACGAGGTGACCGAGGAGGTCATGCTCAAGGGCATACTGCTGGCGCACGAGGAGATAAAGAAGCTCGTCGCGTTCCAGGAGCAGATAGTCGCGGAGATAGGCAAGCCCAAGCGCGAGTTCCCGCTTGAGGTCGTGGGCGACGACGTCAAGGCTGCGGTGCACGACTTCTCGTATGACCGCATGTACTGGGCGTTCGACACGTTCGACCGCTACGAGCGCGAGGACCGCGAGGCCGTCGTGACCGCCGAGGCGCATGAGCACTTCGACACCGAGTTCGAGGGCCGCGAGCGCGAGATAGACGACGCGCTCTATGCGCTCAAGAAGGAGATAATGCGCGGCAAGATACTCGATGCCGGCATACGTCCCGACGGCCGTGCGCTGACCGAGGTGCGCCCGATATGGTGCGAGACCGGCCTGCTGCCCCGCACGCATGGCAGCGCGGTGTTTACGCGCGGTCAGACCCAGGTGCTTACCGTGGTCACGCTGGGCGCTATGGGCGACGTGCAGATACTGGACGGCCTGAGCAATGAGGACTCCAAGCGCTACATGCATCAGTACAACTTCCCGCCGTATTCCACTGGCGAGGCCAAGCCGATGCGCGGCCCGGGCCGTCGCGAGATAGGCCATGGCGCGCTGGCTGAACGTGCGCTGGAGCCTATGATACCCTCCGAGGAAGAGTTCCCGTATGCGATACGCCTGGTCAGTGAGGTCATGAGCTCGAACGGCTCGACGTCGCAGGCATCGGTGTGCGGCTCCACGCTGTCGCTGATGGATGCGGGCGTGCCGATAAAGCGCCCCGTGGCCGGCGCGGCGATGGGCCTGATAAAGGCTGCCGACGACTCCGGCAAGGTCGCGATACTGACCGACATACAGGGCCTTGAGGACTTCCTGGGCGACATGGACTTCAAGGTCGCCGGCACCACCGAGGGCATAACCGCCATTCAGATGGACATAAAGATAAAGGGCATCGACGAGCCGATACTGCGCCAGGCGCTCAGCCAGGCCCACGACGCGCGCATGTTCATACTGGGCAAGATGCTCGAATGCCTGCCCGCGCCGCGCGATCACATGAGCAAGTACGCGCCCAAGATAACCCGCTTCATGATAAACCCCGACAAGATCCGCGAGGTCATAGGCCCCGGCGGCAAGATGATAAACAAGATCATCGCCGAGACCGGCGTCAAGATCGACATCGAGGACGATGGCCGCGTGTACATCTCCACGCCCGACGAGGAAGCCTCCAAGCGCGCCCGCTCGATGATAGAGGGCATAGCCAAGGATCCGCAGGTCGGCGACGTGTTCAAGGGCAAGGTAGTGCGCATAATGCAGTTTGGCGCGTTCGTCGAGTTTGCGCCGGGCAAGGACGGCCTGGTGCACATATCCAAGCTGGCTGACAAGCGCGTAGACAAGGTCGAGGACGTGGTCAACATCGGCGACGAACTCGAGGTGCGCGTGGCCGAGATAGACTCGCAGGGCCGCATAAACCTGGTGCGCAACGACATAACCTACACCAACAACGATATGCCGGTGCGCCGTCCGCCGCGGCCGTCGTTCGGCGACCGTGAGCGCCGTCCGCCCCGCAGGCCCAACAACTGATAAATCCCGGGGCATGAGCGCCGTGCGCGCCGTGCCCCGCTTTTGATATCGCGGGAGATGATGCCTATGACGCTGCGCGAGATGCAGCAGGAAGTGTACCAGAACAAGCTCGACAAGGGGTTTAATGTGACCGACGTCAATCTGGAGTTCTGCCTGGCATACGGCGAGCTGGGCGAGGCGTTTGAGGCGTACTGCCGAAAAAACGGCAACGTCGGCGAGGAACTGGCGGATGCGATGATATACATACTGGGCCTGGGCCAGATTCTGGGCCTTGACATGCAGGCCGAGATTGAGCGCAAGATTGACATAAACCGCCGCCGCAAGTACGCGCTCGTCGACGGAGTGATGCGCCGCGTGCAGGAGGCGGACTGACGGCGGTCGGCGCGGCGCAACATGCGCTCTGCCTGTGAAACTTGCATGCAGCTTTAGCAGCGGGCCGCAATCCGTGTAAAGCAAAACGCCGCGCGCATACCCCGGGCAGAGCTTGCGCAATCAATAAACCGCGCGGATGGATTCGCCATGTGCGGACATAATATAAACAAAAAGTATTGGGAGCGTGCCAATGTACGATAAACTTGTGCTGGACAATGGACTGACAATAATCGGCGAGCGGCTGGAGCATTTCCGCTCGGTGTCGGTGGGCGTGTGGATAGGCGCCGGCTCGCAGTATGAGCGCCCTGAGGAAAACGGCATGTCGCACTTCCTGGAGCACATGCTGTTCAAGGGCACCGAAACCCGCACCGCCCGCGACATAGCCGAACAGACCGACGCCGTGGGCGCGCAGCTCAACGCGTTCACTTCCAAGGAATGCACCTGCTACTACATAAAGGTGATAGATGAGCATATAGAGCTGGCGCTGGACATGCTGTCCGACATGGTGCTGCGCGCCAAGCTCGCGCCCGAGGAGTTCGAAAAGGAAAAGGGCGTTATACTGGAAGAGATAGGCATGAACGAGGATTCGCCCGAGGACGTGGTGTTCGAGATGCTGGCCAAGGCGCTGTTCGGCGAGCATTCGCTGGGCATGACGATACTCGGCCCGGCTGACAACATACGCGCGTTCAAGCGTGACGAGCTGGCCGCGTATCGTGCGCGCATGTATCGGCCGGCCAACACTGTGCTGGCGCTGGCGGGTCACTACGACTGGTCGCAGGTTGTAGAGCTGGCGCAGCGCATGTTCGGGAGCTGGGACATGCGGGGCGAGGCGTCGGCGCTGAGCCGGTGCGAACTGCAATACGGCGTCATGCGCCGCGAGAAGGACATAGAGCAGGTGCAGATCTGCCTGGGCGCGCGGGGCGTGGAGATCGGGTCCAACGACGTGTACGCGCTGAGCATATTCAACAACCTGTTCGGCGGGGCGATGTCGTCGCGGCTGTTCCAGCGGATACGCGAGGAACAGGGTCAGGCGTATTCGGTGTACTCGTACCCGACCAGCTATCGCGATTGCGGCGCGCTGGCGATATATGCGGGCACCAGCCCCGAACACGCGCAGAACGTGCTGGAGTCGCTGCGCGACGAGATCGACCGCGCGCTGGACGGCGGCATAAGCGAGCGCGAGTTCACTCAGGCGCGCGAGCAACTCAAGGGCTCATATATACTGGGCCTGGAGAGCGCGTCGAGCCGCATGTCGGCGCTGGGCCGGCGGATGCTGCTGATGGGCGACACCGTAAACGAGGATCAGGTCATCAGCCGCATAAACGCCGTCACGCTGGATGACGTGGATCGAGTGATGCGCCAGGCGCTGTCGGGCAGATACGCGGCGGCGCTGATGGGCAAGGGCGTGAATTCGCTGGACCTGAGCATGTTTGGCATAGAATAGATATACGCTTTGACGGCTGTTTGGTGCCCCGGCGCGCGATGCGTGACCGGGGCAATGCCATATTCGGGCGCGGCGCTGCGCGTGCCGTCGGCAGAGCGCATCTGATCAGGGCAATGCGGGCCAGGCCCGGTATGATACGCAGCGGCGCTGATGGGCAAGGGCGTGAATTCGCTGGACCTGAGCACGTTTTGCATAGAAAAGATATACGCTTTGACGGCTGCTTGTGCCCCGGCGCGCGATGCGTGACCGGGGCAACGCCATATTCGGGCGCGGCGCTGTGCGTGCCGGTGACAGAGCGCATCTGATTGGGGCAATGCGGGCCAGGCCCGGTATGATACGCGGCGGCGCTGATGGGCAAGGGCGTGAATTCGCTGGACCTGAGCATGTTTGGCATAAAATAGATATACGCTTTGATGGCTGTTTGTGCCCCGGCGCGCGATGCGTGACCGGGGCAATGCCGTATTCGGGCGCGGCGCTGCATGTGTAGGCGATAGAGCGCATCTGATTGGGGCAATGCGGGCCAGGCCCGGTATGATACGCGGCGGCGCTGATGGGCAAGAGCGTGAATTCGCTGGACCTGAGCACGTTTGGCATAGAAAAGATATACGCTTTGACGGCTGCTTGTGCCCCGGCGCGCGATGCGTGACCGGGGCAATGCCGTATTCGGGCACGGCGATGCGCGTGTCGGCGGCAGAGCGCGTCTGATTGGGGCAATGCGGGCCAGGCCCGGTATGATACGCGGCGGCGGTTGGACTTTGTATTGGCAAGGTCTAATAATGCGCGTCGTTTCGAGTCAATGAGCATGTCCTGCGCCTGCGGGCTGTTGCGCAAGGCGGCGATGGCGGTTTTGGCATGTGCCCATGTTGCAACCGCTTTGCTCAAGCGGATATAAAACCGGGCCACTGCGCAATCCGACGCGGCGGCCCGGTGATGATATGAGCGGTTGAGCGCGCGGCTATGCCCAGTCATCGAAACCGTCGGACTCGGGCTGAGGCTCGGGGCGTACGTCGCTGAGTGAGCAGTATTCGGCGGAACTGTCCGGCGCATCCAGCACGCGCTGTACGCACATGCAGCCGCTGGCGCGCAACAGCTCCAGCTGTGCGGATGTGACGGCGCCGGCGTATACGTCCATGTGCAGCGAATTGGCCAGAGCGACCAGTCCGCGCAGCAGTTCAAGGCCTTTGTCGGTCTCGGTCGTGCGCTCACAGAACGCGTCGGCCAGCCGTATCGCGTCGACCGGCATGTCGCCAAACGCGCACAGCGAACCCGAACCCTGGCCGTAATCGTCCACGCATACGCGCATGCCGGCGGCATGCAGTTGCTGTATTGCGTTGGCGTTGAGCGCCGCGGCGTCGGCGAACACCGATTCGCCCAGCACGACCTCCAGTTTTGAGTAGCTTAATGCGTATTGCTGCGTCAGCTGCTGCGCCGAGCGCAGGAACGCGCCGTCTATCAGGCATTCGCGCGCCATGTGAACCAGCACGCGGCTGGGCGTGCGTCCGGCGTCGAGCTCGGCGCGCAGGTCATGGCATGCGCGCTCCAGTATGAACTGGTTGAGCGGGCCGGCCATGGAGTTGCGCGCCAGCAGTGGCATGAACTCGGCCGGCGGCAGCACGGTGCCGTCGGGCAGGTGCCACAGCGCCACGGCCTCCGCGGCGACTATCTCAAGCGTATTTGCGTCGCGCAGCGGCAGGTAACGCACTTCGAACTCGCCCGACTTGAGCGCGTCGGCGGCGCGGGCCAGCAGCGCTTCGTCCTGTTGCTGGCGGCGGTGCAGCTCGTCGTCGTACAGTCCGACCAAATCGCCCTTGCGCATCACGCGTCGGGCGGCTTCCGCCGCGCGCTCTATCATCTGATTGAGCGGCAACAGGCCGTCGCCGGTCACATATATGCCGTAGTGCAGGTGAGTGCGCAGCGACAGCCGCGTCAGCAGGTGCGAGTTGAGCGCCTTGACGCGCAGCAGCACGTCGGCGGTGTCGCTGAATCTGAGCAGCATCAGGAATTGGCCGCCCTCCATTCGGGCGCAGGCCTCGCCCGACTCGCATTCGGCGTTTATGATGCGCGCCATGTCTTCCAGCACGCGCCGCCCGGTCGAATAGCCGTAGAGTGAACCGTACACGTCCTGCACGTCGGTGCGCAGGCATACCAGTGCAAAGCGCTGTGTGCCGGCGCGCCTCAACAGCGTCGCGGCGGCGTCGGCGAAGCCCAGGTGGTTGTATATGCCGGTTATCGGGTCGCGGCCGGCCTCGCGCACGCGGTTTTCCTGACCGCGCACCTTGCGCCAGAGCGCAAACGCCGAAATGGTTATTGCAATGGCCAGCAGCGTGAGCGATATCACGGCGCCGGCGGTAGCGTCGCGCGCATCGATGTCCCACACCTCGGAGGTGGGCGTGAGCTGGGCCATGAGCCAGCCGTTATAGCTGAGCTGTGCGGTGGCCAGCCGGTAGTCGCCCCAGCCCACCACGTTGAAGTTGCCGTGCGCCGATTCGAGCAGCGCGCTGCGCAAACCACTTAGCAGTTCGTCATCCTGATGCACCACGTCGCTGAGCGCGGGCGTCATATTAAGGAACTTGCCGGTCTGATCGGTCACGCATACGTAGTCGTCCGACGTAGCGCCGCCCATCGTCAGCTCCGAGAACAGCTCCTCGGACAGTATGGCGTACAGCATGCCCGATATCGGGCCGTTTCCGGACAGATTGGCGGCGCACAGCACTACGCTTTGGCCGTCATTGTCCTCAAACGTGGCGGTGACCAGGCCGTATGAGCCGGTGCGCTGGCGTATGAGCTGAATTTTCTGCGAGTCGGCCTCCGCCAGCGAGCGGGGCTCAACGCCGGTCGAGTAGAGCATGCCGTCGGTGGCGACTATGCCCATGCGCTTGTATACGGTGTCCTGGCGGGACAGCAGTTCTATGCATTCCTCATATGTGTTCAGGCCGCTGGCTTCCAGCGTATTGGCAATTGCGCGCAGTTCAGAGAGTTGAGCGTTCACGCGCTCATCCAGCGTATGTGCGTACTGTGTGCACACGTCGCGCAACATGGAATCGACATTGCGGCCCGATAGATACGATATGCGGCCCAGATAAAAGATAGTTGCTATGAATAATATTGCAATGCTTGTCACCATCAGCCGATAGCCGCGCACGACGCGGCGATTGTCGTTTACCTGTGTCTTGCTCCTGCCGAAAAGAGCCATGCGCGAGTCCTCCTGAGCGACATGTAATAAGCGCGCAAATGCGTCAAAGCTGCCAAATGCGCAAAAAATATGCAAAGACGAACACAAATAAATCTAAATCCATTGCCTAAATTATAGCTCAAACCCGCAAGAAATGTCAATCCGGGCCAAATCACTTATAAACTACTTAACTTGTTTATTGCGAATTCTTGAAATGTCAGCCGTGCGCGCCGCGAGCTGTGGCGCAGGCGGCTGCACCAGGTCTTATCGGCGCGGCGACCGGCAGGCGCAGGCAGTCATGCAGGGCCACACGGGCATGTTGCGGCATTGACAAAACGGCCTGAGCGGTTTATCATAGCCACGGATGGCATAAAGCTGCAGGGGAGGCTTTATATGGACGCGCGGGCATATATGGACAGGACATGGCTGGAGGTCGATCTGGACGCGCTGGAGCGCAACGTGCGCAAGTGCCGCAGCATAATCGGACCGAACTGCGCGCTGACGGCGGTGGTCAAGTCGGACGCGTATGGGCTTGGTGCGATACCGGTGGCGCGGGCGCTGTGGGCGATGGGCGTGGACATGCTGGCGGTAGCGTGTCTGAGCGAGGCGCGGGCGTTGCGCGCGGCGCTGCCGGATGCGCAGATAATGATACTGGGCGACACGCCGATCAGGCGCATGGGCGAGGCGGCCGCACTGAACCTGGTGTGCACGGTGTGGACGCGCGAGCAGGTGTGCGCCGCGGCGAATTGCGGCCTGCGCGTGCACGCCAAGATCGACACGGGCTTTCACCGGCTGGGCTTTGACTGCCGCGAGAATGCGCTGGCGGAGCTGGCTGGGGTGTTGAAACAGCCGGGACTGAGGCTGGAGGGCATTTATTCGCACCTGGCGCTGGTCAACCGCGAGGAGGACGAGCGTCAGCTCGAGCGCTTTGACACGGCGCGGGCATACCTGCGCGCGCAGGGCATAACGCCGCGCTACTTCCACATAGACGACAGCATAGGCATGGTGCGCTATCCGGAGCATCAGCTGGACATGGTGCGTGTGGGGGCGTTTTTGTACGGCGTGTGGCCGGCGCGCTACACGGATCCGATAACCGCCGAGCCGGTCATAGCTGCGCTCAAGGCGCGCGTGACGCATCTGAGCCATCTGGAGCCGGGCGAGGGCGCGGGCTATGACTATCTGTTCCGGGCGCAGCGGCCCACGGTGCTGGCCACGGTGTGCGCGGGCTACGGCGACGGATATGCGCGCGCGGCGAGCAAGTACGGCGCGCAGCTGAGCATACGCGGTCAACGCGCGCCGCTGGCAGGGCTGGCGTGCATGGACCAGCTTATGGCGGATGTGACGGACATACCGGGCGCGGCGGTGGGCGATGTGGTTACGCTGTTTGGAGGGCGCGAGATACCCATTATGGAATATGCCGACTGGGCCGACACCAACCGCAACGAGGCGATAGCGCGAATCACGGCGCGCGTGCCGCGTCTGTATCTGCGCGGCGGCGAGGTCGTGGAGGTGCTGGACTACATGGCGCGGCGCGGCGGGCCGGAGGGCTGAAAAACCGGTTTGCCACAATGGCATTAGGCGCTGCAAACGGCGCCATGTGCCGGCGTCGCGCGGTCATGCGCGGCGGTACGGGGCCGCGCTGAATATTGCAAATAGCAAACACAAATGCCGGCAACGGCAATGGGAGGGTATTAACATGATCGACGACGAACTTCGCGCAAGAGCGCAGGCATTGAGTTCACATCTGAGCGCGCTCAGACGGCGCATACACATGTACCCCGAACTGGGCGAGCAGGAGTTCCAGACCCAGAAGCTCATAATCGAAGAACTGGACGCGCTGGGCATAGAGCACATCGAATATCCGAACTATACGGCGGTGGTGGGGCTGATACGCGGCGGCATGCCGGGCCGCACGGTGGGACTGCGCGCCGACATCGACGCGCTGCCGCTTGACGAGGCGCCGGGCCGCGAGTATGGCTCGCGCAATCCGGGCTGCATGCACGCGTGCGGCCACGACGCGCATACGACGATATTGCTGGGCGCGGCAAAGCTGCTAAACGACATGCGCGCGCAACTGCGCGGCAACGTCAAGCTGCTGTTCCAGCCGGCCGAGGAGACCGTCGGCGGCGCGGAGCGCATGATAGAACTGGGCTGCATGGAGAACCCGCATGTGGACTATGTGCTGGGGCTGCATGTAATGTCCTATATGCCGGTGGGCGATGTGGAGACGCGCTATGGCGCGCTCAATGGAGCGAGCGACGACGTTGAGATAACCGTGCGCGGCCGCAAGGCGCACGGTGCATCGCCGCATCTGGGCTCGGACGCGATAGCGATAGCGGCGCAGCTGATAACGGCGCTGCAGCAGCTGGTCAGCCGGCGCACGTCGCCGCTGGACAGCGCAGTGTTGTCGATAGGTCAGATATCGGGCGGCAGCGCGCCCAACATAATTTGCGACGAGGTGCACATGGAGGGCACGCTGCGCACGATTGACCCCGATACGCGCGAGCGGCTCAAACAGGAGCTGTGCACGCTCAGCGAGGGGTTGGCGCGGGCGCTGGGCGGCGAGGCCGAATGCGTGCTTCATCCGAGTTACTGCGCGCTGATCAACGACGACGCGGCGGTGGATCGTACGCTGAAGGTATTGCGCGCGGCGCTGGGCGCGGAGCATGTGCACATGAAGCCGGCGCCATCGCTGGGCGTAGAGGATTTCTCATACTTCTGCAACGCCGTGCCGGGCGCGTTCTATCACATTGGCATGGCTCCGGACGCGCAGAGCGCGCCGACATGGCCGCCGATACACACCAGCGAGATGGACATAGACGAGCGCGTATTGCCGTTGGGCGCGGAGCTGCAGGCGCGGCTGGTGCTGGATTACCTGAACGACGCCGAGTGAACGGAGGACGGCAGGTCATGGGCGCGTCGTTGAGGCTCATGCGCCGTAGATAGGTCGTGCACGGGCGAATGGCGTCAGGCGCGCAATGTGCCGCCGGTACGTACAAGCTGTGGACAAATGCGTTGCTTCTCGAATGCAATAGAGGGCGCGAGCCGCAAAATAGACCTGCAAGTTGTGGATAGTCCAAGCATGGGCGAATGGCGCCGTGCACGCAATGGCCGCGGGTACGTGCAGGTTGTGGATAAATGCGGTGTTGCTCGATTGGAATAGATGGCACAATCCGCAAAAAAGACCTGCAAGCTGTGGATAGTCCCATCATGGGCGAATGGCGTCAGGCGCGCAATGGCCGCCGGTACGTGTAAGCTGTGGCCAAACGCGGCGCTGGTTCGAATGCAATGGAAGGCGCGCACCGCAAAAAAAAACCTGCAAGTTGTGGACAAATCCGAAGTCCTCGCGTACCGTCAGGGCACAAAGCGCGCTGCCAGTGTGCGAGAGCTGTGGACAAACGCAGGCGCGTGCAGCGCGCATCATGGCGCACAGCGGCCATGGCCTGCGGCGCATAGCCGGCCCTACACAGTGGCAAGATATACAAATCCAACACACAGGAGGAGACCAGATGAAGATATTCATAAGCGCGGACATAGAGGGTACGGCGGGCATAGCCGCCTGGTCCGAGACCGAGCTGAGCGCTGCCGATAGCGTGTATTTCCGCAGGCAGATGTCGCGCGAGGTCGCCGCGGCATGCCGGGGCGCGCTCGAAGCCGGCGTGGATGAGATACTCGTCAAGGACGCCCACGACAGCGCCCGCAACATCGATCCGGCCGAATTGCCCGAACAGGCGTCGATACTGCGCGGCTGGGCGCGCAATCCATATGTGATGATGGCGGGTCTGGACGAGAGCTTTGCCGGCGCGTTTTATACCGGATATCACTCGGGCGCGGGCTCGGATGGCAATCCGCTGTCGCATACTATGAATCTGCAAAACAACTATGTGCTGATAAACGGCGTCAAGGCCAGCGAACTGTACCTGAACATGCTCAGCGCGTCGTATCTGGGCGTGCCGTCGTTACTGGTGACCGGCGACGAGGCGCTGTGCGCGTGGGCCGAGCAGGTCAATCCGGGCATGGAGACCGTGGCGGTCAGCCGGGGACTGGGTGGCGCCAGCGCGTCGATCAACCCCGCACTGGCTCAGCGCCGCATACAGGAGGCCGCAGAGCGCGCGCTCGATAAGGACATAAGCCGCTTGAAGCTGCCGCTGCCCGATTCGTTCAACGTCGAGCTGAACTTCAAGGAACATGCCATGGCATATCGCGCCAGCTTCTATCCGGGCGTGAGCAAGCACGGCGTATACACGGTCAGCTTCAGCGCGCACGACTGGTTTGAAGTGCTGCGCACGCTGTTCTACGTGCTGTGATATGCCGGGGAACCAGATGACATGAGGCGCGCTTGCGTGCCGGTCGTATATGATAATGCCTAATCAGCAGCGCGGGCGGATGCATTGAAGCGCCTGCGCTGCGGCAAAGGAAGGGGTCGATACCTATGCAAAAGCCCAAGGCGTTGAAGCCGGGTCAGGTGGTAGGACTGGTGGGGCCGTCGGGCGCGATACGCACCGAAGATGGCCTGGAGCGTTCGGTGAAGCTGCTGGAGGAGTTGGGCTACCGCGTCAAGGTTGGCGCGAGCGCGGGCGCGCGCTATGGCTATCTGTCGGGCACTGACGAGCTGCGCGCGCGCGATCTGAACGATATGTTCCTGGACGACGAGGTGGACGCGATAATCTGCACGCGGGGCGGCTATGGCACGCCGCGCATACTCGACCGGCTCGATTACGACGCGGCGCGCCGGCATCCCAAGCTGCTGTTGGGTTACAGCGACATAACCGCGCTGCTGATAGCTTACGGCAAGTACTCGGACCTGGTCACGTTCCATGGGCCGATGCCATCCTCGTGCATGATTAACGGCTTTGACGAGTATTCGCGCGCGCGCTTCCTGGAGGCCGTGAGCAGCACTGAACCGCTGGGCGAACTGCGCAACTGCGCCTGCCAAAAGCGCACCTGCCTCAATCCGGGCGTGGTGCGGGGCCAGCTGGTCGGCGGCAACCTGTCGCTCGTCACGCAGACGCTGGGCACGCCCTACGAGATCGACTGCCGGGATCGCATACTGCTGCTGGAGGACATAGGTGAAAAGACCTATCGGCTGGACGGCATGCTGAACCACCTGCGGCTGGCGGGCAAGCTGGACGAGTGCGCGGGCATAGTATTTGGCGACTTCACCAACTGCCCCATGGAATACGAGGGCTTCAGCTTTACGCTGGACGAGATAATCCGCGATCTGGTGCTGCCGTGCGGCAAGCCGGTGATGAGCGGGCTGTGCGCGGGCCATGGTCCGCACAAGCTGACGCTGCCGCTGGGCATAGAGTATGAGCTGAACGCCACCGAGTGCCGGCTGACGGCGCTGGAGAGCGCGCTGGTCTGACGGGATATATCGTAAGTAGCATATAAATAAAACAGCGGTTGGCGCATTGGCTTGCGCTGACCGCTGTTTTATAGTGGCTGTATGCCCTTGAAGTAGCTGCATGCCATTGAAGCAGCTGCATGTCCTTGAATTAGCGGGCATGCCCTTGAATTAGCGGCATGTCTTCGAAGCATCGACATGCCCTTGAAGCAGTAGCATGCCCTTGAAGCGGCGGCATGCCCTTAAAGCGGCAGCATGCCCTTGAAGCGGCGGCATGCCCTTGAAGCGGCGGCATGCCATTGAAGCAGCGGCATTCCCTTGAAGCAGCATGCACTTGAATCAGCGGCATGCCTCCGCTAAAAAGTCGCGCATTGGACCTTTCATGACGCCGCTCATTCGGGGTTCTCGTCAATGACCTGCACGTTCTCGCGGCCGAACGCTTCATAGATTGGGCCGAGGTCGCCGGCCTTGTTGGCGGCCTGTTCGGCGGACTGCACCGTGGGGCGGTAGCGCACCGCGCGCCCAAAGCACTCGCTCAGTATCGAGTTCATGCGCTCCATGTTGTTGGGCATCTCCATTATCCGGGCCATTGCGGCCGAACCCGCGTCGAACTCTACGACGACCTCGTCGCCGTGCACCTGTCGGAATTCGCCGCGCCGCGCGATTGCGAATATGTCGATGGCGCTCTTTTTCACGCGATCAAGCGCGGCCTTGTAGCGGGCGGCGTCGTCGCCGTCGACCGGCGCGGGTTTGGGTGCGGCGGGCGCGGGCTTGGACCTGGGGGCGTTGGGCGTGGCGTGGCGGGCTGGCGCGGCGACGCCGGAGGCTATCTGGCGTTCGAGCTGATCCAGCCGTGCCAGCAGCGCGCTGACGTCCTCGACCTTGCCGCGCCGGCACGCGCGCGTGACGGCCATCTCGAGCAGCACGCGGCCATGGCTGACGTAGCGGGCGTCCTTTTCGGCGGCGAGGAATATGTCCATGATTGCCATGAGGCGTTCCGGCGAGGTGGATGCGGCCTGTTCGCTGAGGGCGGCGGCGTCCTCCTGGGTGAGTTCGAGCAGTTCTGCAGTCTCGGCGCCTACGATCTGGGCCAGCATCAGCGCGCGCATATGTGCGATTATCTCGCGCAGGAACACCTGTACGTCGCGGCCCTCGCGCATCAGCTGATCGACCAGCGTCAGTGCGGCGGCGGCGTCCTCGCTCAGCAGCGCGCGTGCAAACTCGAACATGAAAGCGCGACCGCTGGAGCCCAGCACCTGATTGACGGTGGACTCATCTATGCCGCCCTCGGCGTAGCTGATGCACATGTCGAGTATGCTCAGCGCGTCGCGCATGCCGCCCTCGGCAGCCAGCGCGATCTGTTCGAGAGCCTGATGAGTGGCGGGCACGCCCTGGGCCTCAAGCACGCGGGTCATGTGGCGCACTATGACTTCGGCGCGTATGCGGTGGAAGTCGAAGCGCTGGCAGCGTGAGAGTATCGTGGCAGGCAGGCGCTGCGGCTCAGTGGTGGCGAGTATGAACACGGCGTGCGCCGGCGGCTCTTCGAGCGTCTTGAGCAGCGCATTGAACGCGCCCGCGCTGAGCATGTGCACCTCGTCGATGATGTAGACGCGGTACTTGCCTATCGACGGCGGATACATTATCTTGTCGCGCAGGTCGCGTATCTCATCGACGCCGTTGTTGGATGCGGCGTCGATCTCGATTACGTCCATGGACGATCCGGACTGCTCGTCGAGGCACGCCGCGCATTTGCCGCAGGGTTCGCCGTCCTGCGGATCGAGGCAGTTGAGCGCGCGCGCGAACGTCTTGGCGGTGGACGTCTTACCGGTGCCGCGGCTGCCGCAGAACAGGTACGCGTGCGATATGCGCCCGGTGTGTATCTGATTGAGCAGCGTGCGCACTATTGCGTCCTGTCCTACTATGTCGGCGAACCGTGCGGGCCGCCAGGTGCGGTATAGAGCCTGATACATCTCAAGGTTACCTCCGTTTGGGTGAGCTGATGGTCTGAGGCACGCGCTGCCGCGCGCAGGGCAACTGCACATGGCGGTGCTTCGATTTCGACCGGGGGGAGTCAGTGGTGGGCCTGCGGTTGGAGCGGCGCTGCCGACAATGGCAGTGACGCCGACGGTTGTATTGCTTGCGGCAGGAGTTGCGCTGCCGATGTGGATGGACTGCAAAGCATTTGGCGTGAGCGGCTCGGCTGCCGTGGACGGCCTGAAATGTCTGGGGCATGAGCGACGCTGTCGCCGTGGACGGCTGCTGTTGCTTGTGGCGTGAGCGGCGCTGTCGCCGTGGACGGCCTGAAATGCCTGGGGCATGAGCGACGCTGTCGCCGTGGACGGCCTGAAATGCCTGTGGCGTGAGCGCCGCTGCCGCCGTGACCGGCTTGCAAAGCCTGTGGCGTGAGCGCCGCTGCCGCCGTGACCAGCCTGCAAAGCCTGTGGCATGAACGCTACCACCGCCGTGGTCAGCCGTCGTTGCCTTAGACCGTAGTGATGGCAGCGGCGGCACGTGCCTGCGGCCGTGGCGCGTGACGGGGATCATGAGCCGGGTAAGCCATGCTTGCAGCCGCGCTCTGGTTTGCGCCGGGAGTTGCGATTGCAGACGCGACCGCGATTGTGACCGTGGTCACGACGCGCGCCGTGGTTTGCGGATTGTGGGGCGAGCTTGCGCGTGGTACGCGCCCATAGCGCACGGAGCGTCGCATCAAGCGCCGGCGCGCGGCTTTGCGGTACTGCGGCGCTCAGTATGATCGCGGCGCGCGGCCCACAGGCGCGGCGGCATGCGGCGCCGGCCGCATGCCGCATGAACGCGCTCAGTTGAGTATGCCGGTCACGGGCGCCAGGCCCAGGTACTTCAGGAAGTCCTGTATGTGTTCATCCCAGTATTCCCAGGTATGTGCGCCGGGGTGCTCTTCGTACGTGTAGTCGAACGGATTGCCGGGCAGCGCGGTGAAGAAGTCGCGCGTGGCGCGGGCCGAGTCGAGCAGGAAGTCCTCGGTGCCAATCGAGTGGAATATGCGCGGGCAGGGCCGGCCCTCGTCGAGTATGCGGCGTGCGGCGTACAGCGGATCATTGACCGTACCCTCTAGCGCCTTGTAGTCGCTGGTGCCGTATGTCATAATCATGCGTGCGGCGCGTTCGGGCTGCATCGGCTTGATGCGGTTCTGCGCGCCGGCCGAGAAGCAGCCGATTGCGGCGTAGTTCTCGGGGTTGTTGAGTCCGATCTTCAGGCAGCCAGCGCCGCCCATGGACAGTCCGGCGATGAAGTTGTCCTCGCGCCGGTCGGACAGCGGAAACATCGAGCGCATTATCTTTGGCAGCTCTTTGGACACGTAGGTATAGTATGCGCCGCCGTGGGCCATGTCGGCATACGACGACAGTCCCACCGCCGGCATGACAACAGCCAGTCCCAGCGCGGCGGCATAGCGCTCTATCGACGTGCGGCGCTGCCAGATCGTCTGGTCATCGCTGGCGCCGTGCAGCAGCCAGAGTGTGGGGTGTTTGTCGCCGCGGGTGGCGGCGGCCATGCCTATCTGGCGGGAGGCGCGCTGCGGCAGCACTACGTCGCACGATGCGCACATGCCCAGCGCCTCGGAAAAGAAGTTCACATGAATAAGTGCCATAGTCGCCTACCTCCTCTATTATTTGCGTATCGGCAGCCAGTCAAGCACGGTCTGGATCTTTTGATCCCAGTACTTCCACTGATGATCGCCGGGGCTCTCCTCGTAAGTGAGGTCGTAGTTCAGCGCGCGCAGGTGATCGCGCATGCGCACGTTGGACTTGTAGAGGAAGTCCTCGGTGCCGCACCACATGTACACGCGGGGCATCAGCTCGGGCGTCTTGGACAGGCGCTCGGCGACGGCGAACAGGTCATTGTCGCTGCCCTTGAGCTTGTCCACGGGTCCGAATATATCGAAAAACAGCTGTTTGCCGCGCCCTTCGGGTTGATTGGCGGCTATGTCCACCGCGTCGACGCCGCCCGACAGCGACGCCACCGCGCAGAACTTGTCCGGCGCGAGCAGTCCGCACTTGAGCGCGCCGTATCCGCCCATGGACAGTCCGGCGGCGAACGTGTCCTCGCGCGCGGTGGACATGTACGGGAAGAACGCGTGGCAGATCTGGGGCAGCTCGTCGCTTATGAATGTCCACCACTTAAAGCCCATGTGCATGTCGGTGTACCAGCCCAGCTGGGTCGTGGGCATCACGACGGCTATGCCGTAATCGGCGGCGTAGCGCTCGATGGATGTGCGGCGCTGCCAGATCGTGTGGTCGTCGCTCATGCCGTGCAGCAGGTAGAGCACGGGGTATTTGTCGCCAGTGCGGTGACCTTCCATGCCTATCTGGCCGCGGGTCTGTTCGGGCAGTATCACGTCCATTTGTGTGCACATGCCCAGCACGTCCGAAAAGAAATCCACGTGCAAAAGCGCCATAAAGCGAGCACCTCCCTGTGATAGTATACCCTGATTATACCACGGTGCGGCGCGCTCGGCAATCGGTTTGCGCCGTCAAAGCAGGGCAAAGCGGGCGAACGCGCCGGTGATGAAGCCGAAATGCAGGCGGGCTTGCACGCACGCCGCGGAGCCATTGAGCAGTCACGCGTGCCGGGCGGACAGCTTGCCGCGCGAACGGGTGGACTTGCAGGTTGGGTCGGGCTTGCCTGGAATTGAGCGGCTGACGTGGCAGGGCAGAATATGTGCGGCTGGTTGCGGTTGCATGCCGACTGCGGCGGCGAACGGACTGTGCTTGTGGGGTGATTGAATTGTCGAATTGCATGTATATGAAAGCTACCTGTGGGCTGATTGAATTGTCGAATTGCTTGTGTCTGAAAGCTGCCTGCGGGCTGATGGAATTGTCGAATTGCTTGTGTCTGAAAGCTGCCTGTGAGCTGATTGAATTGTCGAATTGCTTGTATCAGAAAGTTGCCTGAGAACTGATTGGATTGGCGAATTGCTTGTGTATGATAGCCGCCTGCGGTCTGATTGAATTGGCAAATTGCTTGCGCATACAAGCGCATGTGTCTATGAGCTGGCGCGCCGGGAAAGTGCCGGCACACTGTGCGCGCGCCGATAAAAAAAGAGGAGCCAAATGGCTCCTCGCAGACCGTAGCTTAAAACGGCGGTCGATATCCGGCAGTTGTGCCGGGAGCATATTACTTTACGGCTTCCTTGGCCACATCGACCAGCTGCTTGAACGCGGCGGGATCGGTTATCGCCAGATCGGAGAGCACCTTGCGGTTGATCTCGACGCCGGCGACCTTGAGGCCGTTGATGAAGCGGGAATAGCTCATGTCGTAAGCGCGCACGCCCGCGTTGATACGCGCGATCCACAGCTTGCGGAAATCGCGCTTGCGGAGCTTGCGGCCGATATATGCGTAGCGCAGCGAACGGCGAACCTGTTCGGATGCCGCGCGGTACTGCTTGCTCTTGGCACCAAAGTAACCCTTAGCCAGCTTGAGCGCCTTCCTGCGCTTCTTATGGGCATTGACAGCCCTCTTAACTCTAGCCATTTATTTACGCCTCCAATATAATCGCTGTGCGGCCGGGCCGCTGGACGGAATGATTCAGCTTACTTGTAGGGTATGAGCTTTTTAACGACCTTGGCCATAGCGTCCGCGACGTAAGCGGTCTTGCGCAGGTTGCGGGTGCGCTTGGTGGGCTTTTTGGTCAGAAGATGGCTCTTATATGCCTGAGCGCGCTTAATCTTACCGTTCTTGGTGAGCGACAGGCGCTTGGCGGCACCGCGATGAGTTTTCTGCTTGGGCACGGTTGGTTCCTCCTCTCGAATTGAAGCTCGCGTGATGGCGGCGCGGTTTAGCGCGGCCGACGCGGGAAATCTGCGGTGGGGTGGGGACTGACACCCTACCCCGGGTGCGCGGTTAAATTCCGCGCGGATTGAAATCACTTGGCCTGATCTGCCTGCTGGGGGCGCGCGCTCTGCTTGGATGCGGCGGGTTTAGCCGATCCGGAATCGCGCGGGGCGACTATCATGGTCATATTGCGGCCTTCGGTCATGGGCTTGCGCTCGACTACGCCCACGTCGGCGATTGCCTTGGCGAACTCGTTCATGACGTCCACGCCGATTTCGGCATGGGTTATCTGGCGGCCGCGGAAGCGTATCGACACCTTGACCTTGTCGCCGTCCTTGAGGAACTTCTGAGCCATGCGGGTCTTGACCTCAATGTCATGGACGTCGATGGTGGCCGACAGGCGCACTTCCTTAATCGTTATGACCTTTTGGTTTTTGCGGATCTCACGATCGCGCTTGGACTGCTCGAACCGGAATTTGCCATAGTCCATCAGCTTGCACACTGGCGGACGCGCGCCGGGCGCTATCTTGACCAAATCCAGTTGGCGTTCCTCAGCGAGGGCCAGCGCGGCGGCGGTGGACATAACACCCAGTTGCTCACCGTTCTGGTCGATTACGCGCACTTCCCGGTCGCGTATCTCCTCATTGATCATCAGATCATTGTTATTGATAGCCTACACCTCCAGTAAACATAAAAAAATAGGCGGCCAACGCCGCCCCTTCTCAGCACGCATACCTCCGCCAGTGCGGTAGGTTCAAAGACCGGCCGGACACGAGAGTCGGCGGGTGAGAAGCGGGCGCTTCTGCTTGACCTAAAGATTATACCATTTGCGCGGGCGCATGTCAACCGCGCGCAACGTAAATTTACAATTTGGGCTTGCGGCGCGGGGCATGCCGGGGATATAATGGCAGAGGTACGCGCCCAGGGCTGTACGGCGCGAGTTGACGGCGAGGCGTTGATCTTTGGCGGCATAGTTGAACATGCGCTTCAAATATAATGTGTGCAGCGCGCGTCGATTGGCGCGCCGGGGCGGATGCGCAGTGCAGGTTTACGCAAGGGTCAATCGCGGTGAACCGGGATACTGCGCGGTTGCAGGGCTGAATCAAGGCGCATGCACGGCGTGCTTAATGCTGCGCGCAATCCGGCGCATGGCGGGAGTGCCGACGCAGTACAAACGGCGGTGGAGCGCGAAATCGCGGTCCATGCCCGGCGCTATGCCGTGGAATCGCGGCCGGGCGGCAGGCATATTATGCGCCGCGCGGCTGTGTGCCGTCAGGATATCCAAAGCAAAATCCCCGGCAGCAGACTCTGCCGGGCAAAAGAGGTGCAAAGGCATGATAGAGGTAACGCCGCAGATGTTGTTGGTGGTATGTGGGCTGGTATTCCTGGCGTCGTTCATCGACTCAATAGCGGGCGGGGGCGGATTGATATCGCTGCCGGCGTATCTGGCGGTGGGGCTGCCCACGGCGTACGCGGCCGGCACCAACAAGCTGACCGCCAGCGCCGGCACGGTCATGGCCGTGCTGCGGTTCGGGCGGGGCAAAAAGATAGACTGGTCTGTGGCGTTGCTGGCCGCGGCGGGCGCGCTGCCGGGGGCGTACGCGGGCGCATGGCTTATGCAGCTGCTGCCGGCGGCTACGTCGCGCGTCATACTGATGGTGATGATACCGCTTGCGGCGGTCATAATATTTGCGCGGGAAAAGCTGGGACATGACTGGAATGTGTCGGTGCGGCGGCCGCGGCTGGCGGCGCTGCTCATCGGGCTGAGCATAGGCTTTTACGACGGCCTGGTCGGTCCGGGTACCGGTACGTTCCTGATAATACTCTTTACGGCGCTGCTGGGCATGGGCGATGTGGACGCCAGCGGCAGCGCAAAGGTGGTCAACCTCGCCTCTAACGTGGCGGCACTGATCAGCATGCTGCTGGGCGGGCATGTGCTGTGGAGCCTGGGATTGCCGGCGATGTGCTGCTCAGTGCTGGGCGGATATCTGGGTAGCGGCATGGCGCTCAAGCGCGGCGCGCGGCTGGTGCGCGGCGTGATGCTGGTGGTGCTGGCATTGCTGATGATAAAGCTGATATACGATATGTGCGTCGGATGAGCGCGCAACGCAAACCCAAAGCGGGCAGTGCGCGCAGTTGAAACGCCTGTACAGCAGCCAGTCCATTTTGTGTCGCAACCCGGGCAGTGCGCGCATGTGTGCAATTGAGACGCCTGTACGGCTACCAGTCCATCTTGCGTTGCAACCCGGGCAGTGCGCGCATGTGCGCAGTTGAAACGCCTGTACAGCTGCCAGTCCATCTTGCGTCGCAACCCGGGCAGTGCGCGCATGCGCGCAATTGAGACGCCGAGGGCGGAATCAGTGCGCAGGGACGCGCGGGTTGCGCGGACTTTGCGGCGGGCGAGCGTCGGGGCGGCATAAGCGGCTTAGTCGTGTGCAGGCCGGCACGGCCGGCGGCGCGCTGCCGGGGCTATCTGAGCATTGCGCGCCGGCGCTTGTGGTCGGGCATAATGCGCTCGAGTTCGGCGTAAAACTCGGGGCCGTGGTTGAGATGGCGCAGATGGGCCAGCTCGTGCGCGACGACGTAGTCTATGGCCTCGTCGGGGTAGAGCATCAGCCGCCATGAAAAGCAGATTGCGCCCTTGCTGGAGCAGCTGCCCAAGCGCGTACGGGCATTGGTTATCGTTATGCGCGTGGGCATTGCGCCCATAAGCGCGCCCAGGCGTGCCACGCGCCGGGGCAGTTCTGCGCGGGCGCGCGCCGTAAGCTGAGCGCGTTGGGCGGCGTCCGGCTCGGGGTGCGCCAGGGCGTACTGGCGGGCGCGGGTCAGGTGCTGGTCGATCCAGTTGGCATGGGCGGCCACGAAGCGGTCTATGTCGCGCTGGGGCAGCCGTGCGGGGGCGCGCACTATGACGCGCTGCTGGCGGATCTCGAGCGCGAGCGTGCGCCGGTTGGAGCGTATGAGTTCGTAGTCCATTATGAACCTCCGATGGTTGGAGCTTTAAATGAGTATACTGCAAGGCGGGGCGCAAGTCAATTCGCGCCGCCATATCGATAGCCGTCGCAACGATTTAATGCGGCGGCATAATTAATTACATGGTGAGTTCAAAATTGGGGGATATAATAACGTGCATATCGGGTGAGGGGGATATTGACTTGAAAAAGAAGCATAGGTTGCGCATATGCCTGATCGTGCTGGCCGTGCTGGCGGCGGTTGCGATTGCGTTTATATTGCCGGCGGTGAACAACGTAAAGGATGCGCTGTACCAGTCTGAAACGGTCGAGCGCGGCTCGATATCCACGTATTACAGCTTCTCGGGTTCGCTGGAGCTGCGGCGGCAGGAGACGCTCGCGGCGCAGACCGACTGCGAGGTGCGCGACGTGTACGTTGCGGAAGGCGACCATGTGGCCAAGGACGACCGGCTTATGCGGCTGTCGGATGGCCGCACGCTGCGCGCCGGCATTGACGGCGAGGTCGTCAGCGTCGACGTGGAGGAGGACGATCTGGTCACAATGGGCCAGGAGCTCGTGGGAATAGCCGACTTTGACAGCATGCGCATAGAATTCGATGTGGACGAGTTCGATGTGGAAGCGGTCAGCGTGGGCATGGACGCCCAGGTCACGATAGACGCGCTCGACTACACGTTTACCTCGCCGGTCACGCACATAAGCAAGACCGCGCAGCTCAGCGGCGACATATCGTACTACACCGCGCACATAGAGCCCGAACCGGGCGTACTGCCCGAGGCGGCGCTGCCGGGCATGCGCGTGGACGTCAAGACGCTGGGCGCGTCGGCTGACGACGTGCTGCTGCTGAGCATGGAGGCGCTGAGCTTCGATGAATACAACAAGCCCTATGTGCTCGTTGACGTTGACGGCCAGAAGCAGCGCCAGTACGTCGAGACCGGCATAAACGACGGCGTATACGTCGAGATAACCTCGGGCCTTGACGAGGGCGACGTGATATACTACCTCACGCCGCTGAGCGACTTTGAGGAAATGATGCAGATGGGCCGCTCGCGCTCGGGCGCGGATGACTGAGAGGCGGTGCGCATGGACGGCGAATTCTTCCGCATGACGGACATAGTAAAGACCTACAGGATGGGCGACGAGGAGCAGATGGTGCTCAAGCACGTGAACCTGTCGATAGACGAGGGCGAGTTTTTGAGCGTGCTGGGGCCGTCGGGCAGCGGCAAGTCGACGCTTATGAACATAATCGGCTGTCTGGACACGCCGACGTCGGGCGAGTACGTGCTGCGCGGGCGGCTCGTCAGCGATCTGGACCAGCGCGAACTGGCGCGCATACGCTCGCATGAGATAGGGTTCATATTCCAGTCGTTTCAGCTGTTGCCGCGGCTGGACGCGCTGCGCAATGTCGAGCTGCCGCTGATATATGCGGGCGTGCCGCCGCGCGAGCGGGTGCGGCGCGCGCAGGAGATGCTGGAACGCGTGGGACTTAGCAACAGGATGCACCACTACGCGCGCCAGCTGTCGGGCGGACAGCAACAGCGCGTGGCGATAGCGCGGGCGCTGGCGGGCAATCCGTCGCTGCTGCTGGCTGACGAGCCGACGGGCGCGCTCGACCAGGAGACCGGACGTCAGGTAATGGCGCTGTTTTCCGACCTGTACCGCGAGGGGCGCACGATAATCATGATAACGCACGACGCGCATATCGCCTCGTATGCGCACCGCACGGTCAGCGTACTGGACGGCGTGCTGACGGAGGGGGCGCCGGAGTATGCGTGAGTTTGGCATGTCGATGTTCATAGAGAGCGTGCGCATGTCGCTGGACAACATCCGCGCCAACAAACTGCGCTCGTTTCTGACGGTGCTGGGCATAATAATAGGCGTAATGGCCGTTATAGCGCTTATGACGATAGTGCATGCGCTGACCGATACGATAACCAGCGAGTTCACCGCGATGGGTACCGGAAAGCTGACGGTGCAGGCCACGGGCACGCCGCTCAAGCGCGGCCTCAACTCGGACGACATGGCCAAGCTGCGCGCGCTGGACAACGTGTCCCAGATCGATCCCAAGGCCAGCCTGACCGCGACGGTGTCCAGCGCGACCGCGTACATTGAGGACATGTCTGTAAGCGGCAACAGCGAGGTCTACTTCCAGCGGCAGAGCGAGCTGATGGCGCGCGGCCGGGCGCTGAATGTGCTGGACGTGGAGGGCGTGAACCGGGTGTGCGTGCTGGACTCCAAGGCGGCGTCGCGGCTGTTTGACAGCGTGGATCCGCTGGGCCAGTACGTAAACATCGCCGGCATAGAGTACCGCGTCGTAGGGCTGCTGTCAGAGGACGGCGACGCGGACGTCATGAGCCAGGCGTTTGGCGGCAATAAGGACGGCCGCATAATCATACCCTACACCGCGGCGCTCAAGCATGCGGGTCAGCGCAATGTGACGTCGCTGGACGTGTATGTGGCCGACACCGACCTGATGGCCGATACCGTGGACGAGGTCGAAGCGGTGCTCAAGGCCGCGTTCAACTACCGCGACGACAGCTACACGGTGATAAACATGGAGAGCCTGCTGGACACGATGGACACCATGATGGGCATGATGTCGAGCGTGCTGGTCGGCATAGCGTCGATAGCGCTGTTGGTCGGCGGCATAGGCATAATGAACATGATGCTGGTGTCGGTCACCGAGCGCACCGCCGAAATCGGACTGCGCAAGGCGCTGGGCGCGCAGCCCGCGCAGATACAGATGCAGTTCCTGATCGAGTCGATCGTGCTGTCGCTGATAGGCGGACTGGCGGGCCTGGTGGTCGGGCTGATAGTGTCGTATGCGATGATAACCGCAATGGGCGCGGCATTTTCGATATCGATGGATGCGGTCGGACTGGGCGTGGGCTTTTCGGCGGCAGTGGGCATAGTGTTTGGCTGGGCGCCGGCGCGCAAGGCCAGCGCGCTCAACCCGATAGACGCGCTGCGAAACGTATGACGCCTGCGCGGCCGAATGCGTGGCCTGTGGGCGGCGCTGTGGAGCGAGTGGCGCGGCGCCGGTGGCCTTACCTGATGCGCAGTCGGCGGGGTGCCTGCTTGGAAATGCGGTATTGCAAGGATTGCATCGTTACCGGGCTCGCGGCGCGGTCAGGAGCGTACTGTCGCCTAACAGCGGCAGGGCAACGCGCGTGTCAACGCCGCAAGCGCATGGCAGCTGGATGCGCCGCCAAACACTGGAGCTTGCGCACCGGCAGGGCGCTCGATTGCGCCTGATATGAAATTGGTGCTGCGGCGCGGATGGGGGCGCACGGGCGCGCGTCAAACCGAGCGCTGCCGGGAAACTGGTCTTAAATTTATACTGAAACAAATGCGGAGCGTCATAAGCGGCGCTCCGCTGTTTTTTGTCCCAAATGTATGAAAACGGCAGTTGTCGCATTGCCGGAGTCAGACAACGCATGAATACTGCCAATTAAATCCGCGCAAACTGCAATATGCAACATCAATTATCGAAGCGGCGCGCGCAATGCGCGTCTATAATCGCGCGCAGCGGGGCATACTATGCGCACGAAGATATGGCGAGGTGTTCAATATGCGATGCAATCAACAGCTGCCGATAGGGCGCTTGCACTGGCAGGCGCGTCCCGGCGAGCGCGAACTGAGGCGCGTCGAGGATGGCGCGCGCGGGTTTGATCCTACGGGCCGTGCGCCGCTGAGCCGCGGCGAGAAGGGCGGGCGGTAGCATGTCGCAGAACGAGCGCAGTCAATACCGCAAACTGGTAGAAAAGCGCACGCCCGGCAGCCATCTGGTGCGCGACACATGGCGTGCGGCATGGGTCGGCGGGGCGATATGCGCTTTGAGCGAGGCATACATACGCTGGCTGATGGCGTTGGGCGGCATGGAGCGGCAGGATGCCGGCGCGATATGCAGCGTTACGCTGGTATTCATAACCGCGGTGCTGACGGCGCTGGGCGTGTTCGACCGTATAGGGCGGTATGCCGGCGGCGGCACGATAGTGCCTATAACCGGGTTTGCCAACTCGGTGGTGTCGGCGGCCATGGAGTACCGCAGCGAGGGACTTGTGCTGGGCATGGGCGCGCGCATGTTCCAGATAGCGGGGCCGGTGCTGGTGTACGGCATAAGTTCAAGCGTGCTGGTCGGGGTTATTTACTATCTGCTGGGCATGATATGGGGGATATGATATGGCAAGACTGGGCGCGCACACTATAAGATATGAGACGCGGCCATGCGTGGTGGCCGGCGCGGCGATCGTGGGGCCCAAGGAGGGCGCCGGGCCGATGGGCCGCGAATTCGACCAGGTGCTGGATGACGACCGGCTGGGCCAGGACACATACGAAAAGTCGGAAGCCGAACTGATGACGCGCACCGCCTATCTGACGCTCAAAAAGGCCGGGCTGCGCCCCGAACAGCTGCAGCTGATGATAGCCGGCGACCTGGAGCAGCAGATACTTGCGGCTACGATATGCGCGCGCGAATTGGGCGCGGGATTTCTGGGCGTGTATGGAGCGTGTTCGACGATTGCCGAGTCGATGCTCGTGGGCGCGGCGCTGATAGACGCGGGCCATGTGGACAATGCGCTGTGCGTGACGTCGAGCCACTTTTCCACGGCCGAGCGCGAATTCCGCTATCCGCAGGAGCTGGGCAACCAGCGCACGCCGAGTTCACAGCGCACGGTGACCGGTTCGGGCGCGGTGGTGCTGGCGACGGATGGCGCGGCGCGGGCGCGCGTGGAGCTGGGCACATACGGGCGCGTCATAGACTACGACATACCCGACGTCAACAACATGGGCGCGGCGATGGCGCCGGCGGCGGCCGACACGCTGTGCGCGCACTTTGACGACTCGGGCCGCACTCCGGCCGACTACGACCTGATTGTCACCGGCGACCTGGGCCGCATAGGCCGTGAACTGCTGCGCGACCTCATGGAGCAGCGCGGCCGGCCACTGCCCGACGATAAGCTGCTGGACTGCGGCGCGAACATGTTCACGCCCGAGCAGGACTCCTGTGCGGGCGGCAGCGGGTGCGCATGTCTGGCATGCGTGTTTGGCTCGATGCTGCTGGACAGGCTGGCTGCGGGCGAATTGCGGCGGATACTGATAATGGGCACGGGCGCGCTGCTGAGCCCGGTGAGCTCGCTGCAGGGTGAGAGCATACCCTCGATAGCGCACGCGTTGTCGATCGAGAGGCCATGAGCGGAGGTGGACTTGATGGAACTGTTCTGGGCGATGGTGCGGGCGTTTGTCGTGGGCGGAGCGCTGTGCGCGCTGGGCGAACTGCTGATACTGCGCACCAACCTGACCAGCGCGCGCATACTGGTATTGTTCGTGATAGCGGGCGTGGCGCTGGGGGCGCTGGGCATATACGAACCACTGATTGAGTTTGCGGGCGCGGGCGCGACTACGCCGCTGACCGGATTCGGGTACTCGCTGAGCCAGGGCGCGATTAAGGGCGCGCGCGAGGAAGGGCTGATGGGCGCGCTGTCGGGCGGCATCGCGGCCACGGCAGCGGGTGTTGCGGCGTCGATAGTGTTCGGCTACATCGCGGCGCTGTGCTCGCGGCCGCGCTCGAAGGACTGACGCTGTAAGGGCTGATGTGGTAAGGGCTGATGCGGCAAGGACTGATGCGGTAAGAGCCGACGAGGAAAGGACTGACACGGCAAGGGCTGACGCGGTAAGGACTGACGCGGCGCGGGCCGACAGGGCAAGAGCTGATGTGGTAAGGACTGATGTGGTAAGGACTGATGCGGCAAGGACTGATGCGGTAAGGACTGACGTGGCGCGGGCCGACAGGGCAAGGACTGATGTGGTAAGGACTAATACGGTAAGGATTGACGTGGCGCGGACTGACGAAGTTAGGGCCGACACGGCAAGAGCTGACGTGGCAAGGCTTGACGCGGCGCGAACTCGACAGAAAAACCAGCGTGCAAAATGAATTGACCTGCCATGCCGGATGCAAATTGCATCTGACGTGGCAGGCTTTGTTTACGTCAAAGTTGTGTGGAATAAGTGCCCGGACCTGCGCGAGCGTCTGGTCCAGAGCGGCGCTGTAAAATCGCGTTGCGGTTCGGCCGGCAATATGGAAATGCGCGCCGGACGCTTTACAGAGCCGGCGCGCATTTCATGATGTCGATGCATATGTATGCATCTTGCTGTATTAAATGACCCATGCCACGACGATTATGGCGACCATGACCAGCGCCGTGGCGAGCTTTATTGCGGTCATATGGCGCAGCACGCCGTCGGACAGTCCGAACAGATCGCGCCCCTTTATGACCAGCACCGTCAGCACGACCGAAGGCGCCAGAAACGCCAGGCAGAACACTGCCAGCAGCATCAGATGCCGCCCATATTCCAGCCCGAGCTCAAGTCCGGCGGTAAGCGTGGCCAGGTACAGCTGTCCCGAGCACAGGAACTCGCTGGACGCCACTATCAGTCCCAGCACAACTATCGACGGCAACAGCCTGCGGCCGGGATTCTCCAGCGCGCGCTTTATGCGCTCGTGCAGGAAGTGGCGTAGCCCGCGCGGGAGTTGATTTTTGATCTTGCCGTACTTTTCGCGGTGAGCGGACCAGGCGTCGGCCAGGTTCAGCGCCACCAGCACGCCGCCTATCACCGTCAGCAGCAGCTTGGCCGCCAGCGGCAGCCATGTCGGGTTCCACGCCGAAAACGCCGTCAGCAAAACCGTGCCTATCAGCATGTACATCACGAACTTGCTCGCCAGGAACACGCTCGCGCACAGCCCGGCGCGCTTGCCTATCGGCAGCAGCAGCGTCAAAAAGAACAGCAGCATGCTCAGCGCGCATGGATTGAATCCCGCCACAAAGCCCGCGGTCAGCGTGCCCAGCCACGTGAGGCCTGACGCGTCGGCGGGCGCGGCGTCGTCGATCAGCGCGGTGCCGACGGCCTGCGCGTTCTCAAGCGAGTAGTTGAGCATGAGGTTTATGCGCTCGGCGCCGTTGTAGTAGGTGTCGCGCAGGAACACTATCGGGGTGGTCTGCTTGTCCTCGGGCACCATGTACCGGTCGAACAGCGCCTGTGCGACGTCGAGGTTTTCATATATATTTACCTTTATCAACCGCACGCGCGACTCGAACTCATAGTTGCCGCGCTTGACGGTCATCGTCTCGGGCAGCGCGGCGAGCGTGTCCTCGACCTGCGCGCAGCCCTCGCACGACGGCGAATACAGGTAGTATATCACGCTGTCGGTGGACTGGTTTTCGATGAAGTCGGCGGGCATGGCGCTCTGTATCCGGGTGGTGCCGGCGTAGACCACGCCGTCAACTATCGCCATGGGCAGGTACTGCTGATCCTCAGGCACGTTGTAGTCCTTTAGCGCCTGCTCGTAGATCTTGCGATTGGACTCAATGCGCACGTTGTAGTAGCGCAATTCGTATTCGCTTATCTTGTGCCCGGTCAGCTCGGAAAATGAGTTGATGAATTCCTCTTCAGGCCTGCACGAATCGCAGTAGTTCTCAAAGAAGTACAGCAGCAGCGGCTTTTGGGCCTGCTCGTCGCGGGCCAGCGCGCCGCCCGCGCACAGCAGCAGCGCGGCGCACAGCAGGATCGCCAGCCATACTTTGGGCATGCGCATATTATTCATCCTCCCCGCGGTACAGAGTCACGCCCGTCAGATCCGGATAGGCGCTCAGATATCGGCGCGCGTTATCGGGCAACGCGGCCGCGGGCGTGGTCGAGTTTTCGCCCAGCTCCATAAGCTCCATGAATACGCGCCGGAGCACTGCGCCGCGATGTATCTGGCACGGTTCGGGGTCGTCGAAGAACTCTATGCTCAGCTCGATTATCAGCGGTTCGGGCACGCTGAGCGCCGTCAGCGCGCCGTCGTACAGCGTGCCGCCGGGGCCGTCGATTCTAATTCGCTGGGGCGATGATGAATTGCGCGTCGCGCCGGACGCGGCTTTCTTGCGGCCAAACATCGACTCACTTCCTTTGCACGAATTTAAACATCCATACAACAAATTATAACAGCCGGCGCAATCCATGTCAAATATCAATGAGTCTAATCTTGCATCGCGCAGCATAAAATCTGCATAAACAAACAGGCTGGAGGGACGGGTCATGCAAAGCGGAATCAAAAGCGCGGCATTGGGCGCATTGCGGGGTCTGGCGGTGGCGGTCGGTATAACGGCATTGGGCATGCTGGCGCTGGGGCTTATGGCGGGTTACACCGCGGTGACGGACGACACGATACGGCTGATGAACCAATGCCTCAAACTGGCGAGCGTGTTGCTGGGCACGCTGGCGGCGGTGGGAATGGGCGGCGAACGGGGGCTGGTCAAGGGCATGGCGGTGGGCGCGCTGTACATGCTGTTGGGGCTGGGCATTCTGGGGCTGGCCTCGGGCATGAACGCCGACTGGTCCACGCTGGCGGGCGAGGTGCTGATAGGCGCGGCGGTTGGCGGCGCGGCGGGCGCGCTGCTGGCCAATCTGCCGGCGCGGCGTTCGCGGCGCAGCGCAAAGGCGTGAGCGGACTGGCGCGGGCCGGTGTGACCGAGGCACGTTGGCAAAGCCCAGATATGTAGCGATGACGGCGGCCTTAGGCGCATTGGCTGCCCGCCGGGCTGACGCATTCGGAGCGCGTACTCCGCCTGTCGTGGGAATTGTGTCATTCGGTCATACACATCTGGGAGGACGCCACGCGTACTCCGCCTGTCGCGGGAATTGCGGCATGCAAGATGCGGACTTTGCGCCGAATGCGCCTGAGCAAATGCTGCGCCAGGCGCGCCGAAATCGGACCGGCTCGATTGCGCGCAATGCAGAGCGCCCGGCGGGTAATTCCCGCCGGGCGCGAAGTTTGGGCTTATTGAGCTTATATGGATCAGACGCCCTGGGCCAGCATGGCGTCGGCGATCTTCAGGAAGCCGGCGATGTTGGCGCCTACGACCAGGTTGCCGGGCATGCCGTACTCGGCGGCGGCGGCGCTGGCGTTGTTGTAGATGCCGACCATGATGTCGTTGAGCTTGGAATCGACCTCTTCAAAGGTCCAGCTCAGGCGCATGCTGTTCTGAGTCATCTCGAGGGCGCTGGTGGCCACGCCGCCGGCGTTGGCAGCCTTAGCGGGTCCAAACAGCACGCCCTTGCTCTGCAGGTACTCGGTAGCGTCGAGGGTGGTGGGCATGTTGGCGCCTTCAGCGACGGCCATGCAGCCGTTAGCGACCAGTGCGCGCGCGCCTTCGATGTCGAGTTCGTTCTGAGTTGCGCAGGGCAGCGCGATGTCGCACTTGACGGTCCAGATGCCCTTGGAGCCCTCGTAGTAGCGGGCGTTGGGATGGGTATCGACGTAGACCTTGATGCGCTTGCGCTCTACTTCCTTGATCTGCTTGATGGCGTCCAGATCGATGCCGTCCTCGTCGACTATGTAGCCGTTGGAGTCGCTCATCGCTATGACCTTGCCGCCGAGCTGGGTGGCCTTCTGGTTGGCGTAGATGGCGACGTTGCCCGAGCCGGACACGATGACGGTCTTGCCTTCAAACGACTCGCCCTTGGCGGCGAGCATCTCGCGGGTGAAGTAGACCAGACCAAAGCCGGTGGCCTCCTTGCGGGCCAGCGAGCCGCCGTAGGTCAGGCCCTTGCCGGTCAGCACGCCGGAGTACTCGCCGGTGATGCGCTTGTACTGGCCGTAGAGGTAGCCTATTTCGCGCGCGCCCACGCCGATATCGCCAGCGGGCACGTCGACGTCGGGGCCGATGTGGCGGTACAGTTCGGTCATGAAGCTCTGGCAGAACGCCATGACTTCGCGATCGCTCTTGCCCTTGGGGTCGAAGTCGGAGCCGCCCTTGCCGCCGCCTATGGGCAGGCCGGTCAGCGAGTTCTTGAAGCACTGCTCAAAGCCCAGGAACTTGATTATGCCCTGGTATACCGACGGGTGGAAGCGCAGGCCGCCCTTGTAGGGGCCGATGGCGCTGTTGAACTGCACGCGGAAGCCGCGGTTTACGTGATAGTTGCCGTTGTCGTCGACCCACGGCACGCGGAAGGTTATCATGCGCTCGGGCTCGATAATGCGTTCGAGCAGGGCGTTTTTTTCGTATTCAGGATGGCGCTCCACGACGGGGGCCAGGCTGGTCAACACTTCGCGCGCGGCCTGATGGAATTCAGCCTCGCCGGGGTTGCGATCTATGACGGTCTGCATCACGCGATCGATATAGTTCATCGACGAAAACCTCCTGGAAATGAAAATATATATAAGGCTCAGGGCCCTATAAGCGGATTTATGCGCGGCGCATAGGATATCCGTTGGCCGCGAGGTAGCGTTTGAGTTCGGGTATGGACAGCTCGCCGAAGTGGAACAGCGACGCGGCCAGCGCGGCCTGCGCGCCGGCGTCAAACGCCTGTTTGAAGTGTTCCATGCAGCCTGCGCCGCCCGAGGCTATCACCGGCACGCTGACGGCATGGGCGATCCGGCGGGTTATTTCGATATCATAGCCGGACTTTTCGCCGTCGGTGTTCATGCTGGTGAGCAGTATTTCGCCTGCGCCCAGCTCGACGGCGCGCACGGCCCATTCTTCGGCGTCCAGTCCGGTGGGCACGCGGCCGCCGTTTACGTAGACCTGCCAGGCATCGGCGTCGGGGCGCTTGCGGGCGTCTATCGCGCAGACCACGCACTGACTGCCGAATCGCTCGGCGGCGCGGCTTATCAGCTCGGGGTCGCGCACGGCGGGGGAATTGAGCGACACCTTGTCGGCGCCACGGCGCAGCAGCTCGCGTATCTGTTCGCAGGAAGATATGCCGCCGCCGACGGTGAACGGTATGTAAACCTGCCCGGCGACGCGCTCGACCACGTCCAACATGGTGCCGCGGCGCTCATGGCTGGCGTTGATGTCCAGCAGCACGAGTTCGTCGGCGCCCTCGGCGTCGTAGCGGGCGGCGGCCTCAACGGGGTCGCCGGCGTCGCGTATGCCCTGGAACTGCACGCCCTTGACCACGCGGCCATCGCGTATGTCGAGGCAGGGTATTATGCGGCGGTAAGGCATACTAAGACCTCCTTATTTAAATAGGAAGAAACTCGGCAAAAGTGTGTCGGATCATGGTCAAAATCTGGGAAAAACTCAGCCTATCCGGGCAAAATTGTCGATCAGCATCAGGCCATGGCGGCCGCTCTTTTCGGGATGGAACTGAGTGCCGAACAGATGGCCCCGCTGCACGGCGGCGGAGAACTCTACCTTAATAGAGCCGTCGTCGGTGGCATGGGTAGCGCGGGCGGCGGTGAAGTCGCCCAGCGGGCAGAAGTAGCTGTGGACAAAGTATGCATCCATTGGCCCCACGCCGTCAAACAGCTCGCCATGGGCATCCTGAAGCGGCGCCCAGCCCATGTTGGGGACGATCAGCCCCTCGGGGAAGCGGCGCACGCAGCCCGGCAGCAGTCCCAGCCCATCCGCGCCGCCGCACTCGTCGCTGTGCTCGAACAGCAGCTGCATGCCCAGGCATATGCCCAGCAGCGGCACGCCGTCGCTCACGGCGCGGCGGATATCGCCGGCGTAGGGTTCAAGCGCGCGCATCGCGTCGGGGAACGCGCCCACGCCGGGCAGTATGAGCCTGTCGCAGCGCGTCATATCGGCGCCGGTGGCGACGACGCGGGCGGGATGGCCGAGCCTGAGCAGGGCCTTTGCGACCGAATGCAGGTTTCCGCAACCGTAATCGATAATACCGGTCATAAAACCTCCGGGGTGCCGGCGCGCGGAAAGCGCGACCTGTGCACATTGTGGATAAGTCTGTTGAAAACCCTGTGTGTACTGTTGAAAACCTGTGTCAACGCTGTGGAGCGCGGTGGAAAAGCGGCTCAAAATGCTTGCAAACGCAATCTGCCGACCGCGCGCCGCCGTAGACGCTTCCTATTATACAACTAAAGGCGCAAATTTGCAAGTTTGGTTTTTGAAAAATCCATAGTGGATGTGGAAGGCCATATATTTCGAAATGTGACGAAACATTTACATTGCAGACCAAAAATCATATCAATTTCGCCGCGAAAGGGCTTGACGCGGGGGGAAAGATGATGTACAATATGGACAACAACGTACGGGGTTGCCCGTGCGGGAAAAAAGAGGAGGCAATACCTATGGCTCGGAAATGGTTATCTGGTGCTCTTGCCTTCGCGATGATCTTCGGATGCTCTGCGCCCGTGGCGCTGGCTGAGGAGACCCCCGTGGAGGTTGTGGAAGTAGAGC
>DVNK01000038.1 GCA_018714445.1 Candidatus Fimadaptatus faecigallinarum | reverse complement strand
GCACGGCGCAGCTGCGTTTTCCCCACAACTTTATAACCAAGCTGTGGACAAAACCTGAAACAAATCCACATAAAATCCAACCAAACATGCAATAAATTGCACATCAAGCATCGAAAAATCGCATAAAAATCCAGTATACCGTACAAGCCAATATGGCTTAACACGACAATCACATTGACAAAACCGAAATCCCCCACCCACAGGTGTATAATCAAATCAAAATGGCTCATATGCCCCAAATGCCCCATCCGATAAAAAGGAGCGCATCTAAATGAAAAAGATAGATACCCATGTCCACACCAGCGAAGTCAGTTCCTGCGGCAAGCTGACCGCCTCGCAGATAGTCGAAAGCTACGTCGCCGCCGGATATGACGCGATAGTGATAACCGATCACCTGCTGCTGGGCAGGATAGCCGAACAGCAGCTCTCCGCTCAGGAGGTTTATGACCGTCAGCTGCGCGGATACCGCGCTGCCTGTGAGTGCGCACGCGGCCGCATAGGCGTGCTGCTGGGCGCGGAGATCCGCTTCACGCAGGGCAATGAGGATTATCTGCTGCTGGGCCTGGACGAGCGCAAGTACATGGAACTGGCGCGCGAATTGCCCGATTCGCCGGCGGCTTGCCACGCGCTTATGCAGCGGTTGGATTGCCTGATGTATCAGGCGCATCCATTCCGGCCGGGACTGCGCACCGCTGATCCCGGGTGTCTGGATGGCGTAGAGGTGTTCAACGGCAATCCCCGGCACGATAGCCATAACGAGCTGGCAATGCGGTTTGCATTGGACAATGGGCTGCGCATGTCGTCCGGCTCGGATGCGCATCAGCCCACCGACATAGCGCGCGGCGGAATAATCGCGCCCGACTGGGTGGATTCCAGTGCGGCGCTGGTGCGGTTCCTGCGCGATACGCCCCGCCCTGAAATGATAACCGCAGCCGACTGACGCGGGAGGGAGGTGGACTCTGTGAGACTATACATAACCGGCCCGGTCGGCAGCGGCAAGACAACGCTGGCACGGCGCATATCCTCACTGACAGGCGTGCGCTGCGTCCATCTTGACGAGGTAGTATACGAGCCCGATCCCACCGACTCATGGGGCAACCGCAAGCGCCCGATACCCGAGCGCGACGCGCTGTTCGGCGAGATACTCGCCGCGCCCGACTACATCGTCGAGGACGCCGGGCGCGAGTGCTTCATCGAGGCCATGGCGCAGGCGGATTGGGTCGTGCTGCTGGAGCCGCCGATGCGCGTGCGGTACTGGCAGATAGTCCGGCGCTGGGCGCGGCAGAACCTGGGACTGGAACGCAGCGGATACCGGCCGCGGCTGGCGGTGCTCAGGGCGATGTTCCGCTGGACGCGCAACTACGCGACCGGCGCGGACGGCACCAGGGCTCGCGCACAGCGGTTTGCGGATAAGTTGATCGTGCTGCATACGCGCCGCGACGTCGAGCGGTATCTTAGTTCGCTTGCGCGCTGATGATGCTTGAGCGCAACTTGAGCGCAGCCTGAATCGGCGCGGGCTGGAATATGGAACTGAAAAAGGCAGCGGCATTGAGCGCCACTGCCTTTTATGTATGTCAATGTCGGGCATGCTGATTTTAGAGCGTTCATTCGGCGTTAGCGACTGGCCAGCCCGCCAGCGCTGCTTCGGTTACGTCGGTTATCGATATGCCCGCGTACTCGTCCTGCCAGGCATACGCGTTCATCGTGTTCAAACCGCTTTCGCTGAGCTGTACCGAACCGTCCGCGCCCACCAGATAACATATCTCCATAATGTACGGTATCGCAAATCCGGCGACCGTCTGCTCAGCGATGATGTACACGCACGCGTCGCACTCGCCAAACAGCGCCGCGCCGTGTTCGCTGAGCGCGTCGCGGTCGGCAACCTCCAGCAGGTATGCGTGGGTTATGGCTACGCTGCTGTCCTCGAGCGCGCCGTAGGCGTCATTCAATGCGGCGAGCGCCCCGTTCAGCGGCGCGACTTCCGAGTCGGCCAGCGCGGGCGCCAGCGCAGCACACAGCATCAGCGCCGCCATGATACATGCCATTATCCGCTTCATATGATTAGACTCCCTTCACAAAGTCCAGCTGGTTGTCGGTGCATCGAAATCATGTGCGCCAATGGAATCACCTGCTTCGCTGATATGATTTATCATATATAAAGTATATCTCAAATCCGATAATATGTAAAGGCGCTGAATGTCCAAAAAGGACGATTCTTAATAATGTTATTTTGCCGTAAACGCCGAAAAACCCCTGCGAATGCAGCGAGCTGTATTCGCAGGGGCACGATTGTCAAATGCCGCGGCGCTTAGAGGACTTGTATGCCTCCTATGCGGCCGGGCAATCAGTCAGCGTCAAAAGAGCACGTTTTTGATGTATTGGTTGCTGACATAGCCGCGCAGGCCGTCATACTCGACCAGGCTCCACTCGCCGACTACATCGACGATCACAAGCCGCGTACCGTTAGGTATCAGCGCAATGCGCGTGCCGCCGGGCGTCTTGCGCAGGTTCAGCCTGCTGCCGTTTGTGATCACGTCCACGAAGTAGCCATACTTGTCGGGATCTATGATCGCCAGTTCGTTCACGTAGGCTATCGCGGCGTATCCGACGGTGCCGTCGGCGAGCTGCACATGGTAAAAGTCGCCTTGCTGGCCCAGTATGGTCAGTTTGGTGCCGTTCCTGACGGTGGTCAGCGGCCGGCCGGAGGTATCAGCCGAGGGACGTATGTTGAGGCTGGTGTTGACGTTTACCACGACGCCCTTGCGCGCCGACGCGGGTTCAGTCGGTGCAGGCTCGGTGGGAGTGGGCTCTGGTTCGACCGTTGTCTCACGCACGTAGTCCTTGGACGCGTAGCCTGTGGTGCCGTCGGCGAGCTTGACGTGGTAGAAGTTGCCCTGCTCGCCGAGTATCGTCAGCTCTGTGCCGTTTTTGACGGTGGTCAGCGGCCGGCCGGAGGTATCAGCCGAGGGGCGTATGTTGAGGCTGGTGTTGACGTTTACCACGACGCCCTTGCGCACTGACGCGGGTTCGGTGGGCGCGGGCTCGGTGGGCGTGGGCTCAGTGGGCGTGGGCTCAGTGGGCGCGGGTTCGGTGGGCGTAGGCTCGGTAGGCGTGGGCTGCTCGGTGGGCAGCGCTTCGCTATCGTCGCATATGACGTCAAATCCGTATTCTATGTCCAGCTCGCCCGTGCGATTGTTGAAGAATTTGAGCGTCACGTCGATGGTCTCCGCAAAGTCCGGCGACGCCGTGATAGTGAGCGTCCGGGACTGGGCGTCGTAATCGAAGTTCAACTTGTCGGCGAGAAGCTCGGGTTGCGAACTGGTATAGCTGTTTGCCCAGGTCACGGTGTTGGACAGTATGCCGTCAAGCGGTATCGTGACCGAATCGCCGGGCTTAATATGTACGTCGCTTATGGAATCGACGGTGGTTCCTGGGTTGGTCACCGCTATGTCCAGGCCGCGCGATTCGTGTGCGTCGGAATAGTTGGGGAAAGCCGTGAGCGTTATGTGGAAATATCGGCCGCCCGTGTCGGCGATCGTGTCGATATAGAGGCCAACGGCCACGTCGCATGAACCGTCGTCGTGGTAGATATAGTAATTATCGAGGCGTGCATTAAAGTAATAGGTCGACTCGTAGACAAACGACATACTGTGCGAGGAAGGCGGAGTTATGTCGCCGTTTTCGTTCGTCGCATAGAACACCACCACGCAGTTGGACGTGCCATTGGGCAGCGTCATCCTGGTGCCGAAGTTTTCTATCCACCCGATCCGGTCGAATTTCACTGCGTCGGCTGCGGGCGTGGGTGCGGCGGTCGCGGCGTCGCAGGTTATCGTGAAGGTCGCGGGGTCGTACTGGTGCGACGGGTCAGCGCCGCCGTCTGCGCCGGCCGAATAGAACTGCAGCACGCATTCGGTGTCGGCGTCAAACTCAGCCGTAGTCGTTACCGTGAGTTTGCCCGTGTCGGAGGCGTATTCGACGGTCACTGCGTCGCTCAGGTCTTGATTCATGATCTCGACGCTTTGGAGTTTGGCGGACTCGGGCAAGCGTGCGCCCTCATGCGCCATGTCGATCACGTCCACGGTCACCGATTCGCCGGCGGCCAGGCTTATGTCGGATACGTGCGGCGAATAGTGTTCATCGTAATCGGGCAATTCAGTAGTATTGTCAGACTGGGTATCGTCCTGGGGCGCGTCGGTCGGGGCGACTTCTGCAGTTGCCTGTGCGACTGGGTCTGTGGTTGCCAGCTCGTCGGCCAGCGCAACTGATCCAATGCATCCGAACGCCATCGCAACAGCCAGTATTTCGGACAGCAACTTCTTGAACACAGCTCACTACCTCCTTTTGCTCGCATGAAGTGAGATTGGCACCTTACTTATGAGTATATATTGCGACTCAATCCGTGTCAAGTCGGGATGAGCGGAAAGCGCAGAAGTTATTTTCATAATTTTTACTCAAATCCGGGCACGGCTGAGGACATGCCCGCCATGCGCGGATTGCGTTTCGGGCAGCGCGCGCGCCAAATGCGCAATTCACCCGCATTTTCAGAATATGAACTTGGTGTGCACTCAGGAATCTGCTTTGCAGGCTGGAAATTCGGCACCATCCGGCGAAAATCATACTAACCATGCGCGGATTGCGTTTCGGGCAAAGCGCGCGCCCAATGTGCGATTCACCCGCATTTTCAGAATATGAACTTTGCGCAACTCAGGAATCTGTTATGCGGGCTGAAAATCCAGCACCATCCGGTGAAAATCAGATATGCGTGCCGGCGCGTGACTCGGCATTCAGATTGATATGGAATCGGACGCGGCGGCGCATTGCGCCGCAAAGCTCAACCTGATGAAACCGGCCCGGCGCTTAAAGGCAATCCGGCGGCAATCCGCCCGGCCGCGTGCCGGAATCGCCCACGACATGAAATATCCCGCGAACGTGAGATTGCGTCCGCGGGATATTTCGAACACGCGCGAGCGTCGCCCGCGCGCCTGCTCACAGCTGGAACAGCGCCAGTATCTCCTGTTCGGTGAGCTGGGTGGGTATCGTATCGCCCGAGGTTATGACCTGATCGAACAGCGCGCGCTTGCGCTGCGACATCTCGAGCACGCCCTGTTCGACGGTGTCCTTGGTGATGAGCCGGAGCACCTGCACCGAGCGCGTCTGACCGATGCGGTGCACGCGGTCGGTGGCCTGATCCTCGACGGCGGGGTTCCACCACGGGTCGTAGTGTATGACCATGTCGGCGCCGGTCAGGTTCAGGCCCGAGCCGCCCGCCTTGAGCGATATCAGGAATACGTCGGCGGCATCCTCGCCGGCCTCCGCGCCCGCGTTGAACTGCTTGACCAGCGCTATGCGCTCCTCGGCGGGCGTCTGACCGTCCAGGTAGAGCCACTTTATGCCGGCTTCGGTCAGGCGCTGCTTGATTATGCTCAGCATCGAGGTGAACTGACTGAACAGCAGCACCCGGTGCCCCGCCTCCAGCGCGCCCGGCAGTATGTCCATAAGCAGCTCCAGCTTGCCCGAGGAGCCCTCGTAGTTGTCCAGGCACAGCTTCGGATGGCAGCAGATCTGCCTGAGCTCGGTTATCGCCGAGAGCACCTCTATGCGGCTGCGGCCAAACGCCGACGTACCGCCCTCGCTCTGGCCCAGCAGCTCCTGCACATGGCCGCGCAGCCGCAGCATCGACGCCTTGTACACGTCCAGCTGTTCGGGCGTGGGCTCGGCCACGATCGTCTGCTCGACCTTCTCGGGCAGCTCGGGCAGCACGTCGCGCTTGAGCCGGCGCAGCAGGAATGGCCGCAGCTTGGTTCGGAGCTGTTCGGCGTTCTGGCCTTGGCCATGCTGGCGCATGAAGGCGCTGTTGCTCAGCAGGTAGCCCGGCATCACGAAGTTGAATATCGACCACAGCTCGCCGGGATGGTTTTCCATAGGAGTGCCGGTCAGCGCGAAGCGGCTCAGCGCGTCTATCTGGCGCACGGCCTCCGCGCCCACCGATTGGGCGTTCTTTATGTTCTGGGCCTCGTCGAGTATGCAGAAGCGGAACTTGAATTCGCCCAGCAGCTCGCCGTCGCGCCGTATCAGCGGGTATGAGGTTATCAGCACGTCCACGTCGTGTTGCTTTTGCAGCTTTTCTATCAGCTCCTGGCGCTTTACGCGGGTGCCGTCCAGCACCAGCGCGCGCAGCTGCGGCGCAAACTTGTTCAGCTCGCTGAGCCAGTTGTACGTAAGCGTCGTGGGCGCTACGACCAGCGACGGCATGCGTCCGTCGCGCTGAGTTGCGTAGAGCATCAGCGCTATCATCTGCAGCGTCTTGCCCAGGCCCATGTCGTCGGCCAGCACGCCGCCCAGATGCAGCTTGTAGAGCGCCTGCAGCCACTCGAATCCGCGCACCTGGTACGGGCGCAGCGTCGCGGCGAGCTCCTCGGGACACGGGTCGGTCGGGGCCTCGAGCCGCGAAGCGCTGTCGACCGATTCGTCGGTGCTCATGTTGCTAAGGCCCTTTAGCAGCGAGTTGAGGTACGTCGCGCGGTAGCTCTCCAGCTCGAGCACGCCGCTCTTTCTGACTACGCCCGCGTCGGCCACCGCGTCGGCCAGCTCCAGCCAGTCCGCGCCGACCTCGTCCAACGACAGCATCGAGCCGTTGTGCAGCCGGAAGTACTTCTTGCGGTCGCGCAGCGCGGCCAGTATCGCGACCAGCTCCTGCGGCGGCAGCTCGCCCAGTTCGCCCTCCAGGCTCATCAGCAGCTTGCCGTCGGATATGTAGCTGCGGCCGCGCGGTATCAGCTTGCGCGGCGTCATGCGCCTGAACGAGTCCGAGCAGTACACCTCGCAGACCTTGCTGAGCTCCTTTATGCCGTCTACGAAGAACTCGTATATCTCGTCCTGACCGGTCAGATGGACCTCGCCCAGCCGCACCTTGAACCCGTAGCCCGACAGTATGTCGATTATCGAGCGCTCGCCCTCGGCGTCGCGCATCAGTAGCAGTTCGCCGGGCTGAGGGCGCTCGCTGGGCTGATTGTCGACGCGTTCGGGCGCGACCTCGCGAAATGGATCGTCGGGATCGTATTCGGTGAAGCCCTCCTCTGCGCCGCGCGCCTCGGTCATCGCGACCGTGCCGGCCGGCGCGAACGGGTCTATCTCTATATTGCCATAGCGGAACTTCACGCGCGCCGATATGCCGCCGCTGAGCGTCTGTGCGCCCTGGCGGTCCAGGTATACGCGCGGCAGCAGCTTTTCATTGACTATGCGCTTTTTGAGGTTGTCGCCTATCGCGACCGACGCGGCGAGCTTGAGCTGCGGCAACAGTTCGCTTATCACGCGCTCAGCCTGGCGCGGCTGGAACCTGAACGAGCTGACGCCGCTGGCCAGCTGCTTTATCAGCGGGAACAGCGCCTGACGCCGGTTGGCGGCCAGCCGGTACACCGCGCCGCCCAGAAACACAAATTCGCCGTCCAGGTCGAGCGGTATCGGCCGTCCGCCCTCCACGCGCGCGCTGAGCTCTATATCGCGGCCAGCGGTGTCCAGGCTGGCCCTTAGCGGCAGCGCCTCGCGGGTGATCTCCTCTATTTCGTATTCGCGCTCGCCTATCGCCAGCCGGAACGGACACGCCGACAGTATGCGCAGCAGCCGCGTCATCATCAGCGGCGGTATCGGCAGCATGCGCGCGTCGGCGACCAGCTTGTAGCCGGCGCGCTCGGCGGGTTCTATCGTGGTGAATATCTCGCACAGGAGCCTGAGCAGCGGCAACTGCGGTTGGGTGAACTCCATCCACTGCGGCTGGTATGTGAACGACTTGGAGAATTCGACCTCCTGGCGGGCCATGTGTCCGCGCAGAAACTTGGGCATCGAGCGCACCGCGTACATGCGCCCGGAGCGATCCGAGCGCTTTTTGCCGATGCGCAGCGATATCGTGGCGGGCGCCAGCGCGGCGTTATCCTGGCCGGTCAGCGCGCCGGCGGAGTTGTGCGCGGCCTTGAGCGCGGGCGCGGATATGTGCAGCGTGGGTTCGAGCACGAGCTGCGTCTCGTGTATGACCGGCTCATATGAGCTCAGCAGCGAGTCGCCGGCCTCCAGCGCCACGCGCGAGAAGTATTCGTCGGCCTTGCCGCTGGCCAGGTAGTACAGTATCGCGGCGACCACATGCGGGCATACGCGCCGGCCGTTTTGGGCCAGTTCGCGCTGATAGATCTCGCAATTGCAGATTGCGGCGCGGGCGTCGGCGCGCACGGCCACGGTGCGGCGCGGGGTATCGTTTACAATGAACTGCAAGCCGCTGGAGGCCTGTGTGCCCGATGCGGCGAGCTGGCTGCGCGTGACCTCGCGCACGCCCTGATTTTGATAAAACTGCGCGCCGGCGGCGTATATCTCATCGCCGGCGAGCCTGCGAAGTTGTTCGCGGGTCATTGGCTCCTCCTGTTTTGAAGCGTTATTTATATGTCTGCCCGGAACCCCGGGCCAAAAATGGCAAGCCCGTTCGTATTCGACACAGCTGCGCCGCATTCCTGCCTGTTTGAGCCGCCGTGCGCGAGTTTTTTCAGTATCTTATTCTTGAACGCGCCGCCGCAGATTATGTGAGCGTAGGTCGTTTATATGCAACGCGTCCACGCCGGTGCGCATAAAGCAAGTTGGCCTGCGATACCGGCGCAGGCGGCGCGGCTCATGACGGCGGGGCTTGCGCAATATGATCCGGTGCGATTGGTCTAATGAATGGCAAATGTTGGCATGATGCAATGGGCGGGCTTTGATGCGCCTGCAAAGTCCGATGCCAGAGCCTGCGCGCGTATGACGCAGTGCGGCATACGAAATGCGGAATGTTGCAGCGCCGCGTCGCAGCCAATACGCGTTTGGCCGCGCTGCAGGGCATAAGCCATATGCGAGGTTGAAAACGCCCCGGCATGGACGCTTGCGCAGGCATGATTTGCCGGCAGCGTACCATGACCGGGGCGTACTTTTGATAAAACAGATATGCCCGGCAGGCGCTTGGCCCACCGGGCATATGATATCGTCGCGCCGCAGCCGGAGCGGCCTGAAATTATCCGGCACTTTATGACATGACAGCTCACTGCGCCTATCGCTGCCGGCGTGGCGGCGATGGGCGTCGGCGTTGCCGGTGTGGCAGTAAAAGGTGTCTGGGGTGCCGGTGTGGCGGCAAAAGGCGCCGACGTTACCGGTGTGACGGCAAATGACTTTAGCGTTGCCGGCGTAGCCGCAAAAGGCGTCGGCGTTGTCGTCGTGTCGGCGAAAGGCGTCAGCGTTGCCGGCGTGTCGGCGAAAGGCGTCAGCGTTGCCGTCGTAGCGGCAAAAGGCGTTGGCGCTTCCGGCGTGGTAGCGAAGTGCGTCGGCACTGCCATCGTAGCGGCAAAATGCGTCAGCGTTGCAGGCATGTCGGCAAAAGGCGTCGGCGTTGCCGGCGTGGCAGCAAAAGGCGTCAGCGTTGCCGTCGTATCGGCGAAAGGCGTCAGCGTTGCCGGCGTAGTTGCGAAAGGCGTCAGCGCTGCCGGCATAGCGGAAAACACGTCAGCACTGCCGGCCTTGGCGATTCAATTGCCATCCTGCCACCCGGCGCGCGGCGCTGAGGGCATTAGAACGCTATCATGGGTATCGTGCGCGCCTGTTCGTCGGTGGGCGCGGCCTCGCCGGCGTTTATCGCATAGATGTGCTGTGCGCTCTCACGCGCGGCATTGAACATCTCGTCATACGGGCGCAGGGTCACGTCCAGCAGGCCTATGTTGTAGTTCTCGCCGTCAAAGCGTCCCAGCGCGAACTGGTCGAAGCACTGGAAGTAGTGGCAGCCCACGCCCTGAGGATGCGCCGCGACCCGCTCGCAGTAGTACCTATATGCCTTGGCGCGCTCGTGCTGGTCGGGCACGGCCTTCAGTCCCGTGGACGGCAGGCCCGCGTCTATCGCGCCGAAGTGGAATTCGCCTATCATCACCGGCAGGTCCACACCCAGATTGCCCACGTTGTCCAGCGCAGCCGTCGGGTCGAACGAGTAGCAGTTTATCGAGAACACGTCGAAGTACTTCCAGCCCGTCACTATGTCCGGGTCGGATATCCATGCCCAGCGCATGCCCAGGTTCATGTGGTTCGGGTCGACGCGCCGGCATGCGCGCGTGGGTGTGCCCACGTACAGATCGAGCATCCGGCGTGAGAACTCGCGCATATCCGCGTTGGATGCGGCGCTGAGCGCCGAGGCGCACTCTATCGGCTCGTCCAGCGCGTCGTAGCTGTCGTACGCGGTGCCCCATGCCGCGTTGAGCGCGGCTATGTCGCCGTAGCGCTCGCGCAGGAAGTCCTTGAGCGCCGCGCGGCAGTACGACGGCTGCGGAGTATGCAGCACCTCGTCGGCGATTATGAGCCCATCCACAAACGCCCAGCTCGGCTCGTTGCGCAGGAAGTAGCCTATCATATAGCGGTCGTTGCGGAACTTGGACAGCTCGCGCGCGGATTCATCGGCGTTGCGGGCGTACTCGGGCGAGTACACGTCCGGGAAGTCGCGGAAAATCAACGTCTGCGTCGTCGGGAAATGACTCAGCTGCATCACGTACGGCAGTCCTGCCCGCGCAAACAGCTCGCGCTCCGACCAGTTGCCCAGCGTGTTCATGCCCGCGCCGCGCAGCATGCGCCCCACGTACTTGGCAAACGCGCTGAACCAGCCCTCGCCAAACGCCCGCCGCAGGTTCCACTGGGTATACGAGAACAGCTCGCATTTGCGCAGATCGCCCGGCGTCGGGAATTCGCTCTTTACGAACAGCTCGGGCAGCTCATTCCGGTCGGGCAGCTCATCCAGCAGGCCCTCCATGCCGTCTATGCGCGCGTCGCTGCGAATCACCGTGCAGTCGGGGCCGGTCGAGAAGAACGCGTTGCCGTCCGGGTCGAGCAGGTACCAGCGCCCGTCCTGCTTGAGCGCGCGGAAGAAGCCCGTGCCATCGGCCATATGGCGCGCGGAATCGCCGCCGTACCTGTCCCAACTGGCGACCGGGTAGCCGTCGTCCTCGGCGTTGAGCGCCGCGCGCAGCCGCTCGACCAGTTCCTGTTCGGTGTGGGTCTTGCCGGGCCACTCGCGGGTCTTGAGCTGGCCGAACTTGTCTATCAGCTTCACGTCGGGCAGCGGGTATTCGGTCGGGCGCTCGTCGGTCAGCCGCAGGTTCTCAATGTACAGATGTACGTCGTGGTAGCACGGCGCGCAGCGCAGTTCGACCCGCTCCAGCGCGCTCCGGTGCACGCGGTGGCCGTGTATAACCACTTTGAGCTGGCCGCAGGTGTGGCCCGGGAACAGCTGCGCCGCGTCCATCCAGTTCATATCCAGGCATATGCGCGCCTTGAACGGCATCGCGCCAAAGCGCATCTCCAGTCCCAATGCGCCGCCCGGTTCGATGCAGTTAAGGCTCATCACGGCGCAGTGCTGTTCGCGCACGTCCAGGTCGAACACCAGGAACCGCTGGCTGGCCGCGCACACGCCGTCCAGCACGATGCCTCCGCCCGCCGCGGGTATCGTCAGCGCCCAGCCCTCGCCCTCGCGCTCAAGCGTGACACCGCTGGTGGGCTTAATGTCTTTCAGCATGATATCGCTCATTTGTGTAACCTCCAATCGTGCGATTTTAGGTGCTGCGATTAATGTTCGCCATTGCCGCATGATTTTCCTGCAAGGCGGTCAAACAGGTGTGACATGTTCATTCGGCGTGCGCATGTATACGTGAAAAACTCGCGCACACCGTTGAACACTTGCGCGCGGCGCGGTATAATTATCTACGCTGATCCAGGGATTTGGCTGCGCGGCCGGGGACTGATGGACTTATTGTGGCAGCTTGGTCGGCATGGCGACGGCGATGCTGAAGCGCATGTTGCAAAAGCGACATGATCGTGATGGAACGGTGCTGCTAAAGCGCATGTTGCAAAAGCGACATGATCGTGATGGCAACAGCGTTGTTGAAATGCATGTTGCAAAAGCGACATGATCGTGATGGCAACGGCGCTGCTGAAGCGCATGTTTCCAAAACGACATGGTCGGCATGACGACGGCGCTACTGAAGCGCATGCTGCAAAAGGTACATGATCGGCATGGCGACGGCACTGCTGAAGCGCATGTTGCAAAAGCAACATGATCGGCATGGCGACGGCGCTGCTGAAGTGCATGTTGCAAAAGCGACATGATCGACATGGCAACGGCGCTGCTGAAGCGCATGTTGCAAAAGCGACATGATCGGGATGGCAACAGCATTGTTGAAATGCATGTTTCTAAAGCGGCATGGGCTGCATGATGACGGCACAAGTTGAAGCGCAAGCCGTTGAATCGACAATGGCGGCGCCGCGATAGCGCGGTCTGCGCTGGGCAATGGCCGGCAGCCGGCGATTGACTCGTTACCTGCATGTCAGGCCTGCACAGCTGCATGCGGCAGTTCATGCGCGGCAACAAGCCCCGCGCATGCGGCGCAATGCTCGGGCTGAATCGACTGCGCCGGCCATGAGCGCATCGACCGGGGCGCATGCTCCGCAATGCGGCTTTGCATCGAGCTGACGGTCGCCGTGCCGGGTCAGGCCGCGGCATTACTTTGGATCGCTTGCGACAAGATACCCTGCCGCCGTTTGAAGGTCCGGCCCCGCGCCGGATCGGGGCGGCTTTTACAGAAAGGCGTGTATGGATATATGGAATTTGAAGCCGGAATGTACGATGTGGTGGTGATAGGCGCGGGCCATGCCGGTGTGGAAGCCGCGCTGGCGTGTGCGCGGCTGGGGTTTGAGACGCTGATGCTGACGCTCAACCTCGACTCGATCGCGCTGATGCCGTGCAATCCGGCGATAGGCGGCACGGCCAAGGGCCACCTTGTGCGCGAGATAGACGCGCTGGGCGGCGAGATGGGCCGCGCGATAGACGATACGTTCATTCAGTCGCGCATGCTCAACACGTCCAAGGGCCCGGCGGTGCTGTCGCTGCGCGCGCAGGCCGACAAGCGCGCCTATCAGCGCCGGATGCGCGCCGCGCTCGAACACCAGCAACATCTGACTGTGCGCCAGGGCGAGTGCGCGCGCATAGACACAAGGTGCGGCCAGGTCGAGTCGGTCGTCACGCTGACCGGCGCGCGGTACCGCTGCCGGACTGCGATAGTGTGCACCGGCGTGTACCTGAAGAGCCGCATAATAATCGGCGAGGCGACATGGCAGGCCGGACCACAGGGACTGTTCCCGGCGGGGCCGCTGAGCGACGCGCTGACCGAACTCGGCTTTGAACTGCGGCGGTTCAAGACCGGCACGCCCGCGCGCGTCGATGTGCGCTCTATAGACTTCGACAAGATGATACCTCAGCCCGGCGACGATCCGATAACGCCGTTCTCGTTCATGACCGAGGGCGAACTGAAGAACCGCGCGATGTGCTACCTGACCTACACGACGCCTCAGACGCACAAGCTGATACGCGACAACATCGCGCTGGCGCCGGGCTATTCGGGGCTGATACGCGGCACCGGCGCGCGCTACTGTCCGTCCATCGAGGACAAGGTCATGCGCTTTGCCGACAAGGAGCGCCATCCGATATTCATAGAGCCCGAGGGCCTGGACACGTTCGAGTGGTACGTGCAGGGCATGAGCACCGGCATGCCCGAGCACATGCAGTGGGAGATCTACCACAGCGTGCCGGGGCTGGAGCGCGCACAGCTGACGCGGCTGGCGTACGCGATAGAGTACGACTGCATCGATCCGACTTGCCTGCGCCCGACGCTGGAGGCGCGCGACATACCCGGGCTGTACTTCGCAGGCCAGATAAACGGCACGTCGGGCTACGAGGAGGCCGCGGCTCAGGGCCTGATAGCGGGCCTCAATGCGGCGATGAAACTGCGCGGTGACGCGCCGTTCCTGCCCACGCGCGCACAGGCGTACATGGGCGTGCTGGTGGACGACCTGACGACGCGCGGCGTGGACGAGCCATATCGCATGATGACCTCGCGCGCCGAGTACCGTCTGGTGCTCCGGCAGGACAACGCCGACATGCGCCTCACGCCCGAGGGCCGGAGGATGGGCCTGGTGGACGACGCGCGCTGGGCGCGGTTCGAGCGCAAGGCCGCCGAGACCGAGCGGCTGACCGGCGTGCTGAATTCGACGCAGCTGCGCGGCGACGCCGGCCTGAACGCGCTGCTGGTCAGCCGGGGTGAACCGCCGGTGGACGGTTCAGGGCGGGCCAGCGATGTGCTCAAGCGCCCAGGCATACGCATTGCCGATCTGGCGGAGTTGGCGCCCGAACTGCACAGCGACGCCCCGGGCGCCATGGAACAGGCCGAGATACGCGCAAAGTACGAGGGGTATCTGGAGCGCCAGCAGCTACAGATCGACCAGTTCAGGCGCGCTGAGGCCCAGCTGCTGCCCGAGGACACCGACTACATGGCGATAACCGGTCTGCGCATCGAGGCGCGCCAGAAGCTCCAGCGGCTCAAGCCGCGCTCGCTGGGTCAGGCCAGCCGAATGATGGGCGTGTCGCCGGGCGACGTGCAGGTGCTGATGGTATACCTCGAAAAGCTGAAGGCCGGGCGCGCGTGACCGCGGGCGGCATATCGCGGCGGAGTGGGACGGAGTGTTCGGCCGGATTGTGTGGCAGGAGTGGCATGGCGCATGCGTCAGGATGGTGTGACAATGCGGCATGGAGTATGCGTACGGATGGTGTTTCAATACAGCATGACACACGCATCCAGACGGCGTTTCAATGCAACAAGGCGAATGCATCCGGACGGCGTGACACCGCGGCATGGCACACGTATCCGGATGGCGTTTCAACGCAGCAAGGCGCACGCATCCAGACGGCGTTTCAACGCATCAAGGCGAATGCATCCGGACGGCGTTTCAACACAGCATGACATACGCATCCAGACGACGTTTCAACGTAACATGGCGCACGAGTTCGGACGGCGTGACACCGCAGCATGGCACACGCATCCGGATGGCGTAGCGGGAATTGCAAGGCGCATGCGTCCGGATGGTGTAACAACGCGGCAAGATGATGCGTCCGGACGGTGTGGCGTGAGTTGTAGGGCGCACGCATCCGGACGGCGTGACAACGCGGCATGGCGTGTGCGTCCGGACGGTGTGGCAATGCGGTATGGCGCGCACATCCCGACGATGTGACGTCGGCACATTGACGCAACGACATATGCGGCGCATGCTCGGATGCCGCTTGACATGACGATGCATTTGCGAAAGGAGGCACACTATGAACAGTACAGCGGCGCGGCTGACGGAGGGCCGCATAATAGCGATTGTGCGGGGCGTGGCCAGTGAGGACATGCTGCCGCTGGTGCGGGCGCTGGAAGCGGGCGGCGTGCGCGCGATAGAGGTAACGTTCGACCAGCGCGCGCCTGAGAGCTGGCCTGACACGCTGCGCGCGATACGCGCGATAGCCGACGAGTTTAATGGGCGGGTGCTGCCAGGCGCGGGCACGGTGCTCACGCCCGAACAGGTGCGCATGGCCCACGATGCCGGCGCTACATATATAATATCGCCGGATGTGGACGAGGCGGTCATAGCGCAGACCCGCGCATTGGGCATGGCGTCGCTGCCGGGCGCGCTGACGCCCACTGAGATAATGCGCGCGGTGCGGGCGGGTTGCGACATAGTCAAGATATTCCCGGCGGGCGAGCTGGGCGCGGGCTACATAAAGAGCATACGCGCGCCGCTGGGGCATGTGCCGATGTTTGCGGTCGGCGGTGTAAACGCGGCCAATGCGGCTGAGTTTATGCGCGCGGGCGTATCCGGGCTGGGCGTGGGCGGCGCGCTGACCGACCGGGCGCTGATCGCCGGGCGCAGGTTTGATCTGATAGAGGCAAATGCCCGGGCGATAGTTGAGGCGGCACGCGGGTGAGATCAGGCGCGCCTGTATTATGTAAGAATTGGTGTGCGATTGAGCAGCGCGTTGTGCTTATGCCAAAATGTGCGATTGAGCAGCGCGTCGGCGTTGCTGAAAATATGAGTGCATGCAGCGCGTTTGTTTGATTTCGGATGCAAATATCGGTGTATGGCAGATGCGCGTGCATAGCCTCGGAATCGGCGATGAAATGCATTTGCCATCGGCATGGCTACAGGGGAAAATGCATAAACGGATTACACTCGTTACAGATAGGAATCTAAATAATGTAATTCGAAGAGCGGAACGGACAACGTTCAGAACATACATGGAATAAATATACATAAACCGGTTCATGGCTGCCGGCAAGGCGTACGCGCTGCCGTCCGGCGGCACATAAGCGGCATCGGCATAAACACGCGCCCCTCGCGCAAAACGCGTCGCGGAATGGCGCAAACCGTCGAACGATTCCTGCACGCCGGCAGCAGGAAAATCGCCGGTGCGTCGCGAATAAATACACGCTTAGTAGGGCAAGCGAGTATGACGGCATGCTGAGGAGACGAAATTTTGCCCGGCGGGAGGGTAGACATGCCGTTTTGTCTGGAACCGGCGCGAGTGAAGCGGCGCACACACAGACAGATAAGCATAATTCAAACCGACAGTATACACGCGAGCGCGTCCACTGCGCCAGATGGCGAGTTGGATGCGCTCAAACATTCGATAGCGCGACTGGGGTTGTTGTCTCCGATACTTGTGCGGGCGCGCGGAAATGGGTATGAACTGGTAGCGGGCGCCCGGCGGCTGGCGGCATGCCGGGCGCTGGGCATGGAGGAGCTGGAATGCATCGTGCTGCCGGCGCTGAATGAGGAATGCCTGTTGGCGGCGCTGTGTGAGAACAGTTGCCGCCGGACTCCCGCGCCGCAGCGCGAGCGTCAGCTCAGGCGCGATCTGGAGCGGTTCCACGGCTATGCGCCAGCCGATCTGGATGCGCTGGCGGGCCGGTTGGCCGAGCCTGAACCGCCCGCCGTTTCACGGCGCAGCGCGCATGGCTACATACGCGATGGCCGGCTGATTGTCAACGCGGCGCAGGAGCTGGTCAGCGGCCTGCGCGCTACGGGCATGGACGCGCGGCTGTATGTGCGTGCAGTAGGCGATGGCATGAAGCTGGAGATAAGCGTGCCATGCGGCGCTGGTACGGCGGTCTACGGCGCCATGGCCGCGGATGCCGACGAGGAGCCGATGCTCGACAACGGCAAACCCGTGGGCGATGGCGTTGAGGCGGCAGCCGGCAAAAGTCAAGCCGTGGGCACAAGAGCGGCGGCCGGCAAGAGCAGGGCTGTTGGCGTAAGGGCGGCGGTCGGCGAATGTGAAACTGCTGGCACAGGAGCGGCGGTCGGCGAATGTGAAACTGCTGGCGCAGGAGCGGCGGTCGACGAATGTGAAACTGCTGGTACAGGAGCGGCGGTCGACGAATGTGAAACTGCTGGCACAGGAGCGAAATTCGGCAAAATCGAAGTTGCTGGCGTAAGGAAGACGTTCGGCAAAGCCAAAGCTTCTGGCGCTGGCTCAGCAGTCGGCCAGAGCGAGACCGCGGACGCCATGTCGATGGCAAGCGAAGGCAAAGCTGCGGGCATTATGTCGACGGTCAGCATAAGCGAAACTGCAAGTGCTGGCGCTGGCCCGGCAGCCGGCAATTGCGAAACCTCTGGAACTGACGCAGAAGCGATATGCGGCAAAATCGAAACCGCAGATGCTGGCGTCAGGCCCGGAACAAGCGGCAGTAAAGCCACACGCACCGACGATGCATCGATTTCTGACAGCGGCGGGGTCGCGGGTGCGTATGGCAGTCCGCTGGCCGATAGCGGCGGGAACAAGCGCATCGACGCGGGGCCAACGGTCTTCAATGGTGCGAGTGCGCGCGCCAGAGGTACGCATATCGGTATCGGCGCTTCAGCCTGCATTAAGGCTGACCGAGCCGAGGCAAATGCCCGTGGCGCAGCGGTTCGCGCTTATGAAAGCGTGGCAGACAGCGTAAAAGCAACGAGCGCGGAAGTCCATAGCCCGCAGAGCGCCAGTTCGATGAACTTGCCGACTGAGCCGGACTGGCAAAATTTGCCGGATGAACATGAGTTAAAGGACTATTGCGCCACGGTAGACGCCGCGAATTTGGCGGAACGCGGCGATTCGGCACTGCATGACGAGCGGTTGAGTTTGTCACAGATCGGCGCACTGCTGGCGGATCGGCGCATGGATAATGCAAATGCACACGTGCATAGCTTGGCGAATGCTACTGAAAACCGTGATACTGAGCGCTCTGACCCTGATATACCATCTGCTGAATATGCAAAATACACGACCGATGAGTATCGTCCGAGGCGTAGTACACGTACAAATTTAGTGCACGATTCAACGGCGACATTACGTGACAAAGTAATTGATAGTGAACACATCGAAAATACAACGCAAATACCTTTTGATTATTTAAATGCAGACGCTGCAAATACCGCCGGGCAATCGGCGGATCATCAAAAAACACATGCCGTACGCAGGCGATTCAGGCGCGAATATGCATGCAATTTCAAATATTCGGGAGATGACTGCGCTCAGAAATCGCATGAAAAATCAATTGCAATAGATGAAGAAGCACCAATATTGGCTGAAGTTACCAATTATGACCCGGTTCAGCGCTCGCTGGATTACAGCGCATCGCGTACAAACATGAACGCAGGCTCGCCTAAAGCCGATCCGATTGCGCAAACACCGAGCGCATCCAATGCGGAACCGAGGGAGGCAAACGGCAGTTCCGCGCCAGAGCAGCGCGATTCGCCGGGCGAGACGATTGCCTGCAATCCAGCTGTATCAGGTTGTGCCGCGGCGCGTTCACGCGCGGTTGGGTCTGTCCGGCTTCGCGCTGAGTCGGCGTCGGACATGGATCGGCTGATGGATCAATTGCTGGGCGAGGAGCTCGCACATATGCGTAAAAAGCATGTGGGCGGCTTGACTTTATCGCTTTAGCATGATATAGTGTAGCTGTCAACAGAATTGAGCGGCGCGAGGCCAGTCAAAGCTGCGGCGCTGAACTGTGCATTGCGCTGAGCAAGGCGCGACGCTGGGCAGTGGAAGATGCTGAGCAAGGTATAGCGCTTTGTAGCGCAAGCCGCAAAGCAAGGCATGGCGCATAATTCCGCACAAACCAAGGCGCTTGACGGCGCAAGCTGCTGAGCAAGGCGCAGTGCATGACGCCGCACAAACCAAGGCGCATTGCAGCGCAAGCTGCTGAGTAAGGCGCGGCGCTGGGCGGTGTAAGCCGCTGAGTAAGGTATGGCGCTTTGTAGCGCAGGCCGGTAAGCAAGGCGCGGCGCATGACGCCAAGAAAACCAAGGCGCTTGACAGCGCAAGCCACAAAGCAAGGCGCGGCGCATAATTCCGCACAAACCAAGGTGCAAGGCAGCGCAAGCCGCAAAGCAAATCAGCCTGGCAGCGCGAAATGCCGAACAATCCGACATACTGAGCAGAATCTTGCGCCGGACCGGTTCGCGCAAACCGCTGGCTGATCGATGGAGCTGCTTCCGGGCCGTCCGCGCCGCCGCGCATGACCGGCGCTTTTACGTTGCTGACAGAATGAGGTAATATAAGTATGCGGGCCGAGGAGCGCCCCGGCCGCGGATATACAAAAATACGACAGCGAGGATAGTACAATGAATTACCTGAGCCCCAAGGCCAATACGATAGTCCCCTATACGCCCGGCGAACAGCCGCGCGATCGCAACTACATAAAGCTCAATACCAACGAAAACGCATATCCGCCGTCGCCGCGCATAGAAGCCGCATTGCAGGGCATGGCGGCACAGCTGCGGCTCTATCCGGATCCCGAGTGCACGGCGCTGCGGACTGCCATTGCGCGGCGGCATGGGCTTGCGCCTGAGAACGTGTTTGTGGGCAACGGCTCGGATGAGGTGCTGGCGTTTGCGTTCGAGGCGCTGGTCGGGCCGGAGGGCGTGCTCAGCGTGGACATCGGGTATACGTTTTATCCGGTGTATGCGGCGCTGTTCGACCTGCCGTATACCACGGTGCCCGTGCGCGACGACCTGAGCGTGCCGTGGCGCGAGCTGATCGCCGGCCATACGGTCGCGCTGGCCAATCCCAACGCGCCCACGTCGCTGGGGCTGGACCGCGATGCGCTCAGCCAGCTCGCCGCCGGGCTGCGTGCGCAGGGCAAGGCGCTGATATTGGACGAGGCGTACTGCGACTTTGGCGGCGAGTCGATGGCGGATGCGGTGGGCGAGTTCGACAACCTGCTTATAGTGCGCACGCTGAGCAAGTCCCATGCGCTGGCGGGACTGCGCGTGGGGTATGCGCTGGGCGCGCCGGGGCTGATAGACGGCCTTAATCGCATTAAGAACAGCTTTAATTCGTATACCGTCGACGCGCTGGCCCAGGCGGCGGCGACCGCCGCAGTCGACGACGCCGGCTATTTTGAACATACCCGCGATATGATCGTCGCCACGCGCGCGCGTTTCACCGCACAGCTGCGCGACATGGGCTTTGACGTGCCCGACAGCCGCGCCAACTTCGTGTTCCCGATGCACCCGCGCGTGCCGGCGCGGACGCTGTTTGAGGGTTTGCGCGCGCGGGGCATACTGGTGCGCTACTTCGACAAGCCGCGCATATCCAATCGCCTGCGCATCACGATAGGCACCGATGCTGAAATGGATGCCGTAGTGCAGGCGCTGCGCGAGCTGATCGGTGACTAAACGTTCACGCCTGCATCCCTTGAGGGCAGGCGTGATTCTGTGCGGTCGGACGCGCATAAAAACGGGCCGGCCGGAATTGGCGCGCCTGACTTCAGGGGGTAGCCGCCGGCCTATCGGCGCAAAGGCCCGCCTCGCAACATGACGTGCAAGCCGACGACTCGGCGACCGCCTCGAGCTCCGCGAGTGCGCGACGGCTCATCAGGCCGCACTATGACGTGCAAACCGACGACTCGGGGACCGACCTTGAAATAGCGAGCGTACTTGAATCAACGCGGCCGGACTGGCATTGAACCGGCCAGGACGTCAATTCGAAGGCCAGCCTCGCAAGGCAAAATGTCGGCCGGCGACATGAATGCCAACGTATAATCGACGCGGCCAGGCCCGCGTTTGGGTGCCCGGCTGCGCGACGCAGCGTTCAATGCCGCAGTGCTGAAACCAGACTGATATACTGCGCTCGGTTTGACAGCATGTCGCGCGCGCAGTATAATGGCGGTAGAGGCGGTGGTGCGCCGCCACATGACGAGAAGCGGAGGTACCCACCCATGCCGGATATCACTAGCAATCAGAACCCGCGCGTAAAGGCGTTGCGCGCGCTGCGCGAACCGCGCACGCGCCGCCGTGCGGGACTCATGCTGATAGAGGGCGGCAAGATGCTTGAGGAGGCGCGCGCGTGCGGGTTGAGGGTGCGCGATGTGCTCTACGATCCGGCACGAGTGGACGCGGAGTTCGCCGGGCCGGGCGCGCTCAGCGTCGCTCCGCACGTGCTGGAGAGCCTGTGCGAGACCGTGTCGCCGCAGGGCATAGTGGCCGCGGTCGAGCCGCCCGCGCCGGTGACGCTGGACGAGCTGTGCCGCCGTGCGCGGGGCTGCCGGCAGTGCGATGACGCGCGGTCTGCGGGCGCGCCGGTGGAACGCGCGCAGTCCGGCTGTCCGCAGGGGCGTGCATTGCTGCTCGTGGCGCTGGACGGCGTGCAGGATCCCGGCAATGTGGGCACGATATGGCGCACATGCGATGCGGCGGCATTTGACGGGCTGCTGTTGAGCAACAGCTGTCCGGACGAGTTTTCGCCCAAGGTGTTGCGGGCGTCGATGGGCGCGGCGTTCAGGGTGCCGGCGTTGCGGGTCGATCTGGAGCAGGCGCTGGGTGAACTGCGCGGGCAGGGGTGTGCGGTGGTGTCGTCGCAGTTGGATGGCGCGCCGTTCTTTGAGGGCCTGCCGGGGGGCGATGTGGCGCTGGTCATAGGCAACGAGGCGCGCGGCGTGTCAGAAGGTGTGCGCGCGCTGGCCACGCACCGGCTCAAGCTCCCGATGCCGGGCCGGGCCGAATCGCTCAACGCGGCGGTCGCGGCGGGCATAATGATCTATGCGTGCATATCCGGGCGGAGGTGAGCGCTCTGCCTGTGGGCGCGCCTTTTGCATGTATCAAATCCTGACGATCCGTCCATATCGATCATCACCTGCAAGGTCAGCTTGTCATACGATGTATACAGCTTAATACATTTCAGAAGGGAGTAGTGCTAACCATGACTACGGACATGCAATACGCCATTACTGTGGCGGGCCAAAGAGCGCTAATTGCGGTGGGGCTATGGCTGTTCATAGTGATATTGATGGCCGCGATAATGGGATTTATAACGCACCGCCTGGCCGGTAAGAAAGGCTATACGGGCTATTTCTGGACGGGATTCTTTCTAAATATAGTGGGCCTGATATATGTGGCCGGGCTGCCGGTGCGGCGGGACGATTGACGGCGCGCTCGCGATTTGCCCAACTTGTAAATCTCTCCAAAGTATGCTATCATAAGTCGTAAAGTCAATTCTGGACATCCGGCGGGCGCGCGCGTCGCGCCGGACATGATACAGGAGGAATACTCAGATGAGAACAGTGGGCACAGTGGCGCGGGGCATACGCACGCCCATATTCAATGAAGGCGACGACCTGGCGGCACTGGTTATTGAGGCGCTGCTGGCGGCGCAGCGCGCTGAGGGCTTTGAGTTTCACGACCGCGACGTGCTGGCGGTCACCGAATCGGTGCTGGCGCGCACGCAGGGCAATTACGCGACCGTAGAGCAGATAGCCGCCGATGTGCGGCGCAAGTTCCCGGGCGGCGTGGCCGGCATAGTGCTGCCGATACTTAGCCGCAACCGGTTCTCGCTGCTGCTGGAGGGCATATCGCGCGGGCTGGATAAGCTGTACATACAGCTGGCATATCCGTCCGACGAGGTCGGCAATCACCTGGTGTCGCTGGACATGCTGGACGAGAAGGGCATAGACCCGGTGACCGACGTGCTCAGTGAGCAGCGCTATCGCGAGCTGTTCGGCCCGGAGGTACTGCATCCGTTCACGGGCGTGGATTACGTGACGCTCTACAAGCAGATAGCGCCCAACGCCGAGATATACCTGGCCAACGATCCCCGCGAAATGCTCAAGCACACCAAACACGTTATAGCGTGCGACATACATACGCGCGCGCGCACCTGCCGGCGGCTGCTGGCGGCGGGCGCGCAGACTGCGATTTCCATGGCGGACATACTGTCGTCGCCGGTGGACGGCAGCGGCTACAATCCGGACTATGGACTGTATGGCTCCAACCTGTCGACCGACAAGGGCGGCGTCAAAAAGGTCAAGCTGTTCCCGCGCAATTGCCAGGAGTTCGTCGAGGACGTGCAGCGCCGGCTGATCGAAAAGACCGGCAAGCGCATAGAGGTCATGGTGTACGGTGACGGCGCGTTCAAGGATCCGGTCGGCAAGATCTGGGAATTGGCCGATCCGGTGGTATCGCCGGGCTACACCGCGGGCCTGAACGGCACGCCCAACGAGCTCAAGCTCAAGTACCTGGCCGACAATGCGCTCAAGGGCATGTCGGGCGAGGACGCCGACCGCGCCGCGCGCGAGGCGATACGCGCCAAGTCCCAAAACCTGACCGGCAGCATGGAGTCGCAGGGCACGACGCCGCGTCGCCTGACCGACCTGCTGGGCAGCCTGTGCGACCTGGTGAGCGGCAGCGGCGACAAGGGCACGCCGGTGGTGTTCATACAGGGCTATTTCGACAACTTTGCCGACGAGTAAGCGCCGTCGGTGCGGGGGAGCTGTGGCATGCGCCATGGCTTCCCTTTGTTTTATGGCGACGCGGGCTTGTATGGCGACCGACGGCGCAAATCGAGCCGCGCTGCCGATGCGGCCGGGAAAGGCTGCAAATCGACAGGCGTAAAGCGGTAGCAGGCAAGACGATTCGCGGGCATGGGAGCGGGTCGGCGCCAGGCCATGAACAAAGGCGCCTACGGGGTTAAGTGCGACAGACCGCGCAAGTTAGGCCGCACTGACGCGCTGCCGTGAAAGCGGATTGAGCATATGGGAGTGATGCGTGTCGAACGCGCCGCGACCTGGAGATGAGTTTCAGGCGATTGATTTGAGCGCGGCGGTTTGATGGCGCGCGAGTTGCCGGATGCAGAGGCGCCGGCAGGACCTGGCGGCGGGCAGTGTGGAGCCTTGCCGGCGGCGCACAAATTGAGGCGGCAGGCCGCGGCGGCACGCCCGGGCAACATATCAAATATAGTATGAAAGGCGGTTTTGCAATATGAAGCTGTATCTTGCGGTGCCGGAGCGCGGCTGCGAACTGCGCGAACTCGAGCGCGTGCTGACGCAGTGCGAGGCTGACCTGTACGTGTTTCCGGAGAGCTTTCTGCATGACGCCACGCTGGAGGCAGCGCTGAGTCTGGCGCGTTCTAGCGGCGCGCGCATAATCGCCGGCTACCGCGACGAGCGCGGCCAGCACGCATTTGAGCGGGCGCTGGCGATAGAACAGGGCCGCATAGTGGATACATATACCAAGTGCATACTGACCGGCGGCGAGCGCGCCAAGGGCCGCGGCAGCGGCGATGGCATACGCTGTCTGCGCACGTCGCTGGGGCCGATAGGCGTGCCGATATGCTACGAGGTGCACTTTCCCGAGGTTGCGCGCATTATGGAGCTGGAACATCCGGCGCTCATGCTCAACCTGATCGGCACGGGCATGCATGACGATATGCAGTGCGGCCAGTGGCTGGCGCTGGCGCGGGCGCGAGCGATAGAGAACGAGGTGTGCATCGCGGGGTGTTCGCACCGGTGCGGTTCGATACCGATAGCGTTTGCGTATACGGCGCAGGGCGTGCCGCTGTGCGAGGTGCGCGACGCGCGCGGCAGCGTGAGCGTGGACATTGACATAACGGACAGCGCGGCCAAGCGCATCGGCTATTTTGACGACCGGCGGCCTGAACTGTTTGCGCGCTTGTGCAAGTGACGGCGCATGCGGCGCTGTGGGCAGGGCATTGCGCGACGTCGCGTAAGCGCCCATATTAAGCTTGATTATGATTGCAAATCAGTGCATAAGAATGCAAAGGGCTTGTCTGCCGTTCGGCGCTGAACGATTCATGCGCTGTACGACCGGCGGCATGAATTGTTTGCGCGCCTGTGCAAATGAAAGCGCATGCGGCGCTGTGGGCAGGGCATTGCACGGAGCTGCATACGCGCCCATATTAAGCTTGATTATGGTTGCAAAGCAATGCATAAGAATGCAAAGGGCTTGTCTGCCGTCCGGCGCTGAACGATTCATGCGCTGTACGACCGGCGGCATGAACCGTGTTCATGTTACTGTGCAAGTGACGGCGCATGCGGCGCTGTGTGCAGGGTATTGCGCGACGTCGCATAAGCGCCCATATTAAGCTTGATTATGATTGCAAAGCAATGAATAAGAATGCAGAATGCTTGCCTGCCAGTCGACTCTGAACAATTGCGCGCTGTACGACTGGTGGCCTGAACTGTTTGCGCGCCTGTGCAAGTGATGGCGCTGTGGGCAGGGCACTGCGCGACGTCGCATAAGCGCAAATATGTTAGCCGCGCCGGGCATTTACGGCATTGGCATCCCGACATGCGTGTTGGCCGCAGCCGGATATTAGCACCACCGGCATCCCAACATACCCCAAACCGCAGCAGCCACGCCGGACGTTCAGGCCGCTGGCAGGCGACTTCTGCGGAGCAAGCATGCCGGCGGCTTGCAATGCTGTCACCCGGCGCCGCCTCCAGTATAAGCCCGGTGCGCCGCGCTGAGCCGGCACTGTGCGCCGCCGTATGCGCGGCCTCAGTAAACCCCCGCGCCGGCAGGCCCCGCAAATGCAAAAGCGCCGCACGCGGCGGCAGATCGCCCGCACGCGTGCGGCAATGCTTTTGTGCGCGTAGCGCCGGTGCCGCCTGGTTCAAATGGGTCCGGTAGGCGCCGCACGATCAGGTATAGCGCTCGAAGCCCTCGCCCAGCGCCTCGTGCACGTCGGTGGCAATCACGAAGGCGCGCTCGTCGCATTCGGATATGATGCGCTTGAGCTGGGGCGCCTCGAACCGGTACACCACGCACAGCAGCACGTCCATGTCCGCGCCCGAGTACTCGCCGCGCCCCTTGAGTGCGGTCACGCCATGCTCGAGTTCCGCCTGTACGCGGCGGCTGATCTGCGCCGAATTTTGCGATATGACGAAGTAGGCTTTGGCGGTGTTGAGGCCGTCTATGACCCGGTCCATCACCCAGGTCGATATGAACAGCGCTATCACCGCGTACATCGCCCGCGTCACGTCGAACACGAACATCGATGCAAACACCACCATAAAGTCCACCGCAAACATCACCATGCCGACCTTGACAAAGCGCAATCGCTCGTGAATTATCTTGGCCAGCATGTCAGTGCCGCCGGTGGACGCGCCGCCGCGCAGTATCAGTCCGAATCCCGCGCCCGAAAGTATGCCGCCGAATATCGTCGAGAGCACCATGTCGTCCGAAGTGTAGGGCGTGGGCAGCCAGTCAAGCATCGCCGACAGCAAAAACGTCGCCACCAGCGACCCCAGCGCAAACCGCCAGCCCATCGATCTGAGCCCCAATGCGAACAGCGGCACGTTCAGTATCAGCACGACCGTGCCCACCGGCCAGCCCGTCAGCGCATTGACCAGCTGGCCAATGCCCGTAAAGCCGCCGGGCGCTATGTCATTGGGTATCAGAAACATCCGGTAACCCAGCGTGGTCAGCAGCAGCCCCAGCGCTATGTACAGCGCCCGAGCGGCTGCGTCCCGGAATTTTTCGCTTGTAAGCCTGAGTGTCATCCAAAGCTCCTTTCGCGCGCGGCGCAAGTACTTTATACCGGTATTATGCCCAGTGAGATCTTCAGCGCGCGCTCGACGTCGTCGACCTTGTCGGGGGGCAGCGTGCCCATCTTGTCGCGCAGGCGACGCTTGTCGATAGTGCGCAGCTGTTCGGTGAGTATTACTGAATCCCATTCCAGCCCGCAGTCGCCCTCGCGGATCTCGACGTGCGTGGGCAGGCGCGCCTTGCCTATCTGCGAGGTTATCGCAGCCACTATCACGGTGGGGCTGAAGCGATTGCCCACGTCGTTTTGCAGCACCAGCACAGGGCGCACACCGCCCTGCTCCGAGCCGATTATGGGATTTAGGTCGGCGCAGTAGATATCGCCCCGTCTAATCATTCCTATTCACGCTCCGCAAGCTCTGCTCATAGAGGTCGAGGGCTTCCTCGTCCAGCGGCAGCGCCGCCTCGGCGAGCGATTGGTTGAGCTGGGCCATTTCGATATAGCCCCGCTTCAACTCGGCCCTCAGTTCCAGTCTATGCTCAAGCGCCAGATATTGTTTCAGCGCCCGGCGCATAAGCTCGCTGCGCGTCATGCCGTGCTGATGCGCGAATTCGTCGGCCTCCCGGCACAGCCCGGGCGGCAGCGATATGAGCACCTTGCTGGCCGCCATTTGCATCCCCGCCTTCCCGTGCGCGCCGCGCTCAATGGTATATCCTACGCGATATACCGCCCGGATATGTATGCATCGCGAAATGATGTGCGCCGGCGAACCGGGAATGTTTGCGCTAGGTTGGCGCAGTGCGGGGAGCAGCGGTTGGCGTGGGTGTGCGGTTGGTGCGGGTGTGCGGTTGGTGCGGGTGAACGGTTGGCGCGGGTGTGCGGTTGGCGCGGGTGTGCGGTTGGCGCGGGTGAACGGTTGGCGTGGGTGTGCAGTTGGTGCATGTGAACGGTTGGTGTGCGTGAACATTTGGCGCAGGTGTATGGTTGGCGCGGATATACGGTTGGTATGGGTGAACGTTTGGTGCGATTGTATGTCCGGCGCAAGCGTACGGCCGGTGCCGCCGCGCGGCTGGCATGGGTGTACGTGCGGCATGCACATATCGATCAGCGCCGCGCCGCGGCCATGGACTCCATGAAGGCACCGGGCAGTTCGGTCACTATGTCGGAGGCGTTCATGGACACCTCGCCTAGGCGGGACTGCGCGCGCGCGCCGGCTCGGCCATGCAGCAGCGCGCCCCACGCCGCCGCGCGCAGCGGTTCAATGCCCTGCGCCAGCAGCGCGCCTATCACGCCGGTCAGCACGTCGCCGCTGCCGCCGCACGCCATGCCGGGCACGCCGGGATTCATCATGTAGTCGCGCGTGCCGTCGCTGATGCAGGTCGCGCAGCCCTTGAGCAGCACGACGCAACCGCACTCGGCTGCCAGCGCGCGAGCGTCGGCCGCCGGATCGGCTACCGCGCGTCCGAGCAGCCGCGCCATCTCGCCCGGATGCGGCGTGAGCACATGGCGCGGTCCGAGCAGCGCGCGCAGGTCGGGGTTGAGCGCTATAAGGTTGAGCGCGTCGGCATCCACCACGGCGGGCAGACCGCTGCTCAGCAGCAGTGCCAGCAGTTCCGGCGCGGCGCGGCGGGTCATGCCCGGGCCTATCGCCAGCGCGGTCTTGCCGGGCAGCGCGTCGCGGGCGCGCTCCACGGCGGAATTGTCGAATACGTCGGCGTCGCACAGCTTCAGCGCCATGGCCGACGGCGCACTCAGCTGCAACAGCGGCCGCAGCTCGGCCACGCAGCCGGCCGTGACCAGCCCGGCTCCGGCGCGCAGCGCGCTGGTCACGCACAGCAGTGCCGCTCCGGCGTAGTCGTGCGAGCCTGCGACCGTCAGCAAATGTCCGTATGTGCCCTTGTGTGAGTCATGGCGTCGCCGGGGCATGCGCACGTCGGCCGGGCGCAGGTACTCCGGCGCATCGGCGGGGGCATAGGCATCGGGTATGCCTATGTCATGGCAGATCAGTTCACCGCATACGTCCTGGCCGCTGCCGAACAGCTGACCGCGCTTGAGGTGTTGGAACGTGACGGTCATGTCGGCGGGGCATGCGCCGGTGTCGGCGCCGGTCGCGCCGTCCAGCCCCGAGGGTATGTCCACAGCCAGCACCCGCGCGCCGCTTTCGGCTATCAGCGCCATAAGGCGGCTCATGCCCAGGTACACGCCGCTCAGCGGGCGGCTCAGCTCGGTGCCGAACAGCGCGTCCACGCACAGCTGCGCGCGCAGCATCGCGGTGCCGCACAGCCCGGTCAGATACTCAATAAGCGCCTGACCGTCCTCGGGGTCGCCGAGCTGTGCGCCGGCTAGGTCGATTATGCGTATCGAGCGCCAGCTTGCGGCGCACTCAAGATAGTTGCGATGCGCGGCGGAACCGGGCGTGGGCGTGCCGTGCGTCAGCGCGAGCACCTCGCAGTTCATGTCGTACAACCGCCAGGCCAGTGCCCAGCCGTCGCCGCCGTTTGCGCCCGGCCCACAGCACACCACTGCGCTCATGCCGGTCAGCTTGGGCAGATCCAGCGGCACGCCGGCGTCCTGCGGCGGCCAGTTCGCGCGTCCGAGCAGCCGCACAGCCGCATCGGCCAGCCCATCGGCGGCGCGCGCCATCAGCTCGAACGATTCCACGCCCTGTTCGCGCATGAAGCGCTGTTCGAGTTGTTGCATTTGACTTGGGGTTACTACTCGCATAAAGGCCTCCTGTGAATCGCGTTGGTTGAGAAAGCGCTGCAGCAATCGTCAGCGCCGTCGGAGCGCGGCGCAATGCTGCAAGCGTGGCAAGAACGTGCTATCAATGGCAAAGTTGACAGCGCAATGCCGCGGCAATCTTCGGCGGTGCAGCCAAATATCGGCACAATGCCTCAAGTGTGGTACGAGCGTGTTGTCCTTGACAAAGTGGACAGCGCTATACCGTGACAACTCCCGTCGGTGTAGTCAAAGCCCGGCGCAATGCTGCAAGCATGGCAAAAACGCGCTATCAATGGTAAGGTAGACAATGCCACGCCGCGACAATCCTCGGCGGTGTACCAAATACCGGCATAATGCCTCGAGGATGGTACGAGCGCGTTGTCCTTGGCAAAGTGGACAGCGCTATGCTGTGACAATTCCCGTCGGTGTAGTCAAAGCCCGGCGCAATGTCGCAAGCATGGCAAAAACGCGCTATCAATGGCAAAGCAGACAGTGCCACGCCGCGACAACCTCGGCGGTGTACCAAATATCGGCACAATGCCTCGAGGATGGTACGAACGTGTTGTCCTTGACAAAGTGGACAGCGCTATGCCGTGACAACTCCCGTCGGTGTAGTCAAAGCCCAGCGTAATGTCGCAAGCATGGCAAAAACGCGCTATCAATGGCAAAGCAGACAGTACCACGCCGCGACAATCCTCGGCGGTGTACCAAATACCGGCACAATGCCTCGAGAATGGTACGAACGTGTTGTCCTTGACAAAGTCGACAGCGCAATGCCGTGACAAATCCCGTCGGTGCAGTCAAAGCCCGGCGCACTGCCGCAAGCATGGCACTAGCGCGTTATCCCGGGCAAAGCCGACATCGCCACGACACGACAACTCCCGGCAGCACAGCGCAATGAGCAAGCGCCGCTCAAATGCGGCATCGCTTCAATAGACTAAGTCAGCCGCGCCGCCATGCCCATGGCGTCTGGGCATGCGCAGGCCTTTTCAGGCCGCAGCCAACATCCGCATGCGTTTATCCCTCTATAACGACAAACGCTACCGCCGCGCTTGCTATGTGCGATATCGACAGATGCGCGCGCGCGCCGGCCAGCGCTGCCAGCCGCGCTGCCGCGCCACCGTGCAGTTCCAGTCCGGGCTGGCCTGACGCGGCGCTTGTCACCTCCACGTCATGAAACCCCACGCCGTCAAAGCCGCAGCCCAGCGCCTTGACTGCGGCCTCCTTTGCGGCGAATATGCCGGCGGCGCGCTGCGCGGCATTTGCGCCGGACTGCGCTATGCGCTCGCGTTCGCGCGGGGTGTACATGCGCTCGATGAAGCGCGGATTGGCCATGGCCTGGGCTATGCGCTCCGGCTCTATGACGTCCACGCCTATGCCCACTATCATGCCCGCCGCTCCCGGGCCAGATATCCGGCGTTGGCTATCGCGCGGGCGACTACCTCGGTGGCCAACGCGCACAGCCGCGCAAAGTCGCACTCGACCTGACCGGTGGCCAGCGCAAACAGCGTGTCGCCGTCCAGCTGAGTATGCGCCGGGCGCAGTGCGCGCGCAAAGCCGTCCTGCGCTACGGCGGCCAGGCGGTTGGTCTGGGCCTTGTCCAGGCGCGCGTTGGTGGCCAGCGCGGCTATCGTGGTGTTGCGGCCGATCAGCTCGCGCGCGTGCGCGCCGCCCATCAGCGCGTTAAGCACTGGCTGGGGCTTGCCCTGAGCATCGTGCGCGCCGGCCAGGAACTCGCCGGTGTACGGGTCGTATATGTCGCCGCCGGCGTTGACCGCGGCCAGCGCACCCACTATGACCCCATCCGACTCAAGCGCGGCGCTGCCCAGTCCGGCGCGTTCGGGCAATGCGCCCGGCGCGAACTTGCCCACGCTTGCGCCGGTGCCCGCGCCTATCAGGCCCTGACGCCGGTCGTCGCCGGCGTTGAGCAGCGCGAGTTTGCCCATCTGAGCGTCGGGACGCACGTCCGCACGGCCCATGGCCAGGTCGAACAGCACCGCGCCGCCCACTATCGGCACGCGCGCCACGCCTACGTCCAGTCCCACGCCCTTGCGGCTGAGGTAGTCCATCGCGCCGGTGGCGGCATCCAGCCCGAACGCGCTGCCGCCGCACAGCAGTATCGCATGTACCGACTCGACCAGCTCGCCGGGCTTCATCAGATCGGTCTCACGAGTGCCGGGCGCGCCGCCGCGCACTGACACGCCGGGCATCGCCCCATCCGGGCAGTATATCGCGCTGACGCCGGTCAGCGCATCGGCATCGGTCGCGTGGCCGACAAGTATGCCGGGCACGTCGCATATATGACCTGAATACATTTGTGATTCACCTCTTTATAAATATATGAGAAGCGCATTTCGCCGTAAATTTGGATATATGTATGCGGCAACCGGGAGCCATGCCGCCGGGGCGTGAGCGGAGCTGCGCGCCCGCAACACGGCGTGCGGCACGCCCCGCGCTCAGCGCGTGCTGCCGTCCTTGCGCGTCCGCATATGCCGTGCGGCACGGCGCTCCCGGCGGCGCATTCGGCCTGCCGGGCCTTATTGCCGGCCGATAATAGTATCGTGCGCAAATGGCTGTTGACCGTGCATCTGCCGACGCGAGTTGCGGTCAATGCGTATCAGTCGTGTCACAATGTCGGAGCGCTGCAAGTAAAACCCCAGCCGTCCCAACAGGCAACTGCACGCCCAACCGCGCCGAATTAGCGCAGCGCCCAAGCCTGCATCCGGTCGCAACGCGGCACAACTGCCCAATCATAGCCCAATAGCAAAGCGCCGCAAGCCAAACCCCAGCCGCACCAACAGGCAACTGCACGCCCAACCGCGCCGAATTTGCGCAGCGCCCAAGCCCGCATACAGTCGCAACGCAGCACAACTGCCCAATCATAGCCCAATAGCAAAGCGCCGCGAGTCAAACCCCAACCGCTCCAACGGGCAACTGCACGCCCAACCGCGCCTAATTTGCGCAGCGCCCAAGCCTACATTTTGTCACAACGCGGCGCAACTGCCCAGCCATAGCCCAATAGCAAAGCTCCGCAAGTCAAACCCCAACCGCCCCAACGGGCAACTGCACGCCCAACCGCGCCGAATTAGCGTAGCGCCCAAGCCTGCATCCGGTCGCAACGCAGCACAATTGCCCAATCATAGCCCAATAGCAGAGCGCCGCAAGTCAAACCCCGCCATCGCGCTCCGCAACCCGTCAAACGTACCCCATCAGCCCGCGCACCGACACGTCGCCGGCATAGACTGCGCGCTCGGCGCCGTCGTCCAGCCGCACTATCAGCGCGCCGTCGTCGGCGATGCGCAGCGCCTCGGCCTCGAATTCGCCGTCGCCGGCCAGCACCCGCACGCGCCGGCCCAGCGTGGCGCTGGCACGGGAGTACTCTTCCATCAGCGCGTCGCCCCGGCCCGATATGAACATGTCGGCGCAGCGCTCGATCTCGCGCAGCACTGCGCGCAGCACCTCGGCCCGCACGCAGCGCCTCCCGGTCAGCATATCGATCGACGCCGCCGTGGCCTGCACCTCCGGGGGGAAGTCCTCGATGCGCTGGTGCGCGTTTATGCCTATGCCCGCTATCAGCCAGTCCACGCCGTCCACGCCGGCCTGCGCCTCGAGCAGCATGCCGCACACCTTGCGCCCTGCGCATACTATGTCGTTGGGCCATTTTATGCGCACCGCGTCGTCGCTGAACTCGCTCAGCCCCCGGCATACGCCCAGCGGCACCGCCGGCATCGCCCGCGCCAGCTGCTGCATGGGCACGTTCAGCTTCATTATGAGCGACATGTATATGCCCATGCCGGCCGGCGATATCCATTTGCGTGCGAGCCGGCCGCGGCCGGCGGTCTGGGTTTCGGCCACGACCAGCGCGCCGTCGGGCGCGCCCTGTTGCGCCCACTGCTTTGCGCGCACGTTGGTCGAGTCGAGTTCGACGTGGTACTCGGCGGTGCGGCCGTAGCGCTGTGTGTCAAGGCCTGCGTACACGTCCATGGGCAGCAGCCCGTCCTCGGGCGACACCAGATGATATCCGACTCGCGGCGATGCGTCTATGTGCCAGCCCGCCTCGCGCAGGTGCAGCACGTCCTTCCAGACCGCGGCCCGGCTCACGCCCAGCTCGCGGCTGAGCGCCTCGCCCGACACTGCGCCGCCCTGCATCAGTCGGTTAAGTATGTATTCGTCATGCACGCCGCCGTTCACGCTCCTTATGCTCGTCTAATGCCGCGCAATGTAATTTTTTTGCGCGTCAACGTTAACAGTGTACCACGGAAACAAGGTTTTTTTCAAGCATGCTTGTAAACCGCGCGATTATTCGGTATACTGTATTCATACAAGTATGCGCATCGGGCGGCATAGCGCGCCCGGATAGCGCGCCTGGCCGGCCGCAGGGTGCGCCGGTTTTTAGGTATATTATATAGATAATAGGGAGAGATAATCTTATGCAAGAACCTCGGCGCGTCATAAGCGCATTGCAGCAGAATGTCGGTCGCGTGGTGATAGGCAAGCAGGACGCGGTGGAGCTGCTGTTCATAGCGCTGCTGTGCCATGGCCATGTGCTGATAGAGGACGTGCCGGGCGTGGGCAAGACCACGCTCGTATCGGCGATGGCGCGCTCGCTGGACTGCTCGTTCAAGCGCATACAGTTTACGCCGGACATAACGCCGTCGGACATAACGGGATTCTCGATAGTCAACTTCAAGACCGGCGAGCTGGAGTACAAGCAGGGCCTGATAATGAGCCAGCTGGTGCTGGCCGACGAGATCAACCGCACCTCGCCCAAGACGCAGTCGTCGCTGCTGGAGGTCATGGAGGAGGGTCAGGTCACCGTCGACGGCAAGACGTACAAGATGCCCCAGCCGTTCATAGTCATGGCGACGCAGAACCCGGTCGAGTTCGTGGGCACTTACCCGCTGCCCGAGGCGCAGCTGGACCGCTTCTTCATGTGCATATCGCTGGGCTACCCGACCCACGACGAGGAGGTCGAAATACTCGAGCGCTACACCAGCGGCGCCAATCCCATAGAGGATCTGCAAAGCGTGTGCACCGCGGCCGACATACTCGAACTGCAACAGCTGGTATCGGGTGTGTATGCGGCGCCCGAGGTGCGCTCCTACATCGCGTCCATCGCGCAGACCTCGCGCCATCACAGCGCGCTGAGCCTGGGCGTGTCGACCCGCGGCGCGATAGCGCTGCTGCGCGCCAGCCAGGCGGCCGCGCTGCTGGACGGCCGCGACTACGTGATTCCCGAGGACGTGCAGGGCATGTGCGGCCCGGTGCTGCAGCACCGCCTGGTGCTGGGGCCTGAGGCGCGCATGAAGGGCCTGGACGCGCTGCGCGTGTTGCAGAGCGTGGTCAGCGCCGTGCCGGTGCCGGTCAAGCTGTCATGAACAGGCGCTGGCTGGTATTCCTGCTCGCGCTGGTGACGGTGCTGCTGGCGGCGCTGTCTACCGGCTCGATGTTCTACTATGTGATAGGCGCGACCATGGCGGTCATGATGGTGCTGAGCTTTTTGTCGGCGCTGGTGACGCTGTACAGCGCGCAGATAGGGTTCCAGATGCCCACGGTCACGGTGCGGCGCACTGAAAGCCTGCCGATGCAGATATCGGTTCGGCATCGCTGTCCGCTGCCGGTGGCGGCGCTGTATCTTACGCTGTCGCTGCCCGAGGACTCGTCGACCGTCGACGAGCTGGTAATAAGTCCGCGGCCGTTTTTTACGACGTCGCTGCGGTACATGCTCAAGTGCCCGCACAGGGGAGTGTACCAGGTGGGCGTGGACACGCTGTGGGTGTCGGACGTGTTCGGGCTGTTTACGCTCCGGCGCGTGATAAACGACCGCTCGATAGTGCTCACGGTGCAGCCCAACGTCGCGGACATCGCCGCGCTGGACCTGGCCTCGGGCGAGAACGGCCCCGAGTCATTGGCCCACAATACCGACGACATGTCCTCGCCTTCGTCGGTGCGCGCTTATGTCGAGGGCGACTCGCTCAAAAAGGTGCACTGGAAGCTGACGATGCGCAAGCGCGAACTGATAGTGCGCCAGTACGAGGAGGCCGCCCGGCCCGATACGCTGATAATCATGGACTGCGGCACGATAAGCGCCACGCGCGAGATGGCGCTGGACGTGGAGGACGCGATGTGCGAGGTCGCGGCCGCGGTCGCGCTGAGCCAGCTCAAGGAGGGCTTCCCGGTGCGCATGCCGCTTTCGAGTGCGCAGCCGCTGGAGGTGTCGGGCCAGTCGCTGGCCGACTTCGGGCGGTTTTTGACGGCGCTGACCGAGGTGAAGTTCGACGGCGAAAACCCGTTTGAGAGCGTGCTGGAGCTGGAGACGCGCCGGCTGATGCGTTCGGGCGGCGCGGTGATAATCACCCAGCGCCTGAACACCCAGATAAGCGATATGGCGCTGCGCATGAAGCGCAACGGATTGAAGGTGCGCCTGTACTGGATAAGCGATTCCCAACGCCAGGAGGCGCTGACGATGCTGATGCGCCTGGCGACGATGGGCGTATACGTTAAGCGCGTCTCGCCGCTGTGCGATTGGAAGGAAAGGAACCTGGCTTCATGAACCTACGCAAACAACTGCGCGAATCGATCGGCGGCATAGTGATTGCGGTGTTGCTGGGCGGTTCGCTGGCGCTGACGCTGTGCGACGCCATGGGCCTTGCGGTGGATGTCATCGCGGTGGCGGTGCCATGCCTTGTCACGGCGCTGGCGTGCGCGCTTATGACGATGGGCGTATGGCCGCTGGCGGTGACGCTGGCGCTGCTGGTCGCCGGCGGGGGCGCGACGATCTACTTTAAGCTGCCGGCGTATACGCAAATGGAGGCGCTGGTGCGCGCGCTGCTGACCGACGGCTCGCTGGACGGCTGTCTCAATGCCATTGCCGGCGTGCTGGGCGTGCTGTTGACCGCGACCGCGTTTTTGATGACGCGCGTGCGCGGCGGCGTGTACCCGGCGCTGACGCTGCTGATGCTGGTGGCGATGGGCACATGGATGTTCGAGCGCAGCCTGAACGTGTACTATGTGGCGCCGGCGCTGGTCGCTGTGGCGATGCTGTTTGCCAGTTCGGCGCGCGAAAAGACCAGCTTTAATTCGGCGCTGCCGATAGCGGCGGTATCGGTGGCGGCGGCGCTGCTGCTGATGCCGATAATGGGCGGCGTATCGCCGGCGCTGCAACAGTTCGGGCGCGCGGTGCGCTCGACGGTGGCCGACTATCTGATGTTTTCGGAGGCGCGCACGCTTTACTCGGTGCAGCTGGACGGCTACCAGAGCCAGTCCGGCAAGCTCGGCGGCGACGCCAATCCGTCCGACTTCCCGATAATGAGCGTCGAGACCGACCGAACGCTGCTGCTGCGGGGCGCGATAAAGCGCGAGTACACCGGCGTGAACTGGGTGGATTCGTCGCTCAACAGCCGCAGCCTGTTTGTCAGCCCGCTCCGGCGCACGCTGCGCAACCAGGTGTTCGGGCTGAATCAGCCCGATGGCGATGAGCTCGAGAGCGCGCCCGAAGGCCTGATAGAGTCGGTCGACGTAAACGTGACGTTCCTGTCGCGTGGCACGAGCACGCTGTTCACGCCGCACCGGCTCACGCAACTGAGCGCCGAAGGCGACATGATACCCTACTTCAATTCGTCGGGCGAGGTGTTCATAACGCGCACCGTGCGCGCGGGCGACGCGTATTCGTTCACCGCGCTGATACCCGACACGTACTCGGACGACATGGACGCGTACCTGAGCGGACTGACCGGCGATGGACTGGCCGGCTCGCTGGACGCGTACCTGCAACTGCCGGCGACGCTGTCGACCGACGTGTACGACCTGACGTACAGCATAATCCACGGCTACTCCACGCCCTATCAGAAGGCCCGCGCAATCGAGGACTACCTAAAGGCCAATTACGCGTACACCTTGACGCCGGGCGATACGCCCGAGGGCAGCGACTTCGTCAGCTACTTCCTGCTGGAGCACAAGGCGGGCTATTGCACGTACTTTGCGTCGGCGATGGGCGTGATGGCGCGCATCGCGGGCATACCGTCGCGATATGTGGAGGGCTACCTGGTGCAGCCCGACGAGAGCGGCGTGACCGAGGTGATAGGCAAGGACGCCCACGCCTGGGTCGAGCTGTACTTTGAGGGCTTTGGGTGGCTGAGCTTCGACCCGACGCCCAACGACGAGCCGCTGGTCATATCGCCCACGCCTGAGCCGGAACAGCCCGACGTGGCCACGCCTACGCCGTCGCCCACGCCCGAACCCACGCCCGAGCCGAGCGATATGCTGCTCGAACCCACTACCGAACCCACCGAACAGCCCGAGCCCGAACCCACGCTGACGCCCACGTCCGAGCCCGATGAGCCGCCCGACGAGCCGCCGGGACTGCGGCCGTGGCTGATAGCGCTGATCGCTCTGCTGATACTGCTGCTGATTGCGGCGATAGTCGCGTTGCGGCTGTACATATCGACGCCGCGCTACGCGGTGCGCAAGGCGCAGACCAGCGCCGATAAGCTGATGGTCTACTACCGCGCGCTGCTGACGGTGCTGGAGATGCAGGGCCAGGTGCCCGAAAGCGGCGAGACGCCCACCGCGTTTGCGGCGCGGCTGGCCGGCGAAAAGCTGGCGGCACAGTCGTTCGTGACGTTCACCGAGATAGTGGTGCGCTCGCGCTACGCCGGTCAGTCGGTAACGCCTGAGATGTGCGCGGCTGGTGCGACGGCGTATGTAGAGGCGGTCAAGTCGCTGCATATGCGCGAGAAGCTGCGCTGGTATCGCCGGCGCGTGCGCCAGGGCATGGGCAATGTCCATCAGATACCGTGATGAAGTGCCCAACTGTTCGACATGATATGAATTGAACATGCGCAATGCGCCGCCGACCTTGTGAGTCGGCGGCGCTTTTGCATGCGCGCCGTGGGGCATGCTCATGGCGCAATGGACGTGGGCCTCAACACAGAAGGCGCCACATGGAAGGTGCGAGTGGGGCGTACGGATGGTGCGGGTATGTCAATGGGGTTGGAGCGCGGCTGCTGATAATTGGCGCGCAGTAACGTTGCGGGTTTGCCAAGTCATGCCTGCGCACAACTGCCGGAGGTCGGGCAGACGCGGTAATGAGGCGAGGTGTGCTGATTAGTCGGGATTGCGACCGCCGGTGAGCGCACAGCAACGTAATTGGTATGCGAATGAGGTTGGCGTGCGGCTGCTGTTAAGTGGCACGCAGTAGCGTTGCAAGCTTGTAAATAGAGCCTGCGCACAACTGCCGGAGGACGGGCAGACGCTGTAATGAGGCGAGGCATGCTGATCGGCCGGGAGTGCAACTGCCAATGAGCGCACAGTAACGTAATTGATATGCGAATGAGGTTGGAGCGCGGCTGCTGTTAAGTGGTACGCAGTAGCGTTGCGAATTTGCCAAGTCATGTCTGCGCGCGGCTGCCGGAAGACAGGCGCACGGCAACCGCCCCGCCCTGAGTAGCTCGTGCCCGCCGTGCGCCAATGAAACCGGCTTGACAAAGCACTGGGCGCATGATATAATTTCGGCAAATGATTGTAAAGGAGACCGGCAGCATGGCAGAGTACGGACGCGACATACTCGTGGGCGCAGCGTGTGTGCGGATGGCCACGGTGCTGGTCGACATATGCGGTTTTTCGGCGGATAAGGCTGTTTACGGGATAGCTATGCCCATTTCGTCCGCAGGAGCGCCGCGCTGACAGGCGACGTATGCTTCAAGGCGGACGAGATGTCCGCCTTTTTTGTTTGCGCAAAAACGGCCGGGCGCGCGGCGCTGCGCATGTGCGCAGCACATATGAGGCCGCCGCGCGGCCGGAATGGGAGGAAATATGAAACTTGCAAAATACGGCGCGACGGCGGTCATGTCGGCGCGCACACACGATTCGTTTGGACTGGCCAACATGCTGGGCAACTACCTGCTCAGGCTGATACGGCTGGTGGCGATGATATACATATGGCGGGAACTGTTCGCGCGGGGCGTGGACACCGGCGGCATGACGCTGGAGGCGGTGCTGACGTACACCTACATGGGCGTGGTGCTGGAGCCGCTGCTGGACGTGCGCACGCCGGCGTCGAGCTGGCTGCACGAGGGCGTGATACTGAGCAACTTCATGCGGCCGATGGGCGTGTTCACGCAGCTTACGCTGCACACCGTGGGGCTGTGGGTGCAGCCGCTGATGTTGTTTGGGCTGCCCGCGGTGCTGATCGCGCCGCTGATAGGCATACGCGTTATGCCTGCGTCGCCCTGGGCGGCGGTGGCGCTCGTGCTGACCGTGTCGGAGGGATTTGCGGTGGACTACCTGTTTGCGTGCCTGCTGATACGGATGCGCAACCTGAGCTGGACCGTGCACAGCATACGCGCGGCGCTCACGGCGCTGCTGACCGGTGCGGTGATACCGTTTGCGCTGTTGCCGTGGGGGCTGGGCGACGTGCTGACGTACACGCCGCTGGGCACGCTGGCCGGCGGCGCGCTGGCGGTGTACACCGGTATCGGCGATACGGCGATGATTATTGCGATGCAGATCGTGTGGAACATAGTGCTCTGGCCGCTGGCGTGCGTGTGCTTCAGGCGCTCGCAGGAGAGGATGGTGTCGTATGGCGGATAGACATGACATGGCCCGGGCGCGTCGACCGGCGCGGGCCAATGCGCTCACGCGCCGCACAGCCGATCATCGGGCCATGTTCAGGCGCTATCGGGAGCTGATGCGGCTGTACGCGCGCATGGACCTGAACTGGCTGACGCAGGACACGCGCTCGTGCGTGATATGCATGCTGTCGGACATACTGTCGATGGCGTCGTCGGTGTCGTCGGTGCTGCTGCTGGCGGTGCGGTTTGGGGGCGTGGGCGGACTGAGCGAGGCCGAGACGCTGTTCATGCTGGGGTTTGTCACGATGGGCAACGGGCTGTTTTCGATATTCTTCGGCAACTTCAACATATCGAACATATCGCGCCGGATAGGCCGCTCGCAGCTCGACCACATGATGATACAGCCGCTGGCGCTGCCTATGCAGCTGGGCACCGAGGGATTTGCGCCGTTTACGTATTCGGGGCCGCTGATCTGCGGGCTGGGCATAACGGGCTGGGCGCTGAGCCGGCTGGGCGGCACGCTGGCATGGTGGGCGTGGCCGGCCATGGCATTGCTGTTGGTGTGTGCGGTGGCGATAATGCTGGGCATGAGCTATCTGATATCGGCGACGGCGTTTTACCGGCCGGTGTCGTGCGAGGAGATATCCACGGTCATGATGGATTCGCTGGGCGCGCTGTCGCGGTTTCCGCTGGGCGGCGTGGGGATACTGGTGCAGGCGGCGCTGCTGAGCGTGTTGCCGGCGGGGCTGCTGGGGTGGTTTCCGGCGCTGATAATACTGGGCAAGGTGCCGCTGATGCCGGGGCTGTTGCTGCCGGTAGCGGTTGCTGCGAGCGCGTGCACGCTGGCCGCGCTGGCGTTTGAAAGGGGGCTGAGGCACTATGTCAAAGTCGGATCGAGCCGATACAAGTCGATTGGCCATCGCTGTTGAGCTCAGCGGTGTGAGCAAGCAGTTCAGCCAGCGCCAGCGCGGCACGGGCAACCTGTGGCGGCAGTTCACGCATCCGGAATACCGCAGCGTGCGCGCGCTGGACGGCGTGAGCATGCGCATCGCGCGCGGCGAGTTCGTGGCGTACGCCGGGCCCAACGGCGCGGGCAAGTCTACGACGTTCAAGCTGCTGTGCGGCATGCTCAAGCCCGACGCGGGCGAGGTACGCGCGCTTGGCATGGACCCGCTGGGGCAGCGGGTGGAGCTGATGCGGCACACGGGCGTGCTGTTCGGCGGGCGCACCGAGCTGTGGTGGGATCACCCGGTGATATCGAGCTTTGAGTGGAAAAAGGCCGTGTGGGACATACCCGATGAAACGTATGACCGGATGCTGAAGCTCGCGGTGCGCGAGCTGGAACTGGAGCCGGTGCTGCATACATTTGCGCGCGAGCTGTCGCTGGGCCAGCGGATGCGCGCGGATCTGGCGATGCTGTTGCTGCACGATCCGGAACTGATACTGTTGGACGAGCCCACGCTGGGGCTGGACGTGCTCAGCAAACAGCGCATGATAGACGTGCTGCACATGCTCAACTCCGAGCGCGGCGCGACGATACTGGTCACGTCGCACGACATGGACGATCTGATGCGCATGGCGCGGCGCGTGGTCATGATAAACCGGGGGCGCATAGCGTTTGACGGCGCGTTTGAGGCGCTGGCGCAGTCGGGCCAGCTAAGGCGCATCACCGTGACTGCGCGCACATGCCCCGAGCTGCCGGGCGCGCAACTCGTGTCCAGCGAGGGCGAGCGCCACACGTTCGAGGTCGACACGCAGGCGACCGACATGCGCAGCATAATGAGCGCGCTGAGCCGTCAGGACGTGGACGACATAGAGAGCGCCCGCGCCCCGATAGAGGACGTAATAGCGCGGCTGTACGCTCAGTGGAGCGGCGCGCCGCACGACGCGACAAAATAAAAGGAGGATGCTCATATGAAGAATGGTCAATGCTGGCTGGACGACGCGGGCAACCTGATACAGGCCCACGGCGGCATGATAACCCGATTCGGCGACAGGTGGTACTGGTACGGCGAAAACAAGGACGCCGACAACGTGCGCGTGGACGGACGCCAGCTGTCGCGCGTGGACGTGGTGGGCGTGAGCTGCTATTCGAGCCGCGACCTGCACACCTGGCATTACGAGGGGCTGGCGCTGGCGGCGCAGCCGGGCGATCCGGCGTCGCCGCTGCATCCGGGCCGGGTCATGGAGCGGCCCAAGGTGGTGCGCAGCGCGCTGACCGGCAAGTACGTGATGTGGTTTCACTCGGACAGCGCGGATTACACGTTCGCGCATGCGGGCTGCGCGATATCCGACATGCCCGAGGGGCCGTTTGAACTGCTGGGCGCGTTCCTGCCCAACCGGCGCGACTGCCGCGACATGACGCTGTTCACCGATCCGAACGACGGCCGGGTCTACCTGGTGCACAGCGGCGACTGGAACAAGACCATGTACGTGTCCGAGCTGAACGCCGAGTGCACCGGCTTTACCGGGGTGTGCTATGCGCACATGGCCGATCAGGAGCGCGAGGCGCCGGCGCTGATCTGGCATGACGGGCTGTACTACTGCGTGACGTCGGGCTGCACCGGCTGGGCGCCCAACAGCATGCTGTACGCCACCACGCCGCGCCTGTCCACCGGCATGAAGCTTATCGACGACCCCGCCGAAGGCCCCGACAGCCGCAATACCTTCCACGGCCAGAGCACCTGGATATTCGAGGCCGACGGCCAGCCGTACCTGATGCTGGATCACTGGCAGCCCAATGACCTGCGCCACTCGGGTTACAGCATACTGCCGATAGAGTTCGACGGCGAACGCATGACGGTGCGCTGGCGCGACGAGTTCTGAACCGGCGCACGGCGCGAACTGTCCGCAGCGCAGGCCCCGCAGAAAAGTAAACAGACACATGGGTCATGGCTCAAGTTGGGAGCGCGCGGGCCGCTCAGGCCCCTGCCGCATGTAAAACTTGAAAACATGCCCGCAAGGCACGCTGCCAGCGATTGACAACGCCTCGTACATGTGTTAAAATAGACATCCGCGCCGAGCCGGGCACTCGTCCAGGCCCGGCGCTTATTGCTTCTTATACACATACGACCGCGCAAAGGAGGCGTCTATGGCCGCGATAGCACATCCCGATACCCAACTCGAACTCGACCACCTGAACCACACGCTGAACGTAATAACCCAGGAGACCGCGCTGGCCGACGCCGCGCTGAAGGACGACTACGCAAAGCTGATAGAGGCGCGCAAGTACGATCCCGACGGAGTGCCATTGCGCGAGATGATGTACGCGCGCGACGAGATGGCGCTGAACAACCTGCGCCTGGCAGCGCGCAAGCCGTACTTTACGCGCGTGGACTTCCGGCCGCGCCGGCACAAGTACACCGACACGTACTACATAGGCAAGTACGGCGTGACGCGGCGCGAATCGCTGGACATAGAGGTCGTGGACTGGCGCTCGCCGGTGGCGAACCTGTACTATTCGGGGCAGCTGGGGCCGATGCGCTACACCGCGCCCGACGGCACGATAGAGGGCGAACTGCTGCTCAAGCGCCAGTTCGGCATAGAGGACGGCCAACTCCTGACGATATTCGACACCGACGTGGTGTCGCAGGACGCGTACCTGCAATCGGTGCTGGGCACGGTGGGCGCGGACCGGCTGCGCGAGATCGTCACCACGATACAGGCCGAACAGAACTTCGTCATCCGCCACAAGCCCGACCGGCCGCTGATAGTGCAGGGCGTCGCCGGCTCGGGCAAGACCACCATAGCGTTGCATCGCATAGCGTATCTGCTCTACGCGTACCAGGACCGCATGAGTCCCGAGCAGATGATGATACTTGCGCCCAGCCCGCTGTTTCTGGACTACATATCGGGAGTACTGCCGGATCTGGGCGTGGACCGGGTCGTACAGACCACGTTCCCGCTGCTGATAGGGGGACTGCTGGGCAAGAAGCTGCCGCGCGTGGACGCGACCGACCGGCTGGGCGAACTGCTGGAGTTGGACGAGGACGCGCGCGCGCGGCTCAACCGGGTGCTCCGGCGCAAGGGCTCGCTGGACACGCTCCGGCAGCTCGACGCATTCATGGACGACTACGAGCGCGCGTTCGCCACGCATGCGGCGGTGGTCTACGGCCCGGCGACGATACTGACGCCGGAGCAGGTGTACAAGTTCTTTATGGAGGACTGCAAGCCGTTCCCGCTGGAGCGGCGGCTGACCGAGTTCGGCAAGCTGCTCAAGCAGCAGGTGCGCGCGGCGGTCGACGAGGTCGAAAACTACCTGATGGATATGTGCGACCGAAAGGTGGACAAGCTGTGCCGGACGATGCCGGACGGCGAGGCGCGCCGTGCCAAGATGCGCAAGCTGTTTGACCAGCGCGACGCGCAGATAAAGCACGCGCACACCGGCGTGAACGAATTCGTAAAGGGCGTGCTGGCGAGCTTCCCCAAGCTCAGCGCGCTGGATGCCTATCGCGAGTTCTGGCGCAGGCAGGGCGGCGAGGCGGGCGAGTACACGCTCCAGCATGCCACTGCGCGCTCGGTCGAGAGCGAGGACATAGCGCCGCTGTGCGTGATAGCGGCGCGGATGTTCGCGCTCAAGCGGCTGGACATACGCCACCTGGTCATAGACGAGGCGCAGGACTTCTCGCCAATGGAGTTCATGCTGCTCAAGCGGCTGACCGGCAACGACTCGTTCACGATAGTGGGCGACCTGATGCAGGGCGTGCACGCGTACCGGGGCATAGCCGACTGGGACGAGGTAGCGCAGGGCGTGTTCGGCGGCGACGTGACGCGCCACAACCTGGTAACCAGCTACCGCAACACCGTCGAGATAATGAACACGGCCAACTGCGTGGCGCGGGCGCAACCGGTGCCGGGGCAGGTCGAGGCGCGGCCGGTGCTCAGGCATGGCAATGCGCCGCAGTTCGAGCGGTTCGACACGGCGGCGGGTCAGGCCAGGCGGATAGCCGAGCTGACGCAGGGCTATCTGGATGCGGGCTATGGCACGATAGCGATAATCGGCCGCGACGTCAAGGCGCTCAAGCAGCTGCTCAAGCGCCTGCCGGACGCGCTGGGCGCAAAGCTGCTCAACGCGGGCGACGGCGAGTATGCCGGCGGCGTGGTAGTGGCGGCGGCGACCTGCGTAAAGGGCCTGGAGTTTGACTGCGTGATAATGGCCGACGCGGGCGAGCAGTGCTTCGCGGACGCGCCGCTGGACGGACGGCTGCTGTACGTGTGCCTGACGCGCCCCTTGCACGAGCTGGCGGTGCTGTACAGCGGCGAGCTTACGCCGCTGCTGCGGGAGGCTGTGGCGCAGACGGATGCGCCGGCCGATGAGCATGGCGGATGTTTATAGACATGGTGTATGCCCATGAACACGCCGGACGCGCATAAACGCGGTGGATGTTCAGAGACACGGCGCATGCTCATATATACTGCGGACGCGCATAAACGCGGTGGTGCCCATGAACACGGCGGACTCCCATAAACACAGTGGACGATCATAGACGCGGCGCATGCCCATAAAATCAAATAGACATGAATATACAACCAAGCCCGGCGCTCGCCTGTTAGCGGAGCGCCGGGCTTGATGTTATTCATACGAGCTATGGATTCGCCCACAAAAGGCGCTATTCGCTATTGACTGCGTTTTGCGCTGTGGACGGCCTTATGAAGTTCATAACGTGTATCGCAGGAGCGCGCTGACGGCGCGACTGTGCCAGTTCGTGGGAATGAATTGCCGGCTAATGCAGTGCGAGCAGGCTTTGCACGACCTGCCGATAGCCGTGCTGGCCGTATACGTTGCGGGTCGCCCAGGGGTCGACCTTCAGATCGAACGGCTGCTCGACGCTGCCGCGCTTGCCATCGCACGCAATCCGCAGTCGGACTCAATCCGCCGCAGCGCCCTGCCAGAACATGCGGCTCTGCTGGCCGTCGTGTTCCCATATGGCGCGCTGCCGCTCGCGCAGTGCGAGCAGGCGTTGCACGACCTGCCGATAGCCGTACTGGCCGTAAAGGTCGCGGGTCTCCCAGGGGTCGGACTTCAGATCGAACAGCTGGCGGCGGGGGCCGCAGGGGCCGTTGCGGTACTCAATCAGCTTGAACCGGTCGTCCTGCACCGCGCGAATCAGCTCGCAGTACATCATGTACAGCTCGGGGCGCGTGACGTAAGTCGGGTCGCGCAGCATCGGCGCGAAGCTCACGCCCTGCACGCTCGGGGGCAACTCAATGCCCAGCAGCTCGCATAGCGTGGGATAGATGTCCATCAGATAAACGTAATTGTCTATGCGCAACCCGGACGGTATGCCGGGGCCGCTGATGAGCAGCGGCACGCGCGCGCTGTGTTCGTACAGGCTCTGCTTGCCCATCAGCCCGTGCTCGCCGCAGGCCAGGCCGTTGTCGCCGGCCAGTATTATTATCGTGTCGTCCAGCAGGCCCTTTGTGCGCAGCGCGTCTATTATGCGGCCTATCTGATCGTCCAGATGGGTTATCATCGCGTAGTACTGGGCGATGTGGCGGCGCACTTCGGATTCGTTGCGCGGGTATGCGGCCAGCACCTCGTCGCGGATCGAGTGCACGCCGTAGTCAAAGTGCTCGGCGCGGAAGTTGGGCGGCAGCGCGATGCGCGCGGGGTCGTACATCTGCTCGAACCGGCGCGGCATAGTGCGCGGGTCATGCGGCGCCAGGTACGCCGTGTATATGAAAAACGGCTTGTCCGCAGGCAGATCGTCCAGTGCGTCCAGCGTGGTCTGCGTCAGCAGCTCGCTCGAGTGTACGCCCGGATTGAACTTGTCGCAGTGCACGCGGGTTATCGCGTTGGACTGCCAGAAGTTGCCCACGAAGTTGATCTCGTTGTCGTACTCGCCGGTGGGGTCGTAGCGGCAGGTCGGCACGTTCCAGTGATCCCACATGCCGCCAAAGAATATGTTGTCGCCGGCGTCAAAGCTGCGCGTGAATGCCGGCGGGCCGTTGTGCCACTTGCCGGTGCCGAAGCAGTAGTAGCTCTGTCCGTTTGCGTCGGGCCGGCGCAGCGCCTCGCCCAGCGTCGTGTGTTCGGGCGGTATCGTGCCGCCCTCGCCGCACAGGTCGTAGAGCCGGCGGCCGCTGTGTATCATCGCGCGGCTGGGCATGCACACCGCGCCGCTGGAGCCGCCGGGTATGTGCGCCTGAGTGAACGCCGCGCCGCGCGCGGCCAGCCAGTCCATGTTGGGAGTGATTATGTCGGGATTGCCCAGCGCGTGGATAGTGTCAAAGCGCTGGTCGTCGGTCAGTATCAGCAGCACGTTGGGACGGTTCGAACTGCGCATAAGCTGCCTCCCTTCGCCGGGCGGGCGCGTCGGCGCGGCCGCGCCGGGCATGCGTTTATCCATGGGGGTTAGGTCACTCGTCGGCGGGTTTTACCTGTACCGCGCGACCGGCGGGCGTGGCCGCTATGCCGCCCAGCGCGGTCTCGCGCAGTTGCGTGGGCAGCATGTGGCCGACGCTGTACATCGCCTCCACGACCTGATCCAGCGGTATCAGCGATTCCATGCCGCCCAGCGCCAGATCGGCGCTGAGCAGCGCATTGACCGATTGCGATGCATTGCGCAGCGCGCACGGCACCTGCACCAGCCCCGCGACCGGGTCGCACACCAGGCCCATCACGTTTTCCAGCGCGAACGCGGCCGCGTCCAGCGCCTGTCGGGGCGTGCCGCCGGCCAGTTCGACCGCGCCCGCCGCCGCCATAGCCGCCGCCACGCCGCACTCGGCCTGACAGCCGCCCTCCGCGCCGGATACCGTGGCATTTTTTATTATCACTGCGCCCACGCCCGACGCCGTCGCCAGTGCGCGCAGCAGTTCGTCCTCGGTTGCGCCGCGCTGTTCGCCCAGCGTTATCAGTACGGCCGGCAGTATGCCGCATGCGCCCGCGGTTGGAGCGGCGCAGATGCGGCCCATGGCGGCATTGGTCTCGCTGCTGGACAGCGCGCGCGCCATAAGCTTATTTATCATGTTGCCGCACAGCGTGTCGGTGCGCGCGGCGTACGTGCTCTGCCGGTGGGCCACGCCTGATATCAGCGAGAATCCCGCCTTGAGCGGCGCATCCAGTGCCCGCGCCGCCGACGCGCGCATGACCTCGAACATGTCGCGCAGTCCGGTCAGCACCTGTTCGCGGCTCTGTCCGGTCAGTTTGGTCTCGTTGCGCAGCACGGCCTCGCTTATCGGGCACTCGTGCTGCGTGCAGTATTCAAGCAGTTCGCCAAAGTTGTCGTACATATCGTAACTCAGCGCCTTTCGTCAGTGTAGGTTGATCGCGCGCACCGACATAACGTCGGGCAGGTTCCGGAGCTGGGTCACGATATCGGGCGATACCGGCGAGTCGACCTCGATTATCGTGCAGGCCACGTCGCCGCGCGCGCGCCGGCTCAGGCGCATGACGCCTATGTTTATGTCGTGATCGGCCAATGCGCCGGCGATGTGGCTTATCACGCCCTTGCGGTCGCGCTGGGTGATGACCAGCGCGTTTGACTGAGCGGTGTACTCGACGTCGAAGCCGTTTATGGAGGTTATGACGATCTGCCCGCCGCCTATCGACGAGCCGACGACGGTCTGGGGCGCGCCCTGCTTCATGTGGAACACCATGCGCACCGTGTTTTCGTGCACGTCGCGCATCTCCTCCTCGGAGAACGTGTACGTCAGATTGCACATGCGCGCCAGTTCAAACGCATGCGGCAACCGCTCGTCCGACGCGCTCAGCCCCAGCACGCCGGCCACCAGCGCGCGATCGGTGCCGTGGCCCAGGTACGTGCGCGCAAACGACCCGTGCAGCACGAAGTCCACGTGGTCGAACTCGCCCTGCACAGCCAGCGCCGCCACGCGCGCCAGTCGCGCCGCGCCGGCGGTATGCGAGCTGGACGGGCCTATCATGACCGGGCCCAGCGCCTCAAATACGCTCACGTTCATTTCGAGACCCCGCCCTTTGCATCGCCATACGGGAATGCCACCGATACCGGCTCGTTGGAAGGGCGCGCCGCTGAGACGGGCTGTGGCGGCTGCGGCGCGGGTTCAGCCTTGAGCTTTGCGCCGGCGTAGTCGGCGGCTATGCGCTCGCCGGGCTTGAGTATCAGGAACTCATTTTCGTTCCAGTCGCCGTTTACCATCATGCGGAGCATGCGCAGGTCGTCGTTGACCTCGCGCAGCTGCCAGTTGTGCTTTTCGGCCTCGCGCACGGTATGGTGGAGATACTCGGGACTCTCGTAGACGCTGGAGTGGATGAAGCCCAGCGTGGAGTAGTTGTTCATCCAGCTGCTTTCGACCTCGATGAGGTAGTCGGCGTTTTCCTCGCCGTACTTTTCGGCGTACTCGAGCCAGCGGCGGCGGCGGAAGTCCTCCTCGTCGAACAGGCGCGCGCTGTGTTCAAGCCAGCCGCTGTTGAGCCAGTACGCGCCGCCGGACTCGGCGAATTCCTTCATATAGCGCTGCTGGGAGCCCAGGAACAGCGCGATGCAGTCGTCGGTGCGCGGCACGACTATCGGTATGTCGCGGCACTCCACGCCTACGACGCCGTTTGAGCACAGTCCATAGCCCAGCACGATGTAGTCGGGGCGGAACTCGAGCTCATTGCGGTCTATTTGGGCATATATATCGTCCAGCGTTTCGACTATGCGGTCGCGCAGCTTGGTGGGGGTATTGTGCAGGCCGCGCGCCAGCCAGGTGATGTCGACCATGTTGGGACTGGTGGCCGCCAGCGCGCTCAGCTCGCGCGCCAATATGCGGCAGGCCACGATGTGTATTCTCATGAGCGGAACGCCCTCCTTGCGCGGGTTATCATTGATTGAATTATATCACGTCCGCGCGGCGATTCAAATACATAATCTTGCGCAATGAGTGCAATTTTTTTCTATGATATTCACATTGGCGCGAGTTTTAATGGCAATGAAAAAATGGGTGGCCGCGCCGGCCGGGCCATGGTATCATATAAATGGTATAGAACTGCTAAAGGAGATGCATGGCGGATGAGACTTGAGACAGCGCGCCTTGTGATACGCAGTCTGACGCTCGCGGACGAGCACGCGTTCATAGAGATGGCGTCGGACGGCAGCCTGCACGAGATATTCGGCGACTGCAGCCGATGTCACGAGTGGATGGGCGACTGGCTGCGCGAGGCGATGCAGTTGGAGGCCGAGGGCGACCCGCATCGCGCATACCTCGCGTTTGCGATAGAGCGGCGCGCGGACGGCCGCACGATAGGCAGCGTGGGCACGTCGTACTACGAGGACATGGGCAGGGTGGGCATAACGTACTTTCTGGGCGCGCAGTACCGGGGCCAGGGGTACATGGCCGAGGCAGTGCGCGCGTTTGTGAGGCATGTGTTCGCGGAATACGGCGTGGACGCGCTGTTTGCCACGGCGGCGCAGCGCAATGTCGCGTCGTGCCGGACGCTGGAACGGGCGGGATTTGAGCTGACTGACACGCGGCCTTATCGCGACATGTTCGATGAAGTGGCCGAGCTAAGCAATTTTTACGAGTTGCGGCGCGGCGCATTGTCAAGCCGAATGCGGAACGGGTGAGGCTTGAGCTGACCGACGCGCGGCCTTGCCATGACATGTTTGACGAGGTAGCCGAGCCAAGCAATTTTTACGAGTTGCGGCGCGGCACATTGTCAAGCCGAATGCGGAGCGTGCGGGATTTGGGCTTACGGACACGCGGTCTTACCGTGACATTATCGACGGTGGCCGAGCCAAGCAATTTTTACGAGTTGCGGCGCGGCGCATTGTCAATGCGAATGCGGAACGGGTGAGGCTTGAGCTGACCGACGCACGGCCTTACCGCGACATGTTCGATGAGGTGGCCGAACCAAGCAATTTTTACGAGTTGCGGCGCGGCGCATTGTCAATGCGAATGCGGAACGGGTGAGGCTTGAGCTGACCGACGCGCGGTCTTACCGCGACATGATCGACGGTGGCCGAGCCAAGCAATTTTTACGAGTTGCGGCGCGGCGCATTGTCAAGCCGAATGCGTAACGTGCGGGATTTGGGCTTACGGACGCGCGGCCTTGCCGCGACATGATCGACGCGGCCGCGGAGCGCGGCAGCGTCTCAAATTCGCGGCGCGATACCGGCGCGGGCCTGCTCCGGCAGCCGTTCCGCATTGCTCACTGCGCGCGCTCTACCAGTACGCGCATGCCGGGCATCAGCGGCGCGCTGAGCGAGTTGATCAGCGCAAACCGCTCAGGCGTCATGCGATGGGCAAGGCAGATGCTCTCAACGGTCTGGCCGGGCATAACGGTGACGATGTGCGCCCCGGCCGGCGGAGCGGGCAGGTAGATCGCCCGCCCTGGAGAGAGCGCACGGGTGCCCGCAGCCAACAGTACCAGTCGCTCGGGCAGGCCATAGCGCCGTGCTACATCCTGCGCGCGCTCGCTGGGACGCAGCACATGGCGCAGGCGCGGGCGTTCGTCGCGCGCCGGACAGCGAAAGAAGCGGTTGGGGCATTCGCCGGCGTCCCACATGCAGTAGTCCTCCGGCGGCACGATTATCTCGCGCCCCGGCAGCAGCCAGGCCGGGCTGGCCAGCCGGTTGGCGCGCATTATCATGCAGGCCGGCCGGTTCAACCGCGCCGACAGCATGTTCAATGTCTCCCCCGCGCGCACGCGATCCCACAGCATATAACCGCCTCCAAATCATTTTGTCATTGGCAGTGTATTCGCATGGAGCGCGGGTTATGTACGTGGGCAGGGGTTTATGCGGGCGCTGTGCGGCGGGGGCATGTGTGCGGCGTTGGATGCGGAGGCGGACGGGTAAGCGTGCGGCGCTGGATGCGACGGCGGACGGGTAAGCGTGCGGCGCTGGATGCCGCGGCAAGTGGGCATGTGTGCGGCGTTGGATGCGACGGCGGGCGGGCATGTGTGCGGCGTTGGATACGGCGGCGGGTAAGCGTGCGGCGTTGGATGCGGCGGCGTATGGGCATGCGTGCGGCGTTGGATGCGGCGGCAGGCAAGTTATGCGTTCCGCAGGCGGTCAGTGCCGGATATCGGAATAACGTCCGGCAATTGAGCGGATCGCCCAGCGCTCAAACTTCAATATCGCGCCATGACAATGCTGTGCCCGGCAATTGCGGGGCTGCTGGTCGTTCAACAGGTGAATTGACGCGAAATGTCGGGATAGTGCGCAGCAATTGCGTGGGTCGCGCGCCGCTAAATGAGTAGACGGGCGAAAACGCTTTGAATGTCACGGGGCATACCTGGCAGTTGGACGGGCCGCCCGGCGCGCAATGGGTGCAATCATCGCGAAATATCAAAGGCAAAATTGATTGGCGGCTGTGTTCGCTTGCAGCGCAATGGGTCATATTAGCTTACGACGTCCCGGACGAGGCTGGCTTGCCGGCCTTACTCGTCCCGCAGGCGGGCCAGATACCGCTCGGGCGCATTGAGGAAGTCGCGTATCAGGCGCACGCTGTCCAGCTCGGCATAGTCCACGCGTCGCGCCGGTGCATCGTCGAACGACCAGATCTGCGCGCCGGGATACGCGGTCAACATCGGCGAGTGGGTAGCTATTATGAACTGACTTCGCGGTTCGCGCTTCATTATCAGCGATATCAGCGCCAATTGCCGCAGTGGCGAAAGCGGCGCTTCAGGCTCGTCCAGCAGGTACAGTCCGCCGTCATGCACGCGCTCATTGAACAGGTGTACGAAGCTCTCGCCATGCGACCGGGCGTCGGGGTCTTCTCCGTGGGCCTGGTTCAGCGCGTACAGCGAGCCGGCGTATGCCATGCGCGCCTGGTCACGGGTGAACGCGCTGGCATTGGCGTACTCCAAGTCGACGCGTTCGAGTTCGGCGCGCATCTCAGCCTGCAATGCGCTTATGCGCCGCGTATAGCCGAAAAAGTCCTCTGCGCGCAGGAACATGCCGCTGCGCGGACGCCGCGCAAACACTGGGCGCATGGCGTCGCTGAGCGGTTGTACGGCGTTGAGCGTGGCGTCGTCGCCGGCGTCGGCCGCGCCTATCGCCGGCAGGCGCATCAGCCGCGCCAACGCTTCCAGCAAGGTCGACTTGCCCGAGCCGTTCTCGCCTACCAGTATCGTAACCGCGCCGAACTCCATGCGTTCCAGCCGCGTTATCGCGGGGCTGTTGAACGGGTATGCGCCCTCGCGCACGTTCAGCGATATGCTGCGCAGGTATACCATTGTCGTGGCCTCCTTATTCGAGTGTACTGCCGGCTGGCGTCGAATGCTGGTTGAGCAAGCGGGCTGGCGTCATGTTCTACTCGCGCGAAAGTTATGCAGTACGCGTCGCCGGACTATGGCCCGTTAGCGCGAACCATGCGCACCGCGGGTTGGCTCAAAATAGTAGGGGGGAATGCGTGAGCCGGCGTCCAGGCCTGTCCGCGTAAAAGCCATATCGTACGCGTTGCCGAGCTATGGCCTGTAAGCGCAAACCATGCGCACCGCCAGTTGGCTCAAAATAGTAGGGGGGAATGCGTGAGCCGGCGTCCAGGCCTGTCCGCGTGAAAGTCATATCGTATGCGTAGCTGGGTTATGACTGTCCGGCACGAACCATGCGCACCGCGGGTTGGCTTATAATAGTGGGGTAACGCGTGAGCCGGCGTCCAGGCTTGTCCGCGTAAAAGCCATGTCGTCTGTGCCGCTGTACTATGACTGTACATCGCAAACCATGCGCACCGCCGATTGGCTCAAAATAGTGGGGTAACGCGTGAACGGACGTCCGGGCCTGTCCACGCGATAGCAATATCGTCCGTGCCGCTGGACTATGGCCTGTAAGCGCAAACCATGCGCACCGCGGGTTGGCTCATAATAGTGGGGTAATGCGTGAGCCGGCGTCCAGGCCTGCCGACGCGGAAGCCATATCGCGCGTGCCACTGGACTATGACCTGTAAGTGTAAGCGCAATCCATGCGCACCGCGGGTTGGCTTAAAATAGCATGCGAACGCGTAAGCCTTCATCCGCGCCTGCCCGCATAAAAGTCAAGTCGTCCGGGAAGCCGGGCCATGCTCGTCCAGCGCAAACCACATCTCACGCGCCGGATCGTAGAGTATCGCGCATTCACCCGGGCGCATGTCGCCGCCGCGCGCGTATGCAGCTATGTCCACGGGATAATGCTCTATCCACTGGCCGCGCACCGGATGGACGTATTCACGCAGTATGGCGCGGTCGGCTTCGCTCAGCGCGTCGGCCAGTTCGGACGGCAATTCCAGCCGCCCGCCGCGCGCGATGCAGTCGTGCCGGATGCATGCGCCGAGCGCCTGCGCGTCCGTGCCCAGCTCAAGGCCAAACCTGTATAGCGCCGCCGTGCGCTCGGCCGGGCTGAGGCCATGCGAATACAGGCCATGCGCGTCCCAGTAGCGCCTGAGCGTATTGAATACCTGCCAGGGCTGGCGCGATTCGGTCAGCAGCCGCAGCGTGCACCGGTAGCGGCCGGAGTTGTGGTACTGGTCGACCAGTGCCGCTATGCGGCGCGCGCATATCAGCTCGGACGCGGGCAGTGTGGGCGTGGATTCTATCTCGTATGGCGGATCGGGATCATACTTTAGGCCCAGCGCGTCCGCCTGTGCGCGCAGCTCGCTGCCCCGCAGCAGCTTTAGGAAGCCCAGCTGCACCATGTCCGCGCCCAGCCGCCACGCGTCGTTGAACGACTGGCCCAAGCTCTGCGGCGTCTCGCCCGGCAGTCCGGCTATCAGGTCTGCGTGCACGTGGATGTTGCCCCGGCGCATCAGGCGCTGCACCGCGTATGCTATCCGGCGGTAATCGTCGGGGCGGTCTATTGCGCGCAGGGCTTCGGGTGCGGTCGTCTGTATGCCTATCTCAAGCTGGAACAGCCCGTCGGGCGCTCTCTCAAGGCAGTTTAGCGCTTCCTCGCTCAGCAGCCGCGCCGTTATCTCGAAGTGGAATACCGGATGTTGCGGCCATTGCGTGGCGCGCTGTATTAGTGCGTCCCAGATGTGTATCGCGCGGCGGTCGTCGGCGTTGAATGTGCGATCGACCAGCTTAATGGTGCGCGCGCCCTCGTCGGCCATGCGTATCAGCCATTGAGCGGCGCGCTCGGCGTCCAGCATGCGCACGCCCTGGCCCCGCGACAGGCAGTACGCGCAGCTGAACGGACAGCCGCGTGAAGTTTCAATATACGTGAGCCGGTCGCGCAATGCGCGCAGCTCGCCGGGCGCATACGGAAAGCGCCACTCGGCGGGATCGCTCGGCGGCAGCGCCGGGCCACGCACTATGCCGGGCGCGTTTGAGTTGGATGTGACAGCATTGCCGCCGCGCGCAGTGCCGTCGGCGTGGGAAGCGACGGTGACTGTGGCTGCATCATCGTTGCGGCAGGCAGCGGTTGCGCGATGTGCGGCATTGTCGCAGTGCGCAGTGCCGTCGGCGTGAGAGGCGTCGGTTACTGTGGCTGTCCCATAATTGCAACAGGCAGCGGTTGCGCGATGTGCGGCATTGCCGCAGTGCGCGGTGCCATCGGTGTGGGAAGCGACGGTAACTCGGGGTGCGGCATCGTTTGCACCGGACGCGGCAGCGCCGTCAGTGCAGAAATTGGCGGCTGCGCCGGCCGTGCTGCCGAAGTTGGGGCATTGCGTGCTGCGGGCCCATACGCCGGGCTTGCCGCGGGCGTCGCCGCATTGATTGAGCGCGGATATCAGCCCGGGCCATATGCGCTCGCCCTCACCTTCCAATATGTAGTCCAGCTCGGGATGCGCGCGCAGGTAGGCGGCGGCGTCGCGCTCAACCTCGGGCCCGCCCGCCGCTATGATGACTCCCGGCAATGCGGCCTTGAGCGCCCGAGCCAGCCTGAGCGCCATGTCCACGTTCCATATATAGCACGACAGCCCGACCAGAGCGGGCGCGTATTCTATCAGCGCATCGGCCATCGTGCGGAACGGCTGATTCAGGTGAAACTCAAAGTACGCGCACTCGGGCGCATGCGCGCGCAGCTGGCGCAGTGCGAGCGATGTATGAGCGTAATGGGCGTTTATTGCGACGAATGCGCATCTCAATTGCATTCAAGTCCTTTCGGCATCCGGCGTATCGCCGGCATCTGTTGAGATGGATTATATCATATAGCTGAGGCCTGGGCAAGCGCCTCGGGATACATGCCGGCGGGCGTGATATGCGCTGACGGCTGCGCAGTCTGAGTGCCGCGCAAACTTTGCAGTAGCACGCCTTTTGGGCGCCGCGCAAACTTAGCAGCGGCACGGCGCTTGGATTCTGCGCACACTTTGCGGCTGCACGCCGTCTGAGCGCCGCGCAAACTTAGTGACGGCACGCCGCTTGGGTTCTGCGCACACTTTGCGGCTGCACGCCGTCTGAGTGCCGCGCATACTTAGTGGAAGCACGTTGCCTAAACAGCATGCAACCCTTGCATCGGTACGCCGTTCGAGTGCCGCGCAACTTTAGCGGCAGTACGCTGCCTGAACAGCATGCAACCTTTGCATCGGTACGCCGCTTGAGCGCCATGTATACTTTGCGGCGGTACGCCATCTGAGCGCCGCGCAAACTTAGTGACGGCACGCTGCTTGGATTCTGCGCACACTTTGCGGCTGCACACCGTCTGAGCGCCGCGCATACTTAGTGGAAGCACGTTGCCTAAACAGCATGCAACCTTTGCATCGGCACGCCGCAGCGCGGTGAGTGCGGCCGCGCGGTACATATCCGGTGCTCACTTGCCATGCGCCCCGACAGGTGGTATCATTGAGGTGTAACATGTCCGCCCGCTCAACCATGACGCTACACCAGGAGGTGCGCATGAAGATAGTACTGGACCTTGGCAATGTCACCGTGTACTTTAAACCCGTGGAGTATCTGCGCGGCCTGGGCTACGACGAGGCCCGCATCCCCGAGCTGAAACATGCCATTTTCGACAGCCAGCCCTGGCTGGACTGCGACGCCGGCACGCTTGACCGCGCCGCCGAGATCGAGGCCATGTGCGCTCAGGCGCCCGCGCTTGAGTCCGATATACGCGCGATCATGGCCCGCTGCGACGAGATGCTCCAGCCCATACCCAACAGCGTGCGCGCGCTCGAACGCCTCACGCGCGAGGGCTTTGAGTGCTATTACCTGTCGAATACCAACGAGCCCGCGCTCAAGTTCATAAGCGGATTTGAGTACTTCAAGGCGTTCAGCGGCGGCATTGCGTCCTATGCCGAGCGCCTGGCCAAGCCCGATCTTGCGATATTTGACGCGTTTGCCAAGCGCTATGCCGCCGCTCCCGCCGAGTGCGTGTTCATAGACGACAACCCCAAAAATGTCGAGGCCGCCCGCCGTGCCGGGTTCAACGCGCTGGTGCTGAGCGACCCCGATGGGCTGTACGACCTCGTTGACGCGCTGCTGCGCGAGTATCGCCTGGCGCGGCCATAGCCGGTATACTTACAGTTTAATGACCAATTAATTGTAATCCGCGTGACGCACTGCATTACGTCACGCGGATTACGCGTTTTGGCGTAATGTGCGAGTACTATTTATGTAATATTGAGGCTAATAACCTGAATTTAATATGCATGTCGATTATCGAAAATGTGCTGAAGTTTACCTGAAATTTACTGTAATTAGACCCAAAGATTGACAGGACGGATTGATATTAGTATAATCTTTAGACATAACGCTGCTCTATTTACAACTCATTAAGACCACGCAAAAAAACTATGCCACCAGAGGAGGAGTGTCATGAACCTTAGTAAAGCGGCGGGGGCGCCGCGCACCAATCGACTGAGCACCAGTGCGCCAGTCAAATCGTTTCGGTTGCACTGGCAGTTGTATCTTTTGCTGCTATTGCCGCTGGCTTGGGTGTTGATATTCCGCTACTGGCCGATGTTTGGCCTGCAGATCGCATTCAAAAATTTCAAGATAAGCAAAGGATTCTGGAATTCGAGCTGGGTGGGCCTGAAGTACTTCGAGCAGTTCTTTACCGATTACTCGTTTAAACGGCTCATAACAAACACATTGGGTATAAGCATATATTCGCTTGTGGCGGGATTTTTCCCGCCGATAATATTGGCTGTGGCGCTCAACGAGTGCAAGCACAAATACTTCACCAAGACGATACAGACCGCGACGTACATGCCGCACTTCCTGTCCACGGTCGTCGTGACCAGCATACTCACGCAGCTGCTCAGCTATGGCGGCGCGCTCAATACGCTGGTGAAGGCGGTGGGCGGCACGCCGCGCAACTACCTGAGCGAGCCGTCGCTGTTCAAGTCGATATACGTGTGGTCGGGCATCTGGCAGAGCCAGGGCTACAATTCGATAATGTACCTGGCGGCGCTGGCGGGCATAAACCCGGAGCTGCAGGAGGCCGCGTATGTGGACGGCGCCAACGTCTGGCAGCGCATATGGCACGTCGATCTGCCGGGCATAGTGCCCACGGCGATAATACTGCTGATACTGAACACCGCGTCGGTGCTCAACGTGGGCTACGAAAAGGTATACCTGCTGCAGAACTCGCTGAACATGTCGGCCTCGGACGTCATATCGACGTATGTGTACCGCGTGGGTCTGGTCGACATGAATTACAGCTTCTCGACCGCGGTCAACATGTTCCAGTCGGTGATATCGCTGGCGCTTATGGCGATAGTCAACGGCATAGCGCGCCGCGTGTCCGATTACAGCCTGTGGTAAGGAGGGGATATCGATGAGCCAGAAGGCATCCGCGCGCACCGCGAGCCAGCGCATAAAGCTCGCGCCGGTCGACCGCGCGTTTTACATAATAGTCGACATATACCTGGCGTTTTGCGGAATAATCGTCGTGCTGCCGATGCTGCACGTGCTGGCGCAGTCGCTGTCCGACCCGATGCAGGTGCTGTCGGGACGCGTCAGTTTCATTCCGCTGGATCCCACGCTTGAGATATACACGCAGGTGCTCAAGTCCGACAAGATAATGACCGGATTTTACAACACGCTGCTGTATGCGGGCGTGGGCACGTGCCTGAACATATTCATGACGGTGATCTGCGCGTACCCGCTGGCGCGCAAGGGCCTGTGGGGCCGCAAGGGGCTGGTGTTCCTGTTCACGTTTACGATGATGTTCGGCGGCGGCATGATACCGACCTACCTGGTCATAAAGCAGCTGGGACTGATAGACACCCGCGCGGTCATGATACTGCCGGGCGCGCTGACGGTCTGGAACATGATAATGTGCCGCACGTACTTCATGAACAGCATACCCGAGGAACTGTACGAGTCGGCCTCGCTGGACGGCGCGAGCGACGTGCGCATGCTGGTCAGCCTGGTGCTGCCGCTGTCCACGCCGATACTGGCGGTCATGGTGCTGTTCTACGCGGTGGGCCACTGGAACGCCTACTTCGACGCGATGATATACCTCAACTCGCCCGAGCTGTACAACATACAGCTGGTGCTGCGCAACGCGATAAACAACGTCCGCTCGATAACCGAAAACGCCAGCAACGACCTGACCAACATGGTGCAAAACGAGGCCAACGGCGAGGCGGTCAAGTACGTGCTGATAGTCATAACGATGATACCGGTGATGTTGATATATCCGTTTGTACAGAAGTACTTCATAAAGGGCATCATGATAGGATCGATAAAGGGCTGACGCGAGCGCGGCCCCTTGCGATAAATAGTTTAGGAGGTACGAAATATGAAGAAACTGGTATGCCTGGCGCTGTGCCTGATGCTGGCGCTGTCCTCGAGCGCGTTTGCGGTCGAGCTGGCGGCTCCTGGCACGTTCCCGGTAACGCAGGAGGACGTCACGATCAACGTGTTCGCTCCGGTGACCAGCGGCAGCGAGTTCGACTGGGAGACCTGCTACATGACGCAGTGGTATCAGGATAAGACCGGCGTAAAGGTCAACTGGCTGGTTAACGCTCAGGACGTGTTCATTGAAAAGCTGAACCTGGCGCTGTCCAGCGGCGAGGCGTTGGACCTGGTAGTCGCCGGCGGCAACGGCTCGACGGCCATATCCCCCACCATGCAGGTCAAGTACGCCGACCAGGAGTTGATACTGCCGATAGAGGAGTACATGGACAACAACACCGTGTACATGAAGCAGCGCGTCGACAGCATAGAGGGCTGGCGCGAAGCGATAACCACGCCCGACGGTCACATCTACTCGCTGCCCTGGTACAACCAGTGCTATCACTGCATGTACTACGGCAAGATGTGGGTCAACTCGCTGTTCCTTGAGAACTGCGGCCTTGAGATCCCCACGACCACTCAGGAGTTCAAGGACATGCTGATAGCGTTCCGCGATCAGGACGCCAACGGCAACGGCGACCCCAGCGACGAGATACCGATGATAGGCGCGACCGACAGCTACGGCGCCAAGATAGACACCTTCCTGATGTGCGCGTTCATCTATGACGACGGCGAAAACCGCCTGATGATAGACGATGACGGCAAGGTCATGGCGGTGTTCATGCAGCCCGAGTTCCAGGAAGGCCTGCGCTATCTGGCCGACCTGTATTCCGAGAACCTGATCTATCCCGACTCGTTCGCTCAGAACCGCACCCAGCGCAACGAGATCAACTCCCGCACCTATGAGTCGGTATGCGGCGCGATGCCCAACATACACCATGGCATAGGCAGCCGCGGCGATGACGAAAAGACCAACGCGCGCTTCCTTGAGTACGTCGCGATACCGCCGCTGGTCGGCGATGACGGCCTGCAGGTGACCCGCGTCAACTACTACGACAGCTTCGGCGTCAACGCGGCCGCGGGCCTGATACCGGCGACCTGCCAGGATCCGGCGCTGGTCATGCAGTGGCTCGACCTGCTGTTCACCGACGAGGGCATAACGATGCAGGACCTGGGCGAGAAGGGCTACACCTGGGACGACGCCGATGAAGGCGCGCTGGGCGTGGACGGCTCGCAGGCCGTGTACAAGAAGATAACCCTTGAACCCGACGATCCGTACTACAACAACTTCTCCTGGGGCCAGGTGTTCCCCGAGTTCATAACTGCCGAGTGGCGGCTGGGCTACCAGCAGACCGGCGGCATGATGGCTCCGGACGGCTCCGGCGTCGAGGCGTTTTTGTACTACATGTCCCATGAGAACTACGAGCCCTATGGCATACCGCAGGAAAACGTCGTGCCGCCGCTGTATTACAGCGAGGAGGACGCCTCTGAGATAGCCATGCTCCAGAACAACGTCAACACCTACGTCGAGGAGAGCATAGCCAAGTTCATAGTCGGCCAGCTCAATGTCGACACCGACTGGGAGAACTACATAAACGAGCTCAACAATATGAACGTTGCGCGCTACCTGGAGATAATCCAGAACACCTACGACGCGTCGGCGTTCGCGGTCAAGTGAGCACGGCAGCACGATTGAAATGCCGGTCGCAGCGGAACGATTGTTGACAAATGTACGGTACTCGGCTTGACATGGCCCGCTGACATTTAAAGGCCGGGCGGGCGGTGGCAAATAGTCAAATATAGTGTCCCTGTGCAAGCAAAAGGGGGTTGTCCTGGCGGGCAATCCCCTTTATAATTACAGCCGAGGGGCGGACAGGACGTTTGCGCCCCTGGAAGGAGTTTATATGCAAGAGGAGCTTATCTGGTACGGCGCGCCCGCGCGCAACTGGGATGAGGCGCTGCCGCTGGGCAACGGCCGGCTGGGCGGCATGGTATACGGCGGCGTCAAGGAGGACCAGATCCACCTGAACGACGACACGCTCTATGGCGGCGCGCCATTGCAGCGCGTCAACCCCGACGCGCGCGCCACGCTCGACCGGGCGCGCGAGCTGCTGCGCCAGGGCAAACTCGACGCCGCATACATGGCGGTGCAGGCCGGCATGACCGGCACGCCGCGCTACACCGGGCCATATCTGCCGCTGTGTACGCTGTTCATGCGGTTTGAGGGGCGGTTTGACGCGACTGACTACCGGCGCGAACTCGATCTGAGCGAGGGCGTGGCGCGGGTGAGCTTTGAGGCGGGCGGCGCGCGCTACACGCGCGAGTACGTGGCCAGCGCGCCCGATGGCGTGATCGCGGTGAGACTTGCCTGTTCCGAGCCGGGGCGGCTGTCGCTGTACATAAACCTGATGCGCCGCCCGTATGATCCGGGCACGCGCGTCACGCCCGATGGCCGGCTGCTTATGCAGGGCCGCGCGACCGATGGCGGCATCGAGTACGACTGCATGGTCGAGGCGCGCGCCGAAGGCGGTCATGTCGAGCGCGTCGGCGACTGCCTGCATGTCGTGGACGCGGATGCGGTCACGGTGTACGTCGCGTCGGACACCAGCTTTCGGGGTGCGTTCCCCGAGGCGCAGTGTGCGCGGCGGCTGGACGCGGCGCGGGGATATGCCGAGCTGCGCACGGCGCATGTGGCCGATTACCGCGCGCTGTACGGGCGGGTCAGCCTGAGCCTGGGCGGGGCGCGCTCCGATGCGCCGACTGACGCGCGCATACGGGCACTGCGCGAAGGCGCGGCCGACGAGGGCCTGATGGCGCTGATGTTCAACTTTGGGCGGTATCTGCTGATATCGTGCTCGCGGCCGGGCAGCATGGCGGCCAACTTGCAGGGCATCTGGAACGACTCGTTTGCGCCGCCGTGGGAGTCGATATTCACGATCAACATAAACACCGAGATGAACTACTGGCCCAGCGGGCCCTGCGACCTGAACGAACTGGCCGAGCCGCTGTTCGACCTGATCTGGCGGCTGTACGATTCGGGCAAGGTCACCGCGCGGCGCATGTACGGCGCAGGCGGTTATATGGCCCATCACAACGTGACGATATGGGGCAACACCGCTCCGACCGGCGCGGGCGTGTTTCTGTGGCCGTTTGGCGCGGCGTGGCTGAGCCTGCAGGTGTGGGAGCACTACGAGTACACGCTGGACGAGGCCATGCTCCGGCGCAACTTCCCGCTGCTGCGCGACGCGACGCGGTTCTTCCTGGACTACCTGATAGAGGACGAGCGCGGCTACCTGATAACGGGTCTCACGCAGTCGCCCGAGAACGCGTACATACTGCCCAATGGCGAGCGCAACTCGATTGCGCGCACCTGCACGATGGACAACGCGATACTGCGCGCGCTGTTTGACGCGACGATCGGCGCGGCGCGCGTGCTGGGCGGCTGTGATGAGCTGATAGCCGAGATCAGCGCGGCCCGGTTACGGCTTGCGCCCTACCGCATAGGCTCGCGCGGACAGCTGCTCGAATGGGCCGAGGAATACGAGGAGGTCGAGCCCGGTCATCGCCACATGAGCCATCTGTTCGGGCTGTACCCGGGCCGCGACATCGCGACCGATTCCACGCCCGAGCTGGTCGCCGCGTGCCGCCGCACGATGGAGCTGCGGCTCAGCGCCGGCGGCGGACATACCGGCTGGTCGCGCGCGTGGCTGATAGCGCTCAACGCCCGGCTGCGCGACGGCGACGCGGCGCATGACCATGTATCCAAGCTGCTCACGCTTTCGACCTACGACAACCTGTTCGACCGGCATCCGCCGTTCCAGATAGACGGCAACTTTGGTGCGGTCGCGGGCATCGCCGAGATGCTGTTGCAGAGCCATCAGGGGTGCATAGATCTGCTGCCGGCGCTGCCGTCGGCGTGGGCCGAGGGCGAGGTCAGGGGACTGCGGGCACGCGGGGGCTATGCTGTGGATATCCTGTGGAAGGAAGGCAGGCCGGTGTGCGTAAAGCTGCGCGCAAAACGCGCGGGCGTCGTGAAAATTCGCGCAAATGTTCCGCTGCACGGCGAAAATGCCGAATATATCGACGGATTTACGCAGGTAAATATCGAAAAAGACCAGGAATTGACACTGTACAGCGAATAATGTTCGCAAAATCGGCTGTGAACGCGCTGTGGACATGTTGCGCACAGACTGTGGATAACGCTGTGTACGAACTCGGCTATGTGGAAAACGCTGTGGATAAATCGCGGCTGGCGGCGCGGGCGGCTGAACCGCGCGGCGCGGCGTGAGGCCGCCATATGATGCGCCGCCGACGAGTGCGGAGCAAAGCTGTACGTGTGCGATAAAGCGCTGTGCGGCTCGGCGCAATCCACAAGCGCAGCAGAGCGTCACGAGGCGCAAATCCACAAGCGCAACAGAGCGTCACGAGGCACAATCCACATGCGCAACAGAGTGTCACGAGGCGCAAATCCACAAGCGCAACAGAGCGTCACAAGGCGCAAATCCACAAGCGCAACGTAGCGCCACGAGGCGCAAATCCACAAGCGCAACGTAGCGCCACAAGGCGGAAATCCACATACGCAACAGAGCGTCACAAGGTGCAAATCCACAAGTGCAACGTAGCGCCACGAGGCGCAAATCCGCCGCACAATGAACCGTCGACAGGCGCGGCACACGAGCGCGCTGAGATTGAGGAGGCAAACGATGACAAAGCGTGAACTGGTGTACTCGGCGATAGCGCACAAGGCAAACAGGTACACGCCGCAGGCAATCAACCTGACCGGCGAGGGCTATAAGGCGTATGGCGAGCGGCTGCTGGAGGACTACCCCAACGCTCAGGCGCGCGCCGACCTGAAGGAGGGCCGGATCACATTTGAACAGGCGGTATCGCTGTCGATAGGCAACAATGTACTGTACACGCGTTGCCCGTGGTGGAACTGGTACAACCTGCCCGACCGCTTTACCAAGTGCGAGGACACGCCCGAGGATCTGCCCAACACGATAGCATCGGGCAGCTACGAGCAGTTCTTTGAGAGCAGCGAGTACATAAAGGCCAACTACGACGTGTATCAGGTCGTGACGATCTGGGGCAACCACTGGGAAAAGGCGTACTTTGCGCGCGGCATAGAAAACTTCCTGTACGATCTGGCGGGCTCGCCGGAGTGGGCGCAGCAACTGCTGGACATGATAATAAGAAAGAACATCGTGATGCTTGAAAACATACTGCCGGCGGCGTGCAGCGACGCGATACTGCTGGGCTCGGACTGGGGCACGCAGCGCGACCTGATAATGTCGCCCAAGTGCTTCCGGCAGATGCTCAAGCCCGGCGAGAAGCGCGAGTACGACCTGATAAAGCGCTATGGCCGGCATGTGTTCGTGCATTCGTGCGGGTGCATACTGAAGATAATGCCGGACCTGGTGGAACTGGGCGTGGACGTGCTCAACCCGGTGCAGCCCGAGTGCATGGACCTGAAGTTCCTCAAGGAGACGTACCCCGAGATAACGTATTTCGGCGGCATAAGCACTCAAAAGACGCTGCCGTATGGCACGCCCGCGGAAGTCGCAAAGGAGACCGAGAACACGATAGCGCTTATGAGCCGCGACGGCGGTTACATCACCGCGCCGTCGCAGGAGATACAGACCGACGTGCCGTATGAGAACCTGCGCGCGCTGATAGATACGGCCCGCGCCGCACAGGGCCTGTAACATGCCGCGCCGTCGCAGGAGATACAGACCGACGTGCCGTATGAGAACTTGCGCGAGCTGATAGATACAGCCCGCGCCGCGCAGGGCCTGTGACATGCCGCGCCGTCGCAGGAGATGCAGACCGACGTGCTGCATGAGAACCCGCGCGCGCTGATAGATACGGCCCGCGCCGCACAGGGCCAGTGACATCACCGCGCCGCTGCAGGAGATACAGACCGACGTGCCATATGAGAACCAGCGCGCTGATAGATACGGCCCGCGCCGCGCAGGGCCTGTGACATCACCGCGCCGCTGCAGCGGATGCAGCCCGAAGTAGCGCGATAGTCTGCATGCGCAAAGCGATTGCGCGCCGCGGGCCCGCGACCGCGCCGCAGCCCCCACGCAGGAGCGCATGCGCGCCGAACCGCCGGAGATGCGCATTTTACCTGCGCGCGACCACTGAATGTTGAAGCAAACCGCGCCGCCCGTAAAGGCACTATGCCCGGGCGGCGCGGTCTGTTATGGGCTGGCGGGCGATTTTAACACGCAGCGCCGGCATGATATTAAAAATTCACGCAAGCAACATTTGAAAATTGGCGTATATATGCTATAATAAGCTCAGACCACCTATGGCGGGTGAGGTACAATACCCGAATGCAAGGAGGACGAATAATATGCAATACTCGCATGAAGTCGAGCAGATGGTATGCGTGGCGAAGGGCCCCAACCATGGCCCCGCGCCTATCCCGGAGGAGGGCCAGTGGATTCAGGCCAAGGAGATAACTGACATATCCGGTTTTACTCATGGTGTGGGCTGGTGCGCGCCGCAGCAGGGCGCCTGTAAGCTCTCGCTGAACATCAAAAAGGGCGTCATACATGAGGCGCTGGTCGAGACGCTGGGCTGCTCGGGCATGACCCACTCCGCCGCTATGGCCGCTGAGATACTGCCCGGCAAGACCATACTGGAAGCGCTGAACACCGACCTGGTCTGCGACGCTATCAACACCGCTATGCGCGAGCTGTTCCTGCAGATCGTATACGGCCGCAGCCAGAGCGCGTTCTCCGAGGACGGCCTGACGATAGGCGCCGGCCTGGAGGACCTGGGCAAGGGCCTGCGCAGCCAGGTGGGCACCATGTACGGCACGCTCGCCAAGGGCGTTCGCTACCTCGAGATGGCTGAGGGCTATGTGCTCAAGATAGCGCTCGACGAGGACGATCAGGTCTGCGGCTATCAGTTCGTGAACCTGGGCAAGATGATGGACGCGATCAAGAAGGGCGTCGACCCCAAGGAAGCCTACGAGAAGAACATAGGCAAGTATGGCCGCTTCGACAACGCCGCCAAGTACATCGATCCCCGCAAGCAATAATCGTTAGGAGAGGTGAGCAATATGGTCCGTTTTGAAAACTACGAGAGAAGAATAGGTCAGATCACCCCCGTGCTTGAGAAGTACGGCTTCAAGGATTTGGAAGACGCGCGCGACTACTGCCTCTCCAAGGGCATCGATTGCGAGAACATAGTCCATGGCATACAGCCCATAGCGTTCGACAACGCCGTGTGGGCGTATACGCTGGGCGTGGCGATAGCGCTCAAGAAGGGCAACAAGGCCGCCGCTGACGCCGCCGAGTCCATCGGCGAGGGCCTGCAGGCGTTCTGCATACCCGGCTCGGTCGCCGACCAGCGCAAGGTTGGCCTGGGCCACGGCAATCTGGCCGCGATGCTGCTGCGCGAGAACACCAAGTGCTTCTGCTTCCTGGCCGGCCATGAGTCGTTCGCGGCCGCCGAAGGCGCGATAGGCATAGCCCGCACCGCCAACAAGGTCCGCAAGGAGCCGCTGCAGGTCATACTCAACGGCCTGGGCAAGGACGCCGCCATGATAATCAGCCGCATCAACGGCTTCACCTATGTGCAGACCGATTACAATCAGTACACCGGTGAGCTCAAGGTCGTCAACACCAAGGCGTATTCCGACGGCGAGCGCGCCAAGGTGCGCTGCTACGGCGCCAACGACGTCAACGAGGGCGTTGCGATAATGCGCCGCGAGAGCGTCGACGTGTCGATAACCGGCAACTCGACCAACCCGACCCGCTTCCAGCACCCGGTCGCCGGCACCTACAAGAAGTGGTGCTGGGACAACGGCAAGAAGTACTTCTCGGTCGCTTCGGGCGGCGGCACCGGCCGTACGCTGCATCCCGATAACATGGCCGCCGGCCCCGCCTCTTACGGCATGACCGACACCATGGGCCGCATGCACTCCGACGCGCAGTTCGCCGGCTCCTCCTCGGTGCCCGCGCACGTCGAGATGATGGGCCTGATCGGCATGGGCAACAACCCCATGGTCGGCGCCAGCGTTGCGTGCGCTGTGGCCGTCGAGGAAGCGCTCAAGTGAACCCAATCCGGCGCGTAGTACGCGTGGGATGATGTGAGGGTTTTAGGGGGCTCCGGATGCGTTGCATCCGGAGCCCCTTTTTGCGTGATGAGCAAGGCAGGCGCGATGAGCAAGGCAGGCGTGATGAGCAAGGCAGGCGTGATGAGCAAGACAGGCGTGATGAACAAGGCGGGCGTATAGGCCAAGCGGGCACATGGTCGGAGCGCGAATCGCGGGCGGCACGACCATGCCCGGCGCGCGCTATGCGGCGCAACGTGGCCGCCGCTCCTTGAAAAGCCCGTCGAACTATGCTATACTTGACACATGGCAAATGAGTAAAGTTCGAAAAGGAGTATGCGGATGGCGATAAAGATAGTTACCGAATCCACGTGCGACCTGCCGCGCGAGTACATAGACGCGCATGAATGTCTGGACGTGATACCGATGGTATTCCAGTTTGGCGAGCAGGAACAGTTGGACGTGGCCGGCGAGGTGGACGATCACGCAAACTACGAGCGGTTGCGCGCGGGCGCAGTGGCCACGACGTCGCAGTTGAACGTGGATCTGCTATATAATAGGTTTAAAAAGCACCTTCAAAATGGCGACGACGTGCTGTATCTGGCGTTCTCGTCGGGCTTGAGCGGCACCTGCTCAAACGGCGTGTTGGCGGCCAGCGACCTAAAGCGCGAGTTCCCTGAGCGCCAGATAGAGGTCGTCGACACGCTGCTGGCGTCGCTGTCGGAGGGCATGTTGGTCACGCGCACCGTCGAGCGGCTGGAGCGCACCGGCGAGGACGTGGCGACGCTGGCGCGCTGGGCCGAGGCCGAGCGGCCGCATATGAACGCATGGTTCACCGTGGACGACCTGAAGTACTTAAAGCGCGGCGGGCGCATATCGGCGACTACGGCGGCGCTGGGCACGATGCTGTCGATAAAGCCGGTACTGCATGTCGACGACGCGGGCCATCTGGTGCCGGTGGGCAAGGAGCGCGGCCGCAAACGCTCGCTCAAGGCGCTGGTCGACCACATGGCCGAGCTGTGCGACGACCCACGCAATTCGCCGATATACATCGGCCATGGCGACTGCATCGAGGATGCACAGCTGGTCGCCGACATGGTCGAGCAGCGGTTCGGCGTGCGGCCGGACATGATAAACTATATCGGCCTGGTAATAGGCGCGCATTCCGGCCCGGGCACGCTGGCGCTGTTCTTTGTGGGCAAAAACCGCGGCTAACAGCTTACCGGATCGGTTCGAGAACAAAGCTGCGGCTGACGGCTCGCCGGATTGGCTCGAGGGCAAAACCGCGGCTGACGTCTCGCCGGGCAGGCTCGTGGACAAAACTGCGGCTGACGGCTCGCCGGGCAGGCTCGAGGGCAAAAACCGCGGCTGACGCCTCAACGGGCATGCTCGTGTACAAAACCGCGGCTGACATCTCGCCGGGCAGACGGATGGACAAAACTGCGGCTGACGCCTCGCCGAGCAGGCTCGAGGACAAAACCGTGGCTGATGCCTCGCCGGGCAGGCTCGTGGACAAAACCGCGGCTGACATCTCGTCGAGCAGGTTCGAAGGCAAAAACCGCGGCTGACGTCTAGCTGGATTGGCTCGAGGGCAAAATTGCGGCTGACGTCTCGCCGAGCAGGCTCGAGGGCAAAAACCGCGGCTGACGCCTCGCTGGGCAGGCTCGATGGCAAAACCGCGGCTGATGCCTCACTGAGCATGCGAATGAGTCACATTCCCGACATAGCGCATGACAAGGGCGCTGTTGCAGATATCGATATCTGCAACAGCGCCTTTTTGCATGCCGGATGTGTGCAGCATGTGCTGTGGCGGGGCATGTGCAGGACGTATGCACAGATGCCATCGGACACATGCACGGTGGTTGCGGACATATTTGCAAATGCTGCCGGCCGCATGCGCAGGCGTTGCCGGTCGCACGCTCAGCAAGTCAGGCAAATCGCGGCGCGCAGGGCATCCTTATGCATGCCGGCCGCATGCACATATGAAAACAAATGCCCACGGCGTTGCGCGCCGCGCTAAAGCGCCTCATACCATGCGCGCGCAAAGCATAAAATTAACCATATCCAATTCGTCCAGATAAACCCGTAAAATGATTCCAGCGCGCAAGTTTGCCCGATGCAGGCACAGAATATAGATGAAACGGAGGGATACTTTTGCTGTCAATTCAACTGCCCACATATTCGCGCGATTATGTGATATCGATACAGAAGCTCAGCCGCGAGGACGCGTTGACGCTGTCGTACCTGGCCACGCGGCTGGGCGCGGACATGCTCGGCACGCATGCCGCCCGGCGCATAGGCCGCGCGGGATTCACGGTCTGCTGGAGCACGGCCCGCCTGCCCGAGTTCGATGCGCCGCCCGACCTTATAGTAACGGGCGAGGCCGCGCCGCTGACCGACGGCCATGCGTCGGTGCTTGCGCTAGGCAGCGCGGCGCGGGGGGCGTGCGAGTTTGCCGGCGAGCTTGCGCCCGAGCTGACCGACGCGGCGGCGCTGGTGAACGTGGAGGCCGATGGAGCGCCTGATGCGGGGATTGCAGGCGCGCGGGCGACGGCATTCGGTGCGCAATCGACCGCGGGGCAAACCGCGGCAGCTTCCAGCGTGCAGCGCTCAGAGGCCGGGCCGGAGGCATACGCTGTCGCGCAGCCGGGAGCGCCGCTCGTACCGGCCGCGCGGCTGTACACGCTGGGTGCAGGACCGCATGGCGGCGCTGAGTACATCGCGGCGCTGTGCCATTGTCCTACGGCGTATGTAGCGCTGGGCGCGCTGTGCCGGGCGATGGGGTTTGTGCCGGTGCAGCTGGTGCAGCGGCTGTTGAGCGTCACGGTCGGGCGGACCGAGCCGCACATGCTGTGCAACTGCGTCGAAGGCGCTTTCCGGGGTTACCGCCAGCTCAGCCTGGGCCGCGGCGTGCGCGCGGGCGTGGGCGAATGAGCAGACAGGCCGCCGCGCGGACATTGCGATCCGTGCGGCGGCCTGTTGTGCATTAAAGCAGCGGCGTTATTATATGCGATTATTACGCAACAATGCGCGTTGCAGCTGATGCTGAAATATGCCTGCCTATGAGCATGCGCATGTCGATGAACATGTGCCCGCCGGTGAGCATGTGCCAGCCGGTGAACGCGTGCCAACCGGTGAACATGAGCCAAACAGTAAACATGCGCCCGCCAGTGAACATGTGCCATCTGCTGAAAGTGCCAGCCGCTAAACATGTGCCATCTGGTAAACACATGCCGTACAGGCGCCGCCGCAGGCCGATTTAGACATGTTGGCGCATCAATGCTGCGTCGATTATGTCAAGACATGTTGTGGACTGTCCGGCATAACGGCGACGTGCCAACCATTCCGATGCAATCGCGCGCTGCGATGAACAGTGTCATGCCGGACGCAAAGCAATCGCGGCCAGCATATCGCTATCATAGCGACCCTGCCGCTGGCGACCTCACGCCGGAGAATGGCCATTGCCGCCGGCCGATTCCGGCTCACTCCGATTCAGACTACTGCGCGCCGGTCAGCGCGTACAGCGCCAGATTGACCGCCCCGCACAGCGACATGACCAGTATCGGATTGGGCTTTTTTATGCGCAGCAGCGCCAGCGCCGCGGCAAACAGCGCCAGGCCGCTCCAGCTGATCGCGCCTGCACCGGGCCCGGCTTCGCCGAACACGACCAACAGCAGTATCGACAGCGCCGCCGACGCTATCAGCGCCACGACCGTGGGCCTGAGGCATGCCAGCACCGACTGCATGCCGTTGGACGACCGGTAGCGCGAGTAGAACCATGACATAAGCGATACCACGACTATCGAGGGCAGTATGCAGCTCAGCGTGGCCACGATGGCGCCCAGCGGTCCGGCCAGCCGTATGCCCACGAACGTGGCCGAGTTGATCGCGATAGGGCCGGGAGTCATCTCGGCTATCGTTATCAGATCGGTGAACTCGCGCAGCGTCAGCCAGCCGTAGCGCTCGACGACCTGCGCCTGTATGATCGGCATGGCGGCGTAGCCCCCGCCGACCGAGAACAGCCCCACCTGCATGAAGCTGAGCAGCAGTTGCAGATAAATCATCCGGCCTTCCTCCTTGCGCGCTCGATGAGTATGCGCGCTGCGCCAACCGCCGCTGCGCACAGTATTATGATTATTACGTTCACGTCGAACACCGCCGCCGCGACGAATGCTATCGCCATTATCGCGATGGACAGCGCGCTGCGCTCCTTGACTACGCGGCTGCCCAGGTTTATCACCACGTCGCATATCACGGCGGCCACGCCGGCCTGCATGCCGCTCAGCGCCGCGGCGACCCAGCGATTGTGCGCGAACGCCTCGTAAAACAGCGATATAACCGACAGTATCACCATCGGCGGGATTATCGTGCCGGCGACCGCCACCAGCATGCCCACCGTGCCCGCGACGCGCCGGCCGACCAGTATCGCGGCATTGACGGCAATCGCGCCGGGTGCGCTCTGAGCCAGCGCGGTCATGTCGAGCATCTCGTCCTCGGTGAGCCAGTGCAGGCCGTCTACGAACTTGCGCTTCATGAATGTGACTATTACGAATCCTCCGCCGAATGTGAACGAGCTTATGTACAGCATCGACGTAAACAGCGTCCACAGCGTATGCCGCCCGCGGGCGACGGGCTTCTGTTCCATGCCATCTCCCCCTCGATAACATGATACCGCGTGTGCGGCGATATGTAAAATGCTATTATTTCATCGGATCGATATCATATTAGGTATGGCTTGCCATGGGGAGACGGCGGCAGGGCGTAGTACCGGGGCGGCGTAGCGTCGGGGCAGCGCAGCGTCGAGGGTGGTGTATCGTCGGGGGTGGTGTAGCATCTGTGGCAGCGTATCGTCGGGACAGCACAGCGGCGTCGGTGGCGGTGTAGCGTCGAGGGCGGCGCAGCGTCGTGGGTGGTGTGGCATCTGTAGCGGCGTATCGTCGTGACGGCGCAGCGGCATTGGTGGCGGTGTGACATCTGTGGCGGCGTATCGTCGGTGACGGCGCAGCGTCGGGTCGGCGCGGCAAGCGCACGGCGGACATGTTGCGAGCGCGGCCGCGCCGGGCATGCGTCAGACGGAGCTTGCGCCGGGCCGAAAGCAGCGGCTGACATGCGGTTGCTGTTGCATTGAAATAAGCAAAATGGTATCATAAACCCATAAGAGATATCGCATAAGATATGCTTTGCGGCCCAACTGCCTGAGAGAGGAGCGCCGTCCGATGACGATAAGACACATGCGCATATTCATAGCGGTATATGAGGAAATGAACATGACCCGCGCGGCGCAGCAGCTGCACATAGCTCAGCCCGCCGTGAGCCGCGCGATACAGGAGATGGAGCATTACTATGGCGTGCGGCTATTCGAGCGGCTGGGCCGGGGCCTGTGTGCGACCGAATGCGGGCGCGAGCTGTATGGCTACGCGCTGCACGTCGACGAGACGTTCGGCGAGCTGGAGCGCCGGCTGCTGAACTGGGATGCGACTGGCGTGCTGCGGGTCGGGGCGACGACGGCGATAGGCAATTGCGAACTGCCCGGCCTGGTGCGGCGGTTCATGAGCGCGCGGCCGGGCATGCGGGTGCGCGCGCGGGTGGCCAATGCGCAGGAACTGACGCAGGCGCTGATGGCCGGCGAGCTGGACATAGCGCTGACCGAGGGCGCGAGCGTGTCGCCCGAGCTGATCTCGCAGCCGTTTGGCGGGGATGTGCTGACGCTGATAGTGGCGCAGGGCAGCCGCCTGTGCGAGCCGGAACAGGTCGCGCTGGACGACGTGTTGCGCGAACCGCTGCTGTTGCGCGAACCGGGCAGCGCATGCCGCGCGCTGGTCGACCGGCTGCTGGAGGAGCGCGGCCACGCAGTCGAGCCGGCCTGGGAAAGCGCCAGCACTCAGGCGCTGGTGCGCGCGGTCGAAGCCGGGCTGGGCGTGGCGCTGCTGCCGGAGCGGCTGGTGCGCGACGACGTGGCGGCGGGCCGGGTATGCGCGCGCGCGATACAGGGTGTGGAGCTGAGATACGAGTTCAGCGCAGTATGGCACAAGCACAAATACCTGACTGCGGCGGTAAAGGCGTTCATAGATCTGTGCAGCTCGGAGCCGGATGTTGTGCCGGGTTAGCGCCATGCGCATGGCAGCCTGTCGTCAACGCTGTGCAAACGCAGTGGGCATGTGATGGGCGGCTGCTGGCCGCGCTGGCAAGTGCACCGCGCATGCGGTTTGCCGCGCTGGCAAGTGCGCCGTGCATGCGGTTTGCCGCGCTGGCAAGTGCACCGCGCGTGCGGTTTGCCGCGCTGGCAAGTGCACCGCGCGTGCGGTTGGCTGCGCTGACAAGTGCGCCGTGCATGCGGTTGGCCGCGCTGGCAAGTACGTCGCGCATGCGGTTGGTCGCGCTGACGATAAAATGGACAAGCGCTGTCTGTCGCACGGCCGAGTTGGTCGGATTGATTGTTGGCGGTGCGGGCATTGCAAGCTTGGCCCATCGCGGTCGCATTGGCGTTGCCGTATATGCTTGCGGGGCAGCCTTAATCGAAGCTGCCGTGTCCAGCCGGTATAGGCGCTCGCGCACACGCATGTCATGTCCGTCGATGCTTTGCATTTGCCATATCGCCTGAGCAGTTTGAACATGCGCCATATCGCGACGGCGATGAGGGAGCCTGACGGGCAGCGCGTTGAGTGCGCCGGCGAGCAGGCGCGGCGGGCGTCCGGCGGAGATGTGTAAATGCGCAATAAATGCAAATATTTTTTCCAACACAGGTATATGGACAGGCCATTTAAGCAATACTTGTAGTAGAAGTATATGAAAGGTGGTTGACATATGCAGGCAAGGATGGGCAGGGCCGGCTGGAGCGAGGCGGAAACGGCGGCGCTGATGGAGCGTGCGCGGCAGGCGCGCGAACAGGGCCGGCCACTGCGCGAGGTGTTCGAGGCGACGGCGCAGAGCACGGGCCGTCGCCCCAACAGCATACGCAACTTCTACTACGCACAGAACCGCGATGGCGAGCGGCGCGCGCGGTTCACGCCGTTTGACGCCGGAGAGGCCGAACAGTTGACTGAACAGATACTTACAGCGCGCGCCAGCGGCGAGAGCGTTCGCGCATGCGTGACGCGACTGTCGGGCGGCGATCAGCGGCTGATGCTGCGCTATCAGAACAAGTACCGGGCGATGCTGCGCAGTCGGCCGGACGTGGTCGAGCGAGTGCTGGAGCGGCTGCGGGCGCAGGGACTGACTCCGCCGTCGCCATACACGACTGCGCGTCCGGTGGATGCGGCGCTGGAGCGCGTGCGCCGGGCCGGCACTGGCGAGAAGCGCGTATGCGACATGCTGGCCACGCTGGAGGCGCTGCTGGACGAGCGCGCTCAGGCCGAACACAATGCCCGGCAGCTCAGCGAGACTGCGCGGCCGCTGCTTGAGTGCGTGCGCGGGTACATGGCGCTGCCCGGCGAGGCGCGCGACGCCGGCTGGGGCGAGTTCATGTGCGAATTGGTAAAGCGCGCGGCGGCGCTGGAAAAGGCGCTGGCTGCGGCGGCGCCGGCACAGGATGCGGAAAGTTGCGCCGGCAGCTGAGCACGGTTGTACCGTCAAGGGCAGGGAGCTGAGCCGAATTTGCCGAACGCAGCTGAACCAGGCGTGAGCTTAAGCTGAACAGATCTGGGCTTGAACTGTAAGCGCTGTGCCTATAGCGGAGGCGGCGTGGCGGCAGTATGTGCTATCAAATGGCGTGGCGGCAGGCGTTTGACGCGCCGGCGACACACGGTCATAGCGGATATGCAAAGGGCTTCAACATCAAGAGCGCATTGCCAGACGCCTGGCAGTGCGTTTAACTTCGCGCAAAGCCATATGACCGTCGGGCGGCAATAGCTGTACCGAGTTGCGTTAAGTGCGGTCGTGCCTGATAACATGTCATTGCTGTTGAAGCTGGGGTGCGCTGCAATGCCAAATATGCAAATTGCCCGCAGCGTGATCGGCGCACAGTGAGATCAAATCACCTGAAGGAGCGACATGCAAAGTGCAAATCGCCCGGCAACGCAGTTGACGCACAGCGGGGCAAAATCGCATGAAGGAGCGACGTGCAAAGTGCAAATGCCCCGCAACGTGGTTGACGCACAGCAGGGCCAAATCGCCTGAAAGAACAACATGCAAAGGGCAAATCACCCCGCAATGAGGTTGACGCATAGCGGGGCCAAATCGCCTGAAATAGCAACATGCAAAGGGCAAATGCCCCACAACGCAGTTGACGCACAACGTGGCCAAATCGCCTGAAGGTACAACATGCAAAGGCAAATGCTCCGCAACGAGGTTGAAGCACAATCGGGCCAAATCTCACGAATGCGCAATCTGCAAATGGCCCGACCGCGTGACAGGCGCGCTACCATGGCCATCATCAGAACGGCATGCGACACTATACAAATAAAACCGCCCACGCAGCGCGCGGGCGATTTCGTTATATCGGGCAAGTTTGACGCTGCATGCACGTATGGTTCGGCTTGGGTGCGCGCCGTGGCTCAGACCACGAATGCACGGTGCATGTACGCCTGGCCATCGTCCAGGCGTTTCCAGGTGAACTCGCCGTTGTCCAGCGTCATGTACGAGCGCGGGGTGTCCTGCTTGGGCAGCGAAACCGAACCGGGATTCATATATGTAAAACCGGCATGATCGGCCAGCCGCGCAACATGCGTGTGTCCGCACAGCAGTATGTCGCCCGGGCACAGCGGCGGGGGATTGTCTTCGCCGTGCAGGTGGCCGTGGGTAATGTAGATCATGCGCTCGCCCAGCGCCATGAGCGCATAGTCGGCCAGCACCGGGAATTCCAACACCATCTGATCGACTTCGGCCTCGCAGTTGCCGCGCACGCACATGAGCTTTTCGCGCAGCGGGTTCAGCAGTGCTATCACCTGCTTGGGCGCATAGCCGTCGGGCAGGTCGTTGCGCGGCCCATGGTAGAGTATATCGCCCAGCAGTATAAGGCGCTGGGCATTTTCGCGTTCAAACGCGTCCAGCATCGCGCGGCAGTACAGCGCCGAGCCGTGTATGTCTGATGCTATCATCAATTTCATGGCTATTATCACCTCTATTTAATGTAGTTGGTCGAGGGGTAAACGCGGCGCATTATCGCCGCGCGGTTGAAAGATTGGTTTGCCGCGCTTGTCATGGCGGCGCCGTCGATGGCGGCGCGGTGCTGCATCGAGCGGACGGCGCGGAGACTGCACGCATAGTCGCGATGGCGTTTGCCAAACGGCGCGACGCCATTCGCCGTCGAGTTAATCAGTAGTGGCACTGTCGCGCAACCATGATATGTCAACGAACGGCCGCAGTACCGCCGCGCAGCCAAGATGGAGCATGCTAGTTCGCTGAAAAGTCGTGCGGCTGCGACGTAGTACAACTGTTCGCCATGCCGCCGCACGGCCACGGTGGAGCATGCTCGCTTGCGGAAAAGTCGGACGACTGCGATAAGGTACAACCGTTCGCCATACCGCCGCGTGGCCGCGATGGAGCATGCTAGTTCGCTGAAAAGTCGCGCGGCTGCGACGTAGTACAGCCGTTCGCCATGCCGCCGCACGGCTACGGTGGCGCATGCTCGTTTGCCGAAAAGTCGGACGACTGCGATGGGGTGCAACCGTTCGTCATACCGCCTCGCTGCCACGATAGAGTATGCTCGTTTGCGGAAAAGTTGCTCAACTGTCATGGAGTACAACCGTTCACCATGCCACCGCGCGGCCGCGCTGGAGCATGCAAGTTCTCCGAGAAGTCGCTCGGCTGCAATGGGGTACAACCATTCGCCATACCGCCGCGCGGCCACAACAAGGCATAGCCATCTGCGGCAACATCGCACAGCAATGACCAGGTATATCGGCTCTGACCGCATCGCGCAGTGAACCCGGCTTCAGCGTCGTTTTCTGCGCTTTACCTGCGGGCGCGCGTCAGGCCGCCTGTGCTTCCGAGTGCTCCGTGCGCACGCTTATCGACTCGCCGTCCGAGCGGAACACGACGGTGCCGTCAACGTCGGTGCGCAGCACGATTGCGCCCTCTTCCGAGAGCTTGTCCAGCGTATCGCTGTCGGGGTTGTTGCCGGAGATCACCGCATATTCGGCATTTACTGCGCGCAGCAGCTTGCGCGTCGTGGCCTTGTCTGAGCCGTGGTGGCCCACCTTGAGCACATCGGCGCTGAGGTCGCGGCCCGAGTCCAGCAGATACTGTTCGGCGTCCTTCTGGGCATCGGCCATCAGCAGAAAATGCGTCTGGCCATACGTCACGCGCAATACCAGCGAGCATTCGTTCTTGTCGCCGTCGGCCAGCAGCGCGTCGTTGGGCGACAGCACTTCTATCGTTGCGCTGCCCAACGAGCCGGCATAGCCCGCCATGGGGTGCTCGACCGGCGTGCCCTCGGCCGACAGCGCCACCATCATGCTCATGTACGGATCGCTCTCGCGGCTCAGCGGGCATATCCAGGCCTGTGCCACGTCGTATTCGCGCAGCACCCATGGCATGCCGCCTATGTGATCCTTGTCGGGATGCGTCGCCACCAGCAGTTCCAGCCGGGTGACGCCCTGCGCGGTCAGGTAGTCGCGTATGGTCTGTTCGTCCTCCTTTTCGCCGGTGTCGACCAGCATGTACAGGCCGTCGCACGCTAACAGCAGGCAGTCGGCCTTGCCAACGTCCAGCACGTGCAGTTCAAAGCCCTGCGCGGTGGGCTGCATGGTTGACGGCGATGCAGTGCCCGAGGACGGCGTGACCGCGTCATCCGCGGACGGCGCGGGCGATTGTCCGCTGGTGGCGCTGGGCGGCGCGGACGGCGCAGGCGTCTGCCCGCTGCAGCCCGTGCACAGCATAAGCATCAGTGTGATTATTAGCGCTGCGAATTTGCGCATGTTATTTTGCCTCCTCGGGTCAATGCGTGCTCAGCCGCGCCGGTGCCACATGCCGTCGGGCCGGGCTGTTGCGCGGCAGTCAAGGGCATCTACGCCCTTCGCACCGGCAATAAGTACATCGTTATTATGGACTGGTTGGTCGCGCGCAATGCTATGATTTGCACCGCCGGAAAGCGCCAAACGCAATGACGCATCGTCTGCAATGCGCGGCTGATGGCAGTAGGACGCTTTGCATGTATCGTAAACTATGCCGCCGGAAAGCGCCAAACGCAATTATACATCGTCGGTAGCGCGCGGCCGGTGCCAGTAGGACGCTTTGCATTTATCGTCAACCATGCCGCCGATATACGCCAAACGCAATTACGCATCGTCGGCAGTGCACAGCCGATGTTCGTAAAGTGCGTTGCACGTATCGTAAGTCATGCCGCCGGAAAGCGCCAAACGCAATTACGCATCGTCACCAGTGCGCAGCCGATGCTCGTAAAGCGCTTTGCACGTATCGTAAGCCATGCCGCCGCAACGCGCCAGGCGAGTTGCGGCCAACCGTGCCGCCAGTGCACATAAAGCAATCATAGCTTTGCCGACATTTGCGCTGGCAAAACGCAAACGAATGCAGGGCAATTATGATCGATGCGCACAAACGCCAGTATGGGCAGCGCTCAAATGTAGAGCCGGCCATCCGGGGCGCGTCAGCCGCACTGCTCACCGAGTTTGCGGCCGATATCACGCGCGGCGGCGAGCGCGGGCTCATCCTGTGCAGCGGGCAGTTCGTCGGTGCGCAGGCTCATCGCGCATTCGGGCTCGCTTACGCCCACGCAGTGCAACAGCCGCCGCGCGGTGGTAAGCGCGGTGTCGGGCTCGCCGTCGCCGCCGCCCACCAGCAGTATTGCGCCATGCCGGGGACGGCTGAGCGGTGACTTTGCGCCCATGAACCGCGTGCGCGAGTAGTAGGTCTGCAACCGGCTCATCAGATCCAGCAGACGCCCCGTCAGCTCGGAATAGTACACCGGCGAGGCAACCACCACGTTGTCGGCGCGCTCGAGCAGTTCGTACACGCGCTGCATGCCATCGCGCCGTACGCAGCCTATGTGCGTGCGGCACCAGCGGCAGTCGTTGCAGGGCGCGATGTCGTTCGAGTAGGCGCGCACCTCTTCGACCTGTCCGGGCAGTTCCGAGCGCAGTGCGGCTATCAGCTGTGCGGTGTCGCCACGGGCGTGGGGCGAACCATTCAGTATAACTGTCAGCATGTCGTTATCCCTCCGTATAAAATCGTGAGCGGTCAAAGCGCCGGTATGGGCTGCTGCAGCTCGCAGGTCAAAGCCGCAACGGATTGTATTGCCGGTCTGCATGGCGCGCATGCCGGCAGTCGCGCCGTGCTTCGAGCGTGCCTGATATGCGGTGCGCGTGTCGGCGATTGTATTTGTTCAGCGCTGCGGCCTGCGCTGTGAGTCGCATATATCGGCGTCCGGATCAGCGCAACGCATCTGGCGCGTCAGCGCCGCGGCCCACGTTGTAAGGCGCATATATCAGCGTCCGGATCAGCGCGGCGCATTTGGCGCGTCAGCACCGCGGCCCACGATGTTAGGCGCATATATCAGCGTTCGGATCAGCGCGGCGCATTTGGCGCGTCAGCACCGCAGTTCGCACGGTACAGTGCACATATCGGCATCCGCGTCCATGCAGTGCCTGAGCATGTCGGCACCGCGACCCGCACGGTGCGCAAGTTATTGCCGCCGGCCGCGCCGCGCTTCGGAGCGTGCGGGGGTTTGCTGCGGCGCGCTATATCTCCAGCTTTTCAAACGGCGGTATGAAGTCCTCGCGCGCGCTCTCCAGTTCCTGCACATAGCCCTCGGTCAGGCCCAGGCGCAGCAGTTCGTTGACGACGGTGTCGTATTCGAGCTGGCTGAGCGTGCGGTTCAACTCGTGGTAGGGCGTGGGCACGCACGGGGTGTACTGTGCCATCAGACTCACCGGAGTGCCGGCGGGCAGTTCGTTCTTTATAAAGCGCAGCGCGCGGAACGTGTTGCCCAGGTGTCCCGGCAGCACCAGATGCCGCACTATCATGCCGCGACGCATTATGCCGTCGGCGTCGTAAACCGGTGCGCCGACCTGCCGGGCCATCTCTTTGAGTGCGCGCGCGGCGTGCTCGAAGTAGTCGGGCGCACCGCTGAAGCGCCGGCCCAGCTGCTCGTCGCAGTACTTGAGATCGGGCAGGTATACGTCTATTCGCCCCTCGATGCTGCGCAGCGTTTCGACGCGCTCATAGCCGCCGGTGTTCATTACGATGGGCACGCCCAGCGGCTGCTCGAGCGCGGGCAGTATCGCGGGCAGAAAGTGCGTGGGCGTGACCAGGTTTATGTTGTGGGCGCCCTCGCGCACCAGCCGCTCGAATATCGTACGCAGCCGCGCCGTGTCTATCGGCACGCCCACGCCCTCGCGGCTGATGGCGTGGTTTTGACAGTATATGCAGCGCAGCGTGCAGCCCGAAAAGAACACCGTGCCCGAACCGCGCGTGCCGCTTATACAGGGCTCCTCCCAGTGGTGCAGTGCGGCGCGCGCTATGACCGGCGCCTCGCCCATGCCGCAGAATCCCCGCTCAGTGCGCCGGTCGACGCCGCACATGCGCGGGCACAGATAGCATTTACCCATACTCCGCCTCCGCCAATATGATATCTAATTATACCCAAACCCAACCGCGCCGTCGCGCACGCGGGCGTTAAAGCGGCGCGTGGCGGATGCGGCGATTTAAAGGCGGATAATTGATCGGGGCATAGGGCGGGGTTGACATGATATTGCGCGGCGCAGGGCTGAAATTCAACTACCGCGCGGCTTCAAACTGTGCTATAATATGGTAAAAAGAGCGCGCTTGCGCGGAAAGGCGACACGATGGATATTACGCATGCGGCGGATCGGGTGCGGGTGCGGGAACTGGCGGAACTGTTTCGGCGCAACTTTGGCTGGGCGGTGCGCTCGGATGAAGCGGTTGAGGCCGCGCTGGGCCATCCGGCCAACGTCGTGCTGGAGTGGCGCGAGCGCGGCCGGCTGATGGGCGCGGCGGTGATGCGGCGGAACACGGTGCTAATGCTGTGCGTCGACGAGCGCGCGCGGCGGCAGGGCATAGGTTCGGCGCTGCTTGCGCGCTGCGAGGCGCTGCTGTGCGAGCAGGGCTATGCCGAAGTGAGCGTAGGCGCGGGCGATGACTATCTGCTGCCCGGCGTGCCGTCGATTTTGCCTTGCGGCCCGGATTGCAGCGAGTCGCAAGTCGCGGCGCAAGATGAGCCGCATGCCAAGCAAGGCGAAAAAGCGCACGCCCCGACAGGCAGCGAGTCGCAAGGCGCGGCGCAAGATGAGCCGCATGCCGGGCAAGGCAGAGAAGCGCACGCCCCGTCAGACAGCGAGCCGCAAGTCGCGGCAGTGGATGCGCCGCATGTCAAGCAAGGCGAAGAAGCGCACGTCCCGACAGGAAGCGAGCCGCAAGTCGCGGCGCAAGATGAGCCGCATGCCGGGCAAGATAGAGAAGCGCACGCTCTGACAGGCAGCGAGTCGCAAGTCGCGGCGCAAGATGAGCCGCATGCCGGGCAAGACAGAGAAGCGCGCGCCCCGACAGGCAGCGAGCCGCAAGTCGCGGCAGACGCTGCGCGGCAGTTCTTCGTGCGGCGCGGCTACCGGCACGCCTGGGGCGAGTGCGAGTGCTTCGACATGTGCGCCGAATTTGGCTGGCAGTCCTGCGCGGATGGCGCGACGCTGGATGGCGCGGCAGATTCGGATGAAGCGCCGGCCGGCGTGGAATTGCGTTGGGCCGAGGTGCGCGACCGTGCAGCAACGCTGGAGTGCGCGCGTGCGGCGCATGCTCCGTTTGAGCGCTATTACGAGCCGGCACAGCTGTATGTGCCGGGTGCGCGGCGGGCACTGCTGGCCGTTGAAGCGGCGCGCGTGGTCGGCGTGCTGATAGCCGGGTGTGGCGAGGCGGCCGCGGGCATGGGCGGCATTGCGTGCGTTGCGGTCGTGCCCGAGCGGCGCGGCCGGGGCATAGCGCGGGCGCTGGTGTGTGCGGCAACCGGCGCGCTGCGCAGGGCGGGCATGGCGCGCGGGTTCATAGGATATACGTATTCAGGATTGGAGCAGCTCTACGGCGCGGCGGGCTATCGGATAAGCATGCGCTATTTCATGGCCCGCAAACCGCTGTGATGGGGCTGGAGGGTTCGCATAATCGGCAAACAAATGCAGGAGGATGAATAAATATGAACACGCTGATCTGGGCGCACAGAGGCGCAAGCAAGCAGTTCCCCGAAAACACGCTGGCGGCATTCAAACGCGCGGCCGAACTGGGCGCGGACGGCATCGAACTGGACGTGTCGCTGTCGGCGGATGGGCGGGTTGTAGTCATGCACGACAACACCGTCGACCGCACGACTGATGGCCATGGCGAGATTGCCGACCTCACCTGGGACGAGATACGCGCGCTGGATTGCGGCATGGGCCAGCGCCCGCCGCTGCTGAGCGAGGTGCTGGAGTTCATGCGCGACAACGCGCTGCTGCTGAACATAGAGATAAAGTCCGGACTGAATCCGCGTGGATTCGAGGGCCTGGAGCAGCGCACGGTCGACCTGGTGCACGAGTTCGGCATGGAAGGGCGGATCGTGTACTCGTCGTTCAACCATCCGGCGCTGATGCGGGTGCGCGAGCTGGACAAACACGCGTCGATAGGGCTGTTGTACTCGTGTCGGATGGTGCGGGACTGGGACTATGCGCGCGCGGTGGGTGCGCAGGCGCTGCATCCGCACTATGCCAGCCTGTACGAGCCGGGCTTCATGAGCGCGGCTACGGCGGCGGGCATAATTGTGCGCCCGTGGACCGTCGACGATCCCGGCGACATGCGGCGCTTCATGCTGGAGGGCGCGCAGGTCATAACCAACGTGCCTGACGTGGCGCTCAAGGTGCGCGCGGAGCTGTAAGCCGCGGCGCGCCGGCGCGGATATTGTGCGGATATTGTGCGGATATGTTAACGGCCCGCTTTCTCACGCAGAAAGCGGGCCAGACCGTTGGATAAAGACCCAGCAGCTGGACAGAGCGCATCGTTTAAAGCCTTTTTTGCAATGACGCATGGATGATGCTTCAAAATGCGTTTGTTATAACGGGCGTTATGGAATGATTTGCATATGCCATTTGCCGTTGCTGCAGGTTTAGCCAAGCTGGCGGTATGCGTAATGCTTGAAAGTAAACCGGCCCGCTTTCTCACGCAGAAAGCGGGCCGGTCTGTTTGGCGTTGCCGGGCGGATTACGGGGCCTGATTTGCCGGGCGACCGCTAACCGGGCGCGCCGGCGCGGCCTTTGACGCGGACGGACTGCCGGCCAGCGCTATGGTCAACAGCTGCCTTAACAGCATGCCGGCTATGCCGACGTACAGGCAGTACGCGTAATTGGTCCTGAGTCCCAGCGCGAGATTGGTGCAGAATGACACAAAGCCGTTGCGCGCGACCCCGCTGTATCCGAGCAGTGCGGCGACTATGACGACAAGCTGTACCGCGACTATCGCAAGCGGCACAGTGACGCGCCGCGCGAGCCTGGGCAGCGGCAGCGCAAGCCCCAGCAGTAGGGCGACTGCCGTGGCAAAATACAGCGGCAGGCGCATGTTCAGCGAGTGCGCCGCCATGCCGGTGGTCAATGCGCCCTGCAGGCCGTAGAGCAGCCATGCGCCTACCGCGGCCGCCACGAGCGCGCCCACCGCCGTCAACGCGACTGCGCGCCTGCTGTCGCCGTACCAGCATAGTCCGATCAGATACCCGGCCGTCAGCGCTATAAGCCGGGTCGAGCCTGCGTATATCTCGTCGAGGTAGTTGACGCACAGTATCGTTGCGATGAGCGCTGTCAGTCCGCCTGCCAGCGCTATTGGCTGCGGGCTGCGCGGCCGTGTGCCGCATGTCAGCTGATATGCCAGCGGCATCAGCCCGAGCAGCAACCCGTTGAGCGCGTAGATCCATGTAGAACCCATGGGCGTAAACGCGAGCGCCATGCCCGAGATCAGTACCCAGGCCAAGTATATGGCCGCTACGGTCAGTGAAAAACGTACGCTTTTGCTGAGCATTGTATCGCCTCCCTTATTGCGAAAGTTTGCTGATTGCGCATATGCTGCACTGCCAACCTGTGGCTCAGCTGCAATTTGCGCGTTGGTCGGGCTGGTGGGTGACGGCATGCGAGCAGTGCGCTGCACGTTGTCGTTTTGGGCATGAATGCGACTGCTCGGGTCGGGCGCTTGCTTGGACCAAATGTGACGGTTCTAAACCGGGATGCCGTTCGAATTAACGCAATAGATGCATTGAGTTGGATATATCACATTTTACATCCCACCTTTTAACATATTATACCATATGTTATCGTAGAAAGCAATGTGCAGAATGTAAAACTCATAAACAACATGCTTTTGTACGAATTCGGGCACAAATACGTGCTGCTGCGCATCGCGCGACGTGTTGGCTGTAATAATACACATAATAGAACCACATGTGCCGATTTTTCTTTACAGCTGATTCAAAATTGCGCGCGCGACGCTTGAAATACGGCGTCGAATGTTGTATGATAATGGTATCTATGTGGAGGAGTGATGGCGGTGGAATTCTGGATGAACATTGGCCCGTTCCTGCTGGCTGTGATTGCGGTCATAGTCAACGGCGTGCCGCAGCTGCTGTACGCGCAGGCGCGCGGATTTGCGCTCAAGCCTGCAGGATTTGCGTACCTGGTGGGCGCGGTGGGCAACCTGCTGACCGGTTCGGTGACGCCGATATCGAGTCAGGCCGAGACGATAACCGTGGCCAGCGTGGACAAGGACCTGCGCAACAACGTGAGTTCGATACTGCTGGCGACGGTGCTGATGGTGATACTGGGGCTGTGCGGCGGCATAACGCGCATTGCGGACTTTGCGGGCACGGCGGTCGTGTCGGGCATGATGAGCGGCGTGGGCCTTATGCTGGCGGGCGTGTCCTGGGACATGTTCAAGCAGGAAAAGCGCATAACGCTGGTGTCGATGGTGTCGGCGCTGATAGCGTACGCGCTGTCGATAAACGACGCCAATAACGTCGTGTGGACGATATTCGTGTCGGTAGCGGTGTCTACGGCGGACTTCCTGTTCCTGCAGAAGCGGCGCGTTGACCTGACGACGGTCGTCGAGCAGGGCCGCAAGCCGGTCGAGATGAGCGGCGAATGGCGCATCTGGAAGCGCGAATACTGGCGCGACTTCAAGCCGATAAAGCCCGTGCTCAACCTGACGGTGGTGCTGGGCGCGCTGAGCATAATGATGCTCAACATCGGCGCGAACATATCGTTCGGCGGCATAACGGCCAGCCTTGCGGGCACTTCGCAGAACTTCGACCATCTGTCGATAATCAACTCGCTGGCCGACGTGCCCAGCGCGCTGTTCGGCGGCCCGCCAATCGAGGCGATAATCTCGGGCACTGCGGGTGCGCCGTGGCCGGTGGCGTGCGGCATAGTGTTCATGCTGCTGATGGGCATACTGATACTGGTGGGTCTGGTAGGCCGGCTGGGCCGTTATCTGCCGGCGCAGAGCATATCGGGCTTTTTGCTGGTGATAGGATTCGCGCTGACGTTTGCGCCCAACCTGGCGACGGTGTCGGCGTCGGACAACTCGATGAGCGGCTACATCGCGCTGGGCGTGACCGCTTGGTCCAAGAATCCGTTCCTGGGCATGGTCGTGGGCATACTGGTGCGGTACTTCGGCGCTTACATAGGTCTGGCATAAGGAGGTGCGGGATATGGACTGGCCCAAGACGCATACCGTGCACCTCGCTCCGGACTATCCGGTGGAGTTGCCGCTGTTGGACATAGGCGATGGGTTTTGGATATATTCGTTTGACATGACGGGCGAGGCCGAGTGGAACCGCGTCGCGGCGGCCGAGCTCACCAAAAAGCTGGCGGGGTACAAGTTCGACGGCTTTGTCACGGTGCAGACCAAGTCGTGCGGGCTGACGCAGGCGATAACGACCTGCGCGAATCAGCCGCGCTACCTGGAGCTGCGCAAGAGCCGCAAGAGCTTCATGATCGATCCGGTCGGCGTCAAAGTGGAATCGATAACTACGCACGGTCAGCAGGAGCTGTGGATCGGGCGCGAGAAGTACGAGCAGTTCGTCGGCAAGAAGCTGTGCTTCCTGGACGACGTGGTATCCACGGGCGGCACGATCAGCGCGGCGCTGGAGCTGGCGGACAAGATCGGCTTTGAGATAGTCGTGATAGCGTGCGCGCTGGTAGAGGGCGAGCCGCGCACCGAATATCGGGGCATACCGCTGGTAAGTCTGGATACGATACCGCTGCCGGGCAAGCTGGATTGAGCCGGACGGCGAATCGATTGGCCTAATGTGATGTTGAGCGGCGGAATGGACGTTGGTCCATTCCGCCGCGTATTATATAGAAGCGATTCCCGAGACGGCGATACGCGCGGGTGCTTCCCGGCAAAAAGTTCAAAAAAACCGAAAAAAGAGTCCAAAAAGGTATTGACAAAGGCGGGAGAACGTGGTATTATATATGAGCTGCCAGCGAGCGGCGCACGAGATGAGCGAGAGATGCTCAAGAGTGCATCGGGAGTTGAGCAGAGAGCGATCCTTGAAAACGATACAGTATGAACTGACGAAGTCCGGAAGGACTGAGTTGGAAAGAAGCAAAGAACAGTCAGTTTTTTGAGAGAGCGAGAGCGAGATGTTTTAGCGAGCATCGAGCGATTGAATTGAACATAA